>JBBQUH010000018.1:0-63140 GCA_038212625.1 Gemmatimonadales bacterium | reverse complement strand
AATCACAAAAATCATCAGTCATGTCTCGCTGCCGCCCTGAAGAAACGACAGGTCACCGACACCGCCCTACCTATCTCTCGATCTTACCATCAGTTGTCAAACAGCTCCTGCTATCCACAGAGTAACCGCTTGCGGCTACTCGACTTACAAACTTTTTTGCGCCGCGTTTCGGCGGCAGACTTACAGTATCACCAGCTGAGTTCGCCGTGTCAAGTGGGCTCGGCAACCTCGTTTCGACGCTTCAAAGAGCCCGATCGACCGGTCACATCACCACCCGACGTTTCGTCATCGTGTCAGCATTGCTGCGACATCGTGACAAACCGGTGAAGGGGAAGCGAAGTTATGCTGCAGGGAGTTGTTGCGCAACCCCCAATCTTCGCTCCCACTTTCCAACTCGCGGCCGACCGTGACCACCAAAAAAAACCCCGGTCATCGCGAAGACGCGTATGCCGAGGTCGACGCGTGTTCGCGTCAAGAGGGCGCAGAGACATCCACGCCGGGCCCAGAGAAATCGAGAAAGCGTGTCGATGCGTTGTGCAGTGCGAACCAGAATGACTTCGTGAGCCCCGGCTTTTCACCATCACCACCACCACCAGCCTACAGACTTCACCTCACCCGCAACGACGACACCGCAAACGCGGTTTCCCCGCAACCCTACCACGACTGCCACCTCTTTCAACACCCTACTGATGAGTGCACCCTGAAGGACTTGAACCTTCAACCTACTGATTAAGAGTCAGCTGCTCTACCATTGAGCTAAGGGTGCGCGCCTACATCCTGCATGAACACGACCTGCGAACCAAATCTCTGTGAAGCGCGCCAGGAGGGACTCGAACCCCCGACCCGCAGCTTAGAAGGCTGCCGCTCTATCCACCTGAGCTACTGGCGCCCACCACCGTCGCGAGCCCCCTGATGTTCCGCCGAGAGGTTCCGCGACCGCTGTTCACAACTAACGAGATCGGGGCGGCCGGATTCGAACCGGCGACCTCCTGCTCCCAAAGCAGGCGCGATACCGGGCTACGCTACGCCCCGCAGATCAGCGGTCGGATACGTTACCCCGTTGACGTCTCGCGGTCAACGGGTCAACGGGAAATCTTTCCGCCGCGACAACTCATGCAGCAACTGCCGAAACGCACGCCCCCGATGACTCACTTCCGCCTTCTGGGCCAACGAGGCTTCCGCAAACGTACACCCGAGGTCGTCCGAGAAGAAGACCGGATCGTAACCGAATCCGCCCTCACCTCGAGGATGCGCGAGAATGAGCCCCTCCGTTTCCCCGCGAACCACCACGTCACCTCCGGGCCACACGCAGGCGGCCGCGCACACATAGCGCGCCCGTCGACTTCGCGCGCCACGATCGGCGGCGGCCGTGAGTTCTCGCTGCAACAGCGTCATGTTCTCCGCATCGAGCAATACCCCGGACAGATCGTCGCGACCGCTCCACCGCTTGCTGTGCACACCCGGCCGACCGCTGAGCGCGTCCACCGCGAGCCCAGAGTCATCGGCGAGCACCACGCGGTGGGTTCGCGCAGCGAACCAGCGCGCCTTGGCCAAGGCATTCCCCTCAAACGTATCGGCGTCTTCCAGCGCGTCTTCGGTGGCGTCCTCCGGCACACCAGCGTCGGCCAATGTTTCGACGGCCCAGCCGAATGCCTCGCTCAAGGCCAACAGTTCGCGCACCTTCCCGGCACTGCGCGTGGCCAGCAACAGCGGACGCTCCTCAACGTCCATGTGGCTGCACGGAGACCAGTGTGCGCGCGATCGCATCCTGCTGTGCCGCGTCCAACAACCCGATGCCAGCCACCGCCAGATCGAGCAACCCATCGAGTTCGCTTCTGGCAAACGTTCCGTGCTCGCCGGTGCCCTGCACTTCGACAAAGCGACCTTCGCTGCTCATGACCACGTTCATATCGACGCCGGCCCGCACGTCCTCGTCATAATCCAGATCCAACCGGGGTTCGCCATCGACGACTCCTACGCTCACCGCCGCCACTCGGCGCTTCACCGGCGAGACCGACGCCCGTCCGGTTCGCACTAACCACTCGAACGCGTCTTGCACCGCGACACAGGCACCGGTGATCGCGGCGGTTCGGGTGCCACCGTCGGCTTGCAAGACATCGCAGTCCACTTTGATCGTGAACTCGCCAAAGCGGAAATCATCGAGCATCGCCCGGACACTACGACCGATCAGGCGCTGGATCTCCTGCGTGCGGCCCCCGATTTGCTGCCGTTCGCGCGACGAGCGCGTGCGAGTGGCTCGCGGCAACATCGCGTACTCTGCCGTCACCCACCCTTCCCCACTGCCACGGCGCCAACCCGGCACCCCGGTCTCCACCGAGGCCGCACAGAGCACGCGCGTCTCACCGAAGGCAATCAGGCACGAGCCTTCGGCGTACAACGCCGCGCCGCGTTCGAGGGTGACCGTTCGCAACGACGCATTGCTGCGCCCTGCGATCCGGGGAATCACCGCTGCGCCTTTATCAGCACCTGCCAACACATCAGCCACGAAGTTTCTCGACCGTAGAAGTAGTGGAATGACCAACGACGAGCGGTACCACCAGCACCCGTCCCCCCCGCGCCGTGACGATATCTGCCCCAACGATCGTTTCCAGTGCGTAATCGCCGCCTTTCACAATGACATCGGGCAGGAGCGCCTGCACCAACTCACGGGGCGTGTCCTCGTCGAACGCCACCACGCAGTCGACGGATTCCATCGCCGCGAGCACCACCGCGCGCTCCGCCGTGCTGCGAATGGGTCGCGTCGGACCCTTCAGCCGATGAACTGATGCATCCGTGTTCAGGCCGACCACCAAACGATCCCCTGCCCGTCGGGCCGTATCGAGCACATTCACGTGTCCGGGATGCAGGAGATCGAAGACACCGTTGGTGAATACCACTGATCCTTGTTGCGCCGTGCGCCACACGACGGCCTCATCGCGCGTCATCACCTTGCTGTCGGGTGCGCGCGGTGCCGCCGTCACCACTGCGACTGCACTCCCTCGACGAGATCTGTCATGATGCTCTCGATGGCATTCCTGCGCCCGGTGGCTTCACCGCCCTCTGCGTACTGGCCCTCACGCATAAGCCCCGCGCGCTTGAGCAACGTGCGTCCCGTGGTCTGATCGATGATTTCGACGTCGAGCGTGATCTGCAAACGCCGACGATTCGAGGTGGTCTGCCGTCCGTCGGCGCTGGCACCAGCAGGCAAATCGACGTCGTATTTCACGAGCGTGCCCCGTACCACGAGATCCGCTCGCGACTCCGGGGCCTCCCGCAAATTCAGCCGATCGCGCAACACGCTGCGAATCTGGTCGAATACCTCACGCTGCAGTTCCGTGGCGGCCGTTTGGTTGTCGAACGGCTGAATCGCGACAGTGCGCAGATTCTTCGGCAGTCCACCGCCTCCCGAGAAGCCGTAGCACCCCGATGCCGCCATGCTCAGTGCGCCCACCGCCATCCACCTGCCCCATTGCCTCGGTGCGGCGCGACGCGATGCGGTGCTACTGTCGGCGCCAGATGCCGTCATCGAATCCCTCAACGTTCATGGTGTCGGTCACAGCGATGGACAGACGACGTTTGCCCCGCTCATGAACATACTGCAATTGCCACTGTCCGTTGTCCCCGCGTGCCCGTGTCATCCATTCGACCACGCGCCCATCCTCGATCCGCTCCGCCCGCGCCAGCTGCTGCCCGGCGAAGGCAAGTCGCCAGGCTCGACCATCGGCGGCGGACGCATCGCGACCTCGCAAGGCGCCGAGATCGACACGCAAGGTATCGCCATCAAGGCGGGCAATCGTATCGCGGGTGGCTGGCACCGCCAGTCGGCCGAGGCTGGCCCACAGGAGCGGCGCGGGCGGGAGCAGGCGCTTGACCAGCTCCACCCCCGGCACGGTGAGCGTGTTGCCCACAAGAATCGCAAAGCCACCGGCCATGCCGTTTCCCAGGAAAAAATCGAGGCGCGCCCGCTCGGGGCCCTGCACGCGCACCGCCCCATCGCCTGTAGCCTGGAAGGTGTCGTCTTGATAGCGCCAGGTGAACCGCATGACCTGCGGTACTGGCGACAGGACGCTCGGCGGCAGCACGACCGTGGTCGGTGCACCGGTGAGCGGACGCGCCCCCGGTGCACAGGCTGTACTCAGGCAGACCACGACAAACGCGGCCCCAAGCGATCGCCGCGCTTGGGCCCGCCATCGGCGGATATGCGTCGGTCCCGGCACTGTCACTTAATCGTAATCCGGAACATGCGATCTCCCTGAACGAGCTTGTCCATCACATCAAAACCCTCCACGACCTGCCCGAAGACGGTATAGCCGCCGTCAAGATGCGGCTGGCTGGCATGGCACATGTAATACTGGCTTCCGCCGGTATCCGGCCCGGAGGTGGCGAGCCCGAGACAGCCGCGTTCGTGGCGACGCCGTGAAAAGCTCTCGCGGAGCGCAAAGCCCGCGCGTCCGGTGCCGTCGCCGCGGAGGTCGCCGTCTTGCACGACAAAGTTGGGTACCACCCGATGAAAGGTGGAGTTCCGGTAACTCCCGTCGCGGGCAAGGCGGACGAAGGCCTCGACGACTAACGGCGCCTCACGCGCGGCCAACCTGAGCGTGATATCCCCGTGCTCCGTGCTGATGACCGCCAACGGCTGGGGCGCCCCAGGAATCATCCACTGCCGCACCAGTCGCTCGTAGTCTTGTACGGGTCGTGGGACGCGCGCGGCGCTGTCCACCGGGGAACGCAATGGCGGGACCGTACCGAGCACGCGAGCGGCGGCACTGCGCACCAAGAGGTCATCATCAGTGCTGGCCGCTTGCGCCAGCGCGATGATCGACGGATCGGTGGCCGCAGCCGGCAAACGCCCGATCGCCGATGCGCGCACCCGCGCGTCTCCATCGGTGGCGAACTCACGTAGCACACTGATCCGATCACCGGTGACCGCGCGCGATCGGGCCTCAAGTGCGGCCAGCCGATACCTCCAATCCGGATTCGTCGACCACGCGCGCTCGTCACTTTCAAAGAGCGCGAGGCCGGCACGACGCGCGGCCTGCATGACGGTGCGGCGCATCGCGAACATCGTGTCGATCTGCCACGCCCGTCGATACGCCGGTGCATCGCTGCCGAGCACAACAGTCAAACTCTCGGCGGTGGCCATTCGCACATTCGGAGCCGAATCGGCGAGCAATGTCCAGTACGCCTCTTCAATCTCCGCGCCGAACGAACTCAGACTGCGGGCAGCGTTGACGCGCACGCGCTCACTTGCGTCGCGCGCAAGTACGGTCAACGCCGCGCGGGCTGCCGCCACCTGCGCCGGCGGTACCACCGAGCGAGTAAGGGCACGTGCGACATGTTGTCGCACCTCCTCATCGGGATAGCGCTGGAGCGGGATGATCGCCGAAACGCCCGCTGTGAGCCGGTTGCGCCCAACGACATAGGCGGCGGCCCGCACCACCTCGTGGCGAGAATCGCGCAACCACGGGATGACGAGTTCGGCAGGTGCCGGCCGCAACTTCCCAGCCGCGAGCAGTATCGCCGCCTGCACCCACGGGTCACGCGCCATGCTCGACGCATCGGGCTGCAGCGCACGGAGTAGCGCAGCGCGCGCGGGCTCGCCGATCTCGCCAAGTGACCAGGCGGCCTCCCGCGCGACGGCGTCGGCAGCACCCTGCACCGCCCGGTGCAACGCCTCGACCGATAAGGTGTCCTTCGCGATGCCCAGCGCGTACGCCGCGTTTGCGGCCACGGCCGTATCCCCGTCGAAGAGGAGCCGCCGAACCTGTGGATAGCGCGCCGTGATGCGTCCCTGCCCCACGGCGAGCGCGGCGCGGGCCCGGCGTGCGCCGAGGGGGTCGCGCAGCAACGTGTCGAGCAAGAGCGTGTCGGACCGGCGCTGGTCGGCCATCGCGAGCAGTCGCGCATCGAGTGAGACATCACGGACTGCCGATGGTACGCGTGTCGTCGAGCCGGCACTCGCACAACCGGCGACGAATGCGGACGCGAGCAGTACGGCCTTTGGGGTGCCCAGCCGCCAGAGAGTGCCGCGATTTCGCAGGTTGGCGGGCAGGTTACGGCGCATGGAGATCCGCCACGCTTGCGGTCTCCAGCAGATCGCGCACCGCCACAGGCAGCGCTGTGAGCCGTCCATCGCGACTCATGGATACCAAGGTCGTGGTCGCCGAAACGAGACGGGTGCTGTGCTCGACATGCTCGATGACATAGGAAAATTCCATGGACCGGGACCGGATGTTCGACAGCGTGGTGCGGACGCGGATGGGATCGTCGTAACGCGCGGACGCGTGAAAGCGGAGTGCCGCATCGGATACTGCCAGCAGCACACCCTCGGCTTCGAGTTCGGCGTATGATCGCCCAATGCGACGGATGAAATCGGTCCGCCCGATCTCGCACCACACGAGGTAGTTGGCGTGATAGACCACACCCATTTGGTCAGTCTCCGCGTAGCGAACGCGCAGCTCGGAAATGGACTCGTACGACATACGCAGTACCGAGAGGGAGGACGGAGGAGGTGCGGGGCGCACGGTGGGAAGATGCGGAGGGCCGCGCCCGGTGCCAAGACGCGATGGTTTGTAAGCCCCCACGAACGGGGTTAGACTCCCCGTGTGCTCCCTGCCACGCTTCCCACGCCATGTCGCATTATCGGCGACGCCCATCTTGGTGTCGCGTCACCGGAGGCAGAGCGTGCCCTGCTGCGCTTTCTGCGCGCGGTGCCGGAGCAGGCCAGATCGCTGGTGCTCATGGGCGATCTGTTCGACTTCTGGTTCGCGTGGTCCCACGCGATGCCGCGCACGGGGTTTCGAGTGCTTGCCGCCTTGGCGGATCTCAAGGATACGGGCATCCCGGTGCTCTGGATCGGCGGCAATCACGATTGCTGGGGGGGAGAAGCCCTGCAGGCAGAAACCGGCGCCTTGTACAGCCTCGCTCCGTGGACGGGCCGTATTGGCGCGTGGCGCACCCATCTGGCGCATGGCGATGGGCTGCGCGACGTGGAAGACGCGCCGTATCGTCGCCTCCGTACGGTGTTGCGCCATTCGTGGGCGATCCGCGCATTCGGCATGCTCCATCCCAATCTTTCGACGCGCATCGCGATGGCATCGTCGCACACCAGTCGGCACCGCCGCGCCGGCGATGAGGGGCGCGGTCTCCTCGAGATCGGCACTCGGCTGCTGGCATCACCCAGCGAGCTGGATCTGGTGGTCCACGGGCACTCGCATGTGCCGATGCTGACACCCGCAGGCGCCGGTTGGTACGCGAATGCGGGTGCCTGGTATCTCGACCATCAATACCTCGCACTCGAGGAGACAACGATCAGCCGTCGAGTATTCGGTGACTCAGGTGAAGACATGGTGCTCGACCTCGCGGAGCGAGGCATCAAAGAATCGCTGCCCCAGTCTGAGGAAATGCTGCGGCGCATCTGACGCGACGAATCGTCGTGTCGGTGTTGATCGTACGGCCTCCGATCCGGAGGTACCGCGCGCTATTACGAGGACGGCGGCGACCGCTCGTGCCGTTTCGTCCGCGCTGTCGATCAGCCGCACCTGCGGCCCCATGAACTCCGCGATCAACGGCGCGAGCAGCGGGTAATGTGTGCAGCCGAGCACCAGAGTATCGATCGTTTGCGCCCGCAACGGTTCGAGATATTCGGCCACTACCAGGCGGGTGACCGCATGATCGACCCATCCCTCCTCGACCAACGGCACCAGCAGTGGCGCGGCGACGGTCGACACCGTGCAGCGCGGGGCGAGCGCGTGCAGCGCGCGATGGTATGCCCCCGAGTTGATTGTCCCGGACGTACCGATAACCCCGATTTTCCCGGTCGTGCTCGCGGCGACTGCGGCATGTGCTCCAGGCTCGACCACACCGATCACCGGGACCGGTAATGACGCCTGCAACACCGGCAGCGCGTGCGCCGTGGCGGTGTTGCAGGCGATCACAACACAGCAAACCCCCTGCTCCACCAACCAATCGCCAATTTGCTGCGCGTAGCGTCGCACCGTGTCCGGACTCTTCGGACCGTACGGGACACGCGCCGTGTCACCGACGTATAGTAAGGATTCCTCGGGCAAGTGCCGCACGATCGCGCGCGCGACAGTAAGCCCACCCAAGCCCGAGTCAAACACACCAATCGCGCCTTGCGACGGCAGCAACACGTTGGACACCGCAGACGCCGACGCTAGAAGCGGACTGTCGCAGCGAATGCCGCGCCGGTCGCGGTGGGCATTGCCGTGATCTGCACCGGCACATCCCACAGTTGCGCCGAGACGAAGGCGTCGGCCGCAGAAAACAAATGATTGAAGGCAATGGCGGCCAACCAGTCCTCCACATGCAGCCGACGCGTCCGAATCAGGTCGTCGGTAAAGCGCGGCAGCAGCGTTCCGGTCGGCTGCAGCGAGCCACCGGACACCGTGAACTCTGCCGGGAGCGTATCGACCCGAAACCGACGTGCCTCTCGAAGGTCCGCGCTACTCCGTCGGATCATCACCAACGCCGCGAGTTCCACGCTGGCGAAGAGCGCTCCGGAACTGCCTCGGTCCAGGCGAGCCTGCCCGAATCCTGGCAGCAGCAAGGAATGCAGGAAGGCGCCCCTGGGAGTCAGCGGCGGCGTGAACCGCGCGCGCGCGGCGGAGGGGACCACTCGGGCTGACGCAGGTGTCCGCCGTGTTGTGTCGGCCACGGACTTGGTGGTATCGACCTGCTGCGCAGTGACGGATGCCGGAACGGCCATCATCAGGGCAGCGAGGGCGTAGAGCAGCACGGGACGAACGCAGCGCGTCATGCCCGTGGTACTCCTCATGACGCCGGAAGAGCCGCGACAAGTTCGATTTCGACGCGCACTGCGCGCGGGAGCCCCGCCACGGCAATCGTGGAGCGCGCGGGACGCGACTCACCCAGAACCCGCGCGTAGACGGTATTCATCGCACCGAAGTCGTCCATGGTGGTGAGAAACACGGTCGTCTTCACCACGTGCGACCAATCAGCACCAGCCGCCTTGAGCACGGCGGTGAGATTCGCCAGCACCTGCTCCGTCTGTGCGGTGACATCGCCGTCGACCACTTCCATGGTGTCCGGATGGAGCGGGATCTGCCCGGCGGTGAAGAGGAAGCCGTGCGCCCGGACAGCCTGGGCGTACGGACCGATCGCCTTGGGCGCATGATCAGTGTGGAGCGTTTCGATGGACATCAGCGGCTGGGCAAGAGGTTCGTATCATTCGACATGTCAGCAGGAGCGGATCGATCAGGACCCAAACGAGAGCGAGAACAGTCGTTGCGTATTCCGTAACGTGCATGCGCCGAGCGCTGTATCCGCCATACCACGCGCCGCCGCCACCCGCTGCAACGTGCGCGCAACCAATGCTGGCTCATTGCGCTTCCCACGATGCGGCACCGGCGCAAGATACGGCGCATCGGATTCAATCAGCAGACGATCGTCGGGAATGAGTCGCACCAGTGCGTCGTCGGTCCAACTCCGAAAGGTCACGACCCCGCTGAGCGAGATGTACCAGCCGGCAGCGAGGCCGGCCTCCGCGAGGTCGTGCGACCCCGTAAAGCAGTGCAGCACACCGCGGACGCCAGCCGACGTGGCGTTGGCCAGCATGGCCATGGTGTCGGCCTCGGCGTCCCTCGTATGCAAAACGATGGGCCGATCGAGTTCGGCGGCCAGCGCGAGCTGTGCATCGAGGACAAGGCGTTGCTGATCGCGCGGCGCCGTGTCGTAGTGATAGTCGAGTCCGCACTCACCCACCGCGACCGCGCCAACGGCGACCGCGGCGCGGATTGCCTCACTGTCTCGCGCCGCACTCCACAACGCGGCGTCATGCGGATGCACACCGCAGGTGTGCGCGATGAGATCAGGGAACCGTGCGGCAAGCGCTTGCGCCCGGAGTGCGGCAGCCGGTGACTCCCCGATACACACGAGGGCCCGCGCCCCTGCGGCGCGAGCCCGTTCGATCACCGCATCCACCTCAGTGGCGAATGCGGGATCGGCGAGATGGACGTGGCTATCTGCGAAGAGCGCCACAGAATCCCGGTTCAGCGCGCCGCGAGGCGCTCGGTCTTGGACACGCGCGCCGACTCAGCCGCATCGGCACCAGCCCGCATAGCCTTGCTCTGCGATTCGGACGCCGCCCGCGGATACTTGGACTCGAACCACAGGAGCAACGGACCTGCGACGTACATGGAAGAGAACGTGGCGACAAAGACGCCGAAGGCCATCACCCACGCGAACGGACGAATCACTCCACCGGCGATAAACAACAGCGCGAGGGTAGCCGCCAAGGTGGTCGCGTGCGTCATGATCGAGCGCGGCAACGTTTCGTTGATTGCGCGATCAAGAATACCAGCGAGTGATTCGCCCTTGAGCTGCTTCTTCAGATTTTCGCGTACGCGATCGAAGATGATGATCGTGTCGTTCGCTGAATAGCCAAGCAGCGTCAGAATGGCCGCGACCACGGTCAACGAGACCTCAATGTCGAAGATCTTGATGAACGCGAAGGTGACCAGGATATCGTGCGCGGTGGAGAGCACTGCAGCAGCCGCGAACCGCCAGTCAAAGCGGATCGCAAGGTAGATGAGCGTAAAGAGCGACGCGAGCAGCATGGCGGTAATCGCCCCAGCGCGCAGTTCGCTCCCGACCTTCGGGCCGACCGCTTCAGTACGCACGATGCTCACGTTTCCCTGACCGAACTGCTGATTCAACGCGACGCTGATGGACTTCGATATCCCTTCGGCTCCAGCATCCTGCGCTTCGACTTGCTTCTCATCGCGCGCCCGGATGGTGTATTCCGTGGCGGTGCCGAATTGCTGGATTTCGGTTCCAGTAATCCCCGCTTTATCGAGCGTGCTGCGAATCACGGCAACGTCGGGCGCCTGCTTGAACTCGACCTGCATGAGCGTGCCACCAGTGAACTCGATGCTGTAATTCACAGGACCGGTGATCCCGAAGGACACGAGGCCCGCCAGAATGAACGCCATGGTCAGTCCGGCGGCGAGACGCCAATGCCGGACGAACTCGTACTTGCTGTGATGAAAAATGCGAAGCATGGCGTCCTCAGATGCTCAACGTCTGGGTGCCGCGCGAACGGCTGAGCCAGATCATGAAGAAGGTCTTGCTCACGAAGATGGCCGTGAACAGGGAAGCAAGCAGACCGGCGATGAGCGTTACGGCAAACCCGCGGATCGGGCCGGAACCGTACTGATACAGCACCATACCGGAGAGGATCGTCGTAGCCGACGTGTCCACGATGGCGCTCAGCGCATGCCGGAAGCCCTCGTCGATCGCGAGGCGATTGGACTTGCCGGCGTCGAGTTCTTCGCGAATACGCTCGAAGATCAGCACGTTGGCATCCACGGCAATACCGATGGAGAGTACGAAGCCCGCGAGTCCGGGCAGCGTGAGCACGGCATTGAAGCCGGCGAGCATCGCCAGCGTGTAAAACAGGAAGAGGGCCAAACCGGCCACCGCAAGTATCCCCGAGAAGCGGTAGTAGCCGATCATGATGACCACCACGAGCAGCAGCGCGATTCCCAGTGCCAGGACGCCACGATTGACGGAGTCCTCGCCGAGGCTGGCGCCGATGTTGCGCACTTCAGCCACCTTGAGCGGCACGGGCAAGGCGCCAGCGCGGAGCACCAACGCCAGATCCTGCGCCCCTTGCAGCGTACCGCCACCCAGCGTGATCTGCCCGCTGCGACCAATCGCGCTGTTCAAGCGTGGCGCGGTGACGACACGGTCATCGAGCACGATAGCCATGAAATCTCCCACGTGCTTGCCGGTCTCCGCCTTGAACTTGCGTGCTCCTTCGTTGTTCAGCGTGAACTGCACCACGTTGCCTTCCACCGGATCGGTGGACGGCCGTGCGTCGGTCAGCACTTCGCCCGTAATGATCGGGCGCGAATCGAGCACGTAGAGCGCGCGAAAGCGCTGCGCGCCATTCACCAGCGAATCGACGCCCCAGAGCATTTCCTTGCCGGGCGGCATCGCGTCGCGGATAGCCTGCGTGTTGAGCGCCTGATCGATGGCGGAGTACGCCGCCTCGGGCACGATGTACTGTCCGGGAATCTGCCCCGGCTGCACGTTCGTGGAGAACAGACCGCCCGCGAGAGGCGCCGGAGCGGCTTTGCCGCTATCGGTGCCCGTGACGCCCGCCCCGATCTTCGCGCTGTCGGTGGCCGTATCGCCGCGCTGTGTCAGCAGCGACGTCATTCCGACACGCTGAGCCGTGTCACCGCTGGCCAGGGTCGACACCTTGAGGCCGATACCGGCCGTTCTCGCGATGTCGTCCAGGCGCGGCAGGACTTTCTCGAGCGACTGCACTTCGTCAGTGATCTGGAACTGGAGGAACGCGGACTTCTGTATCACGTCCTGTGCGCGCTCCGCGTCATCGATGCCAGGCAGTTCGACAATGATCCGGTCGTCTCCAGCCTTCTGCACCACCGGTTCGGCCACGCCGAACTCGTCGATACGCTGCCGGACCACCTTCATGGCACGATCGATTGCTTCAGATTTGTCAGCGACGGCCTGCTTCGACTCATCCACTTCGAGCGTCAAATGCATGCCGCCCTGCAGGTCCAGGCCTCGCTTGAGCGGCACCCGCTTGACCGTGTCGTACACGAAGACACCATCGCGCTTCACGCGTTCGATCACAGTGCGCGGAAACAGGGCCCACGCGGAGGCCGCGAAAAGACCCACGATAAGCAGGAGGCGGTACTTCAGGTTCGCCATCGATGACGGTGGCCAGAGGTAATGTCAGCGCGCCACCCAGCGCGGCGCCAGAAACGGCGCGAAATGCGCCTAGCCTCTTAACTTAGGGGCGCCGATCGCTCTGCGGTAGGCAGTGCGTGCAGACTTTCCCTCGCCTGTGCCTCATCCGCTGCCAGCTGCGTCCGGAGATCGTCAATTCCCGCGAATGCCCTGGTGTTGCGGAGATGGCGCACGAAGTCCACCCGCACCGTCGCGCCATACCAGTCGTGGGACACGTCGAAGAGATGCGCCTCGATGCGACGACCAGGGTCTCCGAAGGTGGGCCGGGGCCCTAGATTGAGCATTCCTGCATACGGCCCCTGTGGGGTCTGCACCTGCACGGCATAGACGCCGTCCGGCGGCAACAGCTTGCGCTCCGGACCGAGCGAAATATTGAGGGTGGGATAGCCGATCTGGCGACCCCGCTGATCACCGCGCACCACGCGTCCCGCCAGGCTGTACCGTCGTCCAAGTCCTGCGGCGACGCGGTCCAGGTCTCCCGCCAGCACCGCCTTCCGGATCGCGGTTGAGGAAATCACGTCGCCCGCTGCGGCATGAACGGGCGCCAACACGGTCACGCCGAAGCCACGGGCCATGCCGAGCGCACGGAGCACCTCGAGATCCCCCAGCCGCCCACGGCCGAAGCCATGGTCATGACCGACCAATAATTCGTGCATGGCAAAGCGCTCGCGGAGGACCTTGTCCACGAAGGTTTCGGCTTCATACGCTGCGAGCACTGGCGTGAACGGGAGCACCGCCACGTAGGATACGCCGCTCTGGGCGAACACCTCGAGTTTTTCCTCGTGGGTAGTCAGCAGTTGGGGCGCCGCCGCGGGATTGATGACCTCGAGCGGGTGCGGGCTGAAAGTGACCACGAGGCTTGGGCGACCGGCCCTGCGCGCGTGTGCCACCAGCGTGGCTAACACATCCTGGTGTCCGCGGTGCACGCCGTCGAATGTGCCGACGGTGACAACCGATCCAGTGGCGGCGAGCGGAAGTCCCTGCACCGCCGAGCCGTCGCCGACGTGGTCGCGCCTCGACACCGAGCCATCGCTCACGCGGCGTCCCCCAGCAGCACCACCTTGGGCTGCCAGCGATCGCCGGCGATCCGCTGCGCCATGGCCACCACGTTGCCCTGCCAGACGAGCGCTGCGCGGGCACCGCGCTGGCTCGCAGTGATTGCGCGACCGTGTCGCAACTGCTGGACAGCCTCCTCATCGAGAACTTCCCGCGCCATCTCCTCCAGCAGTCCGAGCGGATTGTGTAAAGCGACCAATCCCTCGGCGATAGCGCCAGGAGTCAACGCTGACATCGGCACCGCGTCGGCTACGTGCGCCGGGCCGCTGGCCACGCGCCGCAGCGCGTGGCAATGGGCGGCGCTGTCCAGCCCCCGTCCGAGGTCGCGCGCGAGCGCGCGGATGTAGGTACCCGCTCCGCACGTCACACGCACGTGCAGATCCGCGCCATCCGCACCGAGCCACTCCCAGTCCATGACACGAATAGTGGACGGAGGCAGCACGAGGTCAGCCCCCTTGCGCGCCATGTGGTACGCGCGCTGTCCGTTCACGTGTTTGGCAGAGAACGCGGGGGGTACTTGCTGCATGGTGCCCGTGAGTGCCGCGAGCGCTGCGATGAGTTCGGGATGGCGAGCATTCGCGAGCACCGCGCCTTGGGGACATGACGCCGTTCGTGTGACGACCCCTGTGGCATCGTCAGTGTTCATTTCCTCCCCGAAGCGAATCGTCGCCTGGTACAGCTTGGGCTCTCCTGCGATGTACGGCAGTAGCCGAGTACATGGTCCGACGGCGAGGACGAGCAAACCGGTTGCAAACGGATCAAGCGTTCCGGCATGCCCCACGCGCTTGGTACGCGCTGCGCGCCGCACCACCGCGACCACATCGTGGGATGTGATGCCCGCAGGCTTGTCGACGAGGAGGAATCCGGAGTTGACGACCATACATGAACACACCGGCGCCTCCTGATGGAGGCGCCGGTGTGCAATCAGTCGTTGACTGGCGGTGCGTCGGCGGCGTCGACGGACAACTCCACCGGCGCGGGTGCGCCTTCTTCATGATGCTTGATCTGCGCGAGCAGTTGCTCGATGCGTGAGGCGCGCGCAATGCTTTCGTCGGCCCGGAAATGCACCTCCGGTGCCGAGCGTAAGCGTAACGTTTTGCCAAGCATCGAGCGCAGATGCGACGCCACACTGCCAAGCCCTTCGAACGTGGCCTTAATATCGGCATCGTCTCCCATCACACTCACATAGACCGTGGCGTGCCGAAGATCGCGTGTCATCTCAACCGCCGTGACGGTGACGAATCCACGGATTCGCGGGTCCTTCGCCCCTTCCGCAAGGAAAGTGGCGATCTGCTCGCGAATTGCTTCGGCGACGCGGTCAGGCCGTCGCGTATCGCCCATGATTCCTCCTCAGGACTTGGCGGCCTGATCAAGCGTGCGGGCCACCTCTTCGGTGCGGTAGCATTCAAAGACGTCACCGTTCTTCACGTCGTTGAAGTTCTCGATCCCGATACCGCACTCGTACCCTTCCTTCACTTCGTTCACGTCGTCCTTGAAGCGGCGAAGTGAGGCGATGCCGCCGTCGTAGATTTCCACGCCATCGCGAATGACGCGGACGCGTCCCTTGCGGTTGATGATACCCGAGCGCACGATGCAGCCCGCGATGGTGCCGACGCGCGCCACCTTGAACGTTTCACGAACTTCCGCTTCGCCGTACACCACTTCGCGAGACTCCGGTCGCAACATGCCCTCGAGCGCAGCCTTCACATCGGCCACCGCCTCGTAGATGATGCGATAGAGCTTGATCTCTACGCCCTCGCGCTCTGCTGCCGCGCGCGCATTGTTGTCGGGACGGACATGGAAGCCGATGATGATGGCTCCCGATGCCTTCGCGAGCAGGATGTCTGTTTCGGCGATGGCCCCGACGCCGCGGTGCAGGATTTCGACCTGCACTTCGGGGTTGGAGAGCTGACCGAGGGCATCGGCCAGCGCTTCTGCGGGTCCGCCCTGGTCGGCCTTGATGACAAGGCGCAGCTGGCGCTTCTGCCCCGCGCTGGTCTGCGACATGAAGTCTTCGAGCGACACCAGACCGCGCGTGCTGCGACGGCTCTTCGCTTCGCGATCGAGACGCTCCCGGCGCTGCGCGATATCGCGTGCTTCGGACGCATCTTCGACCACGAGGAGTTGATCACCGGCCATCGGCACACCGCTGAGGCCGAGGATCTGCACCGGTATGGCCGGCCCTGCGGACTTGACGGGCTTGCCGCGCTCATCGAGCAGGGCACGCACGCGACCGGAGTAAATGCCGCAGATATAGTCGTCGCCCACCTTGAGCGTGCCGTTGGACACGAGTACCGTGGCGACCGGTCCTTTTCCTTGGTCGAGCTGTGCTTCGACGACCGACCCCACCGCGCGACGCGACGGATTGGCCTTGAGCTCGAGGATGTCGGCCTGGAGCAGGATCTGGTCCAGCAATTCATCCACGCCGGTTCCCTTCTTGGCCGAGATCTCCGAGTGGAGCACGGTACCACCGAAGTCTTCCAGCACCACATCATGCTGCAGCAGGTCTTGTTTGACCTTGGCGATGTTCGCCGTGGCCAGATCGACCTTGTTGATGGCGATGATGATCGGCACGCCGGCGCTCTTGGCATGCGAGATCGCTTCGACGGTCTGCGGCATCACCTGATCGTCGGCCGCGATCACGATGACCACGATATCGGTAACTTGGGCACCACGGGCACGCATGGCGGTGAACGCTTCGTGACCGGGTGTGTCGAGGAACGTTATGGTGCGCTTGTTGGCCACCTCCACGTGGTAGGCGCCGATATGCTGCGTGATACCACCGGCCTCGCCCGCGACGACATTCGCCTTGCGGATGTAGTCGAGCAACGACGTCTTGCCATGGTCGACGTGCCCCATGATGGTGACGACGGGAGGGCGAGGCCGCAGGTCTTCGACCGCATCGACTACGACGTCTTCCTGCAGGTCAGCCGCGTAATCGCTTTCCTTCACGGCCTGGACGCCGAACTCGCCGGCGATCAGTTCGATCTGGTCGAAATCGAGACGTTGATTGATGGTGACCATCAGTCCGAGCGTCTTGAATGCGAAGCCCACGATCTGGGTAGCGGAGATCCCGAGGATCTGCGCGAGCTCGGAGACGGTGATGAACTCATTCACGCGCACGGTCTTCCGTTCGCGCTCGGCCGCCGCCACGCGCTGCTCTTCGACTTCGGCGCGCATCTCGGCCCCAAAGCGACGACCACCGCGCCCACGAGTGGACGCGCCGCGCATGGCGGTCATGGTCTTCGAAATGTTTGCCGTGACGGCTTCCTGATCGACGGCCCCGCGCTTGCCCTTCTTTCCGCGACGCGCGCTGGGTGCTCCGCCGGCGTATCCACTGTTGGGCGGATTGCCCGCGTTGACGCCTTGGCCACCGGGTCCGCCGCCTTGCTGACCACCCTGACCGGCGGGCATCGGACGACGATCATCACGCCGCTGCCCTTGGCTCAGTCCTCCACCAGGGGCGGCCGACGCGACGGGTCGCGCGGATCCGAAGTTTGGTGATGCGCTGGCCACCGGCCGAAGTCGCGGTGCGCCGGGCACGACCGGCCGCGGGCGCGGACGGTCGGGCGGCAGCGACGACGTGGCCGACGGTGTCGGTGCGGCAGGCGCGGCGTTTGATGTGACCGGTGCGGTGGGTGCCGCTACCACGGGCGCGACAGGCTCGTCACCCGACGTGGGCGCCACTACAGCACGGGGGGTTGGCGCTCTCGGCGCTTCGACTGACGGCGCGGCCGCCGCGACGAACGGTGCGATTGGTGTTGCCGCGACAGCGGGGGGCGGGGCGGCCATGGAGGCCTTGGCCGCGACCGGTGCAGGCGGTGTTTCCGCCACCGGAGCGGGACGCGCCGACGCCGGCACCGCGATGATATCACGCGGCTCGTCGACGGCCGGTGGGGCGGTCGGTGTGACAGCGACCGGCACCTGCACGGCCGCCGTCACGGCGGGAGCAACCCGCAGTGTGGGGGCCACCGCGATGATGTCGGGTGTCGACGCGGGAGCCGTCGCCGCGACCGGCGCGGGAGCCGTCGCCGCGACCTCTGCCGTCTCGGCCGCATGGTCGGCGCCACCATCCGGCAGGTCGGCGGCGCGGCGACGACGGACGGCGGGTGCAGTCGCCTCAGCCACGACTTCAGCGACCGGAGTGGCAGGCGCAACGTCTGATCCGGCGGCAGCGCCCGTACGACGACGACGCGGCGTCGCGGCGGGCGCAGGCTGCGCCTTTTCGGCGCGCACGCGCTTCTCCCGCTCCCACCGGGCGCGGATACGGGACACCTGATCGTCAGTCAGCAGCGACAAATGGCTGCGAACCGGAACGTCCATCTGGCGCAACAGTCCGATGACCTCGTCAGCCGAGATCCCGAACTCACCCGCCATGTCATGCACACGAAGCTTGCTCAACCGTCCTCCTACCGCGAAACGCGCGTCGCGTCGCCCGCCGGGGTTTTCCCGGCCACGGCGCCACGAATACCGCGCGCCAGCGCATGATCTACGATCCCGATTGCTGCAGTCGTGTCCCGCCCGACCGCACCACCCAGCTCGGCCGCACTCGGCCACTCCACCATGTCGATGCGCCGAGCCCGAAGGACCGGCACCACCTTCTCCAGCGAATGCCGCGACACATCGGCCGCCACGAACGCCAGTACTACCTTACCCTTAGCCGCCTCAATGGCGACCCGTTCCGCACCAACCACGATCAGCCGGCCGCGCGCCCCGAGTCCGAGCAGTCCGAGCACCTTTCGGCGCACCGCATCGTCGAGCTCAAGGGGCACACGAGCCGCATCACTCACTCGGCGCCGGCTCGCTTTCGTCGTCCATGGTGAGCTCATCGATCATCGAGATGATCCGATCAGCTTCCTCCGGAGCAATGCCTGGGAGACGTAGCAGATCATCCCGATCCAGATCCAGGATGTCGTTGAGCGTGCGATACCCTGCCTCGCCCAAGATCGCGACGGTTGATGTTTCCAGCCCTTCGATTTCGTTGAGCAACACATCCGCTTCGACTTCTTCCTCGGGGAGTGGCGCGAACAGCGGCGCCTCTCCACCCTTTTCGATCCACTCACGGCTTGAGTACAAATCGATTTTCCACCCCGTGAGCTCGGACGCCAGTCGCACATTCTGCCCGTTCCGCCCAATGGCCAGCGAGAGCTGGTCTTCGTCCACCACGGCCTGAATCGTGCGCGCGGCGACGTCACTGAAGACACGCGCCACACGGGCGGGTGCCAGCGCCAGCTTGGCGAACCGTTCGGGATCCGGCGACCACGGCACGATGTCGATGCGCTCCCCCCCGAGTTCGTTGACCACGGCCTGAACGCGCGCGCCCTTGAGGCCGACACACGCTCCCACCGGATCGATTGCGTCGTCCCGCGAGGTAACGGCGATCTTGGTGCGACTGCCGACTTCTCGCGCCGCCGCCATGATCTCCACAATGCCCTGCTGGATTTCGGGGACTTCGAGCTTGAAGAGCGCCTGCACGAACAGCGCATCGGCGCGGCTCAGGATCAGTCGCGGTCCCTTGGGCGTGTCTTCCACCCGTTTGAGAACCGCACGAATCGGCTCGCCCTGATGGAAGTGCTCGCGATGGTTCTGCTCCCGATACGGAATGATGGCTTCTGCCTCGCGGAACTTGTTCAGCATGACCACCAGCTTCCCGCGCTCGATCTGCTGTACTTCCCCCGAGAGGAGATCACCGACCCTGCCTGCGAATTCATCGCGAATGCGCGAGCGCTCGCCCTCACGGACGCGCTGGATGATCCGCTGCTTGGCCGCCTGAACCGCGGTGCGGCCGAACTCATTGAAATCGACTTCGATTTCCATGACGTCGCCGACCTGAAATTCAGGGTCCATGAAGCGTGCTTCTTCGAGGGTGACCTCACGAGAATCATCGGCGACTTCTTCGACGACCGTCTTGAGCAAGACGATGCGAATAGCGCCCTTCTCCTCGTTGATCTCGACCTCAGCCTGCACGTTGGCCCCGTGCTTCTTGGCCAGAGCAGCATGAATGCCGTCCTGGAGAAGCCCGTGCAGCTCCTCGCGCGTGATCTGTTTCAGATTCGACAGTTCACGGAACGCTGCGAGAATCTCCGCCGATCCGGCCATCCGTTTCCCCTATCGTTTCCAGTGGAACGCCAAGCGCGCCTGGGTGATCTCGGCGAGCGGGATCTGTACCTCCCGCCCCTTCGGATCACGCACCATCGCGACTTCGGCGCCTTCCTCGCCCTCCAGGGCAAGGATCTCAACTTCTTGTTTGCCGCCCGCCAACCCTGCACTCGTTACCGTAGCACGACGCCCAACAAATCGACGCCAGTCGGCGGCCGACCGCAGGGGCCGGTCCGCGCCAGGCGACGAAACTTCCAACACGTACTGCTCTCCGACGACGGCCTCTCGCTCGAGACGTGCTTCAAGCGCACGAGACGCTCGCGCACAGTCCTCGATCGTGACCTTCGTGCCATCCCGGCGATCGATCCGGATCTCCAGCGTCGGACGGGCCTTCGAGCCTCCCCGACGCAGTTCCACCAAATCGAAGCCGAGTGTGTCAAGCTCTTGTGCTACAATAGGTTCGACAAATTCGGCCACCGCTCGATCTCCTTGATGCTGCCACTCAACTGCCCGAACGTGTGCCGAAATTCTTCGAAAATTCGACCACTAGAGAACAAAAAAGTGTGGGGACCATCCCCACACTTCATCCGCCCCCCGGTTCGGGCGATTTACAAAGAAGTTCCTTCTCAGATATGCAAGCTATGGCAGGGGCGCAGGAAGGTCAAGATGACTGCACTGCAATGATCCCGAGCTGCCGACCCGCGTCGCCCCCCCGATGACTGAAATACCGGCGGGCCGGATCACAGCGCGTGCAGGAAGCCGATCGGGAGACTTGGCTCACGCCGCGCTCCGCGGCCTGCTCCTCCAACACATCGCGCACATCGACATACCCGGGCGCGTGGTGCGCCGTTCTGTGGAGCGCGGTCAGCACTTCTGGACCCACCTCATAGCACGCCGCGCAAATAGCGGGTCCCAGATGCACCCGACAGCCAGACACTCCGGCGCCGAGCTCTTCCAGCAGGTCGAGTCCGACGGAGAGAATGTGGGCGGCGGCCCCACGCCAACCGGCATGGAGGACGGCCACCGCACCAGCGGGATGCGCGATGAAGACGGGCGTGCAGTCCGCAATCGTCACGGCGAGCGCGGTCCCGGGCGTGGTGGTGACGTGTCCGTCCACTCCGCGCTGCCTGAGCCAACCAGTCCACCCGCTGTCGTGCCGTGCCACCGAGGCGCCATGCACTTGGTGCGCGGTGGCCAACCGAAAGATTCCGCGCTCGGCGAGCTCCTCCTGCAGCGTGTCCCAGCGGGCGTAAACCGCACCGATTGGCTCGTCGCCGGCCAGACCGAGCGACCCGGAGGCGCGGGTGGTGGTCCAGGCCAACACGCCCTCGCTGAGCAACGGTTCGACGGTGGCATGGTCCAGCACCGAGCGACGGGGCACGCTCAGACCGGGCGCTCGCTGAGTTCCACCCGCCGGATCCGCGCGCCCAACGCTCCGAGACGCTCTTCGATCCGCTCGTACCCGCGCTCGATTTGCTGGGCGTTATTGATGACGCTCGTACCGTCGGCGCAGAGTGCCGCCAGCAGCATGGCCATGCCAGCCCTGATGTCCGGCGATTCCACGGTCCCGCCGCGCAACTGCGTGGGTCCGGAGACGATTGCTCGATGGGGATCGCAAAGCACGATGCGCGCGCCCATCCCCACCAGCTTATCGGTGAAGTAGAGGCGCGACTCGAACATCTTTTCGTGCATGAGAATCATGCCGTGGCACTGCGTGGCCGTGACAATGGCAATGGACATGACATCGGCGGGGAACGCCGGCCACGGCTGATCCTCCAGCTTGGGCACATGCCCCCCCAGGTCGGACTGAATCACCCGGGATTGCTCTGCAGGAACGACAAGGTCGTCGCCGTCGATCTCGCAGTGAATGCCGAGGCGCTCGAACCCCAACAGAATGCTCCGGAGATGCTCCACGCCGGCCTGCTCGATGCGGATGTTTGAGCGGGTGACCGCAGCCAGTCCGATAAAGGATCCGACCTCGATATGGTCGGGGCCGATCTGATGCGTCGCGCCACCCAGTGGCAGCCCGCCTTCTACGGTATAGACGTTCGATCCGATCCCTTCGATCCGCGCGCCCAGCGCCACGAGGAAGCGCGCGAGATCCTGCACGTGGGGTTCGCTGGCGGCGTTACGCAGCGTCGTTCGGCCCTTCGCGGCCACAGCCGCGACCAACGCATTTTCGGTGGCCGTGACGCTGGGTTCATCGAGAAACACATCGGCCCCAACCAGCCCAGTGGTGGTGAAGCGGAAGCGCTCCCCCAACTCGTACTCCGCGCCGAGCGCCTGCAGGACGTGGAAGTGGGTGTCGAGACGCCGCCGGCCGATCACATCTCCGCCCGGCGGAGACAGCGTGACGGTGCCGCAGCGCGCCAGCAGTGGTGCGGCCAACAGGATGGAAGCCCGGATGCGCTTGCACATCTGCGGATCGAGATCGGCAGCCTCGACGGTATGGGCATGAATGTGTAGCGCGTTGGGGCCCGTCCACTCGCAGAGCGCCCCCGTGGTGCGGATCAACTCCACGAGTGTTTCGATATCGCGGATGCGGGGTACGTTAAGCAACTGCACGGGTTGGTCGGTCAGCAACGCGGCCGCTACAATAGGTAGTGCCGCGTTTTTGTTGCCGGCCGGACGGATGGAGCCGCCGAGTCGCTGCCCCCCTTCGACGATGAATTGCACTGCAGACATGCGAAGCGAGGGTCGTGGAGAAAAGGGCGTCACCTGCTGCGCGTCGGGGCGACGCGTAGCGGGAGTGAGAGCGAAGCATAGCAGCGCAACCAGAGCGGCGCATGGTGCCCCGTCCGTCGTGCCCCTTCCGGCCACCGATTGAAACCTTTAGATCACACCTTATGCTGCCTTACCCTGTGTCCCTTCTGCTGATGCAGGCCGTCAGCGCGTCCGACACCCTGATCGCCAAGACCATTCCTGTCCGGGACACGATGGCGTGGGCCACCAGCGTTCTTCAGATCGTCCTCCTTCTGCTCGGGATCGGCGTGGCCATTGCCACGATCTTCGTATTGATGGCGCTCCGCAAGGGAATACAGCAGGTAGAGCAGAAGGTGTCGTCGCTGACGAAAGACACGCAGCCGCTGATTCAACAGGCGACTGCGATCGTTGGCGACGCGCGCGGAATAGTTGCCGTCGTGCGACGGGATGTGCAACATCTCTCCCACTCAGCGGGCGCGTTGAGCGACCAGTTACTGGGAGCGGCCGACACGACCATGCAACGCGTGAACGATGTGAACGCGGTCCTCGACGTCCTCCAGGCTGAACTGGAGGACACGGCGATCTCGGCCGTTTCCACGCTCCGCGGTGTTCGGGTGGGTGCCGAAGCGCTTGGCGCGCGACTTGCGCCCCGTCGCCGCAAGACGGTCAAGCGCGACCGAACTGAGGATTCACGCGATCGCTAACGCGCGGTGGCATCGATGGGGCGCCGGTCTCTTGGTCGCGCTGGTGGGGCTGGTGGCCTTTCCGACGGACGCCTGGGCGTGGACGCCTGGCGCCCATGTGTTTCTCGGCGACACCTTGCTGCGCAATTTGTCGCTGCTGCCGGTTCCGATGGCCGAGCTGTTACGCGCATTCCCTGCGGACTTTCTGTATGGTTCGATCGCAGCGGATACCAGTATTGCGAAAAAATACGCGGAAGTCGGCCGCCATTGCCACGCGTGGAACGTCGGTCTGGAAATCCATGATCACGCGGAGCCGCCGGCTCTCCGCGCCTTCGCGTTAGGGTATCTGGCGCATCTCGCCGCCGACGTGGTCGCGCACAATTTCTTCGTGCCTCGCCAGTTGGCTGTGACGTCGAGCACGACGGCACTAGGCCATAGCTATTGGGAAAGTCGTATCGACACGCATATCGGCGACGCCTGGCCGCGTCGCGCGCGGGAACTGCTCTTTCTGGACCATTCGCGCGCCGACCAACACCTGGATGTGATTCTCAGCCCCACGCTCTTCGGCACGCCGACCAATCGCCGCATCTTCCGCGGCATGGTGTACGTCACCGACACCGAGTCCTGGCAACGCATCTTCCAGCTGATTTCGGAGAAGAGCCGCTGGGATCTGAGCGACGCCGACGTAGGCCGCTACATGGTGCGATCGTTCGACTACATCGTGGACTTCCTGAACCGCTGGGACCGGAGCGAGCCGTTCACGTACGATCCATCGGGGGAGCAGCCATTACGAGAGGCCAAGCAGGTACGCCGCTTGGCACGGCGCCAAGGTGGCGACATTCGCGCGGCGCTGGAAGCGGACAGAATGTTCGGCTTGCCCACCACTACTCTGCGGCACGCTGCATCACTCGAACAACCGTTATTCAGCCCGCGCGAGCGCCCAACAGCTGATTAACCTTGCGCGGATCGGCCGCCCCCTTCGACTTTTTCATCACGTGGCCGACGAGCACTCCCTGCAACTTCTTCTCACCGGCGAAAAAGCGCGCGGCTTCGGCAGGACACTCGGCGAGGACCTCATCAATCCAACCAATCAGGGCGCTGTCGTCGCTCACCTGTAAGAGTCCCTCACGCCTGGCGATCTCAAGAGGCGTCCCACTGTCCTGCTCCATAAGCAGAAAGAGCTGACGTGCGGCGGTGTTGGACACTGCGCCCTCGGCATCGAGGCGAATAAGCGCCGCCAATCGATCAATCCCCACTGGATGATCGTCTAGTGTGATCCCTGACGCGTTCACGGACGCCAACACTGGACCCAGCAACCAGTTGGCCGCCCGTCGGGCATTGCCGCTGGCACGGGCCAGCGATTCGAAGCGCTCTGCCAATGGGGTACTCGTGGTGAGCTGTTCGATATCATGCACCGGCAGCGCAAACGAGGCCGCAAAGCGGGCCCGCCTCGCATCCGGTAACTCGGGGAGCGCGATTCGCTGCGCCTCGATCCACGCAGGATCAAGGACTAGCGACGGCAGGTCGGGTTCGGGGAAGTAGCGATAGTCGTGACTACCCTCCTTGCTCCGCGCCGGACGTACCTGGTTGCGCTTGTCATCGTACAACAAGGTCTGTTGCTCGACGGTGCCTCCCGCATCGAGCAGATCACACTGGCGCGCAAACTCCAACTCCACCGCACGCTCAACGGCCGAGAAGGAGTTGAGATTTTTGACCTCGGTTTTTGTGCCGAGTGGTTCAGTGCCGCGCGGACGGATGGAGATGTTGACGTCGACCCGCAGTGACCCTTCCTCCATGTTCGCGTCCGATACCTCGATGCACTCGAGGATCTGCTTCATCCGCCGCAGATAGATTCCGGCATCAGCGCCGGATCGGAGGTCGGGCTCCGAGACGATCTCCACGAGTGGGGTCCCGGCCCGATTCAGATCGATCGCCGACACATTGGGAAATCGATCGTGCACCGATTTGCCAGCATCCTCCTCCATGTGCACGCGGTGCACACGAATCTGACGCGGCGACCCATCGTCGTTGGCACCGATGACGATCGTGCCGTTGGTGGCAAGGGGGCGATCAAACTGGGAGATCTGATAACCCTTCGGCAGATCGGGATAAAAATAGTTCTTGCGCGCGAAGACCGAGATTGGATGCACGGTGCAGCCGAGAGCCAGCGAGGTGCGGGTGGCCAGCTCGACGGCATGCGCGTTCAGGACTGGCAATGCACCCGGCAACCCGAGGCACACCGGACACGTGTTGCGATTCGGTGCCTCGCCGAACGAGGTGGCGCAGCCGCAGAAGATTTTGCTTCTGGTCTTGAGTTGGCAGTGCACCTCGAGGCCGATGACCAGCTCCCATTTCGTGGCACGTGCCGCATCACGCACGGCGGTGCTCACTGGTGGGCCTCCGCGCCGAGTCGCCGCTCGAGCGCTCCGGCAACGCGTAGCATGATCACTTCATCGAAATGCGCAGCCATGAGTTGCCCGCCGACCGGCAAACCCTCTACGCGGCCGATCGGCTGCGACATTGCCGGTATGCCCGCGAGGTTGGCAGTCACGGTGAAGATGTCGCTGAGATACATCTCGTACGGATCGGCGTGCCCGCCGAGTTTGAAGGCCGTGGTGGGTGCCGTGGGCGTGAAGAGTACGTGCACACCATCAGTGAAGACGTTCGCAAAGTCCTGCGTGATGCGTTGCCGAACGGCTTGGGCGCGCCGGTAATATGCGTCGTAATAGCCCGCGCTCAGCACGTACGTGCCAAGTAGAATACGGCGCGTGACTTCGGCACCAAAACCCTCGGCACGGGTGCGTTCATACATCTCGCGTAGTCCCTCGCCTCTGGCGCGTCGTCCGTACCGGACGCCATCGAAGCGTGCAAGATTGCTCGACGCTTCGGCCGGCGCGATGATGTAATAGACGGGGATGGCGAGGTCGGTATTCGGGAGACTCACGTCACGAACTTCTGCGCCAAGCGCTCGCAGCTGATCGAGCGCGCGGTCGCAGTGATGGCGGATACGCGGGTCGAGCGAGGGCGGGAAGTACTCCGCGGGCCGTCCGACCACGATACCGCGCAGTGGATACGACGCGTCGGACGGCTCGGGGATCATGCGAGGAACCGCGCGATGGGCGCTGGTGGCGTCTAGCGGATCGTGGCCGGCAATTGTCTGCAAGCCGAGGGCGGCATGGTGTACGGAGGTGCCGAACACCCCGATATTGTCCAGTGATGAGGCATAGGCCACGAGGCCATGCCGACTGACGCGACCATACGTGGGCTTGATCCCCACGACGCCGCAGAAAGCCGCAGGCTGTCGCACGGAGCCACCCGTTTCAGAGCCGAGTGCGATGGCCACGACGCCAGCGGCGACCGCCGCGGCCGACCCCCCGGATGAGCCGCCGGGTACGCGTGAGGAATCGATCGGGTTGCGTGTTGGTCCGTAGGCGCTGTTCTCGGTGGAGGATCCCATCGCGAACTCGTCCATGTTCGTCTTACCGATCACCACGGCGCCCGCCAGCCGAAGTCGCTGAACGGCGGTCGCTTCGAACGGACTGATGTAGCCCGCGAGCATACGAGAAGCGCACGTGGTGGGGAGTGTGAGCGTGGCGATGTTGTCCTTGATCGCCACGGGAACGCCCGCCAACGGTCCGAGGTGTTGCGCTTGCATGATGCGGTCGGCTTCCGTACGTGACCCGTCACGATCTACGCTGACAAAAGCATTCAGCCCGTCGGCACCAGCCCGGACGAGGTCGAATCGTTCCCACGCGTACGTGACCGTGTGGTAGCTCACTCGCCGTCCTCGGTGCTCAGATCATCCGACGCGGAGGTGCCGACGGTACCGTGCGTGGCGAGTCGCGGCACCAGGAAGAAGCCGTCGCGCATCGCCGGAGCGAACGATTCACGCGGGTGCAGCAGAGGAATTGGAGGCGTGCCGTCGGGGCGCAGCGGCATGCCCATGGCGAGAGGAATTCCGGCCGATCCGGCGTCGGCGTCCGACGCGTCTAACGCGTCTAACGCCACCTGCCGGAGTACGTCCATATGCTCCAGAATACCGTTCAACTCGCTGACCAGGCGTGGAAGCTCCGCCGCATCGATCCCGAGACGCGCAAGCTGGGCCACGTGGCGCACATCCTGTTCCGTGACGGCCATCGCCTATTCCCATCCCCGTTCAAGTTTGGCCTGCGCGAGTACGAGTGTCTTGCGACCGATCTCTTCGTCGTCAAAATCGATGCGCACCTTGAGATCGCGCCCACTGCCGGTGAGTTCCGCGATTGTTCCCGTGCCGAACTTTGCGTGCTTGACGCGTTCGCCGACGGCCACCAAGGCCGCGTCCTGCGACTCATCCTCGGGTGCCGGTGTGACATCGGCGCGTGTGGACGGCGCGAAGCCCTTGGGCGCCTGTCCAAACGGTTTGGCGGTGGCGCTGAAGCCGGTGCTTCCGTATCCGGAGCTCCCGTAGCCGCTCCGGCCGCCGGTGCCCTCCGTGGGGCGTCGCGTCGCCCCTGCCCCACTTGGATTGTTGAGACTGCTGCGTCCCCAGCTGTCATCACTACTCCGCCCACCAAACGCCCCACCCAGCGTTCCGTGGCGTCCCTCCGCCCGTGCGCGTGTAGTTTTCATCCGTTCGGCGAGCGACGGAGCGATCACTTTGAGGAAGCGCGACGGCATCGAGATCATCATCTCGCCGTTTCGACGACGCTGTTCGGCACAGGTGAGATAGAGTTTCTGCTCCGCGCGGGTGATTCCCACGTAGAACAGCCGGCGCTCCTCCTCGAGCTGCGCCGGATCCTCGGCGGCACGCGCGAGCGGGAACAGCCCATCTTCCAGCCCCGACACAAAGACCAGCGGAAACTCGAGGCCCTTGGCATTGTGCATCGTCATCATGGTGACGGCATCGGCCGACGGATCAAGTTTGTCGATGCCGGCAACCAGTGTGGACTTCTGCAGAAAGTGATCGAGCGGCGTGAGTCCGACCTCACCGCCTTCATCCGCCACCACTTCGGCCGCGCCAGCAATCAACTCGCGGACGTTCTCGATCCGCTCGGCGCCCTCAGGCCCCTCGGCACGCAAGTGATCGGCGTAACGAACCGCTTGAACGAGTTCGCGGAGCAGTTCGTCCACGGCGGCATCTACGGCCATGGTGCGCAGGCGCGTGACGAGCTGCACGAAATCGGTGAGTGCGGTACGAGCGGCGGGGCGTAGTCCGGCGACCACGTCTGGCTGCGACGCGATGGCCAACATGGGTACGCCGACTTGCTGCGCCCGTTCAGCCAGCAGGGTCAGCGTGGCATCGCCGAGTCCTCGCTTCGGCACGTTCAAAGCACGGCGAAAGGCCTCGTCGTCTGATGGGTTGGCGACCAGCTTGAGATACGCCATGATGTCGCGGATTTCCCGACGATCGTAAAATCGGACCGCGCCCACGAGTCGATAGGGAATGCTGCGACGACGAAACGAATCTTCGAGTGCCCGACTCTGGGCGTTGGTGCGATACAGCACCGCACATTCGCGTCGTGCCAAGTCCGAGCGCGCCATCCGGGCCGTAATCGTCTCGGCGATGAAATCGGCTTCGTCGCGCTCATCGAGCGTTTCCACGAGCGTCACCGTTTCTCCGGCCGGTCGCGTGGCGCGAAGCGTCTTTCCGCGACGCTCGGTGTTTTCGGCGATCACGACGTTCGCCAGCGCGAGAATATTCGGCGTGGAGCGATAGTTCTCCTCGAGGCGCACGATGCGCGCCCCCGGGAAATCGCGTTCGAAGTCGAGGATATTGCGGATATCTGCACCACGCCAGCCATAGATTGATTGGTCGTCGTCACCGACGACCATGACGTTCTTGTGCCCACCGCCCATCAACTGAATGAAGCGGTATTGCGCGGCATTCGTGTCCTGATACTCGTCGACCATGATGTAGCGGAAGCGTCGCTGATAATGCGCGCGCAGGGCGTCGTCGCGCTCAAGCGCACGGACCGGCAGTACCAGCAGATCATCGAACGTGACCGCGTTCGCCTGTTGCAGCGCGCTCTCAAGATCGGTGTAGACACCCGCCACGGCCGTCGTGAACGTATCGCGGGCGGAGCGCGCGTATTCACCCGGTGAAACCAGCGCATTCTTGGCGCTCGAAATGGCGCTCAGTATCGCCTTGGGGGCGAACTGCGTCGGGCTCAGGCGCCGTCGCTCCATGACACGCTTGACCGCGCCGATGGTATCGTCTTCGTCGTAGATCGTAAAGTTCGCTTCGCGACCGACAATCTGCGCCACTCCGCGTAGCATCCGAGCGCCCAGCGCGTGGAACGTCCCGCACCACATGCCTTTGGGCTCGTGACCGAGTTGCTTCGCGATCCGGTCGCGCATCTCACCGGCAGCCTTATTGGTAAACGTCACCGCGAGAATTTCATGCGGGGCAACACCACGTGCCCCGATGAGCCGCACGATCCGGGTGGTGAGGACGCGGGTCTTCCCCGAGCCAGCCCCAGCGAGCACGAGCATCGGGCCCTCGTCGTGCGCCACCGCCTCGGCTTGCGCGCTATTCAATCCGCGCGCCAGCGCCTCAAGATCCAACGCAGGCCGTGCCGGTGCGTCGAAAAGCGAACCTTCCCATCCCATCGTCGTCATCCGTGCAAGATAACGTCGAACGCCGCGCCACGGTTGGTGTCAGCGAGCACCAGCTGTCCGCCATGATTCTCCTCCACGATACGTCGCGCGAGCGACAAGCCGATGCCCCACCCACGCTCTTTGGTCGTGAAGCCCGCGTCGAAGACGCGCTTGCGCAGTGCGCGAGGGATACCCGGCCCATCGTCTTGCACGCGGATCCGGACCCCGCCCTCGGGCAGCGGGATTGCGGAGACAATGACTTCGCCGTCCCGTCCGCCGAGGGCATCGATGGCGTTCTTGATCAACACCTCGAGGACCCACTCCAGGAGCACGCCGTCTCCGGTGGTGGAGATTTGCCCTTCCGGATGCTCGCTGCGAATCCGCACCGTGCGCGCCAGTGTGGGTGCGCGCGCGGCGAAGTACGCGGCGAGCCGATCCACCAGCGCCGTGCAATCGACGCGTTCGTCGCGCGGTGGCCGACCGATGCGTTCGAAGCGATGGGATACGCGTTCGAGCCGCTGCAGGTCCTGCTCCATGCCCTCGACCGCCCGCGTGGCCGTGGTGGTCGTCACGACGTCACGCAGTAGTTCGATCCAGCCTGCCAATGCGGAGAGCGGTGTACCCAACTGATGCGCCGCTTCGCGGGCCATACCGGCCCACACCTTCTCGCGTTCGGCCCGCCCCCGTTCAATCAGGCCGTACAGTCCAATGGCCACAAGCAGCCCGATCCCCAGCGCCTGTAATACGGGAATGACGCGCAGCCCGCGCACAATTGGACTATCGCCGTAGTGCACACCGCCTACGCCGGGCTGGATAATGGGCGCGTTCTGTCGATCGAGTTGCCGCATGAACTCCAGTGTGCGCGGACTATCGAGCGGCTCGTCGAAGGGAAGATTGGCCGCCGCCGACACGCGCTGATTGGCGTCGGTGACGACGATCGGGATTCCGGAGTCTCGGATCTCCTGCACCAACTCCAGCAACACGATCGTGGGATCCTGCGAAACGCTCGTGTCCTGCAGCGCGCGATAAATGCGGGCGTACATCCGCCCCTGCGTCGCCGCGTCGCCACGCAGCTGCGACACCACATGCTGTGAATAGCCGACGTACCAACCGAGCAACGCGAGGACGCCGAGGACAATCAACACCACCGGCCAGCGCCGACGACGCATGCAGGTGCCGGGTTATGAGGAAGCGGTCATGACCATCAGCGGAGCTCGGCCCGTCCGAAGTACGGCTTCAACGCGTCGGGAAGCACGACGGACCCGTCAGCCTGCTGCCCATGCTCGAGCAGGCTCGCAATGATCCGCGAGAACGCGAGCGCCGAGCCGTTGAGGGTGTGAACAAAACGCGGCTTCTCGCCGGGTGCCGGCCGGTACCGGATGTTGGCACGCCGCGCCTGGAACTCGGTGAACACGCTGCAGCTGGACACCTCAAGCCACTTGCCGACCGCCGGCGCGAAGACTTCGAGGTCATACGTCTTCGCACTGGAGAACCCCGTGTCACCGGCGGCGAGGAGCACCACACGATACGGCAGGCCAAGGCGCTGGAGGATGACTTCGGCATGGCCGGTCAGCTTCTCGAGTTCCTGCAGGGAGTCTTCCGGCGTCGCATATTTCACGAGTTCGACCTTGTCAAACTCGTGTACGCGCAGCAGACCACGTGTGTCTTTTCCGGCCGAGCCGGCCTCACGACGGAAGCAGGCACTGAACGCACAGAAGGCCTTGGGCAGATCGCTCGCGTCGAGGATTTCGTCCCGGTAAAGATTCGTGACCGGGACTTCGGCCGTGGGAATCAGAAATAGATCTTCGTTGGCGACCCGGTACATGTCGTCTTCGAACTTTGGCAACTGTCCGGTGCCGATCATACTCGCCCGATTCACCACGAGCGGAACGACACACTCTTCGTACCCGTGCTCTTCGGTGTGGATATCGAGCATCATGTTCATGAGGGCACGCACGAGACGTGCGCCGCGCCCGCGATACACAATGAATCCTGATCCGCTGATCTTGGCGCCGCGCGGTAGATCGAGCATGCCTAGTGTCTCGCCGATCTCCCAGTGCGGCTTGAGCGCCACGCCGTCGGCGCGCGGCGTGCCCCACGACCGCACCACGATATTCGCGGTTTCGTCGCCTTCGGGAACATCGGCGAGGGTGATATTGGGGAGCTCGAACAACAATTGCTGCACGGCGGTTTCAGCCTCTGCCCGGCGCTGCTCCAGTGCCGCGATCTGCTCGCCGATGGCGCGGCTCTCGTGGATCAGCGAGGTCGCATCGGTGCCTGCCTTACGGAGTAGGGCGACTTCCTGCGTGACCTTGTTGCGTCGCGCCTGCTGTCCTTCGAGCTCGGTGATGGCCGCTCGTCGCTCCCGCTCGAGCTCCTCGGCCCGATCGAGCACCGGCGCGAACTCGGCCAGTTTTCCGCGTCGGCGCATCCCATCGCGCAACACGTCCACCTGATCCCGTAACAAACGAATATCGTGCATACCGATGATCAGTTCTTGGGAAGGCCGATAGTCAGCGCCCGATAGCCGCAGTTGCGGTTGACGAGCGATCGAAGGACGATGCGTCGTTCGACAATCAGGACGCTGTCCACGACCAATTTCGCGTAGAAGGGCTCGCCAAAGGTACATCCGGCGCCGTTCAGCTGGAGTACGATGGTTTCCCCGATGCCGACGACTTGCGCGGTATCCGCGACGTAGCCCCGTTCCGGTGCCCGCTCCAGCTGCGCGAACTGGGCTGGCGAACGCAGAATGCCGATCGCCGGCGCGCCGGCCGGCGGAAAGGGCACCAGCGCCCGGACCGGCAGCAGCTCGACGCGGTTGTCCGCCGTCAGGTCGAAGGCCATATCGAAATTGACCGCGCCGTTGGAGAGCACCTGCGGTCGGGCCAGTTGCTCAGTGGTGTACTGATAGGCCGCCGGCAGAAGAGACGACGTGCCGGTGATCGCGTACACGCTGTAGCTCCTGACGGTGTTCTCAATCGACGCCGGCGACAGCAGCCCGGTACTGTCACCGCAAGCGGATCCGGCGATAGCGGTTGCAATGAGAGCCACTGCACACAGGACGCGCCGAGCAACTCGAGGCGCGCCAGAAAGTCGATCGATCAGAGTGTTCCCCATAGCTGGAACGGAGACCGGAAGCAGATGAATGACGGTTAGGGAGGTTACCGCTCAACTCGTGTCGGGGCAAGCGGTTGATCCGAGTCCTTCGCTTGACTTCACCCCGCTCCGCGCACACCGTTCCGCCATGGCGACGATTCGGGATCTGGTAAGCGCGCTTCGGCGCCGGGACGGCGTGGACGCAGCGATTGTGCTTGGCCGCGATGGTCTGTTGATCGACGGTGCCGTTGAGGGACCGCTTGATCCAGAGGGGCTGGCGGCGCACGTGCCACCGATGGTTCTGGCCGCGTTGGACATGGGACGGGCGTCCGGGCGTGGTGAGTTCGGGCTCATGGTGCTCGAGTACGGGGGTGGCACGGCCGTGGTCGCGTCGCTGGCTGCCGATGCGCTTCTCTTGGTGCTTTTGCTGCCCGACGCGAATCTGTCCGCGCTCCTCTATGACCTGCGTCGCCATCGCGCGCAGATCGCCGCCCTCATCTGAGTCCCCCCCTGTCAATCGAGCCGACGCCGGCGGTGCCGACTGCGCCACTGTGCGTGCTGGTCGTTGATGATGAGCCGCATATCGGACGGATCATCCGCACACGCTTGGAACAGGCGAGCATCGAAGTCCTCCTTGCCGAGGATGGGCCTCAGGCACTCAGCGCGCTCGCCGCGCGACCCGACGTGCACTTGATCGTCCTCGATTTGATGCTGCCAGGCATCTCCGGGTTGGAGGTGCTCCGGACCCTGCGCGCGGACGCACGCTGGTTGTACATCCCCTGCATCGTGCTGACTGCTGCGGGTCAGGATGCGCAATTGCGCGAGGCAGAGCGGCTCGGCGTGGCCGAAGTGATGACGAAACCGTTCAGTCCCCGTGGCCTGCTGGAGCGCGTCCGCCGTTACGCCTTGCCTGCAGCCTCAGCGACTCACCGCACACTGCCCGACTGATGACGCATTGGACTGTAATTCTTGCCGGCGGCGTAGGCTCGCGCTTTTGGCCACTGTCGACGCCAGAGCGCCCGAAGCAACTGCTGCCGCTGATCACGGACGCGCCGATGCTGCGCGATACGATCGACCGTATGGTCGCCATGGCGCCGCTGGAGCGCACACTGATTCTCACCAATGCGTCGCTGCGTGACGCCGTGCTGGCACTCGAGCCGCTGCTGCCCGCCGAGAACGTGATCGCGGAGCCACGACCGGCGGGCACATGCGCGGCGTTGGCCTGGGCGGCCCAAGTGATTGCGGCACGCTCCGGGCCGGACGCCGTGATGGTGTGCGTGCACGCTGATTGGGCAATCGGCGATGTGTCGGCGTTTCAAGACACGCTGCGTCACGCCGCGCAGGTAGCCCTCACCGAGCGCGCGCTGGTCACCGTGGGTATTGTGCCGTCTCGCCCGGACACCGGCTTCGGGTACATCCAGCCAGGCGACGTCGTGCGCGAGGATATTCGCCAAGTGGCCCGCTTTGTGGAGAAGCCGGATCGCCCGCGAGCCGCCCAGATGGTGACCGATGGGTATCTCTGGAATTCTGGCATCTTTGCGTGGTGCGTGGGAGATCTGCTTGCTGAAATCCAGGCGCTCACGCCCGAGGTCGCACCGGCCCTGGCTGCGGCCGGGCACGATCTCGCCACCTTCTTTGCGCAGGTGCAGTCCGTGGCGATCGACGTGGGCGTGCTAGAGCGCAGTCAGCGTGTCCTGGTGGTTCCCGGAGCCTTCGGCTGGGACGATGTCGGCACGTGGGCGGCGCTGCATCGCGTACGCGCGCACGACGCCGCCGGTAACGCGGCGTACGGACCGTCGTTCACTCTGCAATCCACCAACAACGTCATTCACGCCGAGGGGAGTCACGTGGTGCTCTACGGGGTGGACGACCTCGTGGTGGTGGTGCGAGAAGGCGTCGTGATGGTTACCACGCGGGAAAAAGCGGCAGACCTCAAGACGCTGCTCGATGCGCTGCCGGCCGAACTGAGGGGCCCATGATCGTGTTGTACGATGATGCGCGCGCACGGACGTTTGAGCCGTTTGCGACGTCGCGTCCGCTCGGCGAAATGCGGGTGGGCGCACTCCTCGTCCGCGAGCGGTGGGAGCGCGTGCTGGGCGATCGAGTCCTGGGGTATGTGAGCGGGGCGCACCTCGAGGGATTTTCAGAGCTCGATGCGCCCGCGCCAATGGCCGAGACGGTATTGGCCGGCACCTGGATCGTGAACACGCGCAGCATACCGCACCTGACGACGGGGCTCCCGTCCGCCGACGTACTGCATGGCGTACGACATGACGTACTGCATATCGATGGTGCGGTGGCGGCCGTACGGTTGTCCGACGACCTCGCCACGTCGGCTTTGCGGGACGGCACTCAGTCACTGGAAGCGCTGACGGGGGCGCCCACGGCGACTCGACCAACCGCGCCGCTGGATGGGGCGTGGCTGCACGAGGTCTGGGACATCATCGGCACGTTGACGACCTTGCTGCTGCGCGACCTCCCCGTGCTTGCGGCGTCGCTGCCCGCCGCGTCGCTCCCGGTCGGTGCCACGTCAACGGTCGTGCAACTCGGCGACCATCCGGTGTTCGTCGAAGCCGGTGGCACGATCGAACCGATGACGATCTTCGATACGACGGCCGGACCGGTATTGGTTCGTCGTGGCGCAACCGTGCAGGCGTTTACGCGAGTCATCGGCCCGTGCTATATCGGGTGCGACTCAACCATCACCGCCGATCGCATTGCGGCCTCATCGATCGGCGACTCCTGCCGCGTGCACGGCGAACTCTCGACGTCCGTGTTCATCGGGCACGCGAACAAGGGGCACGACGGCTTCGTGGGGCATTCGATTGTCGGTCGCTGGGTCAATCTTGGCGCCGGTACGACCACCAGTAATCTTAAAAACACCTACGGCACGGTCGCGCTGTGGACCACCACCGGCGTGCGCGATACGGGGCTGCAATTCCTCGGCACGCTATTTGGCGATCACGTAAAAACCGGAATCGGGCTGCGGCTGACGACCGGCTGCGTACTCGGCACCGGCGCCAATGTGTTCGATGCGATGCCACCGAAAATGGTGGCACCGTTCTCATGGGGAGCCCGTGCGCCGTACGCCGTGTTCGATGCGGCGCAGTTCATACGCACCGCAGAGCGGATGATGGCGCGGCGCCACGTGGCGCTGACCGCAGAACAGCGTGCATGGTGGCAGGTGCAGTTTGAGCGAGCCGCAGCGGATGCGCGCTGGCCTCGTGGTTGAGCACTGAGCGTGCTGCGTGTCACGTCATTGGGCAGCGGGAGCCGCGGTAACGCAATTCTGGTGGACGGTTCGGAAGGGAGTGTGCTCGTGGATGCCGGATTCGGTACCCGGACACTCGCCAAACGGTTACTAGCGGTGGCCCGGCATCCGACGGATATCGGCGCGCTCGTGCTCACTCACGAACACACCGATCACGCGAGCGGCGCGCGCGACGCATGCGCCAAGTGGCAGTGGCCGCTGTACGCGTCCGCCGGTACGCTCGCCGCGCTGCGTGGGCGTGCTGAGGCCCCGTCATGCAGCGCGACCGCGCTTCCTGACACGGCGCCGATCGTTATGCACGGGTTTTCCGTGGAGCATGTGGGGGTGCCGCATGACGCGCGCGATTGCCGGGCGGTGATCCTGACCGATCTGCGCAGCGGGGCCCGCGTCGGTATCGCGCTCGACCTCGGCCATGTACCGGCCGAGCTCCCAACCGCATTCGCGCGGCTGGACCTGATCGTGGTTGAGTCGAATCACGACGTGGCGATGCTGGATGCTGGTCCGTACCCGCACCTGTTAAAACAGCGGATTCGTGGGGGCCTTGGTCATTTGTCGAACCGCGTGACCTCTGGTCTGCTGTCCGAGTGCGCGCACCGTGGGCTGCGCGGGGTCCTGCTGGCGCATTTAAGCGAAACGAACAACACACCGGAGTTGGCAATCACAGGCAGTCAACAGGCGCTACGGCGCGCCGGCTGGTCGCGTGACCGTGTGTGGGCGGCGCCCCAGCGCAGCGTGTGCGGCCCAATGGGGCTGGACGGAGCCCTCGGCGATGCCTCCGCCCGCCAGCTTTCGCTCGGATTGTGAGTGTCGCATACGACAATGGGCGCCCGTGAGGGCGCCCATTGCTGGTTACGACGAGCTGGAACGGCTTAGTACATGCCGCCCATGCCGCCGCCGCCACCGTGGCCGCCGGCCGCGGGAGCCGAGGCTTCCTTCTTCTCAACGATGAGTGCTTCCGTCGTGAGGAGGAGACCCGCGATGGACGCCGCGTTCTGCAGGGCAGTACGCGTGACCTTGGTCGGGTCGATAACGCCGGCCTGCACGAGATCCTCGTACACGTCGGTGAGCGCATTGTAGCCGAACGATGTCTCCTTGGCGCTGCGGATCTTCTCGATCACGATCGAGCCCTCTCCGCCGGCGTTCTGGACGATCATGCGAAGCGGCTCTTCGATCGCGCGACGCACGATGTCGACACCGATCTGCTCGTCGCGCTCGGCGACTTTGACGTCCTTGAGCACGTGCTGCGCACGCACCAAGGCCACACCGCCGCCCGGGACGATGCCTTCTTCCACGGCGGCGCGCGTGGCGTGCAGCGCGTCTTCAACGCGGGCCTTCTTCTCCTTCATTTCCGCTTCGGTCGCAGCGCCGACATTGATGACGGCGACGCCCCCGGCGATCTTCGCGAGACGCTCCTGCAGCTTCTCCCGATCGTAATCGGAGGTGCTCTTGTCGATCGCGCCACGGATTTCCTTGACGCGGCCTTCGATGTCTTTCGACTCGCCGGCGCCATCAATGATCGTGGTGTTGTCCTTGTCGATCACGATGCGCTTGGCCGACCCGAGATCCGTAAGGACGGCGTTCTCGAGCTTGAAGCCGACTTCGTCGGAGATCACCTGACCCTTGGTGAGGACCGCGATGTCCTGCAGCATCGCCTTGCGACGATCGCCGAAGCCCGGGGCCTTGACCGCGCAGATGCGCAGCGTGCCACGGAGCTTGTTCACGACGAGCGTAGCGAGGGCTTCGCCTTCGACGTCTTCCGCGATAATGAGCAGAGGCTTGCCGAGCTGCGCCACCTTCTCGAGGACCGGGAGGAGGTCCTTCATCGCGCTGACCTTCTTGTCATGGATGAGGATCATCGCGTTCTCGAGGACGACCTCCATCTTTTCCGGATCCGTCACGAAGTACGGTGAGAGGTAGCCGCGGTCGAACTGCATACCGTCGACCGTCTCCAGCGTGGTTTCGAGACCCTTGGCCTCTTCCACGGTGATGACGCCGTCCTTGCCGACCTTCTCCATCGCTTCCGCGATGAGATTGCCGATTTCGGGATCGTTATTGGCCGAGATGGTGCCGACCTGCGCAATTTCCTTCCGACCGGTGGTCGGCACGGAGATGCGCTTCAGCTCTTCGACGATCGATGCGACGGCCTTCTCGATGCCGCGCTTGAGCGCCATCGGGTTGGAGCCGGCGGTGACATTCTTGAGGCCTTCGCGAAAGATCGCCTGAGCCAGGACCGTGGCGGTCGTGGTGCCGTCTCCGGCCAGATCGGACGTCTTGGTCGCGACTTCCTTCACCATCTGCGCGCCCATGTTCTCGATCGGATCGGAGAGCTCGATCTCCTTGGCGACGGTGACGCCGTCCTTGGTGATCGTCGGCGCGCCGAACTTCTTCTCGATGACGACGTTGCGTCCCTTCGGACCGAGGGTGACCTTCACCGCCTCGGCCAACTGATCGACGCCGCGCTTGAGTGCCGCGCGGGCTTCGACGTTAAAATGGAGTTCTTTGGGAGCCATGTTTGGTATTTACCGTTGAAGGTCCGACTTCAGTTGATCACCGCGAGCACATCCGACTCGCGCAGGATGAGCAGCTGCTCACCTTCGATCGTGACTTCCGTACCGCTGTACTTTCCGTACAGCACTTTGTCGCCGACCTTCACTTCCATCGGCACACGGGTTTCCTTCTCGAAACGTCCCGGCCCAACGGCAACCACGGAGCCCTGCTGGGGCTTTTCCTTGGCGGTATCCGGGATGTACAGCCCACCACGCATCTGTTCCGCTTCTTCAAGCGGCTTCACGACAACGCGATCGGCGAGCGGCGCTACCTTCGCGGCACTCTGGGTGGACATAATTGGAAATCTCCTGCGAAAGTGTCAGGTGCGCACAGAAACTCATGGGCTGTTGGCACTCAACAACGCCGAGTGCTAACAATATGAAGGTAAGTAGCCAAGGTTGTGAGGTCAAGGCACGCCGTAGCCGGTTACAAATACGTAACCCCAATATTACAAACGGCTTACGCCGACTTTCCGACTGCCGATTCGACAAGAAACGCTGGAAATCCGGCAGAAAGGGCAGTCGCGAAGTGCCAAAACGGCGGCTAGTTCCCTGACTCCCCGGCCAGGCGTAAGGAGCCGCTACGCACCGCGTGGGTCACCCCGTCGGCGGCGCGCACCAAGAGCGCGCCATCGTCGCGGACGCCCGTGGCGACGCCTTCCATGGGTTGCACCACCTGACATCCACGCGCCCGGTCGCGCTGCTCCCACGCTGTCCGTTCAGACGACGAGAGCCATCCGGTGGCGCGACACGCGGCGCGCATGGCGGGCACGGTCGCGAGAAGCAGCGCCTCACGCGGCACGCCCGACCGGACGGCGGCCGCCTGCGGGAATTCCGGCGGCACACGACGATTCACCCCGATGCCGATCGCGACCCAGTCTAAACGCGCGTCACGCCAGCGCGCCTCCACCAATATACCGGCGAGCTTCCCATCGCCCACGAAGAGATCGTTCGGCCACTTGAGAGTGATTGGCGACACGGTCAACGCATCGAGGGCCTGCGCGAGTGCGAGCCCGAGTCGCAACGCCAGCACCTCTACCGCCTGAGGGTCCGTGGGGCGCTCGATCAGCGTCATCCAGAGCCCGGCTTCCGGCGCCGAGGCCCAGTGGCGTCCATTCCGACCACGTCCGACCGTCTGCTGATCGGCGATCACCAACGTACCGGCGGCTGCACCGGCTCGCGCGAGTTCGTGCGCGAGATCCATGGTGGACGACACGCGCTCATGATGCACCAGTGCGAGGAGGCCGAACTCCGCCGCGCGAGAGGGTGCGATGGGATGAAAACTCACAGCGTGTCGATCGCGTCAGGCCGATCAGCCGCGCGCGGCAATGGTGGCGAACACTACGATCGCGAGGATCACGCGATAAATCGCGAACACCCCGAAACTGTGCTTGCTGACGTAGCGCAGGAGCACCGTGATCGCGACCCAGCTACTCAGCGCCGCCACGCCAATGCCGACCACGAGCGGCAACGACACTCCCTCGGTGCGTATCGCTTCGGGGAACTTCAGGATGACGGCAGCCAACGTAATGGGCATGCTCATCAGAAAGCTGAAACGCGCCGCACTGGGGCGATCCAGGTGGAGGAGTCGCGCCGCCGTGATGGTGGAGCCGGAGCGGGACACGCCAGGAATCAACGCCAGAATCTGTGCGGTCCCGACGAGGAGGGCGTCGCGCATGGTGATCTCCTCGATGGCGCGCGTTCGTACGCTCCAGCGGTCAGCGGCCCACAAGAGAATGCCCATGACGATCAGCGCGGTCCCGATAATCATCGGCGAGCGGAACGTGGTTTCGGCGAGATCCTGCAGCACCAACCCGCCCACGCCCGCAGGGATCGTGGCCACCACGAGGTACACGAGCCGCCGATCGTGGACGGTTTCAATACGGCGCGTTGTCAGGATCCGCCTTGCGCTGACCAGCATCTCCAACCACTCGGCGCGAAAATACCAGAACAGCGCGAGCAGCGTGCCAAGATGCAGCGCGACATCGAAGGCCAGTCCGGGGTCGGTCCAACCGAAAAAATACGGGGTGAGCGCCAGATGCGCCGAGCTGGAAATCGGCAGCAGCTCCGCCAGCCCTTGCACCAAACCGAGAACTACCGCTTGAAAAATCGTCACGCGTTTCCAGGAGCTCGGGTGGACGGCGCCGCCATCGTGCGCACATACAGGGCTTCGTACTGTGCCACGACGGCCTCCTCAGAGAATCGAGCTCGCGCGTCGGCTGCGGCCGCGGTACTCATCGTCTGCCAGCGCATGGGATCGGCGAGTAGCGACGCGCCTTCACGCGCCATGGCCTCCACATCGCCCACCGGACACAAATACCCGGTGACGCCGTGCGTGACGACTTCCGGCAATCCGCCCGCATCAGCGCCAATGACCGGCACGCCGGACGCCAGTGCTTCGAGGGCGCTCAAGCCGAACGATTCTTGATCGCTGGTGAGCAAGAAGAGATCCGCCCCCGCAAGCAGTGGAGCAATCGCATCGATCTTGCCGAGGAAGAGCACGTGCTCCGCGACACCCAGCTCGCGCGCCTCGGCCTCGGCCTCCACACGCTCCGGTCCATCGCCCACCATCACCAACACCGAGGGGATCTCGGCCGTGATCCGGGCGAAGACGCGTACGACATCCCGCACCCGCTTCACTGGCCGGAAGTTGGAGATGTGCATGAGGACTTTGCGTCCGCGCGTGACGTCGGCGGGAATCGGGAACCGGTGCCGTTGCCGGTCATACAGCGTCGGGTCGATGAAGTTGTGGATCACCTGGACATCGCATCCCACGCAGCCGAACGCGCGATAGGTTTCATCTCGCAGGTAATCCGACACGGCAGTGACGGCATCGGACTTCTCGATGGAGAACCGCGTGATGGTGTAGAAGGATCGTTCCTGCCCGACGATCGTGATGTCGGTGCCGTGCAGTGTGGTGACCACTTTCACATCCCCTGCCCCTTCGCGCAGCATCTCGCGGGCGATCCACGCGCTGGTCGCATGCGGGATGGCGTAATGGCAGTGCAAAATGTCGAGCTGGTGATCACGCACGACCTCGTGCATCCGTACCGCCAATGCCAAATCGTACGGCGGATACTCGAACAGCGGATAGCGACCGACATCGACCTCGTGAAACCACACGCGCGGAAGAAAGCTGGGCAACCGGAATGGCTGCTGGTACGTGATGAAATGCACCTCGTGCCCGCGCGCCGCGAGCGCGATACCGAGCTCGGTCGCGACCGCGCCGGATCCGCCGTAGGTAGGATAACAGGTAATGCCGATTCTCATGCGGGGCTCCGCGAGGATGTCGGCGGCGGCGCGGAGGACGTCCACCATGCGCAAACCTGTTCCCAGGCATCGGGAGCGTCAGGATTGACGGTGGTCACGGTGTGCACCGGGACCTGGTGGCGAAACCACGTCCGTTGCCGTTTGGCATATTGCCGAGTTTCGATAATCACGCGTTCTAACGCCTCCGTCTGGGTGCGACGTCCCTGCAGTGCCTCACGCAACACGCGGTAGCCACTGGCGTTCCACGCGGGCGCGTCGTCGGGAACCGTGGCCATGAGTTGCCGCACCTCGTCGACAAATCCGGCTCGCACCATGTGCGCGACCCGCGCCGCAATGCGCTCAACGAGCACGGGGCCCGGGTCTATCAGAAGGTAGCGCACCGGTCGTCCGGCGGGTCGGATGTCGGCCGAGGGCCACGCGTCACTGAGACGGACGCCGGCGAGCAGGGCGGTTTCAATCGCGCGCTGCAACTGCGTGCGCCCGAGATGCGCCCGAAGCGGATCGAGTCGTGCGCACCAGCGCTGAAGGTCCTCCAGCGGCTGAGACGCGAACCACGGTTCGAGAGCGGTGCGGCCGACGGGGTCCAGCGACGGCACCGGTGCGAGCGGCTCGACCAGCGCCCGAATATACAAGCCGGTCCCGCCCACGATCACCGGCGCCGTGCCGCACGCACGTGCTGTGGTCATCCACATGTCCGCCGCTCCGGCCCACGCGTGGGCCGAATAGCGCGCGGTAGGCTCCACGACGTCGATGCCGTAGTGCGGGATCGTCCGTCGCTCATCGAGCGTGGGTTTCGCCGTGCCGATATCGAAGTGGCGATAGACCTGGCGAGAGTCCGCGCTGATGATCGCCAGCCCGAACTCATGGGCGAGGCGCAGGGCGAGCGTCGATTTGCCGGCCGCGGTAGGTCCAACAATCACCGAGAGCACGTCGTCGCTCGCGGACCGCAGGCCAGCAGGAACGTCGTTCATTATGTACGGCCGAAACGGCGATCAAGCTCGTCCCACGCCAGGCGCACAATCGTGGAGCGGCCGTGCACGTCGTGTGCCGGCAACCGCGTCTCGGCGAGCGCGATGTAGAGAGCGCGCATTTCTCCGGGCGACAGGGCGTCGCCGGCCTTGATCGCGGCCTTGCAGGCGAAGGTCGCCGCGAGTTGTTCGTGCCGTTTGGCGTCGCTCGCGCGCCGGTCGCCGGTGAGGGCGGCGAGTGTCTCGCGCAAACATCGTTCGGCATCGAAACGCGGGTGGGGCATCGGCACGGCATGAACCAGCAACGTATGGCCACCGAATCCGTCCATTTCGAATCCCAGCGTTTCGAAGGCTCCTCGATGGGCCTCGAAGGCGTCGGCTTCGTCGGGTCCGAGATGGAGCGTCATGGGAAACAGCAGCCGCTGCGACGGGGCGTCGCCTCGCTCGAAAACGCCCATGAATTGTTCGTATAGCACCCGTTCGTGCGCCGCATGCTGATCGATTAACACCACGCCGTCCTCGTGTTCGAACATCACGTACATTCGGCGGAGCTGCATGAGGGGCGGCACGATGATCGGCGGCTCCACGGCGCGGTCGTACGGTCCGGCTGGTGATCCGGCGGTGTCGCCGACGCCCGCGTGGTGCGCCGAGTCGCCGGCAGGTGCGCCGTCACCGTGCGGGGTCGCCTCATTGGGAGTATGCGCTGCGAACAGGCCATCGAGTGTGGGAGCGGTCCGTAACGCCGACGGCTCCAGCGAATGTGAGCCAAAGGACGCGCCGCCTCCAGTCGCTGGTGCCCAAGTGCGCCACCCGATACCCGCGGTGGCATCGAATAGCCCCAGCGACCGACGAATCGCCGCTTCGACCGCACGCTCGGTGCCCCACCGATCGCGCAAGCGCACCTCGGACTTGGCCGGGTGCACGTTGACATCCACATCGCCGCCGGGCACGTGGAGTTGCAGGATAAGCGAGGGGCGCACCCCACCGGGTAATGTGGAGCGATAGGCTGCCTCTGCCGCGCGCACGATGCCATGTTCGCGCACCACGCGCCCGTTGATCATGAGCAGTACGCGTCGTGTGCCGGTGCCCACATCGGCCGGACGTTCCGCGAGTCCCGTCACATGGATCGGGCCTTGTACGTCGTCCACGTCGAGAAAACGCTGAAGATCGTCATGGCCCCAGAGCGCGGCGAGTCGAGCGCGGAGCGAGGGGACCGCTGGGAGATCGAGCGCGACGCGTCCATCATGACGCAGCGTGAAGTGCACGTCGCGCCGCAGGGCGCCGATCGCATGGACGGTTTCGAGAATCCCGCGCCACTCGGCACGTGCGCTGCGCAGGAATTTCTGTCGCGCCGGCGTATTGTAAAACAACCGATGCACCGACACCGTGGTGCCACGGCGCCTCGCAATGTCCCGGGTTTCGAGCAGCGTGCCGCCCGCCACCCGGACCAGCGTGCCGGCACCGTCTGCGGCAGCAGTTTCGATGTGCACCTCGGATACCGACGCGATCGCCGGCAGTGCTTCGCCGCGGAACCCGTAGCTCCGCACACCCACGAGTTGCTCCGCCGCGGTAATTTTGGACGTGGCGTGTCGCGCGAGCGCGAGCACGGCATCGCTCGCATCCATCCCACTGCCATCGTCGGCGATTCGCACGAGCGTTCGCCCGCCTTCTTCCACCGTGATATCGACGGTGGTTGCCCCCGCATCGAGCGCATTCTCCACCAGTTCCTTCACCACAGACGCCGGCCGCTCCACGACCTCGCCTGCGGCGATCTGGTCAGCGACTGCGCTGGAAAGAATGGCGATTCGTGACATGCGGCAAGCTATTGGGTCGGTGCCGCTGCGACGAGTGGCGCGGCAAGCGACACGAGTCGTGCGGCCGGCAGCCACCCGCTGCGCCCGTCGGCATGAGTGACGCGCGCCCATCCCTCCTGGGTGCGCACCACGCGCAACACATCCCCAGTGGAGATACCGCCCAGCGCATTAGCGTCATCACCTGGGGCCGCGCGCATGGTCTCCGGCCGACCAGCAACCGCTAACGCCTCCGCCGAAAGCGCCGCGCGTCCCCACCACCCGGAGGCTGCCATGAGCACACCGAGCGTGAGCATGGCGTACGCCGTCCACTGCCATCCGCTGAGCGCGCGCGATGCGAGCACTCGCGCCCGGCGAGTGCGCCATGCCAACGCAAGCCAGCCGATGAGCCAGAGACACGTGCCGCCGATGAGGAGCGGCTGCCAAGGCACCATTGGCACGGCGGCGATCCCCAGCCGTGCGCCGGCCGGCAGCAGCGCCAAGCGCTCCTGCAGATCGGCGGCCAGCGGCTCACGACGTGACGCCCGCTGCCACGCCACCACGGCCGACACCGTATCGGAAGCAGACCACGCAGCCGCGCCCCAGTTGGTGAGCAGCGCTGCATCCTGTGGCGCGCGCTCGACCAGTGCGGCATAAGCAGCAGTGGCGCGCGAATACTGGCGCGCGTTGAAGAGTGAATCCGCCGCCCGGACTTCAGCACCGGTGATGAGGTCCATACCGGCAGCACGCGTTGGGGCCGCGCGATTGACCAGCACCGGCTGTTGCGACATCGCTTGATTGATCGGCAGCGATGCGAGGGCGCAAGCAAGCAGCAGGCCAAGTCCGGAGGCAATGCGTCCGCCCGTGCGCTGCGGGATGGCATCGCCTCCCTGCACCGCCTCCCCGTCGATGCGCGCCAAGAGCGATTCCGCCTCGGCACGGAAGACGGCCTCGTACCCGCCACCGGCCGAGCCCCCATCTGACGAAGACGTCTGTGCTGCGAAGCCTACCGCCGCGAGACGATCGAGCACCGCCAGGCACGCTGCGGTCGTTTCGCGCGTGACACCGCGGCGGCGGAGCGTGCGTGCGACATCATCGCGCGCCGTCAACGCGTGCGGGGGTACGGCGAGCCGCTGGGCCAACGAAACGAGCAGCACCCGTCGTACCCGGCGTGCGGTCGCGGGCGGCCCCGCGTCGTGGTCGGGAGCGAACACCGGTGCCTGCGCCACGGGCTCGTCCGCGCGTGAGGTTCGCGCGCGACGATTCCGGAGCAGGAGGAATACCCACGGCAGCGGCGCGACGAGCCAGAGGGCCACCACCCTCCAGGACCACCGGTCAGTGCGATCCGGCAGCGCCGCACTCTCACTGCGTTCCCAAGCGCGTAGCGGCAAGACGACCGGAGACTCCCCTTCGTCGCCGGTCGCCAGCGAGCCTTCGGCGACCGTGACGCCGCCGGGACTTATCTCCGCATAGGCATACTCCGCGCGATATGGATCGAAGTAGCTGTAGCGCAGTGCCGGCAACTCCAAGCGCCCATTCACGGTGGGCGTGAGAATCCAATCGAACTCTTTCGCGCCGCGCACCAACGCGCCGGTAGAGTCGACCTGCACGCGCTCGGAGCCTGTGACCGTGGACGCCCACGAAATCTCAAGCAGGGGGCGCGGGAGGAGCTTGACGTTGCCCGTCCCCTCGATGCGCATCGTGAGCACCAACGGGTCCCCAACGCGCGCGGTTGCCGTATCAATGCGGACACTCGCACGATAGATACCGACCGCTCCGAGGAAATCATCGGGCCGCCCCTCCAGTGGCAACGACTTGACCACGACCAGCGCACTTTCCGCCCGCGCCACGTACCGTTCCTCGCGGCTGAAATAGCTCGACGACTGCGGCAGCGTATAACTAAGTTGGGGCGCGGGAACTGTTGCGATTCCGGCCGCCACCGGAAAGAGTGCTCGCTGGAAGACGTGCGCCTCGAAGGTGGCCGATCCGTAGGCGCGCGGCTCGACGCGACGCGGAGTGCCAAGCTCATACGCCAGCAATCCGCGCAGCTCCGGAGGCAGAAACTCCGGATTGCGCCGCAGGCGTGCGCGCGCCATCTCGCTGAGCAGCACCGCCACCTGATAGGTCGCCTGCTGCCCCACAAACAGGGTGTCGGGATAGATCCGCGCGTGGAAATCGATGGGACGCGAGGCGTCGGCGCGTAGCCCATTTAGAATGGCCGTGGGTGCGGGCTGGGCAACAACGACCGGGGCCGTGATGAGCGCAACGAAGAGGGCCACGACGCCCATGACGAAACGTCGGCGCCACGAATGCACGCCGTTCACCAGTCTTTCCCTCCCGGTGGCGTTCTTCCCTGCCGCTGTTTCCGACCCTGCACGTCCCGCTCCTCGCGGGCCGCACTGTTCAGCAGCGCCTCGGCTTGCTTCTGATCGAGACCGCCTTCATCCTGTGGCTGATCCTGCGGCTGCTCATCCTGCTGGTCGCCGCCTCCTCCCCCTCCACCGCCACCGCCGCTCGGTGGCTGATTGCGGAGCGCGAGTTCGTAATTCCACTTGGCATCTCCGTAGAGTGGACGTTCCCGTAGCATGCCGCGATAGATCGCGCGCGCCGTGGCCAGTTGCTCGTCGGCGTCCGGCGCGCCAGCAATGCGCCCGAGACGTAACGCGGCGTACCCGGTGTTGAAGCGCGCGCGCGCACCGAGCTCGCCGTCGGCTTCTCGACGCACTGCGTCAAGCAGATCGGCGCCTTCCTTGAGTGAGTCCGCGCCTAAAAGCGCCGTTCCAAGGTTGTACCGGGTGCGGGCCGTGGTATCGCCGTCGGCGATCTGCGCGCGATACCCGGCAATCGCACCCGCCACATTGCCCTCGGCGAACAGCACCGCCGGATCGGGCGGGCGGTCGCACGCGCCGAGCACGGGCACAATCAGCAACCACAGGGCGATCACCGCGTTCCCCGCGGTCTCGCCCGGGCCATCACGTTTCGTGCGCGGCTCACGCGCCGAGCGCGTGAGCAACCACGTGTCGAGCACCAACAGCGCGAGCGCGGGGACAAGGAGCCACAGGAAACGCGCCACGTGATCCTCGCGTGAATCGAAAGTGCGCTGTGCGCTGCGCAACGAACGGAGCGCTCCACGAATTCGCGTGGCCTTGTCGGACACTTCGGCCGGGATGAACGTGCCACCCGCTGCCGTGGCGGCCGCCGCCAGAAAAGTTGGCTCGTATCGCGTCACCACGATGTTACCGTCGTCGTCACGCTTTTCCCGCACCACCGTCCCGTCGCGAATGGGGATCGTGCTGCCTTGCGTCGTACCGAATCCCACGGTGACCAGCCGGACCCCCTGGCGTCCCGCCTCTGCGGCAGCCGCCTCCACATCTTCCACTGGCTCAAAGGCTTCGCCGTCGCTCATGACCACGAGGGCGCGATCGGCGCTGCCATCGCTGGCGAGCAGTAGCTCGGTGCCTTGGCGGATGGCGCGCGCCAGTGAGCTCCCGCCCTGCCCCACCACGGAGGGATCGAGATTTTCGAGGAAAAGTTCGAGCGCCCCGTCGTCCGCCGTGAGCGGTGTGAGGATATAACTGCGCCCGGCGAATGCGATAAGCGCAACGCGATCTGCGCGCGACATCGCGCGCAATCGTCGAACCTCCTGCTTCATGCGCTCGAGCCGCGAGGGGCGATCGTCCGGTGCCGTCATGGACAGCGACGCATCGAGTGCCAGTGCCATATCGATGCCACGCGCCGTGGTTGGTCCACGAGCCAGCCCCCACCGCGGGCCGGAGAAGGCCAGTCCACTGAGCACCGCGATCGCCACCAGCCGGACAGTTCGCGCCCGTGTGCCGACGGTTGCCAAAGAGAGTAACCGGCTCAGCGCCGACGCTTCCGCAAAGCGCGCCAGCCGCGACTGTCGCTGGCGATGCTGGGCGCGCCGAAGAATCCATACGAGCAATGGGAGCACCACACCGGCCAGCAGCAACCATGGTACGTCGAACACCAGTGCCGGCAGTCCACCGAGCGTGAGGTTCACGGGAGCACCCCTCGGCGCGCCAGCACCAGCAATTCGAGCAGTAGCGCCGTGAGGCCCAGGAAGAGCGGCCACCGATACTGTTCTTCGTAGCGGATGTACGCGCGCGCTTCGACCATCGAGCGCTCGAGCACATCGATCTGTTCGTAGATCCGTTGCAGGGCTTCGGCATCGACCGCTCGGAAATACCGTCCACCAGTAGCCGTCGCGATCTCCGTGAGCAGCGCTTCGTCGATCTTGACGGGGCGGTTCTCGTAGCGCAGGCCGAACAGTCCGCGGCCAACCGGCACGGCCGCCATCCCCTCGCTTCCCACCCCGATGGTGTAGATCCGGATGCCGAAGGCGCCCGCCGCTTGCGCTGCGGTGCGTGGATCGATCGCACCGCGATTGTTCTCACCATCGGTGAGCAGCACCATCACCCGCGAGCGGCCGGGCGCGGCACGTAAACGATTGGCTGCAGTGGCGATGGCGGTGCCGATCGCGGTACCGTCTTCCAGTTGGCCAACCTGTAAGTTGTCGATGGCCGCCAGCAACACGGGATAGTCGGTGGTGAGAGGCACTTGTGTGAGTGCCTCGCCGGAGAACGCTACCAGCCCCACGCGATCACTCGTGCGTCCAAGCACGAAGCGTTTGACCTTGTCTTTCGCAACCTCGATACGATTTTGCGGCTGGAAGTCCTCGGCGAGCATGGAGCTCGAAATGTCCACGGCAAGCGCGATATCAATGCCTTCGCTGTTGACACGCTCCGAGCGCGCCCCGGAGCGCGGCTGCGCGACAGCCACGATAAACCCGGCCAGCGCGAGCGCCCGGAGCCACGGCGCCCAGCGCACCCAGCGCACGCCGGGCTGCGGTCCAGCCGCCAGCAGGGCCGCGCGAGAAAAGGGAATGGACTGACGACGCGGCGCAATCCGTCGGCGCCACCAGCCCCAGAGCGGCAACAGCAGCAGGAGCAACAGCACGAGTGGGTGCGCAAAGTCCACACCGAACACGGCGACGCCGTCGAACGCGCGCACCGCCTCCAGCCAACTCTTCATGATACGCCGGCCTTGGGGCGCCGTGACTGCTGGCGCGCCTCATCGTCGGCTGCCTGACGAGCCGCCGTCTCTGCGACAACTGCCGCCGCGCGAGCTGCCGCCGCGGCCGCACGCTGCGCCACGTCGGCGTCTTCAATCGCCACGGTCACCGCGCGCGCCTCGGCCAGTAGTTCGGTGGCGCGGGCGGTGGAGACCGAACGTCCGGCGAACTTGATGCCATCGGCATCACTGAGCAGCGTCCAGAGCCGATCGTGCGGAATGCGCGTGTCGTCGGCGCAGAGAGTTCGCACCTCCGCGCTCGTGAGCGAGAGCGCCGCGAGTGGCGCGCGTGCCTGCAGATAATCGCGCACGATATCCACCGCGAGTGCGACACTGCGACCGTGCTCACCAGCGTCGGCCAGCTTCAAGGCTTCAAGTTGATCGAAGTCACGCAGGGCGCGCGCGAACGGATCCAGCAAGACTCGTGATGCGCCTACCGTGTTGGTCCGACGTCGACGCCAAAGCCACCAGAGCCCCGCAATCAGCGCTGCGATCAAGGCGGCCAGCCACCACCGCTCCCACCACGGCACCTCGCGCAGGAAGAGATCACGCGCTGGCTGCGGAACGTGCTTGGCCGTGTCGATAGGCAACACGGTACGGACGAACACGCGGGCGGCGGCGAGCGGTACGCGCACGACCGTTGCCCCATCGCGCACCGTGGCGTTCGGTAAGCCGATGGGCAGCGTACCTACATCCCAGGCGGCGAGTTGATACTCCGCACGCTCCGTGCGTGTCGCCCCGCCTGTCGCTTCCTCGACAATCACCGTGGGTGCGCGCATGGCCACCACCGCCGTGGAATCGGCGATCGTGGGCCACTCCACGCGTGCGCCGCGCGGCACCACGACCGTCACGATCAACGTGAACGGATCACCCACCGTGACCGTGTCGGGTTTCACGAGAAAGCCGGACCGCACCCGCGAGGCAGACTCTTGCTGTGGGGCCGGCTGCACAGGCACCTGCGCAGCCATCCGCGCAGGCGCCACGAGCGGCATGAGCACGGCAGCCGCCAACCACCCGCTACGGCGCCCATTGGTCATGGCGCCCCGGCCTTTTCACCCATCGCCCCACGCGGGCCGGTTCGCACCGCGCCGTGCGGGCGCCTTACACGCGCGCGGAAGAACGCCAGGAGCGCATCGAGATACCCGTGCGCCGTGTCGACGATAATCTCGTCGAGGCCGAGTCGACCAAACAGCTTGCGCCGTCGAGCGTCCTCGGCGTCCACCTCGGCTGCGAAAGCCGCGCGCACGGCAGGGTGGGACGTATCGATCTCGACGAGTGCTCCCGTTTCCGGATCTTCGAGCCGTGCCGCACCGACGTCAGGCAACATTCGCTCGGCCGGATCCTGCAGCGTCACCGCAATCACGTCGTGTCGCTGCGCGAGGCGCGCGAGCGGTCGTTCGAGTTCGTCCGTGATGAAATCCGAGAAGAGAAAGATCACCGAGCGATGGGGCAACAGGCGCATCAGACGATCTACCGCCACCGACACGGACGTACCGCGTCCGAGGGGCGTGACCGTGAGCAGGTCGCGAATCAGGCGCAGCGCATGTTTGCGTCCTTTGCGGGCCGGCAACGTGTGTTCGATCTGATCCGAGAAGAGCATCAGCCCGACCCGATCGTTGCTCCGCACGGCCGTCAGCGCGAGCACACCCGCCAGTTCGATGGCGAGATCATGCTTGAAGCGGGCCTGTGTCCCAAATCGTGCGGAGCCCGAGAGATCGATGGCGAGCATGATCGTGAGCTCACGTTCCTCGACGTACCGCTTGACAAACGGCCGGCCCATGCGCGCCGAGACGTTCCAGTCGATGGTGCGGACTTCGTCGCCGGGCTGGTATTCGCGCACCTCGGAGAACTCCATGCCCTGCCCTTTGAAGAGCGAGCGATACTCACCGGCGAAGCGTGAGTCGACGAGACGTCGTGTGCGGACTTCAATCCGCCGCACTTGCCGCAACACCTCGGCCGGTGCGACGCTTGCCGTCCCCGACACGGGTGCGCTGGGCGAGACCGACGCCGCCATCAGGGCGCTTCGACGACCGACAGCAGTCGCGTCACGATATCGTCGCTGGAGACACCTTCGGCGTCCGCTTCGAACGATGTCAGCACGCGATGGCGCAAGACGTCGGGCGCAATGCTTTTCACGTCATCCGGCGTCACAAACGCGCGACCACGCAGGAACGCATGCGCCCGCGAGGCCTGCGCCAGCGCGATGGTGGCGCGCGGACTTGCCCCGAACTCTATGAGGGGACGCAGGTCGGGGGCACCCACTTCGGCGGGAAACCGCGTGGCGTGCACCAACTCCACGATATAGTCGACGATCCGTTCATCCATATACAGTTCCGAAATCCGGCGCCGCGCATCGAGCAACTCTTCCGGGGACGCCACGGGGACAATGTCGACCTTGTCACCGCCGGCCATGCGCCGCAGGATCTCCTTCTCTTCAGCGCGTGTGGGATATCCCACGCGCAGCTTCATCATGAATCGATCGACTTGCGCTTCGGGCAGCGGATACGTGCCTTCCTGCTCGATCGGATTCTGCGTGGCCAGTACGAGGAAGGGTTCGGCGAGGCGGTACGTGGTGCCGCCGATCGTGACCTGCTTCTCCTGCATGGCTTCGAGCAGCGCCGCCTGCACTTTGGCCGGGGCGCGGTTGATTTCGTCAGCGAGGATAATATTGGCGAAGATCGGTCCGTGCTTGACACGAAACTCGCCGCTCGGCTGATCGAAGATCTGCGTGCCGACGATATCAGCCGGCAGAAGATCGGGCGTAAACTGGATGCGCTGAAAGCTGGTACGGACCGTTTCCGCGAGGGTGCGCACGGTGAGCGTTTTCGCGAGCCCCGGGACCCCCTCGAGGAGGACGTGCCCACCGGTGAGGAGACTGATCAGCAGTCGCTCCACCATGTACTCCTGGCCGACGATGCGGCGGGCGATTTCACGCATGACGCCCTGCACCAGAGCCGCATCGTGGGCGGCGGCGACGCTCGTGGTCACGTTCAACGAATCCTCAGCAGGAAAATGGCGTGTACGACACCGGGCGTACCCGTAACCGGCGCGTGTGCTCCATGGGGTGACGCCCGCGCGGCGTCAGGATCCCGCCATGAGCGCTTCCATCACGGCCAACTCGGTGGGCGAGAGCGCGCGGGCGCCTCCCGAGGGCAGGTCGCCGAGCCGCACGGGGCCGAACCGCGTGCGCACGAGCCGTTCCACTTCCAGTCCTAACGCTTCACAGATGCGCCGAACCTCGTGGGTTTTTCCTTCGGCAATCGTGATCTCAAGCGCCCAGCGTCGCGCGCCGAGTGGATGCGCCAGCACTTCCCTCGGAACCACGAGGCCGTCTTCGAGTTTGACGCCACGGCGTGCCTCCCGTGCCGCAGACGGTGCATCGCCCTGCACGGTGGCCACGTAGGTTCTTTCGACCTCGTTGCTCGGATGCGTCAGCGCGTGCGCGGCGCGCCCGTCGGTGGTGAGCAGCAGCACGCCCTCGGTCATGAAATCGAGGCGCCCCACATACACCAGCCCCGGCACGGCTTCCACCAAGTCGAAAACGGTGGTGCGGCCCTGCGGATCCTTGCGCGTGGTCATGGTAGCCGCCGGCTTGTGGAGCACGATCCAACGATGAGCGGTGATCCGCGTGTCGATGGGCGTGCCGTCGAGCGTGATCCGATCGGTGGCCGGATCGACGGTTTGTCCGATCCCCGCGATTTCGCCGTTCACCTGCACCCTTCCGTCGGCCACGGCCCGATCGGCCTCACGGCGCGACACGGCGCCAGCGCGCGCGAGGGCGCGCTGCACGCGCATCGGGCCCTCGTGTTCCGCTTTGACCGTACCGCCCGCCTTGGAGAGCACGGGACCACCCAGCGGACGCTTGGGAACTGGCTTCGGGCTCGCCACGGGCCGTTCGTTCTTCTTCCCACCCGTCTTGCCGGAGATCCGCCATGATGGCGGCTGCGGCGAGTCGCCACGCGCACGTGAGGCAGCAGCAGACCGACCGCCTGGCTTGGCGCCCGGCTTTCCGCCAAGCTTGCCGGAGGGATTGGCACCAGGCTTGCCGCCCGGCTTGCCCCCGCTTCGGGCGCCGCCGCGCGCACCATCGCGCGGGCCATCGGACCGAGGTGGGCGCGTCACTCCGGCACGACGGCTGTGTTGCCGGCACCGCGCAGCGCGATTGCCAACTCATCGGCGCGGGGAAGTTCTTCCAGATGTCTCAACGCGAACTGTTCGAGGAATTGTGGCGTGGTACCGTAAAGTAGCGGCCGACCGACGCCTTCGCTGCGTCCCACGATGTCGATCAAATGACGTTCATGCAGCGACTTGAGCACGGAGCCCACGGCGACACCCCGAATCTCTTCGATCTCCGCCCGCCCAATGGGCTGCCGATAGGCAATGATCGCGAGCGTCTCCAGCGCCGCCGCCGAGAGGCGCTGTGGTCGGACAGCCACCTGGGCCCGCTCGATGGCTTCGGCGAATTCGGCACGGGTGAGGATTTGCCAGCCCCCGCCTTGCTCGACCAGTTCCACGGCGTGTCCGTCGATGTCGTAGTGCTCACGCAACTCATCGATCGCGGCCGCCACCGCAGCGGGGCTGGACTCGGCGTCAAGCAACGAGAGCGCCTCGAGCGAAAGCGGCCGGTGGGCGGCGAACAGCGCCGCTTCAAGCAGCTTCGCTAACGGCTTCACGACGAATCTCCACGGTGCCAAAGGCGTGATGCTGCGCGATGCGCAGTTCTCCCATCTTCGCCATTTCAAGTAGCGCAAGCAACACGGACAAGATCTGCCACGGCTCCGCATCGCGGCCGATGAGATCAGACCAGCGTGCATCGCGGCGCATCGCCAGCACCGCCCGTACCGTGAGCATGGCGCCCCCGACGTCGAGGGCGCGCGGGATCACATCGTGCAGCACCGGCTCTTTCGTCGTGCGCAGCACGCGATCGACCGCCGCGAGCAGTTCACCCAGGGAGAGCGCCAACGGGGCCGTGATGGGCGTGATATCGGCGGCCAGCGGGACCCAGCGCCGCGGAAACTGATGGCGCCGCTCTTCGCCGCACCGCTCCAGGAGATCGACCACTTCGCGCATTTGCTGGTACTCGAGGAGCCGCCGTACCAGTTCGGCGCGCGGATCCTCCCACGACTCTTCTCCGTCGGCGCGCGGGAGCAGCATCTGCGCCTTGATGCGCAGCAAACGCGCCGCCATCTCGAGGTAGTCCGCCGCCTCATCGAGGGCCAGCGTGCTGATACGCGCCAGAAACTGCTCCGCGATCCGCGCGATGGGGATATCATAGATGTCCACCTGCTCGTCGCGAATGAGCGACAGGAGCAAGTCGAGCGGACCGGTAAACTGGCTCAACTCGATGACAAACGGCGACGACTCGGCGTCCTTGATGCGGAAATTTGGCGCAATCACGAGCGGCTCACGCGTCGAAAGGATTGGGCAACATGAACGGAAAGTAGAACTGCTCCGCCGCCACCCGCAGCATGTACGCGGGGGCTAACCAGGCGTTCACCAGAGGACGGCCGAAGGACAGCACCGCGAACAGCAACAACAACCCCACCCCGCCGAGCCGCTGGTACTGCAGGGCCCAGCGCGGCGGGAGCAGATACTTGAACACGTGCGAGCCATCCAAGGGCGGGATCGGAATCAGATTGAACGCCGCGAGGATGAGATTGATGAACACCCCGGCCACGAGCATCTGCTGCAGAATACCCAGCGGTCGCAGCAAGTCGGGTAGCCAGCGCCCCAGCATCCCCACCGCAATGATGAGCGGGACACTGAGGATCGCGATCACCACATTGGTCGCCACCCCCGCCAGCGATACGATGATGTCGCCGCGACGGTAGTTCCGATAGTTGCTGGGATTGACCGGGACCGGCTTGGCGCCCCCGAAGATCGGACCGCCGAGCAACGCCAACATGACGGGCAGAATGATCGTCATGAACGGATCGATATGCTTCAACGGGTTGAACGTGAGCCGCCCAAGCTGGAAGGCGGTCATATCCCCCTGCTTGAAGGCCGCGTACCCGTGCGCGTATTCGTGCGCAACCATCGCGAACAGAAGCACGGGCGCGACGAGAAGGAGTTGCTGGATCAGGTCCAACGCAGCGGGGGCCAGAGGGCGTCGGCGAGCATTGGCAGGGACGCGAATGCAAGCAAGTGCGACATGGGTAAGTTAGTCAGCGGGATAAAGCGTGTCAAAAACTCCAATCAGAGCCAAGGCGCGCACCTGCTTGACCTCGCGCCGTTGTTCTGGTACGTTACCCAATCTATGCATCCGCAGCCCGGTTGTTGTACGGGTGTGTCCCAGATCGGGGCCGCGGGTCGCTGTCACTGTTACTACACGTTGGGGAGTTTTCCGTGCCGAATATCAAGTCCGCAAAGAAGGATCTGCGGAAGTCGCGTGCGGCTGCGGTGCGCAATCGTGCGCAGCGTTCCACGCTGCGTACCGCCGTGAAGAGGGCCAAGACGACGGCTGCGGCGGCCGACGATCGCCTCAATGCCGTGTCGCTTCTTGATCGTGCGGCGCGCAAAGGCCTCATTCATCGCAACGCCGCCGCTCGTCAGAAGAGCCAGATCGCCAAGCTCGGCGCCGCTACGGCGTAATTCTTCGGGCTGCGCAAGTAAAACGGGCCGGACTCTCCAGAGTCCGGCCCGTTTTGCACGTCGGTCGGCGCCGACGTGTTCAGAAGGCGGCCAACTCGCCGCCGCACCGTTCGCAGTACCACTCAGTGGGCAGGTTCATCGTGTTGCACTCCGTGCAGCGCAACGTCTTCAGCTGTTCCGACGACTTTAACGCCGGGGCGGAAGCCCTATGAGCGTCCGCGCCACTTGGCACGTCGGCAGGCCGCGTAATCGACGACGGCATCGGCACCACCGCGCTGTCTCCCTCGGTGACCGATCGCAGGAACGCCAGATCGTCAAACGGATCGTCCGCGTCGCCGGTGTTGTCCGAGAACATCGCCAAGGCATCGTCGAGCTCACCAAGCTCCGCCGCCGTCGGGAGCGTCGGCAGCGTCGGCAGCGCGGATTCTGGTGGCAGGACGTCCAGCAGGTGGATCTCGGCGTCATAGTGGCTCCGATGACCAGTCACCGGAATATCCACGTCGAACGGGCTGTCGAGTTCCGGCACGGCGTGAAGCACAGGCTCGGACACACTCTCAGTGGCCTCGACGGGGAGAATCGGCATCTCCACCGCGATTTCGAGATACCCGCCTTCGGCAGCGTCGGATCCGTGATCGGCCAACGTCTCGGCCTCTTCCACGCCGAGCGCGCCGACGTCGTCGGATGCCGCGCCACCCGTCAGGTGCGCGTCGACCGGTGCAAGGTGGTCAGGCTCCGCGCTGACGTCTGGCGCCGCGCTGGCACTCGCGAGCAGCCCACGGATCTCATCGGCCTCGTGGCGCAACCCCGCCTGCGTCTCGCCATGTTGCGCGATGGTGGCCTCGACCTCAAGACGCACCGCCTCCCAACGCGCACCATCGAACTCGCCAACGGCCGTGCGCAGCATCGCTTCAGCGCGTTCGTCTTCAAGCGCCGCCAAGCGCGATTCGAGGTCACCCAAGCGGCCCTCGAGATCCTGTTCCAGCGTGCTCAGTGCGCCAATGTGGCCGCGCAACTGATCCAGCACCCCGGCGCGACGACCGAGATAGTCGGCGTGCACCCGTTCGAACACACGAATCGGCGTCTCGTCACGGCGCGCCTCGAGGGCGGTCAACCAGTCCTCGTACCGCTGCCGTTCCGCAACGAGGGATCGAACTTCGTCGATAGACACTGCGCGTGGCTCCGTCATGATCATCTGTCCGAAGGGCAAAACTACAGGAAGGATCGCAGCGACCGGCTCCGCTGCGCGGTGAGACCCAGCACGAAATGGTTAGTGCGTGCGCGCACCCTCTGCATCCTCGTACCGCGCACGGAGCGAAGCAAGCACAACCGCTTCGGTCGGATCGAGCCGCTGCTCCCCGCCCAGCACGCGTGCGATGGCGACGATGCGCGCGGCTTGCTCGACACTCTCCATCCGTAGCAGGGCATCGGTGACCGACGTCCCAAACACAGTGACCCCATGATTGGCCAAAAGAAACACCTCATGTGCAGCGAGAAACGGTGCCAGGACCTCGGCAAGCGCCGCAGTCCCAGGCCGACCGTACGGAACGAGCGCCATGGGACCAATCACCACGGGCACTTCAGGTAGCACATCGGCCGGGAGTGGAACTCCGGCCGTTGCGAACCCGGTCGCTGCGGGTGGGTGGGCATGCACGATCGCCATGACGTCGGGACGCGCGGCGTATCCGGCCAGATGCATCCCTACTTCAGACGAAGCGCGCAGCGTGCTGTCACGCCCCGCACTGTCACCTGCGGTGACATTCATCACCTCATCGTGACACCGCGTGCCATCGGCGCGCAGGCGCAGCACCTGCCACGGCTCAATCGTGCCCTTGTCCACCCCGGAGGCCGTGATGAGCAGCTCACCGTCGGGGAGGCGCGCCGAGAGATTTCCCTCGGCGCCCGCCAGTAGCCCGCGCGCGTGCAACCGACGACACGCCATGGCGAGGGCGGCGGCCAGTGCCAACCGCTCACACTGATCATGCGTCATCGCGTTCCCGTGGTCACTCGGCGGCGCGGTAGACCACCCGACCACCAACGACCGTCAACCGCGCCTGGCCCGTGAGTTCGTGCCCGCCATACGGAGTATTCCGCCCCTTCGAGCGAAACATCTTCGGATTCACGATCCACTTCCGGTTGACATCAAACACCGACACGTCCGCTGGATGTCCCACGGCGAGCGTGCCGCCGGGTAGATGAAACACCTTGGCCGGCTTGCAGCTCATGGCATCTACCAGTTGCGGGAGCGTCATGACGCCGCGATGCAGCAGATAGGTGATATTCACGCCGAGTGCGGTTTCGAGACCGACGATGCCGTTGGGCGCGTCGGCGAATTCGCGTTCCTTTTCGTCGTAATGATGCGGCGCATGATCGGTGACCAACAGATCAATGGTGCCATCGGCGAGCCCCTGCTGCAGCGCCTCCACATCGGCTGAGGTTCGTAGCGGGGGATTCATCTTTGCGTTGGTGTTGTACCCTTCCACCGCCGCTTCGGTCAGCGAGATGTGGTGCGAGCAGACCTCGGCCGTGACATTGATGCCTCGCTCCTTGCCCCAGCGCACCAACTCGACCGAGCCCTTCGTGCTCAGGTGGCAGAGGTGGATGTGACCACCGGTGCGCTTGGCCAACAGGATATCGCGAATGACGTAAATCTCTTCGGCTTCGGCGGGGATGCCCTTGAGGCCGAGCTTGGCCGACATGAGACCTTCGTTCATCGACCCGCCGCGTGCGAGCGTCATGTCCTCGCAATGTTCGGCCACCGGCACGTTGAAGGCCCTCGCATACTCGAGCGCCGTGCGCATCAGATGCGCACTCTCCACCGGGCGTCCGTCATCACTGAATGCCACGGCACCCGCGCTCACCATCTCTGCAATCTCGGCGAGCGTCTCGCCCTTTTGGCCGACGGAGATGGCACCATAGGGATACACTCGCGCAAAGCCGGCCGCCTCGCCCAGCCGCTTGACGAAACCCACGACAGCCTGGTTGTCCGTGACCGGCTTGGTGTTGGGCATCGCGCAGACACCGGTGAAGCCGCCGGCCACCGCGCTGTGCGCGCCGGTGGCGACCGTCTCGACATCTTCGCGGCCCGGCTCACGCAAATGGATATGCACATCGATGAGACCCGGTGCCACGATCAATCCCGTGCAGTCGATGACCTCTGCGCCATCGGGGGTGCCGATACTGCCGCCGCAGGCTGCTACGCGCCCATCCCGGAGCAGCAGATCGCCCACCGCATCGAGCCCCTGCGAAGGATCAACCAGTCGGCCGCCACGGAGCAGCAGATCGCGAGTACCCTGAGCGCTCATCTTAGACAGTTCCTTTTTTCGCCGCGTCGGCGAGTTCCGGCTTGCCGCCGGCCAAGAGGTAGAGAACAGCCATCCGGACCGCCACCCCGTTGGTGACCTGATCGAGAATGACCGAGTGCGGACCATCGGCGACATCGCTGTCAATTTCGACGCCACGATTCATCGGACCGGGATGCAGAATCAACAAATCCTTCGGCGCCTTGTCGAGGCGGGCCGCGGTGATGCCGAAGACGCGATTGTATTCGCGCAGCGACGGGATGTAGCCTGCCTGCATGCGTTCGAGTTGGAGACGCAGCACGTTGAGCGCATCGGCCCATGCGATGGCGTCTTCCACGCGATCGAACACGGTGACCCCCATTTCGCCAATCGCGTTCGGAAGCAGCGACCGGGGGCCGCACACGCCAACCTCGGCGCCCAGCTTGATGAGCCCCCAGATATTCGAGCGGGCCACCCGCGAGTGCAGCACGTCACCGCAGATGCAGATGCGCTTGCCGGTGAGATCCCCGAGGTGATTGCGCAATGTGAGAATATCAAGCAGCCCTTGCGTGGGGTGCTCGTTCGTACCGTCGCCGGCGTTGATGACGTTCGACTCGATCCGTTCGGCGAGGAACTGCGCCGCACCGGATGCGCCATGACGAATCACCACCATGTCGATCTTCATCGCTTCAAGATTCCGCGCCGTGTCTACCAGCGTCTCGCCTTTCGCCACGCTGCTGCCGGCCACCGCCACGTTGACCGTATCGGCGCTGAGGCGCTTCTCGGCGAACTCGAACGAGATGCGGGTGCGCGTGGACGCTTCGAAGAACAGGTTTACGATGGTGGCCCCACGCAGCGTGGGGACCTTTTTGATCGCGCGCTCGGAGATTTCGCGGAACGGCACGGCGGTGTCGAGCACCAGACGAATCTGGTCGGCGGAGAGTGGGGCCAACCCGAGAAGATCCTTGCCCAGCAGACTCGCCACGCGGTCAGCCCTCCTGCTCGCGCAGGGCGATGATCACTTCGTCGCGGCCGTCGAGCTCCTCGACCAACACGTCCACCCGCTGATCGGCGGCCACTTCGACTTTACGGCCGATCACATCGGCATGAATAGGCAGCTCGCGTCCCCCGCGATCGATGAGCACCGCCAGCGCAATGCGGGCAGGGCGGCCGAAGTCCGCGAGCTCATCAAGCGCGGCGCGCACCGTGCGTCCGGTGTAGAGCACATCGTCGACGATCACGACGTTCTGATCGTCGAGCGTCCAGGGTAACTGCGTGGCGCCCACCACGGGGCGCGGACCGACCGTCTGCAGGTCATCACGATAGAGCGTGATGTCGAGGGCACCGCTCGGGATGTCCACGCCTTCCTGCGCACGGATGATTCGCACAATGCGCTCGGCGAGCTGCACGCCGCGGCGCTGGATGCCGACGATGACGAGGTTGTCGGTTCCCGCATTCAGTTCTACGATCTGATCGGCCATCCGCCGCAGCGTGCGATCAATCGCACGCGCGTCGAGGACCGTGGAAGGCTTCTTGGTCATGTCGGCAAATATAGCGCGACCAAGGCCCGGGCCGAGCCCGCGCGCCTTGGCACGCGGGTTCGCGACTCACCCTACCATTCGTGTGTGGTGCGGGGCGGCTGCTCCACCGGCATCTTGGGCGTCCAGAGTCCGTTGAGTGGTGAGAGATGTCGGGCCGCCGTGCGGGCCGCGCGCAAGCGCGCTTTATCGATCGGCGGCAGGACCGACGTGGCCGCATACATGGCGACATCCGATGCCGCTTCCAGCGTTGCCTGCGCGAAGCCGTGCGACCAATCGGGCCCATACGGATGCGCGTCGGCGCGCTCCTGTACACCCAGTCCGAACGCGACACACTTGTCGGCGGCCTCGCGGAGGGACCGGCTGGAGGCCAGATGCGCCACGACCACGTGGAAGCCATCCCGCCGACCCATGTGGTACGTGGGCGACTGCAGGGCTTCCCCAGCGGGCGGCTCCACAACCCCGGTAGCGATCCCCGTCAGCATCACACACAGCTGCGAGAAGTAGTGGCGCACCTGGTCAATCGGTGGCTCTTCGAGGATACGGGACATATTGGGTCTTCCGGCTTGAGGTCGTCGCGGCGACCACCCCGCGGCGGCCTCGCAGTCGGGCAAGGGGGCAAGGGCCGTGCCGCGCGCGATCACACGCCACGCGGCCCCCGATTCACCGCTTTCCCTCGACCGCTGTCACAAAAAGGCTTGCTGAGCCCGCTTTTCGTTGTAACGCGGCCACCACCACTGAGGCGCGCACGCTACACGGGCCGTGCGTGCCCTCGACTGATCATCCGGCGTACAGCGTGAGATCGGTGCCCACGAGGTCGGCCAGATCCTTCGTGGTTTGCCAGTCGGGATGGCGGATGGTTACGTAACCGTCGGAAAGGAGGGTGCTTTTCCAGTCGCGTCGCGAACTGCCGATCGGCAGCAGGTCGACGGTACAGATGGCATCGCCGCAGCGCTCGCGGATGTGGTCGAGCCCTTCGATGTGGTGAATACGCCCCTGCCCCTTGGCCCGTTTGGTAATACAGGCCGCGTTGTACGTGCGCTCCACCTGCAGCGAGAAGGTGCCGTGCAGTTCAGCCTCCGCCCATCCGTCGAAGAGGTCCACGTTACTGGCGTAGTTCATGAGGTCGACCGTGCGGGCGCCGGGCGGACGAGCGGCCACTTCGCCGAACACCGTTTCGCCATCGGACTTGAGATACCACTCCATGTGGGTGAAGCCGGTGTCGTAGCCGAGCACCTTGAGCACGTGTTCGCCCATGGCGCGGCCTTGCGCGACCCACGGATTGTCTACGTCGCGGTAGGACAGCGTTTGCGGCGAGATCCACTCGTTGGTGCGCGCGATCAATGGACGCGGCCGGTAATAGCCAATGTGGAAGTACTGGATTTCACCCTTCGCGCAGATGGTGTCGTAGGTGAACTCCTCGCCGTCGATGAACTCTTCTACGTCGACCGTGGGGATATGTCCAAGTTCGGCGATGGCGTACGCCACGTCCTTCGCATCATCGCAGCGGAAGGTGTCCATCGAGCCGGCACCGGCGATCGGCTTGATAATGAGTGGATAGCCGACCTGTTCGGCCGCGGCCCAGACCTCGGCGGCATTGCTCGCCACGGCGTGGTGCGGCACGCGTACTCCGCCCTCGGCGAGCGCCTGCTTCATGAGGTCCTTGTTGCGGAACTTGAGCGCCTGTTCGTAGCTCTGCCCCGGAACCCCGAGGGCTTCTCGGATCTGCGCGGCAATCTCCACACCCGGCTCCCACAGACAGCAGACGCGATCGAGCTGCCGTTTGCCGAGCCACTGCCGCACGGTGACGATGGCCGCGTGT
>JBBQUH010000017.1:0-63728 GCA_038212625.1 Gemmatimonadales bacterium | reverse complement strand
GCCTTGTTCTTGGCCTGACGCGCGCGCGGCGACATGCGCACCCACTCGAGCTCGCGCTGCAGCGTTTTCTGTCGCGTGCTCGCATGCTTTTCTTCGAGCGCCATGCGCGCCTGCTTCTGCTCCAGCCAACCGGAGTAGTTGCCCTCGTACGGCACGCCCTTGCCACGATCGAGCTCGAGGATCCACTTAGCCACATTATCCAGGAAGTATCGATCGTGTGTGATGGCCACCACGGTCCCCGCGAAACGCTCCAGATGATGCTCCAACCACGCCACGCTCTCGGCGTCCAGGTGATTGGTGGGCTCATCCAGCAACAGCATGTCGGGCTCTTCCAACAGGATGCGGCACAGCGCCACGCGACGCTTCTCACCACCGGAGAGATTCGTCACCGACGCCTCACCCGGCGGCAACCGCAATGCGTCCATGGCCACGTCGATTTTGTTGTCGAGATTCCACAGGTCGTGCTGGTCGATGTACTCCTGCAACTTCCCCTGCCGCTCGATCAGTACATCAAAATCCGCATCGGGTTCGGCGAACTTGAGCGAGATCTCGTTGAACTCGTTGAGCGCATCACGCTGGGCCTTCACTGCGAGTTCCACGTTACCGCGCACGTCGAGCGTGTCGTCCAGCTCGGGCTCCTGCGCCAGATAACCGATGCGCGTGCCCTTGTGCGCCCATGCCTCACCCTGAAACTCGGTGTCCACGCCTGCCATGATGCGCAACAACGACGACTTACCCGCGCCGTTGGGACCAAGGACGCCGATTTTGGCACCGGGATAAAACGACAACCAGATATCGTCGAGAATGATGCGCGAGGGGGGAACCACCTTGCGCAGCGCCTTCATGACGTACGTGAACTGCGGAGCCATGGATCGGGGACAGGAGCGAGAGGGAAACAACCAACACTTTATGTAATGTATACAGGGAACGCTCAGCCTTCTCGCACCGTATCTTTCAGGCATGCTCGCTCTCCTGCAGATCGCCGACGTCTCCGCGCAGCTCTCCAACAATCCGGCTGCGGCTCTCCCGCTCCTCTTCGGCGCCGGCGTGCTCACCAGCCTCACACCCTGCGTCTACCCTATGATCCCGATCACGGCGGCTATTGTCGGTGGCCAGTCAGCATCGGAACAGTCGGGCGCCACCATAGCGTCAAAATGGCGCCCTTTGGGGCTTTCACTGACGTATGTGTTTGGACTGGCCTCGGTCTACGCCGGCCTCGGACTGCTGGCCGGTCTCACGGGCACCATGTTCGGCACGGTCAGCGCCAACCCGTGGGCGTACTTCGTCATGGCCAACCTGCTCATGCTCGCGGCGCTGTCCATGTTCGACGTCATCCCAGTACGCGTACCGGCGGCCATCCTGCAGCGGGCCGCCAACGCCGGCACCGGTGGCCGAGTGGCCGGCGCGTTCATCATGGGAGCCGCCTCCGGACTCGTGGCCGCCCCCTGCTCCGCGCCGGTCATGGCCGCGGTGCTCACCTGGGTCTCCACCACCGGCTCCGCCCTCCTCGGCTTCGCCTACCTGTTCACCTTCTCGCTGGGCATGTGCACCCTGCTGGTGGTGGTAGGCCTGTCGGCGGGTGCCGTCACCCGCCTGCCGCGTGCCGGCGTGTGGATGGTCACGGTGAAGAAGGGGTTTGCGTTCGTGATGCTCGCGATGGCCGAGTATTACCTGGTGAAGATGGGGCAGGTCTACTTTTGAGACCAACGGCGGTGGCTGGGGTAGCACCCCGGTACATGCCGCCTCGTGTCCCACCGCTCAACCCTCATACCGCCCGCTTATGCTCGCTCTAATCCGCCGTGCCGTTGTCTGCGTCAGTTTGCTCGCCGCGACTGCTGTTCCCGCCCCGGCCCAGGATCTGGGGATCGCGGTTGGTGAGATGGCGCCCACAGGCCCGCTCGAAACGCTCGATGGCAAGACCGTGGATCTGTCGGCCTACGTGGGCAAGCGCCCGGTGGTCATCGAATTTTGGGCCACGTGGTGCGGCAACTGCAAGCAACTGGAGCCGGCTATGCGTGCGGCCATGACCAAACACGGCGCGCAGGTCCAGTTCGTCACGGTGGCGGTATCGGTCAACCAGTCCATTGAGCGCGTGAAGGCATGGCAGAGCATCAACAAGTTGCCCGGTGTGCTATTGTATGATCGCAAAGGCACGGTGAGCGGCGCGTTTGACGTGCCCGCCACGAGCTATGTGGTGGTAGTCGATAGGACGGGGAAGGTGGTGTATACCGGTGTGGGCGGCACGCAAAATATTGACGCGGCAATTAAGAAGGCGCTGTGACGGGTTGACCGGCGTCGATCTCAGCGCACCACGATTTCACGACAATAGACGCTGCCGCATCACAGGCCTGCAGCCCATATGAGTACGGCCGCACACCTGTGGCATGTGGGGCAGCAATATCCTGAATTCGCTCGCTTGGCAGACCGTCTGTGCCAACCAGTCGGTACAAGCCGTCGATTGCCACGCCACCGGAACGCAAGGCCTGTCGTCCTTCGCGGTGCACCAGACAGTCGGCTTCTTCTGATGAGATTTTGCTGGCAGCGGTATCTGTCCGGAAGTATGCCACAGCAGCCGACGCCGTACCGTCCGCCGCAAGACTCGCGAAGGGGTACGCGTCGAAATCCACACCGCCCTGACCGCTGCAGTTTATGAACATGCGGTACGAATGCTCGACGACTTCTTGTTTGCGTGCCCATTCCACCACTGTGCGACCGTTACGCTGCTCCTTGATCGAGACTCGTCCCGGAATCAACTCCAGCCGACCAGCCTCGTGGAGCGCGAGGAGAATGCTTGCCGAGTGCAAGGGCATTGCCGCGATCACATTCATCAGGAATGGCACCACCACGCGCCGGTAGCGGAGGTGGTCTTCGGCGGACAGGTGCTCATAGTGGAAGTTGAGCGTGTACATGAGATCATCCAGCGCTTCCTTCCAATGAATCGGAATTCCTTTGCGCAGCGAGCGCCGCGCATCCTGCAGTTCCAGGCGCATTAGCACAAAGGGATCGTCGGCGGTGTGTTCCTCACTCATCGTGTGGACAAACGCCTCGAGCGTTCCCTGTTGGATGGTCAGCAGGTCCACAAGGTCGGCGCGCCCATCCTTCTGAAATGCCGCGGCAAGTGTCGGGCGGCAGACGCGGTCAAAATAGGCGTCGAGCGAGAGAAAGCCCTCGCTATCTCGCAAGGAGAGCATAGTATCGCGATCCACATGCCGGTACTCGATGCGGAACGACTCCACCTGCTCGTACTGCAGATGCGGCAGCCATCCCTCTGCCGAGTGTAACGTCAGGCGAAACGCGGGCGCCGCCGGCAAGGGCTCGTACACGAGCCTGCCATTCTGCTGCACGAACGCGCCATGCCGGTGCGACAGCGAGGATACCACGTCGAATGCTGAGAGCGACGCACCAAGCGTGCCAACCTCGAAGTTATAGAAGCTCCCGTCGTCCGGAACCAGTTTCTGCATGGGCCACGGCGACGCGAAATATCCCTGTGTGGGCTCATCCGGCTCGTTGAACGAGTGACCGGTAGCTACCACCACACGATCGACCTGCACGCGCTCGCCATCACCGAATCGTACTTCGACGCACTGCCGGTCGGGATGATCTTTGACATCCTGCACGATACAATGACGGAACTCGTGCAGAGTGACACCGAGGGCGCGCAAGTTACCGGCGAGCGCTGCATATTGCGCGTGAAAATATTCTCCGATCGTTGTTCGGCGGTAGGTCTCATCATCATCGATGTGGGATCGCGCTATTCCCTGCGCTGACAGCAGAGTGTCCGTCTGTGCGTGCAACCACTGCACCAGCGTTTGCTGAATCGGAGGCATCTCTGCTGATGAGATATTACAGAGATTGTACGCGTCATTCATTCTTCGGTCGTAGGGCATGCCGACGCCAAGCGTGTCCCCTTTCTCGAACAAGTATATGTCGGAAAGTGGTGGCACCAATTGATCCGCACATTGTAGAAGATGCTGCAGCAGGTAAACAGCAGACGGCCCGACGCCAATAATTGCGAGACGACGAAACTCACTCATAACGGAGGTACCTCACGTAGAGCGTAAGCGGGTGAAAGATCGAGGGACCCTTGTCGTTGAGTCGCATCATAGCCTAATCCCTTAAAGGAGCATCAACCGCCGATGATCGTACGAAGCGTGGAAACAGGGTGGATAGTCATTTTTCAGACGACCCATGGTTTGCTGGCTCAGCGTATCGCCACCCAATTACAAGAGGCGCGCGCCCTGCCGTTCTGGTTTGAGACACAAGTTGCGATTGGACTGCACGATGACCTGCACCGGATATTCCAGGTCGGTCAACGTAAATATTTGACCGAGGCTGGTGCGCCGAAAGACTTTACGCTGGTAGCCATGAAGGATGGTCAACGAGCTTCGCAAATGCGCGATCGCATTGACGAGGCATTCCGCAAGCATACCTGGATTGGCATACTGCAGTCCATGCACGCCGACTGTCTGTATCGTAGCGAGGACGCCACGGCGGACATGCAGGCGATACTTGACAAGGAAGCGACCCGTCGCGACATCGCGTTAGATCGCCTGGGAATCAAACCATCGGTGGTGCAACAGACTTACGATTGGATGCACTTCTGTGATCGCCTGTCCCTCATCCTGGCCGGCGACGATGTACCGACAATGCACCGGCGGCTGGAGGTCTTTACGAATACCGCCGGGACGCGCTTTGATGTCTGGCGGGATACAACAGAGACTGTTCGGATCGCCCCGTGGCCGTTCGTCGACGAGTCGTTCGAACTCTCCATCGAGTACCGTACCCTGTCGGCACTGTCATACACCGATGACGCGGCGTTGGGTAAGGCGCTGCAGCTGTGTGACGTCGAAGTGCGCACCATTGGCCTGAGTCCTGGATCAATCGGGGACTGCGATGGTCAGTGAGCGCGAACAGACTCAGGCACGGTTTTGGATTCGTGACGGTACCAGACCGCCAAGCGGGCTAAAGGCGAGCCTTCGGACTCGCGGCTGTCAGTCCCCGTACCACGACCGTCATCTCGCGAATCACGGCTATCGCCCCGCGTCCGGTCGCGTCGTGCTCCGTACGGCTATTATCGCCTCCGCAGGTGTCCATCTTCCTATCCTTTTCGCGCGATTTAGACATCGTCGATGTCTTTTTGGAGGATAATTGCGTGAGGACACGGGAGAAAGAACGCGCCTGTGCCAGCCCATTCAGTCTCCACTGCGAGCCCGCGTGCTGTGAACAGACTTTTCCCTGCCCAAGCATTCGCACAACATCATTCGACAAGGAACTACCACGGTAAGGCATTCACGGCGACGACCATCGGGGCAATCACTGGCCCAAGCCGCTACGACCGAAAAGGCTGGCGGCGCGCGCGGAATCCACGCCGTAGCCATTGCGCGTAAAGTCGAAGGGCTGGAGTTCTACCCATGTACCGCCAGTGCTGAGTACGCTGGGCATTTTCCGTGAATCTTGCATAGAATGTACCAACGGTGTCTGAGGAGTGCTGACGTCTCCCCCATCATGGGCTTGGCGGCTCGCACACGCCATGCTCCTGAATGTGGGTTTAGTACTCTTCCTTTCGAGATATTCCCGGCGTTTATCCCCCCTTTGAGAGAGGTGAAGATGCGCCTCACGAGGGCTGGCCGCAGTCTCCAATGGGTCGCACGTTAGAGCATAAGCAGTTGGAACGGCAGAGTGCTCACTCGTGGAGAAGACAATGCGATGGACTTTTGACTACATGAAGGTTTGTCGAAGATGCGGCACGCAGACCGGGAAGCAGGGGTTGCTGCTGGCGCTGCTGGCGAGCCTCGCCGCATGTACTGACGGATTTGACCGGCTCGAGGGGGAGTCACGCTTTTCGAACGAGCGGCCCACACTTTCTATGATGAACGCGGCCATTGTCAGTGAGCCAGAAGAGCCGTACTTACGCGTGATCAATGCAACACCCGGTACGTCCACGCTGGAGTTGTTCACCAAGCAGACGCTGGGTGGACTGTCAGTGGGCTACGGCGCGACGAGTGACTATGTCGCCATCACTGATGCCTGGGTAGCCGTTGAAGCGGCGGCCGGTGCCCGGCAGCGTTGGCGCCGTACCGCAACCGCGACTGAGCCGCTGATAGGTGGCGTGCACTACAGCGCCGTCGTTTTTCCCGCCGGCGAAGGGAACGGGTTGGCTACGCGCGTGATACGCGATGAGCTGCCGACGGTTACCAGCACGACGGCACTCGTACGTCTTGTACCCGCCGCCTCTGACTTTTTCGAACTGTCGCTGTATCTCTCGGACCGGAACGTGGAGGTGGTGCTCTATCCCGACCTCGGGCTGGACGACGGCTTTAAGGAGATTGCGCCCTACGAGGGGCCCGTCGAATTGCGCGAGGGCGGGCGTCTGCTGAAGGCGCTGACTCATGTACGCCTCGACGCCGGTACAGCGATCACGTTGGTGTTCGCGCGTGATGAGCGTGGCCATGCCGATGTGTTCATTCTGGTCGATCGACCGGCACAGGAGTCAGCACGACGGTGAGAGTTGTCCGATCACTTTACCGGGTGGCTACCAGAATACGTTGAGTCGAAGAGCTGATCTTTTGCCTTGGCGGCGTTGCCGCTGAGCTCCAGCTCGAGGCCGCGAGACAAGCGTAGGGTCGTGCGCCCGAAGAACGACGGGTTATAGCGTTGGACGTCGTGCAGGTATTGGGTGTATCGCAACGCGCCGTCGATTTCTCCCCACTGCTGCCGTGACTCCCCGCCAGAATTGCTCGCGCTACCGGGCGGGTTTCCGAGCTCCGGTCGAAGATGAGATCTCGCAACAGTCAAAATGACGCGCGCCCAGCGAGACGATCGCGACCGACTGTCGGCTGGTGGCCTCACGCCACGGGTACAGATTGTACCCGGCGGTGAGGTCCAATCGGCCGTAGGCATCCTGATTGTTAAACTCCGAGACTCCTTACTCGGCGATCGTGCCGACCGACCAGTGATCGTCCCGGCTGCGTACCGCGCGCGCCGTGGCCTCTCCAGATCGCAGGACGAATCGGCGCTCACTACCATCCGACAAAATGAATCGGCGGGCGCTGTACTCCTGCTCTGCGCCGAATTGCAGTTTCCAACGCTCAGTGACGCGGTTGGCGTTGATCTCGGTGCCAATCCAATACTGCCCTGACCTGCTCTCTTCTTCCGCATTCCCGTTGAGCCGTACCCGATAGATCCAGAGATTCCACGGGTCTTTTGGTGGCCGCGGGACGCCGCCTGCCTCCGCGCCCACCAGTGGATCAAGTGACACCAGCAGTCGTGCCAGCAACGCCGTACCGCGGGCAGTGCGTGCCACACGAGGTCCGAGTCCGAGATAGATCATGCGTGACACCTCGCGTCGCTGCGTGTCGTCAGACACATGGGCGGCGTGTTGGTGACGAGCGTGTCGTTCCGTCCGGCGAGCGCGCGCTGGCCGATGAATTGCAGGGTAAACTCGAAACCTCCCGATCCGGTGCTGATCCGCGTGATGAGCAGGTGGACGTCGGCATCGAGCCGGTCCTGCGTGAATACCACATACGGATGCTCGGTGATCAGGAAATTTCGATCACATCCACCCGTGGGACAGTCGAGAAAGACTTTGAGTCGCGGGTCGGCTGGCTGAGCATGGAGTGCGGTGGGTGCGGCGGCCAACAGCAGAGCAGCGACGGCGAATGCGAGGCAGCGTGACATCAAGGACAGAATGCACATCATGGACAACAGTCGCGCGACCGACGGCCACGTGCAGAGTTTTTTGACAACACCACGAGCGCAAGGGCATGACCACGTCTACGGCCTCACGCGGCATCCCACCGATCGCGACTGAGCAGCTCGCGAAGCAACGGATTCGGAAAGCGCCGCAGCAACGTAATGGCATGGAAGTGCTCGGCGAGGTCGGGGAGCTGCGCGATCTCCACCAGCTCGCCCGACTCGAGTTCGTCACGCACCACGATGCTCGGCACCACGGCGAGCCCTACCCGCTCGCGCGCCAGCAGGCGCAGCATGGCCATGTCATCTACTTCGGCGGCAATGCGCGGCGCCACGCCAAGTCGGTCCGCCAACGCATTGAAGCCGATGCGAATACCCGTCTCGGCGCCCGGAAGCACAAGCGGCTCATCGCGGAGCAGCGCCTTGAGAGAACGTGCGCCCGCCGCGTAGTCCGCATGCCCCACGAGACTCACCGCCTGATCGGCCAATGCCTGCGTCACCCACGGTGTGGCGGCGTCACGCGACGGCACGGTGTTCGCGAGCACGACGTCGAGTCGGTGCGCCTCGAGTCCGCGTAGCAGGTCCGCGAAACCGCCCGAGCGCACCACGATCTCCACGTCGTCACGCCCGAAGAGTGGGCGCAAGAACTGGAGTTGGAAGTTGCGGGACAGCGTGGCCATCGAGCCCACGCGCAGCACGATCCGTTCCTGCCCGCGCGCTTGCAGCGTACCCACCAGTTCGTCGCTCATGGCGAAGATCGCGTCAGCGTGATCGAGTGTGATGCGGCCGGCCTCTGTGAGTACGAGCTGGCGGCCGCGGCGCTCAAAGAGCGCGTGCCCAAGGTCGGTTTCCAGCTTCTGGATCTGCACCGACACCGCCGACTGCGACACGTGCAGTAACGCAGCCGCACGCGTCAGGTTGCCCTCGTGCGCCACGGCCCGGAAATAATGCAGGTGATGGAAGTTCATATTGGCCATGCGCTGCCCTATCAGTGGTCGTGCGGGCCGTCGCGGTGACACCCTCTGTCGATCGCGCAATCGTTCTATTAATACGAACAATATAATAGAAACAATATAATGGACGCAATGGTTCGGCGCGGCGATCTATAGCCCAACGGAGGATTCCATGACTGCTGCCCAGATCAGCCCACTCGCGCTGTTCCCCCTGCTCGCCCCGCTGTTACTTCTGCTCGTGCCCCTACTGGCCCTTGGCCAACCCGGTGCGAATCCCGTCCGCGTGATCGGCGCCGCCCGCTTGGCGAGCCTGTCTGCGCTGCTCGTGGCCGGCGGTACGATCGGCCTGCTGGCGTGGCAGGGCCCGGTGGTGAGCCCCCTGTTTGGCGTGGCCGGCTGGGGCGTCTCAGTGCGCCTCGACGCGCTGAGCGCCGTGATGTTCGCCCTCGTGGCCTTCCTCGGCGGCGTGGTACTGCGCTTCAGCCGCCCCTACCTCGACGGCGACGCGCGCCACGGCGCCTTTTTAGGCGCGCTTGCGCTGACCATTGGTTGCGTGCTGCTTCTGGTGGTCTCGGGCAACCTGGGACAGCTCACGGCCGCCTGGATCGCCACCAGTTACGCGCTGCACCAACTCCTGCTCTTTTATCCGGACCGGCGCGGGGCGGTCATCGCGGCCCGGAAAAAGTTTATCTTCGCGCGCTTGGGTGATGTGGCGCTGATCGCGGCCGCCGTGCTGCTGGCCCGCGGCTTTGGCACCGCCGATCTGGGCGAGCTCAAGCTGCTCGCCGCCGCCGCGCTGGAAGCGGGTACGGTACCGAACGGCGTCTCGGCCGCCGCCATTCTCGTGGCGCTCACCGCCGCGCTCAAGTCGGCACAGTTCCCCACGCACGGCTGGCTGGCCGAGGTGATGGAAACGCCCACGCCGGTGTCGGCGCTGCTGCACGCCGGCATCCTGAACGGCGGCGTCTTTCTGATCGCGCGTCTTGGCGAAGTGATGCTGCTTTCCCCTGCGGCGCTCCATCTGCTCATTGTGATCGGCGGCTTTACCGCAGTCTTCGCATCCGTGGTGATGATCACGCAGACCAGCGTGAAGGTGTCACTGGCGTATTCAAGCGCGGCGCACATGGGGTTCATGCTGCTGCTGTGCGGACTGGGCGCGTATCCAATCGCAATCCTGCACTTGGTGGCGCACTCGTTCTACAAGGCACACGCGTTCCTCTCATCCGGCAGTGTGGTGGAGACGGCCCGCGCGATGAATGTGCCGGGCGACAAGACGGTGCCCACGTTGGCCTCGCTGCTTGGTGGACTGACGCTGGCCGTGCTCACGGTGTGGGGCGTCGGGACGCTGGTGGGCGGTGCGTTGGTGGAGTCGCCGGTCTCACTGGGTCTCGCGGCCATGCTCGCCATTGCGATTACGCAGCTCTACGGCCAAGGCGTCTCCGGTCGCCTCGATGGCGGTGTTTTGGTGCGCACGGCGTCTATCGCTGCCGCCGTGTCGCTGGCCTTCTACGCGTTGGAGATTGGCACCACGTGGGTGCTCGGCGATGCGGTGCCAGTGGCGATCGCCACTGATGCGCTCACTGTTGGTCTGATGTCGGGCGTTGTGTTGGTCTTCGCCGTCGTGACCTCCGTGCAGTTGCTGCTGCCGGGCATCACCAAGTCACCGCGGCTGGCCCCGCTGTACGTACATGTGCGCAACGGCTTCTACGCCAATGCCCGCCTCGATCGCCTTGTGGGTGCTCTGCGCGCCCCGCTCACGCGCCCCTGACTCTGGAGCTGACACCGATGACCACGACCCTTCCGCCCGACTCCGTGATGTCGCACGAGTTTACGCCGTCCGCCACGAGTGCTGCGGTGCCGCTGAGCGATAGCGCCGCGACCGCCGCGCGCACGCGCAACACCGTGGCCCAAGCCACACGCACCATCGCCCCGGTGTGGCCACTCCGACACTTTGTGGCCGTGAACCCCTTTCTCGGGCTGTCCGAGCAGACGTTCATGCAGGCCGCGCAGACGCTCGATCGCGTGGCGGGCGCCCGTCTCACCATGCCGCGATCGTTCTACGCCGACGCGATTACGTCCGGTCGCATCTCCACCGCGCATCTCGAGCGGGCACTCCGCGAAGCGCGCGCCGCAATGCCCGCATCGCTCTCAACCATGCTACCCGCGAGTGCGGACGCGCTGCGCAAGATCGCCTCACAACACACGGCGGCCGCGTCACCCGCCAGCGCCGTGAAAACGGTGACCGATGTGGCCACCGCGGTCACGGGCATCGAGTGGTCGCGCTTTACCACCGAGCGCATTTCGTCGTGGGCCGCCACACGCTTTGACGAGGGACAAGCGAGCTGGCGCTCGCCGTGGCGCGATCTGCCGCCCTTCGAAGCGTGGCGAGCAGAAGCGCTGCTCGATCGCACGCCCGAGGTGATGGGCATCCCGCGCTTTCGTGCCATCGTGGACACGTTGCCGGCCACGGCGTCCGCGCTGATCCCGGCTGCGCTCGCGCGCCTCGGGGTGCCCGAGGCCGCGCTGAGCGACTACCTGCAACGCCTGCTTCTGCAGGTGGGTGGGTGGGCCGCGTACGCGCGTTATCAGGTGTGGAACAGCGAATTGTACGGGCAGGACGACGATACGCTGCTGCAGTTGCTTGCCGTGCAGCTCGCGCACGAGGTGATCGTGCTCGAAGCGTTCGCCTTGCGCGGACTCGACAGCGTGTGGAAGGCGGCGTGCGGCGCGATGACCGCTCCATCGGCGACGGACATGTGTCCGCAGTTGGCGATCGATGTGGTGTTGCAGGGTGCGTACGACGTGAGCTGGCAAGACGGGCTCATTGCGCGGATCAACGGGACCGCCGCTGCGGCGAACGCCAGTGCTCCCGTGAGCACGAGGCCAAGTGCGCAGGCCGCGTTCTGCATCGATGTGCGCTCAGAGGTATACCGGCGCGCGCTCGAATCGATGAATACCGGGATCGAAACGATCGGCTTCGCGGGGTTCTTCGGCTTCTTCATGGAGTACGTGCCAGTGGGCCAAGAGCAAGGCGGAGCGCAGTGCCCGGTGCTACTCACGCCTGGCATCACGATCGCCGAAACGGTGCACGATGCGCCGCACGAGACGTCGCGCGTTAGCGCACGGCGGCTGCAGGCTCGGCGTGCGCTGAGTGTTTGGAAGTCGTTCAAAATGGGTGCGATTTCCTGCTTCGGCTTCGTGGGTCCGGTTGGGCTCGCCTTTGGGCGCAAACTGGTGACGGATGGCTTCGGTCTCACCCGTCCCGTTCCCCATCCGACGCTCGACGGCATTTCGGCGGCCACGCAGTCGCGTCTTGGGCCCACGCTGGAGACCTCCGCGCTGAACGGTCGGGCCACCGGCATTGCTCCTGACGCTCGGCTCGTCATGGCGGAGACCGTGCTCAAGGCCATGTCGATGACCGAGAACTTCGCGCGCGTGGTGCTCCTCGCGGGACACGGTTCGTCGACCGTCAACAATCCGCATGCCACGGGCCTCGACTGCGGTGCCTGCGGTGGACATACCGGTGAGGCGAATGCGCGCGTCGCGGCGGCGGTGCTCAATGATCCGGCCGTCCGCGCAGGACTGATTGCACGGGGCTTACCGGTGCCCGCCGATACCATCTTTCTGGCCGGCCTGCACGACACAACCACCGACGACATGACGCTGTTCGATCTCCACACCGTGCCGGCATCACACACGGCCGACCTGGCGTGGCTCACGTCGCAACTCGCGGGCGCTGCGGTGAAGGCGCGTGCCGAGCGTTCGGGCGGGCTCAAGCTCGCGCAGGCTGCGGATATCGATGACGCCGTGCGCTTTCGCAGCCGCGACTGGGCGCAGGTGCGGCCGGAGTGGGGACTGGCGGGGTGCGCGGCGTTCATCGCGGCACCGCGTCGGCGTACGGCGCACGTGGACCTGGGGGGACGATCCTTCTTGCATTCGTACGAGTGGCAGCAGGACGCCGGCTTCGGCGTGCTCGAGCTGATCATGACGGCGCCGATGGTGGTGGCCAGCTGGATCAGTCTGCAGTACTACGGATCCACCGTGGACAATGACCACTTCGGTTGTGGTAACAAAGTGCTGCACAACGTGGTGGGGACGCTCGGCGTGCTCGAGGGGAACGGTGGGGACCTGCGCACTGGGCTGCCGTGGCAGTCGGTGCACGATGGCGAGAAGCTGGTGCACGAGCCGCTCCGCCTGAACGTGGTGATCGAGGCGCCCATCGAGGCGATGAACGCGGTGATCGCGAAGCATGACGGCGTGCGCGCGTTGTTGGACAACGGGTGGCTCAATCTGTGGGCAATGGACGGCGAGGGCATGATGTCCCATCGGTACGTGGGCGGTATGGACTGGGTGGCGGTCCCTGACGCGTCAGCGAGGCGTTCCGCCGCCTGAGCGCGCCGCCGACCGATGCCGCGTCACGGATTGCATCGGTCGCACTCGGCGGGGGACGCCTCTGGCGGTACCTCGCGGAGGCGTTGCTCAGAGAAGGTGCAACCGGCGCAGCGCAGGACATCGGCGCGAATGCGCTGTGTCGGCGTGCCACACCATGCGCACGGAATGCCGCGCACGACATCGACTGGCTCGAATCCAGGTCGCTCACAGCGTGGACAGGTACGATGAGCGGCTGTGCAGAGCATTTGCGTGGCGCGTTCGATGCTGCGCATCCGCGTGGGATTCATGTGCGCGCGCATGTCTGACTCGATCCATGCCTGTCCGTTGGTCGCCAGCAGCGGTTCAAGATGCGCGACGAGTGCCGCTTCGTTGTGCACGCCTTTGTGCAACGCCACCTGTACGTCAGGCTCCGTGCCGCGCATTCCCATCACGACCAGCGCGTGTGAGGGAAACTGTACGCGTGCGGCGAATGCCAGCGCCTCCTGGACTGAACGCACCACCGCCGACGCCGCGTTGGTTTCCAACGTGACGTCGTGGCCCCAGATCTCAAGGCTCTGCTCGGTATCGAGCAGTAACACGAGTTCTGCACCGGCCATCACGAAGGGAATCTCGGGATGCGGAGCGAAGCTCCCCTCGCTCGCCACCGCGAGACGGACGCCGGGTTGCGCGGCCAGCGCCGCCTGCGCTTTTCGACGCGCCGCGTCATGGGCGGTGCCCAAGCGCGCGCGCTCCCTGGTAAACGTGCCAAATGCGTCGGTGTCGATGTCGACACGTTCGAGGGTAATGCCCAACTGGGCGGCGAGGATGGGCGCGATCACCTGCTCCTTGCCGTGCTGCGTGCCGAGGACCGCGCGGCGATTGACGAAGGCGGACATGACGGGAAAGTAGTCACTTTTCTCCAGCTCCCATGCCTCGTAAGCTTCCTCCACCGAACGGAGCACAGTACGTCGCCTGTTGGACAGCTACCGGAAATGTGTTAGGAAATCCAAGCGGTTCGGTACGCGGTTCCGTGCGGTGGCGGCGTCAACAGCGAGAGTGCAGAGAACTGCATAGCCGCCCGTGCCGCATCTTCAAGCGTTGGGATCAGTACTTTCGCGTATTCGCCGAAACCGCAAGCGGAGGCGATCGCTACCACCTTTCCGTAGGCCTGGATGACGCCATGCGCCAAACCGCGCACGGTGATGATAATCGAGGTATCCAACACGGTGTCCACTCCATCGAGGAGAAGTAGCGCGCGCGCATCGGCCGTCAACCCCATCCCGGTGATTGTCATACGGGGTTCGTTGGCCACCAACTGGAGCGTCTGAAAGAGCTGGTCCAACTCCCTCAGACGTGAACGCGCCTCGGACAACAAGTCATCCAGATCATCTTTCAGTCGCTCATCAGAGGCCATTATCACCATACGTAGTAGCGCCGTAGTGAGCTGTCGTTCCGCACTGTATACATCGATCAGCACTTCCCGAAATATCTGACGGAGTGACTGCCTATCGGGCCGTTCGGTGGCCATTGAGTACATATCGCGCTTCATGACACAGTACCAATGGAAGAATTAGTCACATACCATATGCGATCATTGGCAACCGCCTCCAGCTCATTTGCCGACTGAGGGAATGTCTCGACGTGCGAGGCGACGTTGGTGGCGGCGAATCGACCATTCATCAGAATTGTCATGTGATGATTCCGTCAGGTTTTCCTGAGAAAGCAATGATGGTGGCAGTAAGTCGCGTCGTGATGCGTGACGCTCGTCACGCCTGGTTGACGCTTGGCCATTTGTTTCGCGACTTCTCGCATGACCTTGGGTTCAAGGTCACTCGCGTGTTCAGCGGTCGAACCAAGCTCAACTGGTCACCTACTCCGTTACGGAACTACAAGTCGTAAGCAGTGCCTGTACGAGTCGCCTGTTCATTCATCAAATACTCCGTGTGAAAATTCGATGATGATGACGTTATCACTGGAACATTGCCATCGTGCTCTTGACATTCTATTCACCAAAACGAACGGTTTTATGTATCCCCAACGGGGTAGACGTGCCAGGCTGTACGTGGCCTTGCTACATCTGGCGCACAATGCCTCGTCTGATAGCTATCATCACCGCCTGCGTGCGGTCCCGCGCCCCAAGCTTGGCGAGAATCGCTTTGATATGCGCTTTGACGGTGCCCTCGCTGATGAAGAGCGTTTCCGCGATTTCCGCATTGGAGCGACCTTGAGCAAGCGCCCCCAGCACCTCCGTTTGCCTGGGCGTGAGTGATTCTGAGGACACATGGTGGGCCAGTTTTGCGGCAATCTCCGGTGCGATCACCTTGCGACCGAGATGGACAAGATGCAGCGTCTTCACCAACTCGTCTGAATCCACATCCTTGAGCAGATAGCTGGCCGCTCCCGCCTGCAGTCCGCGAAATACCTCTTCGTCGGTATCGTAGCTGGTAAGCAGCACGACCCGTGCGTTGGCATCACGAGCTCGAAGGGCTGCCGTGATTTCGACGCCGTCCATCGGTCTCATGCGCAGGTCGACCACGCTGACGTCCGGACGTTCCGTTTCAAACAGTGCGATGGCAGTCTCCCCGTCGGCCGCCTGGCCGATCACGTCCACACCATGCGCTCCCAACACCGCCGCGAGTCCCTCGCGCAGAATGGTGTGGTCGTCAACGAGCAATACGCGAAGCGCGGGCGCCATCTTGGGCTCGGTGAACGGGAGATGGAACGGACAGCAGAGATGACGACTATAGATAACGTCTGGTGGCCGATTCCCGAAAGTCCACCGGCGGCCGGGGTTGCGCCAGTATGACGCCGCACACAGAACCCGCCCGCACTCCCCCAGCGCCACTTTTCGTATGCCCACGACGCTCCCGCCGACATTTCCCGATCAGCTGACACTGCTTTTAGAGTTGCTTGACGGCATCGCTCACGACTTAGGCAGCACAGCTGGCGGGCTGCGCATGCGGGCCACGGCGTTGCGGTTAGGTGCGCCAGCGGCTGGTGCCGAGGGGACGATGCATAGCGCCGCGACCGGACTGGCTTGCACCCAATTGGCTCTTCGTCTCCTGATGGGCCTGCAAAGCCCCCTTCAAGGGCCGAGCGGGGTGGTCGGTACGCAATGGCTCGAAGCGATGGGCGCGTTGCTGCCAACTATGCTGGGACCCGGTTACCGCGTGGAATGGGCGGCGTGTAACGTTCCGCTGTCTGCAACTGTCGTCTCCGGATTGTCGGCGTCTGTCCTTGCCCATGCGCGGGAATTTCGCGACGAGCCGCGCACCGCGGGTATGGTACGTCCTGTCGATCTCGGCGTGTCGCTGATCGATGAAGGCGTGCAGGTGTGGCTTGAAACTTCGTCCGCTGCGGCGGTAGACGACATTCCCGCAATGCGAGCGAGCAATGCACGATATGCGCCGGGAGCATGGATACGCCTATCCGAGCGCATCGCCTCGGAGCATGCGCTCGACGTTGAGCGGATGGGCGCGCGCACTTTCTGGAAGAGCGCATCAGCACGCAGCGATGCGCCCAATCACAGAGGCCAATAGCCGTATCGCTCGCCTCATCACTGACTTGCGGGGAGCAGCGGTCGTGTGACACTTTCTGCCGCATGTCTCCCTGGTCGGGTGCGCGCTCCCCTCTGCTCGTCAGCGTGTTGTTTGAAGCGGCCGATCTTCCCGGTGTGCGCTCATTGTCTGAGGGCGTGGCACCTGATCAGGATGTCGCATTTCTTCTCTTGGCCGAGGCCAACGGGGATGAGCTGGTACAAACTGCCGAGTTCCGAAGTCGTGCAGTCAGCAAGAGCAAGATGGCCGTCGTCGACCGTGTCGTCCGCGGCGCATTCTCTTGAACGCCTGCACAGAGATTCAGGCGAAGCGAGCGTGGTGTTCCGCGAACTCCCGGTAGGCGTCACTGGTTTTTTCGCGATCCGGAGGTCTCCCAGCTTTTTACAGCTGCCGTCCGTGCCGGGTTCGCCGCCGGCGAGATACCCGAGCCCGCTCGAATCTTGGTCGCTGGCTGTTCAACCGGTGGGGAGGCGTTCACGCTGGCAATGCTCAGCGAAGAACTGAGTAACCGCTCGACACTGCCCGTCACGGCCGCTTCCCACCATCCCGCGTGGCCAACCTCACGCCTGAGCACCTCGACTCTTTACGCGTAATGAGATCGACCCCCGTCTGTTCGTCACTTCACATCGTCCCGCACCCAGCCCATGCCTGCCGATTCCGAAAACACTGAACATTCTGATCCGGTGAACGTAGTGGCTCACTCCCCGAGCGAGAGCCCACGTCCCCAACAGGCGGCGGATGCAGATGCCATGTCGAAGGCTTCAGGAGACTTTTCGACGCACGACGGCATGATCGCGCGCCTTGAGCTGGAGTTGCGAGACGCTCGAGCCGAGTTGCTCCGTGTAGCGCGCGATTTTGACGCGGTGAGCGATGATCACAGGGCCACCATCGAAGAACTCTCCGCTCTGAATAGGGAGATGCAGGCGGCGATTGAAGAGCGGGATCGGTCAAAAGGCGAGCTGGAGCGCGTCAATGGGGCACTCGCCGACTCGAATCGCGAACTCTCCAACCTGCTGGACAGTACCGGCATTCCGACACTTTTCCTCGACGTCTCCGGCGCGATCCAGCGCAGTAATCCCTATGTTGGTCGCATCTATAATCTGCGCTCCGACGATGTCGGTCGGCCGCTCGAGCACTTCACGCATCGAGCGGTAAACATGCCGCCGCTGCCCTCCCCGTTGGAGGTGCTCGAGGCGGAGAGCGCCATTGAGCATGAGGTGGAGCTGCACGACGGGTCTACCTACCTCCGTCGCGTCCGCGCGTATTCGAATCTCGAAGCCCGCGAATCAGGGCTGGCTATCACCTTCACCGATGTCACGGAACGCGTCCGGTTCCAGCGAACGATTCGAGCCAGCGAATGGCGCCTGCGGAGTGTGATCGACGCCACATTCGCGTTCATCGGGCTTATGGCACCCGACGGCACGTTACTTGAGGCCAACAAGGCCCCGCTTGAAGCGGCTGCGCTGACACGTGACGATACGATCGGTCGCAAACTCTGGGATTGTGGGTGGTTCACTCACGCCGAGTCGGTACGAGAGCGACTCTACGCCGCGTTTGTACGCGCGAGCGCTGGCGAACTCGTTCGCTACGACGAAGAGATTCGCGTTGCCAACGACGAGCGCATGACCATCGACTTCATGCTCCAGCCTGTGTTCGAGGAGGGGGTCCTTCAATTTCTTGTGCCATCCGCAGTGGAGATCACCCATCGGATTGTTGCCGAGCAGCGAGCCACGGCTCAGCACGCGCTGGTGCGCGCGGTCACGGACAATGCGTCAACGGCAATTTTTGTGCTCGATGGCGACGGGCGGTGTACGTTTGCCAACCCGGTATCAGTGACGGTAACGGGGCGCGCCCCAGAGCAGCTCATCGGCACGCTCCTCCATGATTGGCTGCACCCGCAGGGAAGCGCCGCCTTGACAGGGTGCCCGGGTGCGACCTGTACACTGGCCACCGCGCTGAGCGGTGCGATTTCAGTGCGTGAGTTAGAAGCTGCCGTAGTCCGCGAAGATCAGCAGACGCTGGCGGTATCCGTGTCGGCGGGGCCGATCAGGGAAACAGATGCCACCGCTCGAACCGTGGTGGAGATCCGCGACGTAACCGACAGTGTTCGTGTGCAACGGGAACTCCGGTCAAGCGAACTCCACTTTCGGCAACTGGCTGACTCGATGGGTCAAATGGCGTGGATCGCGGATGCGAGCGGCGACATCTTCTGGTACAATCAGCGTTGGTATGACTATACGGGTGGTACGCTCTCCGACACGCGGGGCTGGGGCTGGAAACGTTTCCACGACCCAGAGCTTCTCCCCACGGTAATCGAACGGTGGCAAGCGTCACTTACCGCAGGCAATGCCTTCGAGATGGTATTTCCTTTGCTCGGGCAGAATGGGCAGTTCCGCCCGTTCCTTACGCAGATCAATCCGCTGCGCGGAGAGAACGGCGAGATCCGGCTCTGGTTTGGCACCAACACCGATTTGACGAACGAGCGCGTGCAGAGCGAGGAGCTGCGCCGTAATGAGCGTCGGCTCAAGGCGATCACGGATGCCATACCCGATGTGTTGGTGCGTTTTAATCGTGATCGCCGCCACACGTTCGCCAACGCGGCACTGGAACGCAGGCTGGGCATTCCACTGTCCGATGTGATCGGACACACGTCACAGGAAATCGGGATGCCCGTTGCACTCTCCAACCGGGTAGAATCAGCAATCGACGAAGTGTTTGCGACCGGGACGCCGCGAACGTTGGATTACGTCTTGCCAACACCCAGCGGCGTCAAAACCTTTGCCGTTCTTTTAACCCCTGAGCTCGACGAAGACGGGAGAGTGGACCACGTATTGAGTTTGGCGCGCGATCAAACCACCGAACGCGATGCCATTGAAGCTTTGAGGGAGGCCGACCGCCGCAAGGATCAATTCCTTGCCACGCTGGCTCACGAATTACGCAACCCGCTGGCACCAATCCGAAACGGCCTCGAAATTCTGCGTCGCATCGTGCCTGATGACGAGCAGGTCAACGCCACGCGCGAGATCATGCAACGGCAGGTGGCCAGCATAACGCGTTTGGTGGATGACCTGCTCGATATGTCCCGAGTCAGTCTCGGGAAGGTGGCACTTCGCAGCGCCCCCGTGGACATACGGATAGCCATTCACGATGCCCTGGAACTCACTCAGCAGGCGGTCATCGAGCAGGGGCTCACTGTGGTGACGTCGTTGCCGGACGCACCAGTAGTAGTTTCGGCAGACCGTCTGCGGATTGGTCAGGTGCTTGCCAATCTGATCAGCAATGCCGTGAAGTACACTCCAAGGAACGGCGTGGTGTCGATATCCCTCGAGCTCGAGGGCAACGATGTAGTGATCAGTATTTCGGACACTGGACGAGGTATCGCGCCGGATCAGTTAGAGCGTGTCTTCGACATGTTCGTCCAGCTGCCACACCAAGGCGACTCACCCGAAGGACTTGGCATCGGATTGGCACTAGTGCGTCAGTTGGTATCGCTTCACGGCGGCACCGTGCATGCCGCCAGTAGCGGACCTGATACCGGCAGCTCTTTTTTCGTGCGACTTCCCTTGGAGTTGTCCGCTCTAGGCGCCACACCGGCGAACGCATCTCCTGCCCCGGTGCTCGGCGGCTCACTACGCGTTCTTGTCGTAGACGACAACCGCGACGTTGCCGACAGTTTGTCCACGGTGCTGGAGTTGATGGGGCACGCCACGGTAACAGCGCACTCTGCAACTGAAGCACTCGCAGCCATCGAACGCCGAACTCCGGAACTCATTATTGCCGACATCGGATTGCCGGACATGAGCGGATATGAACTTTGCGAAGCGATACGACGCTTGCCCCATCTACAAACCGTCAAATTGGTGGCGCTCACCGGGTGGGGGAACGACGAACATCGTCGCCGTGCCGTTGCTGCCGGCTTTGACTACCATCTCACCAAACCCGCCGAGTTCGAGGTCATCGAGCGAATCATCGCCCGGACGTTGCTCGAATTGCATTAGGCCACATCACGCGGACGCTTCTGATGTTGTTTCGGGCGTTCCTTGGAAGCGGTGCGAGTGTTGTTGCTGCCTCGCGCTCCTTGCTGCCAGCGCGGATCGCCTCGGCTTCACACTATGGCTGTATGACCGCGCGGTGTGATGACCCTACCACGACGCACAGATGGCATGGGGCAGTGTATTCGTGCTCATAATATTGCCCGTGTATTCGCAGGAACGCGGCTGGCTTCGATGAGGAAGCCAGCCGCGTTTGAGAGGGTACAGGACATCGGCTCAGTGAACAGCCATCGCGTTCTTGTTGATTGATTGCGCCAAGCCGCTCAGCTTTTCGTCCATCGCCTCTTCTTCGCTGATGTTCTGCTTTAGCAATTTGAGTGCATTGTCATAGCCCAGGCTATCCGCCCAAGTGCACAGGGTGCCGTACGTGGCAATTTCATAGTGCTCAATTTTTTGCGCACAGGCAATCAACATTGCATCCATTACCGATCCGGCCGCTTCTTCTCCCATTGTGCCTTCCGCTTCCTTAATCAAGCCTTTCATTGCTTCACACGTTTTTACCCGCGCCGCTTTTCCGGTGTCCTCGAAAGCGCGCTCCACCCGATCAACCTGCTGTTCCGTTTCTTTCAGGTGCGCCTCAAACGCCTGCCGCAGTTCGCTGGAGGTGGCCTTGGCTGCCATTTTGGGCAGTGCCATCAGTAGCTGCTTCTCGGCGCTGAGTGCGTCACCAAGCTCGTTGTAGAAGGCGTCGGCCAATGTGTCCATACTCATGATTCGGTCCTCGGTGACGGGATACATGGAGCAACTGCATACATCATACGGGTGCTGAGAACAGCCGGATATACGCCCAAAGGATGATATTCTCCTCCCCCCGACATCCATACTGGGCCGGGTCTATCCCATCCGAGCTATAGACGTCGCCTCGCTGGTTCACATCATTCCTGTCTTGGGTGTTTTCCGTCGTCGTTTGGTCCACCCTTCTTGTCGCTGGCGGGAGAATCGACGCGTATTACCGAACCGCTCCATCTGGAGAGGAGAGGTCCGTCTATCCCTGGTCTCAATTGCGGTAGAGCTGTTTACCACCTCAAAATCCAATACGACGGCGTCGTTTGGGCAGACACACAAGACGTGGTGATCGACGCAAAACTGGCGACCCACGCAACGCTGATCTCGCTTCCTAGGTGGCGAGTCGGCGGGGTCGTAGCCGCCCACGAAAGTCCTTGACCTGATGGCTGCGTTGAAGTGCAGTCTGGAAGCAAGCAGCATCAAGGCTACGCCCACGAAGCGATTACCCGCCAAGCGTCTGAAAAAGCTCTCGGCGAAACGCAAGGTAAGCTGACGTGTCGGGGTTCCTGCCGGCGATCCGCGCGCCACTGCTTGCAACCCGGACCGAAGTACTGCCAGCTGGACCGGACCAGCAAATTCCAAGTGCTTGTTAAACCGCTCTCGTAGCTCACGTACTCGACGGCGCTCATCGATGGTGAAATCTGCGAAGCGGCGCTTGGTGGACGTACGGACTTTTCCAGCCTCACTCGCACGCTGGCATTGGGGGGGGCCACTGGTATTCTTCGCCTTTGACTTGCTAGAGGCCGATGGCGACGACGTCACCTCGTTCCCGTTCATCAAGCGCTAAAAAACGGCTTGAACGCTTGCTCTGCCTCGCGGATGACGCCGCACCAGTCCGTTTTGCGCACCATATCCAAGGCAATGGGCACGCAGTATTTGATGCGGTCTGCGGCGGCAGCTGAACGTCTTGGAATGGCTCGTGTGGGGTTCGTGTGTTAACGCCGTGGACTACCCCAAGCGTCTGGTCGTTGACGATGATCCAGCCGAATCGCCGGGATTGTCTCAGGTGCGCGACGCCGCGCGCACCGCCGCGCTTTGCGGCGTCCACATCCAAGGCGCAGCGGACGGGCAAGGTCTTCGTGAATTACCTGCGCAATGAACGCGGGGCAACCGCGATTGCGCCATGGTCGACGCGCGCACGTTCTGGGGCCCCCGTCGCGATGCCAGTGCCGTGGAGCGATCTCGAGTTGTACAATCGCGCTGACGTGTTCTCCATTACTGGAGCGGCCAACCTCGCCCAGGAGCGCACTGACCCGTGGCCACGGCATTTCGCGCTGCACCAGCACATGCCCGACGCCAGGGCGGCGCTTGATGCCCTCCAAGCCAAAAAGGTCGACCGTGGTAGTGATCCTTACTCCGTATAGCTCGAAGGGAGTAGGGGAATTTCGCTCATGTGGAACATGTCGCACCAAGGGCGGATCCAGCATTGTATCACACATGGGTTCCCACCGAGACTGGTGGTAGAGCACAACGACACATACGACACTCCGGGTGGTCTGATGCAAACCGAAACAGCGTGCGTACACACCCGTCGGTTAATGAAAACCGTGACGATCAACCGCCCTGCGGTCCGTGTCTATCAGGCGTGGCGGGATCTCGCCGGACGGCAGACGATTCCCATTTTGGACACCTACCATATCGCTTCGGCAGTCATACCCAACACGATAAAAGCCCCCAGCATCTGCGCCACTGGCGCCGCCACGACCAATATGGCCGAACTGACGCTCGACATTCCCGGGACGATCATTGCCTGGAAGTCATTGCCCGGCACTACCGTGGAGCAAGCCGGGGAGGTCTGGTTCTCCCCGCTGCCTCAGAATCGGGCCGAGGTACGCGTCATCCTCACGTGGCAGGATGGAGTCAACGGGGCGCACCTGCCGACGGCACCCGGGCAACGGGCACCGGCCGCGCTGGTGGAGCGCGAGTTACTGCGATTCAAGCACCTGATCGAAGGCTGAGCCAAGTTGAAGTAAGCGTGCATGCAATGATTTTCGATGGCTGGGGTGGGCTGGCTCGGACGTTGATCGTCGGCGCGTCGGTATAGGTCGTTCGGGTGATCGCTTTGCGAGGATCAGGGAAGCGCACGTTATTGATGATGCTTGCGCACCGCCGCTGCCTCAGCAATGAGCCCGTCCACCAACGCGTGCAAGTGCCGTTCTTCCGTGCGCGCGTTCATCACCGTTACCCGCAATACCCGGCGCCCGTCGAGCGTAGTCGCCGTGATCCACCCGCGCCCCGAGCGGTTGTAGCGTTCACGGAGCTGATCGCTGAGCGCGTCACGATCTTCGTCTGACACGCCGGGTGGGTTCCACGCAAAGCAGAGAATATTCGACTCGGGTGCGTGCAGCGGTACGAACTCGGGCTGCCCCTCGAGCAGCGCGTGCAGCGTCTGCGCCATCCGGCACAGCCGGTCATACAGCGCCGCCAGATTCACCGAGCCATACCGTTCAATCGCCACCCACAACTTGAGCACGTCGGCGCGCCGCGAACATTGGAACGACCGCGGACCCATATCCCACGCTTTGGCTTCGGCCGCCGCTGTGAACAGATATGGCGCCTCCTGCGCAAACGCGCGCACCAAGTCGCGTTCGTCACGCATGAGCAGCATGCCAGCCGCCAGCGGCAACAGCAGCGTTTTGTGCGGGTCCCATGCAACGGAGCGGGCACGGTGAATCCCCTGCACGCGATGACGATGCGACGGCGCCAGCATTGCCGCGCCACCGTGCGCGGCGTCCACATGAAACCAGAGCGGCGACTCCGCCGTGCCGAACACCTCACACAAATCGGCTACGGCCGGCAGATCGTCAAAGCTACCGGTTGAGGTACAGCCCGCAGTGGCCACTACCGCCATGACGCGCGTGCCAGCGTCGCGCAATCGTTCGAGCGTGCGGCGCAGCGCGTCGGTGTCGAGTCGATGATCGAGCGTCGGCACCGCGACAACGTGCGATAAGCCGAGCCCCATGACCCCGACGGCGCGTGCCACCGCGTAGTGCGCATGTTCGCCGCACACGATCACCGGCGGATTGGCTCCCACGCCGTTGGTCCACACGTCGGGTATCGCCGCGCTCCGCGCCGCCAGCAACGCGGTAAGCGTCGCCTCCGTACCGCCCGACGTCATCGTGCCACCCGCTCGGTCATCCCAGCCCACCAGATCGGTCATCCACTCGATGACCTGATACTCGAGCGGCGTGAACGACGGCGACATCTCGCGCACGGCTTGCGACTGATTGAGCGCACTGATCAGCGCATCGGTCCACACCGCCGCCGGCAACGGCGCCGACACCTGATGCCCAATGTACATCGGATGGGCCAGGCGATTGATATCCTGCAGCAGCATCGACGAAAGCCGCCGCGCCACCTCGGGCAGCGGCCGCGGCCCTGTGGGCATCGGGCCAGCCAGCCGATCGGCGATGATCTCGGCGCTGTGCCACGTGGACACCGGCCCTTCGCCCGACCGCGTGTCGGCGAAGTACGAGGCGGCTAACGCCAGAATAGGCTGGGCGGCGTCGAGCGTCGCGTCGGCTTCGAGCAGGGCCAGCAGTTCGGAATCGTCAGGTGCAGACGGTGTCATGCGTGAATCGTAGCAGCGGCGCGCGCGGGTGGACAGGGCGTCAGGGCGCAAAGCACCGGGTTCGACGCCGAAACGGAAACGCTTACGGCTTCACCACCGGCCGCTGCGCATGGCGATCAAAAAAATCAAACATTGCCGCGAGGTTCGGTGCCACCACGTTGCTGTGGTCACCCCCCGGCACTTCCACGTACTGCACGGTAGCTCCCACGTTTTCGAGCGCTGCGACCATAATACGCGATCCACCTACCGATACCGTCGGATCAGCATTGCCGTGGACCACGAACTGCGGGATGGCGCCGATCGTCTTGGCCGTTGACGCGACGCCGAATCCGGAGAAGACGCCGAGCGCCGCCCAGAGGTTGGGTGACTTCGCGGCGATCGCCCACGTGCCGATGGCCCCCATCGAGTGTCCCATCAGGTAAATGCGACGATCGTCGATGTGGTATCGGGACCGTACTTCTTGGAGCACCTGCATCACGTCCTGCTCGCTCAGTGCACGCGAGCGGGTGACCGCTGGATCGGCACTTGGTCCACCCAGCGACACGCCATAGCCACCATCGACGCGATAGCCGAGCGGTGCGGCGACGATATAGCCGCGCTCCTCGGCCAGCACCGGCATCCGCTTGCCGTACTGTTCGAAAAAGCTATCCTCGGTCGCGCCCAGACCGTGCAGCGCAATGATCAACGGCATCGGTTTCGAGGGTGCGTACGTCGTGGGCACATACACGCGATACGGCATGACCTCGTCGGCTGTCTTGAGCAGATAGTGTTGTTTGAGGTCACCGGTGCGCCCCAGCCATGGGTCTTTCTTCGCATTCACTGCGGTGAGCAGTGATTCGGCGGCGGCGAATGCGCGCGTTGGGCTGAACGTGTTCAACGCCATGCGATTGAGGTTCACATGGCGCAGGCGATCGACCGGGAACAGCAGATCGGAGCGCACCGGCTCAGGCACCGTGGCGGCGGCGGCTTCAAGCCGTGCGATCGATGCGTCCAGTCCCGAACGCACCACGATGCCGAGCGAGGTCGTGCCGAGGGTGCGGGCGCTGTCGAGGAACTCAACCACCACCGTGTAGGAGCCATCGGCAACCTCGTGCAGCTCGGTCTCAATGGCCAGCGGCGTATCGCGCAGGTCGCGTGGCACGCCGTCGTACGTACCGAGTGGCTTGACGACGGTCATGGGCGCGTTGGGCACACCGCCGACCGCGCGCTGACGGAGTGTGGCGCGTGCCACGAGCGGGCGATCCATCTGGATAGTGGGTGCGTAGATCTGCTCCACCCGCATCGACCACCGACGTGCGGGGTCGACGACCTGTCGGTCGGTCCGCGCGACGAGCGAGCTCGCGAATTCCGCCTCCGGTGTCCAAGGCCGGCGCGCCATGACCGTCGCGGCCTGGGCATAGAGCCGCCGGATCTCCCCAGTACGACCGAACTTGGCGGCGGCCGCGATCTGCACGTCGAGTGAATCGACCAGCGCCTTGAGTTCGCCCGTGGGGCGGGCGGTGTTCTTGAGCGTCGTGTGACGAACGCTGAGGGACAGAAGGCCCACGGGCGCCTGTGCACTGGCGCATGGGACGATGGTCACCGCCGACAGGGCGACGGCAACGAGGGTACGGGAGCGTGAATCCATGAGCGAAAGCTGCAACGTTCGACACGGTACGTCTATCCTCCACGCGCACACCGGGGAACGACCGTCGTGTTCAGGATGGGTATCTGGCCGATCATCACGACAACGGGTGGCAAAGCGCGATCGCGTGGACGGCCGCCGAACTCAGTACGCGTACCCAAAAATGATATCCATTTCGTCGGTGCTCGCCAAGCCGAACGAGACGGTGCGATCCGTGATGTTGTTCCACGTCACCACCGACACCAGGGCATCGCCCGCTTCAAGAACGAGAGGCGTCGCAAAGTTGGTAAAGTCCGGGTGTTCCCAGTCGGTGTTGACGTACACGGTGGTTTCGGCACCGTTTGCGCGGCGCACGCGAATTTCGAATCGCTCGCCGAGTGCGTGCATATGCGATGTGAGGCCCAGAATGGTGGTGCGCGTGGGCATCGTGAACACTTTGGTGTGCGTCGTGCGCTGCCGTGGCGGCAACGCGATGTCCTGATTGGCGTAGTTGAGGGTACGCGCGACGGTCTGGACGTTCGCCCGGTCGGTGAAGTACAGATTCGCGAAGGCTTCGCCTGGCAGATCGGCGGGCGAACGGTTCACGTAGTGCACATTGATGTCGAGCGACGTATTCGCGGGCAACCGCAGCGCGACGCCGGGGGGAAAGCGGTAGTCGAAATCAGGAGTCATGGCGCCGGCAAAATACACGTGGCACGCCATCGGCAGCATGTTGATGATGTTGAGCGTCCCATCGCGATTGCGGATGTCGCGTACCACATCGGTGGGGGGACGAATGTTGCACGGAAAGGTGCGGTTCCGTTCGTCGAACGTATACAGCAGCAGATGATGACTGCCCGGACGCATGCGTGATTCAATGCGCGTGACATACTGATCGGTGGCGTTGCCAAGCCGTCGATTCACGAACAGTTCGCGCTCTCCGAGCGGCGCCACGGCAAAGCTGTCAACTTTGAGCTGCAGGCCGGCAGTCGTTGGCGCGGCGAGTGGCGAAAACGTCGCGGCTTGCACGCGATTGTCCTTCAGCACGAGCGTATCCACCACGTGGCCGGTGCGTAGTGCTCCTGCTTCGATCCAGCGTCGCACGTATTCCAGCTGACCGGCCGTCACCCCTTGTACCGTGCCCATCGGCATCAGATTGCCGTAGTCGACGCTATGATGTCCGGGGATCCACGCCATCTTGTGGTAGAAGAGCGAACTGTCGCTCCGGAAGGCTTTGATGCGCGGCAGTCCGTTGGCCTTGGCCGTGCGCTGCAGCGACGCGACGCCCACGAGCTGCTGGTACGACGAGTCCGCCGTGAGCACGAGCCCGGACTGCCGCGCGCCGGCGTCGCCGGTTTTGTGGCAGGACACGCAAGACGGATTCAGAATGTCGCGCTGAATGCGGGCGTACGTGCCATCGGCGATGGTGGTGGGCGGAGCGATGGACCCACCGGCTGCGTCATCACCCCCGGCGCAGGCACCGGTCATCGCCAGCAGAAGGATGGGCCACGGGGCGGTAGAACGCATCGGAGGGTCTGGAAGGGGGCGGGGGCATGCGATGACCGTCTGTGGGAATGTAGCACCACTGGGCGACCGCGCGCATCACGCGGGGCCGGTCGCCGGACCCAGCGTTCCCCATACCGGGATCGGCTTGTCAAGACGCTCTGGCCGGGAGAGTTTTCCACGAGGTACTCCCCCAACCAGCACTGATGCTCGTTCTTCTCGCGGCTCTCTTGCAGCAGGCTGCCAACACGGCGGCACCCCCCACTCGGCCCGCCAAGGCGCCGGAGGTGGTGGTTGCTCCGGATCCGGCCGTCGCGTTGCGGACCTACTCGGGTCGCGATCGACAGCTTGACGTGAGGCCACCGCTGGTGGTAGATGCCGCCGTGACACTCGACGGGCGCCTCGACGAGACGATCTGGAGCAAGGCGGCGCTGCTGACGCAATTCACCTCGTACAATCCGGTGGACGGTCGACCGGGGCAGGACTCGACCGAAGTGCGTATCTGGTACGCCAGCGAGGCGATTTACGTGGGCGTCCGCGCGTGGGCGCAGCCGGGCACCGTGCGCGCCACGTTGGCCGAACGGGATCGCATTGTGAACGACGACTGGATCGCCATTCATTTCGACACGTTCAACGACCGACGCCGTGCCTTTACGTTTGCCGTGAATCCGCTGGGCGTCCAGGCTGACGGCATGCGCAGCGAACAGTCGGCGGGACCGGGTCTCTCCCGCGCCTCACTCGCGGCGGTTGATCTCTCGCAGGATTACGTGTGGCAGTCGGCCGGGCAGCTCCTCGACGATGGATTCACCGTGGAGATGCGGATTCCCTTCAAGTCGATCCGGTTTCAGATGGGCGAGCGGCAAGACTGGGGCTTTCAAGTCGTGCGACAGACGCAGCGTACCGGCTTCCAGGATACCTGGGCGCCAACGTCGCGGTCCATTCAAGCCTTTGCCTCACAGGCCGGCTACCTCCGCGGAATGACGGGCATGAAGCGCGGACTGGTGCTCGACCTGGTCCCCACGTCCACCACGTTCGCCTCCGGCGCGCCCTCCGGCACCGACGGCTGGAAGTACGGATCCCGTGGACAGCTCGGCGGAGACATGCGCTGGGGCGCCACGTCAAACTTTACCGTGAACGGCACCGCGAATCCGGACTTCAGTCAGGTCGAAACCGACGTGGGTCAGATCCCGGGCGACCCCCGATTCGTGCTCTTCTTTCCAGAACTCCGCCCGTTTTTCGTGGAAGGGAGTGAGCAATTCGACGCGCCCAACCAGCTGGTGTACACGCGCCGCATTGTGCAACCGCTCGGCGCCGTGAAGGTCACGGGCAAGATCCCCAACGTGGACATCGGCCTGCTCAGCGCCGTCGATGCCGCGCGCACGAGTCGTGACGGCCGCACCAACCCGGTCTTCAATATTCTGCGGGTGCGACGCGATATCGGGACACAGAGCTCGGCGGGTTTCGTCGTCACCGACCGGACCGAGGGGCCACGCTTCAACCGGGTGGCAGGGGTCGATTCGCGCCTCAACTTCGCGAAGGTGTACAACGTGGAGGTTCGCGCAGCCACCAGTCTCACCGGCGACACTGCCGGCACGCGAAGTGGTCAGCTTGTCGAGCTCAACCACGGACGGAGCGGACGTTCGTGGGGATACCGGGGCTCGCTCTCCTCCTTTTCGCCGGAGTTCGAGACGCAGAGTGGTTTCGTGAATCGAACGGACTTTGTCCGTACACAGCTCTTCCAACGATGGACGCGATTCGGCCGCAAAGGTGGCTGGTGGGATCAGCAGCAGCAGTTCTTCCGCTCGTCAGCCCTCTGGTCGTACGATGGATTTCAACAGCGCGGTTCGCCGTTGGAGCTCAGTGTCGGGCTCGATAATTCCTTCGTATTACGCGGTGGCTGGCGGGCGTCGCTGATCCCTGAGGCGCAGGCGGTGGCGTTCGATTCCCGCCGTTACGCCAGTATCGCCACGCTGCGCCCCACCACGGGTGGACAGCACGACACGGTGGCGTTCGCCCCGGACGGGCGACAGTTCACCCGCGCACTCCAGCTCTCGCTCAATACGCCGCAGTGGCGACGCGGCGGAGCGACACTCAGCGCGCGCCGCGGCACGGAACCGGAGTTCTTTGAAACCGCCACCGCCACCCGCACAGAGATGGAGCTGTCGGCCGACTTGCGTCCTTCCGCCCAGCTGCGGCTGTCGTCGCTCGTGCGCTACCAGCGATTCGTGCGCGCGCGCGATGGCTCCGTGTTCAGTACGCAGGTGGTGCCGCGCCTCCGCACGGAGTACCAGTTTTCCCGTGCGCTCTTTGCCCGTCTGATCGTGCAGGTCGAATCGCGTGACCGTGATGCGCTACGCGACCCGCAGACCGAGCTTCCATTGTTCTCGCGAGCGGCCGACGGCACCTATTCCACGATTGACCGCCGGAAGTCACTGCTCGGACGAGCGGATTGGCTCGTCTCGTATCTTCCGAGTCCCGGTACGGTCGTCTTCGTAGGCTACGGCTCGGCCCTCGACGCAAGCCTCACGATGCGTCCGTTCGAGGCCGAACGCGCGTCGGACGGCGCGTTCGTCAAGCTCAGCTATCTGTTTCGCGCTGGCGTACCGCGGGTCAGCGCGTCGGGCCCGACTCGCTGACCGTTTTCTACGCCCCCCCTAAGGCAGCGAGAAAGTATGCGGCCACATCCGTGCGGAATGACTCAGCCGCTCCCGATGGGCACGACACCAGCACCGTGTCACACAGCACGTCGTCCACGTCTGGCCTGATCACACGTATCGTGCCTTCGCAGCGGTCGACGATCCAATACTCCGCGACGCCGATGCAGAGACAGAACGCGCGCTTCTGCTCGTGGTCTTGCCGACGGAGTCGTCAGCTGCAGACGGTATCATACGTGAATCGTAGAGGAGGCGCGCGCGGGTAAGTCTGGAACGCATGACGACGCGGAGTGACGTCGTGCCGAGGGTACGGGCGCTGTCGAGCAACTCCACGACCAAGACATAAGCGCCGTCGGAGACCTCGCGCAGGTCGGTATCAGTGGTGAGTGGCGTGTCACGCAGGTCGCGTGCGTGGTCGACAACCTGTCGGTCGGTCCGCGCGAAGAGCGAGCTCGCGAATTCCGCCAATGGTGTCCGGGGCCGACGAGCCATCACCGTCGCGGCCTGCGCGTGCAACCGTCGAATAGCTCGGCGTGCGGAGAACTGCCGTCGTCCACCAGCGCGTTGCTTGGTTTGGCGGCTACGTCGACTGTTTTGTTGTCAGCATGGCGCTCTCCAACATGGACTCCAGCTCTCGGCTCGTGAACGGCTTGGCAAGAACCGCGCGCACACCAGGACGCGCCGCACCGTCGTCATCTGCCGTTGCCAGATGGCCGGTCATCACGACCACGGGTACTGCGGGATATCTGGCATGTACCGCTGCCGCGACCTCCCATCCGCTCAAACCCGGCATCGCCAAGTCCGTGAGGACGATTTCCGGCGCATCGCGGCCGGTGGCGAGTTCCGAAAGGGCGGCGACCGGATCATTGAAGCGCTGCACGACATACCCGAAGCGCTCGAGTAATCGTGCGGTTCCGTTGAGGACAGCGAGTTCATCGTCGACCACGAGGATGCGGCGGCGGTGCTGTTTGTCCACGCCGGGCGGCCCGACGCGCGGCGACGCCTCTGTAGGGGACGCTGACTCATAGTCCGGCGCGTCGGTGCCCGGCAGCAGCACCTGCATCCTGGTGCCACGGCCCGGGGTGCTCTCCGCTTGAATAATGCCGCCCAGCGCCATGACTGTGGCATGCACGGTAGCGAGGCCCAGACCGGAGCCTTGTTGCGGACCTTTGGTGGTATAGAACGGCTCGAAGATGCGCGCTAACGTGTCGGTATTCATGCCGACGCCGTGGTCGATCACGGCGAGCGAGACGATCGGTACCACCCCCTCGAGCACCGTACTGGCAAGCGCTTCGGACTCCGGGTATAGGCCCACGACGATGCGCACCGTCCCACCGGCCGGCATGGCCTGCGCTGCGTTACTGACCAGGTTGAGTAGCACCTGCTGGAGCTCGCTTGGATCGGCAGCGAGGTACGCCGGCGTCTCGATGACGACATCAAACGTGACGTTGTTCGCCACCAAGGCCGGCAGCAGTCGCTGGCTCTCGCCGACCAGCTCGCCCAAATCGACTACTGCTCGAGTACCCACTGTGGGTCTTGTAAAACTGAGAATGCGGCGAACAAGCGAGCGCGCTCGATCGGCGGTCTGGAGGATGTCTTTCAGTATCGGCTGCGCGTCCTCGCCCCGGGCCAGCAGGCGCTGGGCGTGTTCGGCGTCGCTGACGATGGGCTGGAGCAGATTGTTGAAGTCGTGAGCAATCCCGCCGCTGAGTGTGCCGAGGGCGGCGAGGCGCTGTCGGCGATCGGCCTCGATCTCTGCGGCGTGCCGAGCCGTGGCCTCGGCCCCGAGGCCGTCGGAGAGGTAGCCTACGGAGAGCGCGAGCAATGCGGCAATCGAGAGAACGCTGCTGCTGCTGACCCACCACATGATCATGGCGTTGGACATCGCAGCTGTCCACGGCATCACGTTGAGAGGGATGAGTACTCCGAGGCCGACGAATATGCCGGCGGTGATGGCGAGTGCCTGAACGCCACGTCGCAGCCCCAGCAGCACGCTGGCAAGCACTGGAAAACCCAGAAGCCAGGCAAATCCGGACCCTTCGAATCCAAAGCCGAAGACCAAATAGGTACCGAGAAGCGCAGGGACGGCCAGCAGCGTGGAGGCGCGCAGCGCATAAGGGAGACGACGCTTGACCGTGATCGTGAGAATGAGCGCCAGACACACGGTGTCGACCATCACGACCAAGTACTCCTTCTGCCACCACGCCGCGCCGGCACCGATGACATACGCGAGACTGCCGAGAACGGTCAGCGCTGCGAGGACGGCGGCCAGGACCCGTCGCCGCCAGGCCTCGATCGGCGAGCCTTCCGGCGTGGCAATCCACGCGAGGAGCGCTTGCAGGCGATCACGCCACCCGGGACCCATGCGTCAGCGGGCTGTCTGCGGGTAGTCTCGCTTGGTGCCGACGGGCAAACTGGCGATTGTATGGTAGGAGATCATGGAGGAGTGAGTAGCGATCATTCGAAAATAGACTTTTCTAATCTACACAACCAAGACATTTTCGCCCGTTGCCCTGCGGGAAAGGATGATCAAGGTGCCTGGTGAAGAGCACCTTCTCCTGGTGCGCCGTGAAAGTTCACGTGACCGAACGGCAGAAAGCGTCTTGGCGCGCAGTCGATCGCCTACGTCGCCCCCAGGCGTCACAAACCGCTCCCCATCCACGAGCTCATACCTATTGCCGTCGTCGGATAACCGATCCAGCTCCGCGAGCGTCCACGCACCCGTCGTCTGAACCATGAGCATCGTCCGTGTGTCTTCGGCGAATGTGGTGCGCAGCGCACGGGGCGAAAATGCGCGCCGTTGCCACAGCGTCCGTCACCAAAAGTGCGCGCCAAGTTTCGAATTCTTGCGCACCACTGGAGCGTGTGCTCGGCAGGCCCGCCGAGTCAAGCGTTTGGGGCGGAGCGTCAGAACAACCGCTGTACCCCCAGCCGCATAAACGGTACGTTCCCGGGCGCCAAGTCGGCTACGCTGCGACCGTCGCGCGCATATTCCAGCCGTCGCAGCACCGTCATCCCGGCTTCCCCGGTGAGCTGCCACTTTCCGCCAAACGGTGCCCACCGCACCTGCGGGCCCACGGTGGCGTTGGCGAGCCAGAGCGCATCCCCTCCGGCCACGCGTTGGGCCTCGGGCAGGCCATAATTCGCGCCAATCAGCGAGGCGTTAATGCCCAGATCGAGCCCTTTGCGGGGCATCCACCAGATATCGCCGCGCGCGGGGAGCACCGCGTCAATCAATACGCGTCGCGATGGACGTGACACCACGTGGAGCACGGGAATGGGCAACAGCTTGCCGAAGCTCGAGGCATACGACAGCCCGGCACCGATCGTGGTGCGGGCCGATACGATGCGATCAACGAACGCAGCCCCCTCCACGCGAAACGACTCCCCGTAGAAGCCTGGTCGGAGCACGCCAACCAGTGTGTGCTTCGTACCCACCGAGCGCAGCACCATCAGATCAGCGGTCACCACCCGGAGCGTGGTGAACGCATCGAAGGTGGTGCTGCCCTGCAACGACGCGCGCGCGCTGGGCAGCGCCGCGCGCACCACGCGTATCTGCCCCCCGACTACCGCGATGGTGTTCCCTTGGTCTCGCACAAAGCGTTGCCCCAACGACGCCTGAATGGCGTGCTGCGTGAAAGCCTCGCGGGCGCTGGTACCAACCGGCAGTGACACGTTGGTGCCGCCGAGCGCCTCCACGCGCACCGTGACGCGCTCGCGCTGCGCGTACAGCGGACGAGTCCATACCGCAGCAGCGAGACATCCAGCGAGGGCAAGCGCGGCCGCGCGGCACGAAGGGTCGAGGACGGAGCGAGTCATGGCGGGAGAGGACCGGGGAAGTTCGGGAGCTTGCGGGAGCTTGCGGGAGCGAGGCGCAATCGACAGACTGTGCAGAATCCTGACGAACTCTATCGGCAAACTCAACCGCTGATCGCATGCGCCGTCTGCTGCTGCTGACCGTCCTGCTCGCCCCCTCCCCTCTCCGCGCACAAGCGGGGCCGATCGCCCGCGTCGACTCGCTGCTGGCCGCGGCGCAACTCGCACCGGCCGTCACGCTGGTCGATCAGGCGCTGGCGGCCACACCACGCGACTTCGAGGTGCTCTGGCGTAGTTCCCGCGTGCGCTTGCTGCAGGGGGATGCCGCACCGGAGAAGAGCAAGGCGCAGGACAAACTGTACCGGGACGCGCTGGCGCTGGCGGAGCGCGCGATCAAAGTCAACAGCACCGCGCCCGATGGCTACGTGCGGCGCGCGGCGGCGAACGGGAAGGTGGCGCTCTTCGCCGGCATCCTCGAGGCCGCCGACTACGTGCTGCAGGCGAAAGACGATACAGAAAAGGTCATCGCAATGCGTAACGTGCCGCCTGTCACGCTCGCCACCGCCCATTACATTTTTGGCCGGACCCACCTCAAGCTCACCGAGACGCCGCGTCCGTTGCGCATGCCACTCGGCTTGGGTTTCGGAAACGCCACCGAGGCGCGCACGCATCTCAAGCGCGCGACGGAGTTGCGTCCGGGCTTCGTGATGTTCCAGCTGGAGTACGCGCGGGCCCTCTTGGCGAATAGCGAACCGGGAGAGGCGCGCGCCGTGCTGCTGCAGCTACCGAGCCTCGCGAATCAGGAGCTCGGCGACGACACGCGCAAACGTGAGGGGGGAGCGCTGCTGCGCACGATAAAGGACGCGTCGCGGTAGGCACGAGGGCGAAGCAGTGTCTCGATAGCGTCTGTGTTTGGGAATGCTTCTGCACGCCCTAACTTATCTCGCGTCCCCTATCCTGGAGCGCGGTGCTGCCCACCCCAGCCGTCTTACTACTGCTTATTCCGCTGACGTATCTGTCGGCGGTGCTACTTCCCACCCGCGTATTCGTCCCATCGAGCGCCCGCTGGTCCGCTGCTCCCGTCGTTGCCGCATTCGCCGTGCTGCTCACACTCGCCGCCGGCGCGCTGTTTCTGAGCACCGGCCCGTTGAATGCCGCCGTCACGGTCGGCACGGTCCCGCTGGCCATTGGTCCCGTTGCACTCACGCTACGACTCGATGCGCTGACTCTCGTGATGCTGTTGCTCGTGACCACGATCGGCACCGTCATTCTGCGCTTCTCGCGCCGGTATCTGGATGGCGAGGCGATGCAGGCGCGCTATTTCCGCGCGTTCCTCGCTACGCTGTCCGCCGTGTCGCTGCTTGTGGTCACCAACAACCTGGGCGTGCTCGCGCTGGCATGGACGGCATCAAGTATCACGCTGCATCGGCTGCTCGCATTTTATGATGATCGCGCCGCCGCGTTGGTCGCAGCGCACAAGAAATTTCTGATCGCGCGCATCGCCGACATCGGGGTTCTTGGAGGCGTCGCGTTGCTGTGGCGTGCCATCGGATCCCTCGAAATCGATGAGATTCTCGCGCGTGCCGCCGAGTGGCCGACAGTGCCCGCTCTGGTGCAGGTGGCCGGCGTGATGCTCGCGTGCGGCGTGGTGTTACGCTCGGCACAACTGCCCTTTCACGGCTGGCTGATCCAGGTGATGGAAGCTCCAACGCCGGTTTCCGCATTGCTGCACGCCGGCATCGTCAATATCGGTGGCTTTGTGATGATCCGGCTGGCGGGGCTGATGGGCCAACTCAGTACGGCCCAATTGCTGCTGGTGGTGGTCGGCACGCTCACCGCAACGCTGGCTGGACTCGTCATGATGACGCGAGTGAGCGTGAAGGTCGCGCTTGCGTGGTCCACGTGCGCGCAGATGGGATTCATGCTGCTTGAATGTGGCCTTGGTGCGTATTCGCTGGCGCTGCTGCATCTGGTGGCACACTCGCTGTACAAGGCGCACGCCTTTCTTTCGTCGGGTCGCGCGGTGGAAGTGCACACCCGTCGCACCATGACGCATCCGGCACCATACACGGGTGGCGCTTGGCTGCTTGGGGGCGGCGCGGCACTGCTGCTCTTCGTCGCCGGGAGCGCAGCGCTCCAGTTGCGCGTGGTCAGCGAACCCACGCTGCTGGTTGCGGGGCTCATCCTGGCGCTCGCACTCGCGCCACTCCTGGCACGGGTCGTCGTGGCGCGAGATGGATCAACCGTACCGCTGCTTGGCGCTTCGCTGGCGATCGTGCTGGTGTACGCGGCCGCGCATTGGGTAACGGGGTTCGTCGTCGCGCCTGTGGTCGGCGTGGCAAGTACGGCGCTGATTGGCGCAGGCTTCGTGGCGGTAGCCTTTCTCACGTTGTTCGTTGTACAGGCCGTTGTGCTCACGCAACCATCGGGCCGGTTTGCGCGTGCGTTGTACCCGGCATGTTTCGCCGGTTTTTACCTTGACGAGATCTTCACTCGGCTGACGTTTCAGATCTGGCCGCCAACGCCACCGATTCCGAGCTTGCGCACGCGTGACGCGCTTGCGACAGAGGCTGCCGCGTGAGTACGGCGCCGGCTACGGTCTCCCCGACCGCAGAAGCAACGGCACTGTCGTTCGCCATCGACGGCGCCTGTGCGCGTATCGCGCCCGCGTGGCCGCTCGACCGCATGATCGCAGTCAATCCCTACTGGGGATTCGTGGGACAGCCGATCGAGGCGGCCGCCGCCGAACTCGCGGCGCTGTCTGGCACGACGCTCCTGATGCGCAGGGACTGGTATCGCGCGCAATGGCAGGCAGGGCGGTTCGCGGAGCGACATCTTGAGATCGCCTGCAGGCTCGCCGACTGTGGCGACGTTACCTCTAGCGACCTGATCGCGGCGCTGTCGCGGGAAGAGCGCACGCACACCCCGCGAGCGCTCGTGTCCGACGTGGCAGATGTCGGCCGCGATCTTCGTCACGCGATGTCGTGGGGTGAGTTTGTCACGCGGCACATCAGCCAGACGTGCGCCGCCTTCTTCGACGAAGGGCAAGCACACTGGGGCCCGGCACGCGATGCGGGACTGTGGCAGTGCTGGCGTGAACTGGCCCTGCATGACAACAGTCCGCGCCTGCTGATGGGCGTTCGTGGCTTTCGCCAAGCCGCTTCGGTGTTACCCACCAATCCACGGATACTGATCGCAGAAGCCGTTGACGCATTGCACATTGCCCCTGGTGCGCGACAGGACTACTTCACCGCGCTGCTGCTCTCGGTGAATGGGTGGGCCTCCGCGTGCGCGTTCCGACGGTGGGACGCACGACTGGCAAACGCCGATGACGAGCAGATCGTGCATCTACTCGCGGTGCGTCTCGCGTGGGAATTGCTGTTGCTTCGCCTGGGCGATACCGCGACACTTCCCGCCGCGTGGCGCAATGCGCAGCGGCAATGGCCCGACACCGTACCGACAGCCGCCGCGACCCAGCGCGAGCGCTGGTTGCCGCAGCGTGCGCTGGAGGCCGCCTATCAGGAGCAGATGGTGGACACGCTACTGAGCGCCACGCCGACGGCGTCGACGGCGGCGCCTTCCGTGCAGGCCGTGTTCTGCATCGATGTGCGGTCGGAGGTGTTCCGGCGGGCGTTGGAGCTTACGACACCCGCTGTGCAGACGCTGGGCTTTGCTGGATTCTTCGGCTTACCAATTGCCTATTCGCCGGTCTCAGGCCCCGCGCGGGCGCAGCTCCCGGGGCTGCTGGCGCCCTCCATGCGCGTGGTGGACGTCGATCAGGTGCAGCACACGCGCGTCGTGGCGGACGGCGCGTCGCAACCATGGACATCGGCCGTCAAACAGCTTGGGACGCTCGCAGGCTCTGCGTTTTCGTTTGTAGAGGCGGTGGGGCTGGGTTGGGCTGGCGCACTCGTACGTGATGGTTTCGCACGGGCTGATCGCACCGGCGACGTGTTGCGCGAGCCGGTCCGGTCGCGGCGGTCGGTCGTGCCGGAGCTCGCGCGGCGCACCGAGCAGGGGACACCGATCGATTCGCAGGTCCGCATTGATCTGGCCGCAGGCGTGCTCGGCGCGATGAGCCTGACGCGTGCATTCGCACCCATTGTCGCGCTCATCGGACATGGCGCGTCAACCGAAAACAATCCGCAAGCGGCGGGGCTGCACTGTGGGGCATGCGGTGGACAGACGGGTGAAATCAACGCGCGCGCGCTGGCGGCACTGCTGAACGATGCCGACGTTCGCGCAGGATTGGTCAACGCGGGGATCGATGTGCGCGGCACGCTCTTTCTCGCCGGTCTGCACGATACCACCACGGATGATGTAACCCTCTACGACGGTGACGTGGTGACGACAGACCATCTTGAAGCAATCGCCGCGTTCCGCGCCCAACTCGAAACGGCCGGCCGTGCCGCCCGCCGAGAGCGTGCGCCCACACTCGGCCTTGGCGATACGTCGGAGGCGGCGATCGATGCGGCCATCAGAGCACGCGCTATCGATTGGTCGGAAGTGCGACCGGAGTGGGGATTGGCAGGAAACGCCGCGTTCATCGTCGCGCCGCGCACGCGTACGCGGGGAGTTGATCTGGGAGGACGGGCCTTTCTTCATGACTACCGCTGGCAAGACGATACGAACTTTGGCGTGCTGGACCTGATCATGACGGCTCCGATGGTCGTGACACACTGGATCAACATGCAGTACCACGCCTCGACGGTTGACCCGCTCCGGTACGGCAGCGGCAACAAGGTGTTACACAATGTGGTTGGTGGACACCTTGGCGTCATGGAAGGCGCGGGCGGTGACCTTCGCATCGGGCTCGCTTGGCAGTCGGTGCACGATGGCACAAGGGAGCGGCACGAACCGATACGCCTCTCGGTCTTTATTGAAGCCCCCGCCGAAGCAATCGATGGCGTGCTGGCACAGCACGCGGTGGTGCGCGATCTTGTACACAACGGCTGGCTCTTCCTGCATCGCATCGCCGACGACAACGGGGGAGCCGTGTACCGCCGCCTGGCGAGTGGGTGGTCGCGCGTAGAGGCCGCGCAACACGGGTAGACCGTCTCGCCCACATCGCCAGCGTCGCTCCTGTGAGACTACGCCGGCGGTGCGGAGCGACCTCGCGCCACCACGAGACCGTCAATCACGTCGATGGTCCGATCACAGCGCTCTGCCATGAGCGGATTGTGCGTGACGAACAACACCGTCGTCCCCTCCGCGACATTGACCTCCCGCAGCAAGGCAAACACGACATCGGCACTCTTCGTATCGAGGTTGCCGGTGGGTTCGTCGGCGAGCAACAGTGCGGGTCGCATGGCCAGAGCGCGCGCCACCGCGACGCGCTGCTCCTGGCCACCTGATAATTGACCGACCGGCTGATCGCGCCATCTCGTCAGGCCAACGCTGTCGAGCAGCGCGCTCGCACGCGTGGCCATTTCGGCCGTCGGGAACCCGGCGTCGCCGAGCATCGGCATCATCACATTCTCGAGCGCCGTGAACGCCGTCAGCAGGTGGTGATACTGAAAGACGAAGCCGATATTATGACCGCGCAAACGCGTCAGCGCACTGTCGTCGAGACCCGCCGTCGGGACACCACTGATAGCGACCGTTCCCGACGTAGGCTGATCGAGCAATCCGATGATATTGAGCAGTGTGCTCTTGCCCGAACCGGAAGGGCCCATCACCGCGCAGAAGTCGCCGCGCACCAGATCGAGATCGATGCCGTGCAACACCTCGGTTTCGTTCGGCAACCCGACGGCGTACGATTTACGGACGTTGGCTAACTGCACCACGGGTCGCCCGGCGCTAGTCGGCGCCGATGACGGTGCGTCAGCCATTGATCGCCTCCACCGGATCAAGTCGCGCCGCGCGCCGCGCCGGGGCGAACGCGGCGAGCAGGCCGGTCATCGTCGCCAGCGCGAGCGTCCAGCCGAACAGGGCGCCGGAAAACATGAGCTCGAACATCGGCGTGCCGTCGGCGGAGCGCATGGTTTTCTGCCACACCGTGAGCGCCACCGACCCGATGACTGAACCAACCAGCGCACCGCCGAAGCCAAGCAGCCCGCCCTGCAGTAGAAAGATGCGCATCACCTGGCCGCGCGTGATACCCATCGCCCGCAAGATACCGATCTCGCGTGATTTTTGCACCACCGATACGACCAACACGCTCGCAATACCGAACGCCACCGACAATCCGACGAAAAATCGGATGGAGTTGTTGGACATGCTCTGCGCACTCACGGCGCTGAACAGTTGCGCGTTCGTGCCGATCCAACTTTCCGCCTGTACGCTCGCCGTACCGGCGATCCGTTGGGCAATGGTCTCGGCGGCATACAGATCATCCACGGTGACATCGATGTTCGTGACACCACCCGGCAGGTTCATCAACGCCTGCGCCGTGCGCAAGGCCATGAAGGTACTGCGCGCGTTTGCCCCCTTGTTGCCAAGGTCGAAGATACCGGCGATCGTGAGCGTGGTGGTGACGCCGCCTGCGCCGGTCACGCGCAGCTTGTCGCCGACGTCCACGCCCAGGTCGGAGGCGAGGTCGGTGCCGATCAGGATATCCGTGCCCGTCGCTCGTGCGGTGCCGCGTACGATCTTCTCCGGCAATGGCAGGATGTCGTAGTGGAGCTCCGGGTCCATCCCGGTGAGTAACACCACACGCGTCGCGTCGCCACGCACGACAACCGCTGAACCCGTCACCGTGGGCGACACCGCGACCACGCCCGGTACGGTGCGCACCTGTTGAACGATGCCCTGCCACTGGTCGATGCCCTTCAGTCGCTGAAACGGCGCCTGCACGATCGCCCCTTCGCGCAGTCCGGGCACGCCTTCGCGCAGCGGTCGTGTCGTCTCCTTGGGTTGCGAAAGCTGAATGTGGGCCTGCCCCGTGAGGGTGCGGCGGATCATGTTGGCCTGGACGCCGGTCATCAGCGCGGACATGAAGACGATCACCGCCACACCAATCGCGACGCCACCGATGATGAACGTGCTTTGCACGCGTCCTTCGCGCAGGAAGCGGATGGCCACGATCCATTCGAACGGCAGCCACTGTCTCAGCAATTCGATCGGTTGCGCGGCGGGGGCTCCGTGCGAGGCAGAGGGGATCGCGGGGGCCGTCGCGGGGCTCATGGCGCGAGCACCGCGCGCAGGCGGTCCCCTTCGGTGATAGTGGTCGTGGCCATCGGTACCACGCGGTCACCGACGGTCAGGCCGGAGAGTACCTCACAGAGGCCGTCGCTGCGCAATCCGATGGTGACAGCCTGACGTCGCACACGGCGTCCATCAACCTTGAGCACCCATGGTGCCGTGCTCTCGATATCGTGCACCGCGCCACGTGAAACGAGCACCGCGTTGGCCCGCTCGGCGATCTTGAGGTCCACCGACACGGTCATGTCTTGCTTCAGAAATGCCGGAGGCGTGGGGACTCGCAGCTTCACGCTGACCGCCCCCCGCTGTGCATCGACGCCAGGGCTGATGTACATCACGGTGGCCGGGAACTGCTGCCTCGGATAGGCATCCGCCGATGCCAGGGCCGTGAGACCGAGCGCGAGCAGTTGCAGGTTCTTCTCGTCGATCGCGACTACCAGTTGCGTCTCGCCGCCTGGTGAAAGCACCAACAGGCTCCGTCCAGGCTGCACGATATCGCCGGGCTCGACAGTTCGCGTGATCACCGTGCCGGCAACTGGCGCCCTCACGGTGGCATAGCCGAACTTCGCGCGCGTAAGGTCGACACCGGCCTTCGCCTGCTCGAGGGCAGCCGCAGCGGCGGCGGCCTCGCTCCCCGATGGCCGCGCACTGGCCGCCTGTTGCTGCGCGCTGCGCAGCTGCGCGGCCGCCGCCTGTTCCGCACGCCGCGCGTCCTCACGCGCTTCTTCGCTGATCGCACCCACTGTGAACAGCGACTCGCTGCGGCGTAGCGCGTCGCGTGCTGCATCGTAGGCGAGCTGAGCCTGACGGGCGGACTGCGCGGCCTGCGGCGACTGCACCTCCCGCATCTGTCGCAGGCGCGCTGAAGCAGCCTGCACGGCAGACTCTGCCTGATCGAGCGCGGCGCGCAATTCGGAGGATTCGAGCTCGATCAGCGTGGCACCAGCCGCAACCGTTTCGCCTTCCTTCACGGGAACACGTCGAACCGCCCCCATGATCTGGACGCCCACGTCTACGCGATGCGGCGTCTCCACGCGGCCACTCGCCACGACCGTTTGCACAAAGTTCTGCTGCACCACGGCCTCCACCACCACCTGCGGACCGAGCGCCACTCGTGGTCCCGCCAGCCCCGCGATCAGCACGACGAGGACGACAATGATGATCGCGGTCAGGTGGCGACGGATCACGTTCACGAGCGCGGCGAGTGCGTGTCGGTGGGCATCGGCAATCCCGGTGTCGCGACATCACGCAAACGGTCTACGCCGACCGACATTCGCGGGCACATGGTGCGGGATTGCGAGAAACGAGGAGGAGCGGCCGGATAGTGAGTGTAGACACCACCCCTTTCCTCAGGTTCAAGGTTGCCTCGGACTGTGGCCTGCGGTGTCCGGCATTCCCCGACATGGGTGGGACTGTTGCCTTGCAATGTCTGACGCGCCCCTCGTCATTGGTTGTCCTTGGCTGCCCCGAGCCAGCGATGAACGCCCGTGAGTTCCTCCGCGGAGAGCGTCCGGAGTCGCGGTCGAGCATCGGTGGTGTATGCGGTGAACACCGAGAGCCAGCCTGCCCAACCGGGCAGGGGCGAAGACCAACGCCATGAGGCTGTCCAATGCGGCCGGTCGCATGAGGGTATCACGCACGGCCCAGCGATCGGGCGTACGAACAGCGGCCTGCGCCGCCGCACGGACGCGGGCCGCAGTTGGCGATGGCATGTCGAACAGCGGCGACGGCTCAGTGCCGCCGCAGGCGATTGCCGCAACCAGGCCGAGCACGGTACAGCTACTGCGAATACGACACGCCGAGATCATTTTTGCGCGTGGTGGGGCAGGGCTATGCATCTGCCGCGATGACCTGACGAAATCAACTGATGACGTGGTAACGATTTGTCGTCGCTGTATTCACCCACACCTTTCCCCGAAGCGCGATATCCCTGAAACAGGCGCTACCCCCGCACCATCACCTGCTGCAACCGCGCATCCCACCGCCAGCAACGTCCGCTCGTATTGCGCACACCGCCCATGAAGCGATCAATCCCATTGGCCGCTATCACATCGGCGCGCCCCCGCAACACCTCGGCACCGAACGGAGTCAGCTGCGCTGCCCGCTCCCAGAAGCCACGGCCGCTCGCGTCACGCTGCGGCGCCAGAATACGTGACCCGTTGGGGTGGACGATGAGCGGATGCGAGCAATCGCTCAGCCGCTGCAGGTACCAAGCGAAGCTCCAGTCGCTTAGCCACGCCCACGACTCGGTGGCCTGACTCGCCACAAAAAGCTTCTCAAGCGTGATCACCCCGGGCTCCAGTACCTCACAAATCTGCCGCTCCGTGCGCGAGAGACCGTGATCGATATCCGGATATTCCTCCAATTGCCGACGGAGCGCCGCTGCGAGGTGCGGCACACGCACCGAGTCATCGGCCGCATAGGTACGGGCACGCACTTCGCGGTCGAGCCGATGCACAACGTCCGTCACCGCCTCGGGGGTGGGCGAAGAAAACGCGCTCCACGCACCGGTCGCGTGATCCAGATCCTCCTCCTGCATGGCGCGGCGCAACGCGAAAATTGGCGCAAACTTTTCCGGCACCAGCGGTCCGAGAAAGTGATCCACCGGCACAATGGTCAACAGGGGGCGCTGCGACGCCGGGCGACGAGCCAATCGCGCGACCACCTGAACGAGCTGCAGCTGATCACACAGATTCGGCTCGAACCAGAGCACGATCTCGTCGGTCGCGGTAACGCCCGCCAGCCGTTCGTCGCGCTCGGTGAGATCGAGCAGCGCGGCCGGTTCACTGATCCAGCCGCGACTGGCCAGAAATTCAGCCCGCGCGCGCCGGAACACGTCGAGGTCGGGCTCCGGGAGCACGGGCCCGTCGTGCAGCACGTCGCGCCACGAGAGAATATCGCCGGGAAGACCGGATCTCGCGAGGCCGGCGGCCGCCGCGTCGCCATTGGTCAGGTGCAGGGTGAGCATCGCGGGGGTATGTTGTTCTATCATGGGCGGATGCGCCAGTCATCCCAGGCGGATAGGCGCGCCAATGTACTCCTTCTCCCATCGCCAGATGTCCGAATCCCGCGCCGTCGGCTCGCGTACTGAAGCCACTCTAGATGTCGAGACGCTCTCTGCGGCCGGCACCCTCGAGGAGTTCGAGCCGGACCCGCTGCTCGACACGAACACCGCACTCTGGGCCGTGGTCTTTGCCGGAGGCATCGGCACGCGCTTCTGGCCGCTGAGCACCCCTCGGCGCCCAAAGCAGGTGCTGCCGCTGGTCAACGAGCGACCGCTGATCGCCGATACCATTGCTCGGCTGTCGCCGCTGGTGCCCGCCGAACGCGTGCTGGTGGTCACCAGCGCGGACATCGCGGACATTCTTCACGAAGCGATTCCCGAAATCCCGCGCGCCAACCTGCTCATCGAGCCGCGTCCACTGGGTACTGCGGCCGCCCTTGCGTGGGGCGCGCAGGAAGTGGCACAACGCGCCGGCCCCGACACCGTATTCTGCGCACTCCATGCCGACCTCGCGGTGGGATATCCCGACATCTTCCGCGATACCCTCCGCCGTGCCGCATCACTCGCCGCCGCCGAACCCGTACTTGTCACCCTCGGCGTCAAGCCCACGCGCTGCGAAACGGGCTTTGGCTACATGCAGCCCGGCGCACCGGTCGATCCCTTGGTGTCGCGCGCTGAAGGCGGCGCCTGCCGCGTGGAACACTTCGTCGAAAAACCATCGGCGGCCCTTGCGGACACGCTCATCGATCAAGGCGCGCTGTGGAGCACCGGCATTTTTGTCTGGCGCGCCAAGGTGGTGCTGGACGAACTCGAAGTGCACACGAAGGAACTCCTGCACGGATTGCCCAAACTCGCCGCAGGGGACATGGACGCGTTTGCAGCGCTGGTCACATCGGTATCCATCGATCGTGGCCTGCTTGAGCGCAGCCCGAATGTGGTGGTGCTCCCCAGCGAATTCGCGTGGGATGACGTGGGCACCTGGGCCGCCCTGCGCCGCGTGCGCGACCTCGACGACACGGGTAACGGCACCATGGGGCACGTCCATGTTGTCGATGCGTCGGGCAACGTCATTCACGCCGATGGCTGCTGCGTGGTGGCCTACGGCATTTCGGGCATGCTCGTGGTGTCGCTGGATGGGCTCACCTTTGTCACCACCTTGGAACGCGCCAGCGAACTCGGTCCGCTGCTCAATGCGCTGCCGGGCTCCATGCGCTCGAATCCCGGCGGCACCAGCAGCTGACCCGCGCCGCTCATCGCCCAGTGAACAGCGGCGCGCGCTTGTCCTTGAACGCCACCATCGCCTCACGCACATCAGCAGTCGCAAAACAGCTCTTGATGTGCGTGAGCTCCTCGCGCAATTGCACATCGAGCGAGGCATTGGGGCTGGCCAGCATCAGGCGCTTCGTGAGCGCCAACGCTATCGGCGGTCCGGCCGCGAGCTGGGTGGCGTGCTGCGTCACCTGCTCATCGAAGATGTCATCCGCGAAGACGGCCGTGACCAGTCCGATCCGTTCCGCCTCGTCGGCGCGGACGTCGCGTCCCGTCAGCACGATGTCCATTGCCCGGGCATGGCCGATCAGCCGCGGCAAAAACCACGTCACACCGGCGTCGGGCGAGAGTCCGCGCCGCACGTAGCCGGCCGTACACACCGCACTCGCGCGCAGCAGACGCAGATCACACGCCAGCGCCAGCCCGAAACCGGCCCCGGCCGCGGGGCCGTTGATCGCGGCAATCACCGGCTTCTCGCACGCGGTGATCGACCGCACCCAGCGCCCCACCCAGTAGTAGGGATCAAGACGCGCGGCGCGCTCCGGCTGATCGACACCGATCGGCTCCGCCAGATCGAGTCCTGCGCAGAAGCCGCGCCCGGCGCCGGTCAGGACCACCACCCGCACCGAGTCGTCGGTGGCCGCCTCGTGCATGGCCACCGGGAGTTCTGCCGCGAGCTGCGGATTCACTGCGTTGAGCCGTTCGGGCCGATGCAGCGTGATCGTGCGCACACCTGCAGCGCTCGTGGTGACGAGCAGATGGTGGAAAGCAGACATCAGCGGCCACTCCATGCAGAAGTCGGAGAAAACACGTCCCGTCAGGCCCGCAACGCCGACGGCAAGATCAGGAAACTTGGGTGCAATCACGAACCCACGTCGAGTCCCCCACTTCCATCGGCACGGGTGCGCCCACTAAATCCCATAGGAACGCGCTTCCTGCACCGTTTCTGTTTCCCCTCGTCCCACCATGGCCCCCTCCCGTTCTGCCGTTGCTGCCAGGCATCTCGATGACCTGTCCGGCGTACCGCAAAGTCCGCTGGAAACCTGCGATGCGCTCGCCCGCACGGCCTCGGAAACGTGTCGGCAGCATGAGCGCCTCGCGCGCCTCATGACGCTCGGCGTTGCCCAGCCCGAACTCGAAGCCGCGCACGCGATGGTCGATACCATCGATCTCGCGTTATCCGAGTCGGTCCAGCAATTCGAGCACACCTGCGCCACGGTCACCATCACCGATCAGGCGGAGTTACGGCAGGCGGCCAATGCCATGTGGCTCTCGGCGCGTGAGTACCTGCGCCGCCACAGCATCGCGGAGAAAGCAACCCGTCAATTAGCGCAGCACGACGCCGAAAAGTTGGGCGACTTGCACTTTGAATATGAGCTCGAGGCGTCGGCGTTGCTGGGACTCAAGCAGAACACCAGCACCTTCCAGAAGCTACGCCCCGAAGCAAAGTGCTAGGTAAAGGGACCCGCTGAGCCCGCCGCTCACGCGCCGGTGAGCGGCACCTCAAACAACAGTTTGGCCGGCTGCGGATCGCGCGTAAGATATATCTGCAGCCGCTCAATGATGGCCGGGGCGGTTACGCGCATGGCGAGCAACTCGCGCTCGGTGGCGGGTGTGAGCGTGGGGTAGAAGTTCAGTGTGCAGTGGGGCGAGAACAGGAAGCGGGCCGGCTTGAACGGGAGCCCGCTGCGCGCGATCCGCTCATGCAGCACGCGAAGCGGGCCATTAGGGTCGAGCGGCAGCGAGATGATGTCCGTCTGCATGAAGCGGTGCGGCAGCCCGAACGTGAGCGACATCGGCGCGATGGTTGCCGCAATCGGTTCAAGCGCTTCGCGCAACCGCGCCACGGGTGTATCGGTGGGAATGGCCCCAACCCCCGACGAACCCACCAGCGTGATATGTGGCGGGGTGAGCCGAGCCAGTTTCGGATCGAACTTGTGCTGAATCACCCGCACCTGCTCGCCGGCCTCGCCGGGAAGTTCGACCAGAACAAAGATGCCAAAAGACGCTGCCATGTTGTGAAATCTAGCCACGCCGCTCACGGCGGTGCGTTCCGCGCGATATCTTCGCTAAATGGGAGAGGCCATGGTGATTATCCGCGAATACGTCAACGAGATGGAAGCCCTCATCGCGCGTAGTGTGCTCGAAGCGCATGAGATTCCGGCCGTGGTGTTGCGCGACGACGCCGGCGGAATGCTGCCGGCCATGCATTTGATTTACCCCGTGCGTCTGGCGGTGCGCCATCTCGACGCCGCAGAGGCCCTGCACGTTCTCGACGCGCCGTTCGAGGGCGCGGACCACGATGCCGAAGGACTCAGCCCGGACGATCTGCTCGAGCGTCCCTGAGGCACATGCGGTGCGCGCTCTCGGCGTCAGAAGTCGCGACCCGCGCATTACATTGGACCAATGTCCGTTGCACGTCGTATCACGCTGGACCCCCACCACCCAAACGCCGCGCACATCGCGGAGGCGGCCGCTGCGCTCCGCGCCGGGGCGCTGGTGGTGTTCCCTACGGAAACCGTGTACGGACTGGGCGCCAACTGCCTCGACCCTGACGCCGTCGCCCGCATCTTCGCGGCCAAGGGGCGCCCGGCGTGGAACCCGGTCATTGCGCACGTGGCATCGATGGAGGCCGCCCAAGCGCTCACCCGCGACTGGCCGGAGGCCGCCACGCGGCTCGCCCACGCTTTCTGGCCGGGCCCGCTCACGCTGGTGCTTCTCAAGGCGCCCCACGTGCCCGATGTGGCCACCGCCGGCCTCGACGCCGTCGCGGTGCGCATACCCGATCACCCGGTGGCGCTCGCACTCCTGCGCGCCGCTGGAGTGCCCGTGGCGGCCCCCAGCGCCAATCGTTTCACGCAGGTGAGTCCCACCACGGCAGAGCACGCCGCGCGCGCGCTGGGTGACCGCGTGGCATACATCCTCGACGGTGGCCCCTGTCAGGTGGGGATTGAGAGCACGGTGCTCGATCTCACTGGCCGCGTGCCCACCGTGCTGCGCCCGGGCATGATCTCGGTGGCCGCCATCGAAGCCGTGCTCGGTGCCACCGTACGTCCCCCCACAGGCGGCCGCGCCGCCGCCGTGGCGCACGACGGCGGCGCGGCTGTCGCGGCGCAGCGGGGGCCCGGCATGGCTGATCGCCACTATGCCCCGAGCGCCGAGGTGTGGCTGTTCAGCGCCGACCAGCACGCGCAGATGGTAACCGCCCTCGCGGCCCGCGCTGCCGATGGTGGCCCCGTCATGGCCTTACTGCTCCATACGACCCTCCCGACTACCGCCTCGCTCCCTGCGGCCCGCCTGCGCACCATGCCGGATAATCCGGCAGCCTACGCCCGCGCGCTCTACGCGGCCCTGCACGATGCCGACGAGGCACGCATCGCCGTGCTCGTCATTGAGCAACCGCCGGAGCGAGCCGAATGGACCGGCGTCCGCGACCGTCTTACCCGCGCCGCCCGCTGAGTGTCTATTTTGCGGCATGTTACCTATCGATTTAACCGGCAAGCGGGCGCTCGTCGCCGGCGTTGCCGATGACGGCGGCTTCGGGTTTGCCGTAGCCAAAGCGTTCGCCGAGGCGGGCGCTTCAGTGTGTGTGGCCACCTGGCCACCCGCCCTCAATATCTTCCTCAACCTGCTCGAACGCGGGAAGATGGATGAGTCGCGCACCCTCAGCGACGGTTCGCTGCTCACCTTTGAGCGGATCTATCCGCTCGATGCTGTCTACGATGCGCTCGAGGACGCGTCCGCCGACGTCCGTCAGTCCAAGCGGTATAAAGACGTGGGCGACTTCTCCATCGGCGGCCTCGCGCAGCGCCTCGTGGCAGACTTCGGCGAGCAGCCACTCGACATTGTCTTTCATTCGCTGGCCAACGGCCCCGAAGTGAAGAAGCCGCTGCTTGAAGTGAGCCGTGCGGGGTATCTCGCCGCGTCGAGTGCGAGCGCGTATTCGCTCGTGTCCATGGTGCAACGCTTCGGTCCCCTCATGCGCCCCCGCGGCAGCGTCTGCTCGCTCACCTACATGGCCAGCGAACGCGCCATTCCCGGCTACGGCGGCGGCATGTCGTCGGCCAAGGCGGCGCTGGAAAGCGACACGCGGTTGCTGGCATTTGAGGCTGGCCGTAAGTACGGCCTGCGCGTGAACACCATTTCTGCGGGGCCGTTCGCGTCGCGTGCCGCCAGTGCGATCGGCATCATCGACACCATGGTGAAGTACTGTGCGCTCAATGCCCCGCTGCCCGAGGAGCTCACGGCCGCAGAGGTCGGCACCACGGCGGCCTTCCTGGCCAGCTCACTCGCCAGCGGCATTTCCGGCTCTACCGTGTACGTGGACAAGGGGTACCACGCCATGGGCATGGCGGTCGCGATGCCGCCGGCTCCACCAACCGCGCCACCCGGCGCGCCGTCCGCCACACCGCAGGGCGGCTGATTCGTGCCGCCCACCCCGGAGCAGGTCCCCGTCATTACGTCGGAGTTCGCGGCGTTTCGTGGCGTCGGATTGCGGGCGCGCCTGCTCCTGATGGCCTTTGGGGTGGCCATACCGCCGGTGCTGGTCAGTGCACTGCTCCCGCTCGCGGAGGCGGGTCGTTCCGGATGGTTCTGGTTCCTGGGTGCGATCCTGCTGTCGATCACCATGGCCATGTTGCTCGGCGGCTTCATCGCTCGCCCGGTGCGTGCACTGATTCGCGATGCGCAGGCACTCGCCGCCGGTGTGTCCGGTCACCGCTCGCGGATTCAGTCCAGCGACGAGATCGGTGGGTTGGCGCAGGCCCTCAACCAGATGGCCGAGACGGTCGAACGGCGCAACGCGCTCCTTGCCGACAGCGAACGCCGGTACCGGTTTTTGTTCGAATCGAATCCCTTGCCCATGTGGAACTGGGACGCCGATACTCTGGTGATCCTCGCCGTCAATGAGGCTGCGATCGAGAAGTACGGGTATGATCGCGACGCCTTCCTGAGTCGGCGCATCACCGACCTGCTCGACCCTGCCGAAATGCCGCGCTTCAGCGGTGCCCGTCTGCCGTTCTCCGAATCGCGACAGAGTGCCGGCAGCTGGCTCCATCGCACGGCTGCCGGTCAGCCGATCGCCATGGAAGTGATCACCACTTCATCGCGACGACTGGGGCGGGCGAGTTGGCTGTCGGTAGGCATCGATGTCACCGCACGCCGCGAAGCCGAGCGCGCGCTGGCACGCAGTGAAGCCCAACTGCAGCAGTCGCAGAAGATGGAAGCCATCGGCACGTTTGCCGGCGGCATTTCGCACGACTTCAACAACTTGCTCACTGGCATGCTGGGCTACTGCGATCTGGCCTTGCTCGGGCTGCCGAGCGACAGTGCCGTGCGTGGCGATCTCATGGAGATCCGCGGTCTCGCCGTCCGCGGCACCGATCTCACCCGACAGATTCTCTCGGTGAGTCGGCGCCAGGACACGCAGCCGGTGGTGGTGGATCCCAACACGGTGGTCATCGGGCTGGATCGTCTGCTGCGCCGCGTGGTCGGCGCGCCCATTGAAGTGCACACGCGCCTTGATCACTCCATTGGCACGGTGCGCGTCGATGTTGGACAGATCGAGCAGGTGCTGCTCAACCTCGCCATCAATGCGCGCGACGCGATGCCAGACGGTGGGAGACTGACGATCGAAACTGCGTCGGTGACCGACGTGGAGGCGCACCGCTTCGGTCTCGACCCCCGCACGACATGGACAGCCATTCGCATCCGCGATACGGGCACCGGTATCAGCGACGACGTCCGCCAGCAGATTTTCGAGCCGTTCTTCACCACCAAACCGGCAGGGAAAGGCACGGGCCTCGGGCTGCCGCTTGCCTATAGCCTGATTGATCAGGCGGGGGGCGAGATACGTCTCGACTCCATCGAAGCGATCGGCACCACGTTTCATATCTTTCTGCCGCAACTCGATGAAGACGCCGCCGAACAGATCACCGCCCATGAGCAGCCGGAACGGTGGAATGGCACCGAGACCGTGCTCCTCGCGGAGGACGAGGACACCGTGCGCAGCGTCGCCACCTCCGCACTGGAACGTCGTGGGTATCGGGTGCTGGCGGCCGCCGACGGTGAGTCTGCGCTGGCCATCTCGCGCGCGTATCCGGGACAGATCGATCTGCTGCTCACCGACGTAGTGATGCCCGGAATGAACGGGCGAACGCTCGCCGAACGAATGGCGACGATGCGTCCCACCATGGGTCTGCTCTTTACCTCGGGGTATTCAGCCGACGAAGCCACCATTGATCCGCGTGCGCTGCTGCAGAAGCCGTTCACGGCGCTCGATCTGTCACGTCGTGTGCGAATGGCGCTCGATGCCCGGGCGGGCGTGGTACCAGACCGTGCAGCGCGCTGACGATGTACTGGATTCTCCTCGTCATGGCCGCAATTGCCGCCATCGTCATTGCACTGGTGGTCGGTGGCCTGGTCACCGCCGAAACGAACCTGGAGGTGCGCGAAATTGTACTGCGCGCCACGCCCGACCTGATCTGGCCGGTGATGTACGACGTGCAGGGCGCCACCTCGTGGTGCGAGGGGCTGCCGACCATGGAGGTGGTGACGTGGAACGCTCCCCATCTCATGACGACCCGTCTGCTGGATGACAGCGGCGACGAATTCGGCACCTGGCTGGTGGCGCTGACGCGAATCGAGGGCGGCACCAGGCTGATCGTTGCGGAGACGGTGACCATCGGCAACCCGGTGGTGCGCTTCGTGCGCCAGTTTGGCGGGCGTACCGCTCGCGTGGATCGCTGGCTGGTGGGGGTCGCCGAGCAGCTCGATGAATTCGGCGTCGTGGTGCGTGAGGTGACCGGCTACGTGCCGCCGCCACCGGCAGCGCCGCCAGGTGTGTCAGGCACCGCGTTGTAGCGCACGGATACTCGCAATCCCGAACACCGGTCCCAGCGCCAGCACCGGAAAGACCCATTGCCAGCCAATCACGCCAGCAAGCGGCGGAATGAGTTGAATGGTCAAGGTGGTCAGCAGGAACCCCAATGACACCTGCAACGTGAGCGCAGTACCCACGGCGTGCGCCGGCACCGACTCGGTGACCAGCACGCTGAACTGCGCGCTGTCGGCGATGACGAAAAATCCCCATGCGAGCGCGAGTGGCGCCATCAGCCACCAGCTTTGCGCCCACGCGGCACCAATGAGCAGCGCACAACTGCCACTGATGGCCATGGCCCGAACGACCAGTCGACCGCGCCCCACGCGATCGGCGACCACCCCACCCCACACGCACCCCGCGGCACCTACGGCGATCACCCCAAAGCCCAGCAACGCGGCCACGCGTGGATTCGCGGCTTCGCCCGCGTTGGCGGCGCGCGCGAGTTCATGCGCAGCAAGGAACGATGGGATCCACGTCCAGAAGGAATACAACTCGGCCATGTGCCCGAGATAGCCGCCCGTAGCCAGCCGCCATCGACGATCACGCACCACCTCGCCCACACGCGACCAGCTGAACGGGCGCGCGGGAAACGCAAAGGGTCCGTCGTGATACCACGTGAACACCAGCAGCGCCGCCAGCACGGCGCTTCCCGACGCCAGCATCGTCACCAGCGCCACCGGTACCGTGTCGAGCGCCTGCGCGAGATACGGTGTGGCCTTTCCCAGAGTGAGCGCGCCCACAATCACACCCACCGCGAGGCCACGCTGCGCACGAAACCAGGTGGCCGCCATCTTCATGGCCGGTGGATACACGCCAGCCAGACACGCGCCACTCGCGAACCGCGATAGCAGCGCCACGTTATACGACGTCGTGAACGCGAGTGGCAGATTGGCGATCGCTCCCAACACCGCCGCCATGGCAAAGAGTCGCCGCGCCGGTACGACGTCGGCCACATTCAGCAGTGCACTCAGGGCAGTCCCCACCACAAATCCCAGCTGCACCGCCGTGGTCAACCATCCCACCTGTGACGAAGAAAGGTCCCACGCGCTCGCGAGCGTGGGACCTACGGCACTGCCGGTAAACCAGAGCGCCATCCCCAACAGTTCGGCGCATGCCAACACCACCAGCATGCGCCATCGCTGCGGATCTTCCGCGTGGGTCAGGCCGCTTCCTCTTCGGCGCTCACCGGTCGCGACGTGCGGACATCGGCCGGCTTCACTTCAATGGCTGGATGCCCATGCTTCTTGAGGATGTCATCGATCGGCGGCAGCAGATCCTTCCACGCCGTGCGCAGATCCACGAGATATGCTTCGAGTTCCTTGGTGAGAATCTCGAACACCTGATACGACTGCTTCGTGGGTCGCGCCTCGGTGCTCCCCACCACGCCGGCCAAACCGGCGATCTGGTTGTTGACCTTGATCGGGTAGTTGAGCGGATCCTGCCCACTCTGGTTTTTCACCTGATAGATCTTCGCTTCGAGTTCACTGATCCGCGTGTCGAGTGTCTTTACAAGCGCCGCGTACTTTGCCGAGTCGGCGCCGACTTCTGCAGATCGCTTCATGGCCTGATCGCGCACAGAGCGCACCGTGCGCACCGCGTCGTTGGCATCGGTGGTGCGATCACGGATCTGCATCAGCAGCTTGTACTGCGCAATCAGATCCGTTGGCGTGGCGGTACTGCGTGGATCTTTCTTCACGGTAAACTTCGACTCCTGCACCAGTGCGCCGTCCACCAGCATGCGCACCGAGTAGGTACCAGGCAGCACGAGCGGCCCTACCGTGCCGGCGGCCCAGAAGATCATGCCATCAAAGCGCGTGGCATCACTCTCCCGGAGGTTCCACGCGAAGGTATTGAGGCCGGTGCGATTCGGTACGCGCGGGTCAGCACCACTCGATCCACGCGGAGGCGCAGCCTGCTGCATCGGCGCGCCGGTGGCTGTGGTCACGCTGCTTACTGCGGTATCGTTATCGAACGAGCGGATCGTGCGCCCAGTGGAATCGCGGAACTCCAGCGTGATCCGCTTGGCCGGCTGCTGCAGCCAGTAGTACACGATCGCACCGGTGGGCGGGTTCTGCCCGATTGGCGAATTGCCCGTGCCCCCTTCACCAAAGCCACCGCCCCACGTGACCCGATAGGTGGTGCCGGGCGTGAACAGATGCGCGCGCTGCTGCAATGCCGCGGGCGTCAGTTGACGCAACACGCTGAGATCATCGATGATATAGAACGAGCGACCATGCGTCCCGGCGATCAGATCGCCTTCCTTGATTGCCAGATCGTGCACCGGCACGATGGGCAGGTTCCGGCGCAGCGAAAACCACGTGGCGCCATCATCGAGCGACGCATAGACGCCGCGCTCCGTGCCCGCATACAACAGACCGCGACGCACGGCGTCTTCACGCAACACGCGCGTGAATTCGTTGGCCGGAATACCGGTCGCGGCGCCACTGCGATCAATCCGCGTCCACGTCTTCCCGTAGTCGGCGGTGCGGAACAGGTACGGCTCCTGGTCATCCATCTGGAAACGGTTGGCCGCCACATAGGCCACGGCCGGATCGAAACGTGACGCTTCGATACTCGACACACGCGCCCACTCTCGCTCCTTGAGCGTCGGCGGCGTGATGTTCGTCCACGTGGTACCGCCGTTGCGCGTGATGTGCACGAGGCCATCGTCCGTACCCGCCCAGATCACACCACGCGTGACCGGCGACTCGGCCACCGCGAACACCGTGCCGAAGTACTCCACACTCGTTTGATCGAGCGTGATCGGACCGCCCGACGGGCCGAGGGTGCGCGGATCGTTGCGCGACAGGTCAGGGCTGATCGGCGTGAAGCTCTCGCCTTCGTCGGTGGTCTTGAACAGCACACTGGAGCCCACGTACAGCAGCTTCGGATTGTGCGGGCTCACCACGATCGGGAACGTCCACTGCATGCGGTATTTGGCGTCCACCGCAGAGTGGCCCATGGGGTTGAGCGGCCACGGATTGATGTTGCGTGCGAGGCCCGTGCGCATATCCTTGCGCGTGAGCATGCCGCCGTAGCTGCCGGCGAATACCACATCCGGATTGTCCGGCAGCGCCGTGACGAAGCCCGATTCTCCACCGCCGGCATCGAGCCACTGCGAGCGGAGAATGCCGCCGGGCGAGCGCGACGGGCCACAGAGCGTGCTGTTATCCTGCTGCGCGCCACACACCTGATACGGAAAATGATTGGTGGTGGAGACATGGTAGAACTGCGCGGTGGCGAAATCCTGATCGGTCCATGACTTGGCGCCGTCGGTGGAGACGTTGACGCCACCGTCGTTGGCTTCGGCCATACGCAGCGGATTGTCCGGCGCGATCCACAGATCGTGCGAGTCACCATGCGGCGTGCTGATGTTGCTCCACGTCTTCCCGCCATCGCGCGAGACCTGAAATTGCACGTTGCTGGCGTACACCACGTCGGGGTTTTTCGGATCGGCGTAGATCTTGGTGTAGTACCATGCGCGCTGCCGGAGCTTGCGTTCGTCGTTCACGCGGGTCCAGGTGGCGCCGGCATCGTCGGAGCGGTACACCCCGCCCTCATTGGCCTCGATCAGCGCGTACAGGCGATTGGAGCTGCCGCCGCTGACAGCGATCCCGATGTTGCCCCATAGACCCGTGGGGAGCCCGGCATTTTTTGTGATTTCGGTCCAGCTGTCGCCACCATCGGTGGTCTTGAACATGCCCGACCCCTTGCCGCCCGACACAAGCATCCACGGCGTACGATGCGCCTGCCAGAAGCCGGCGTAGAGCACATTGGGGTTGTTCGGGTCCATGACCAGATCGGCCGCGCCGGTCGAGTCGTCGCGGAACAGGATCTTGACCCAGCTCTTCCCGCCGTCTCTCGTGCGGAAGATGCCGCGCTCCGCGTTCGGTCCCCACACGTGCCCCTGCACCGCCACGTAGGCGAGCTCCGGGTTGGTAGGATGCACGCGGACCTTGGCGATCTGGCGCGAGTCATTGAGACCGATGTTCGACCAGGTTTTGCCGCCGTCGCTGGTCTTCCACATGCCATCGCCGTGGGAGACGTTGCCGCGAATCGCAAATTCGCCGCCGCCCACATACACGACGTCCGGATTCGACGGCGCCACCGCGATCGCGCCGATCGTGCCGCCAAAAGACTTGTCGCTCATCGGCTGCCAATCGTTGCCGCCGTCGGTGGTTTTGAACACGCCGCCACCCACTGTCCCCATCCAGTACTCTTGCGGGCGGGCCACACTACCGGCTGCGGCGACCGAGCGACCGCCCCGATAGGGACCAATTTCCCGCCAGCGGAGCGCACTCAGCGCCGCCGTATCGAAGGGCGCGGCCATCAGGGGCAGGGCGGCCGGTCGAACCGGCGGACGGGGCGCGACGCGAGGCGTTTGCGCGGACAGCGGAAGAAACGGCAGACACGCCGCCACGAGCAGGGTAACGCGGGGGATGCATCGATTCACGACGAGCGCTCCGAAGCGAGAAATAGGGCAGATCGCGACTATAGGGGACATACGCGGGTAGTGGCAAGGGTCGTTGAGCCCTCGCGCTATTCTGAAACCCCACGATCACCCTTGCGTAGGGAGATACTGAAGTGATATCACTTCAATACCATATTATCCCCTCCGAGGATGCACATGCTGCGAGAAATTGAGGCCCGCCCGTCCCCGGGTATCGTAGTGGCGGTTCTGCTGGTCGTGCTCTCGATCGCGGGCGGCTACCTGTTCTTTCTAGGCGCCCGAGGCGACGATCCCACGCGGATTGCGGGTGGCCTGTTCGTGATGGTCCTCGCCCTGCTCGGCTTTCCCGGCCTCTTCACGGTAGCCCCCAACGAGGCCAAGGTGCTCACGCTGTTTGGCAAGTACAAAGGCACCGTCAAGACACCGGGCCTCTGGTTCACCAACCCGTTCATGCACAAGGCGGCGGTCTCGCAGCGCGTTCGCAACTTCGAGACGAACAAGCTCAAGGTGAACGACGCGCGCTCCAACCCGGTGGAGATCGGAGCCATTGTCGTCTGGAAGGTCACCGATACCGCCGAAGCGATGTTCGAGGTAAACGACTACGTGCAGTACGTGGCGGTACAGAGCGAGTCGGCGGTGCGCGCCCTTGCCTCCACCTATCCCTACGATGCCCACGGGACCGGTGAAATCACGCTCAGCACCCATACCCTCGAAGTGTCGAAGGGACTCATGGAAGCGCTGCGTGATCGCTTGGCGAAGGCCGGCGTGGAAGTGATCGAAGCACGGATCAGCCACCTCGCGTACGCGCAGGAAATCGCCGCCGCGATGCTGCAGCGACAGCAGGCCAGCGCCATTGTGGCCGCGCGAAAAACCATTGTAGAAGGCGCCGTGGGCATGGTCGAGCACGCCCTCGAAGAGCTCTCCGCCAAAAAGATCGTCGTGCTCGACGACGAGCGGAAAGCCGCGATGGTGAGCAATCTGCTGGTGGTACTCTGCTCCGATCGTGCGGCGCAGCCGGTGGTGAATGCCGGCTCGCTCTACACCTGATCGTGCGCGGGAGCCGGGATCATGGCTGATCGCAAGTCGTTTCTGCTCCGGGTGGACCGCGAGGTACTCGACGCGGTCCAGCGCTGGGCCAACGACGACCTGCGCAGTCTCAACGGGCAGATCGAGTTTCTGCTCCGGCGCGCGCTCCGTGATGCGGGGCGCGCACCGAAAGCCGGCCCGTCAGTCGCTGAGCCCGCCAGCGCTGATGACCTCGACAGTACCGCGTAATTCGTCGCCCGCCGACCGCGCCACCTTTTTCCAGGATGCTCTCATGCTGCACGTCGCTTTTTTGCGCTCACGCCGCGTCGGCCCGCTGCTCACGTGCCTCGCCGCCGCACTGGTCGCCGACGGCGCCCTGCCGCGCGTCGCCCACGCACAGCCGAGTGCCCCACTCACCTATCTCTATCTCCGCGGGTCCACCGACACTCTCGGCGTGGAAGTGATCACGCGGAGCCCCACGGCCGTGGGCGGCGTGCTTACCATGCGCGGTCAGCCGCGCCTGGAGTGGGAGCATAAGATCGTCGATGGCCGCCCCACGACGTTACAGCTCAAGGTATTCGCGCCCGGCGCGGCCGAATCCGCGACGCCGGTGCAAACAGGAGCGTTCACGGTGCAGGGCGACAGTGTCTCCGTCAACGTGGCGGCAGGCGCACAAACCATCAATCAGCGAGCCGCTACACGTGCGGGTGCGCAGCCGCTGGTGAACGCGTCGGTGCTGCACGCGGCCTTCATGGCCTCCTACGCCCTGCGCATGAAGCAGGACAGCGTGCCGCTGTTCCTCACGTCCGGCGCCCAAACCGTCGTTGGCGCGGTGCTCCTGCGGGGTGACACCGTCCTGCTCCAGATGGCCGGCTCCCAGATGCACATCGTCAACGCCCCCGACGGACTGCCGCGCGAAGTCACCATGGGTGCGCAGCCCATCCGCGTGGTGCGAGCCCGCGGCCCCGTGGCCGCGCCCCCGAGCCGGCCCGAGCGCATCGACTACAGTGCACCCGCGTCGGCGCCATACAGTGCAGAGTCGGTCAGTATTCCCACGCCGCGCGGGTATGCGCTGGCCGGCACGCTCACCAAACCCAAAGGCATGGCCAAGGTGCCGGTGGTGATCACGATCAGCGGCAGCGGTCCGCAGGAGCGCGACTCGCGCCTGCCTCCGCTGCCGGGCTACGCCATCTTCCGTGAGATCGCCGACACCTTGGGACGTCGCGGCATCGCGGTACTGCGCTACGACGATCGCGGCGTGGGCGAGAGCGGCGGCGCCACGTCACGTGCGAAGGCCACCAGCGCCGACTTTGCCGACGATGTGCGGACGATCGTCGCCTGGCTGCGCACGCGCCCCGACATCGACGGATCGCGGATTGCGTTGGTGGGTCACAGTGAGGGTGGCATGATTGCCCCGATGGTGGCCGCCACCGATTCCACGCTGCGCGGTATTGCCCTGTTGGCCGGCACTGCATTCAGCGGGCGACGCATCCTCATGTTTCAGAATCGGCTCGGCGTCGACGCGGCGCCGGGCCTCACCACCGTACAGCGCGACTCGATCTATGCCACCGTGCCGGCAAAGCTCGACAGCATCGGCGCCGCCGACGCATGGTACGGGTATTTCATGGCGCACGATCCGCTCATCACCGCGCGAACCGTAAAACCACCGGTGCTCATTCTACAGGGTCTCACCGACACGCAGGTCACCCCCGACCAAGCCGACACGCTCGCGCTGGCACTCAAGGCCGGCGGTAGCCGGGCCGTGACGGTGCGTACCTTCCCAGCCACGAATCACCTATTCCTCGAGGACCCGACGGGGTTGGCGCAGGGGTATGCGCAACTGAAAAACATCCGCGTACGGCGCGACGTGCTGGGCGCGCTGGCGGAGTGGATGGTGCGCACTCTGCGCTGAGCGGGGGCAGGAGCAGGAGTGGGACCAGTCGTACGTCCAGCGAAGCGGAGTGGTGGACCGTATACAAAGGGTCTGCGGTTCCCTGTACCGGGCCGCCGCCGCACCTCCCTCCCGACTGCCTTCCTATGCGTCACGCTACACTCTCGCTGGCCGCCGCCAGCCTCGTGCTCGGCGCCTGCGCCAAGCCCGCGCCCACCCCGGCCCCAACGCCTGTGCCTGCCCCAGCGGCTAACACTGGCGGCGGCGGTGGCGCTCCCGGACAAGGCCGCCCCACCGGCGGCGGCGCGGCTCAGGGCGCACAAGGCGGCGCCAACGCGGCGCAAGATCCGCAGCCCCGAGCGTACGCTACCGTCATTACCCCGCGCGCCATCACCAAGAGCGGCGTGTTCAAGGTGCATCAGGTGGGCAGCCGCCTGTATTTCGAAATTCCGCGCGCCGAGCTGGGCCGAGATTACGTGATCGTGTCCACGCTGGCCGGCACGCCGGGAGAAATCGGCATCCGCGGCACGCAGGGTGGAAACAATCTCGTGCGCTTCGAACGCCGCGACAACCGGATTTTCGTGCGCGAAGCCGACTATCGCGACATCATCGCCGATACCGCGTCGTCGCAGCGGCTTGCCGCCGAGCTGATTGGCGTCACTAAAATTCTCGCCGCCCTGAACATCGAAGCGTACGGCCCCGATAGCTCGGCAGTTGTCGAAGTCACGCGGATGTTCACCGGTGGTGTACCCGAGTACACCGCGCTTGGCCGCCGCGCGCAGGTGGACGCGGCCCGCTCGTACATCGAGCGCTTCGCGGCCTACTCGCGGAATGTGAACGTCACCGCCGTACAGAGCTTCACGCCGCAGGGCGGCGCACCGGGTGGCGGTGGTGGTGGTGCCGCCGCTGCGGCCGCCGCCGCACCAACCACGGAGAAGTACACGTTCTCTATCGCCAAGCTCCCCGATGTGCCCATGCAGCCGCGTTTGCTCGACGAGCGCGTGGGCTACTTCGGTGTGCAGCAGCGTGATTTCTCCGGCGCCACACAGCGCGTAGAAACTCGGCGTTTCATTTCGCGCTGGCGCCTTGAGTGCTCCGACAAGAAAGTCGGCACCCTCTGTGTGCCCAAGAAGCCGATCACGTATTACCTAGATCCCGCCACGCCTTCTTGGATCAAGCCGTGGATCAAGAAGGGCATTGAAGACTGGCAGGTAGCGTTCGAAGCCGCAGGATTTTACCAAGGCATCATCGCCGCCGAAGCGCCCGCCAACGATCCCGACTTCTCGGGGGAAGATGCCACCGTGGCCATGGTGCGCTGGCTGCCGTCCGCCACAGAAAACGCGGTAGGGCCGAGCCTCAAGGATCCGCGCACCGGGGAAATCATCGACGCCGACGTGCAGACGTACCTCAACGTGATGAACCTCAATCGCTCATGGTACTTCACGCAGGTCGGGCACCTCGACAAGCGTGCACAGAAGCTGCCGTTCCCCGACACCCTCATGGGCCGGCTCGTGGAGTACGTGACGGCGCACGAAGTCGGTCATACGCTGGGCTTTCCGCACAACTTCAAGGCCAGCTCCATGTACCCCGTGGACAGCGTGCGCTCCAAGACGTGGGTGGCGAAGAACGGCCACGTGGCCACGCTCATGGACTACTCACGCTTCAACTATGTGGCGCAGCCGGAAGACGGTATCGCGCTCGATGATCTCATTCCGAAAGTCGGTCCGTACGACAAGTACGCCGTGATGTGGGGCTACACGCCGATCCCGAGCGCGATGTCGCCGGAAGCGGAGAAGCCGACGCTCGACAAGTGGGCGCGTATGCAGGACACGATCCCGTGGTACCGCTTCGCCAACGACGGTGGCGCGGGCGGATCGGATCCCGGCGAACAGTCGGAGGCCGTGGGTGACGCCGACGCCGTAAAGGCCACCACGCTCGGTGTGAAGAACCTCAAGCGCACGATGGCGATGCTCGAATCGGCCACGGCGTGGAAGGAAGGCACCGACTACGATGACCTCGAGGAGCTCTACGGGCGGACAGTCGGCCAGTGGTCTACCGAGATGGGCCACGTAGCTCGCATCATCGGCAGCGCGTACAAGCAGGAGAAGTACGTGGGCCAGCGTGGCCCCGTATACCGCCTGGTAGAGCCGGCGCGCCAGAAGCAGGCGCTGACGTTCCTGCTGGACAACGCCTATACCACCCCCACGTGGCTGCTCGACCCGAGCATTCTCAGCAAGATCGAAGTGAGCGGCAGCCTCAATCGCGTGGGCAATGCCCAGGCGCGTTCGCTGGCGTCGGTGGTTGCCAACGATCGTCTCCAGCGCATGCTCGAGATGGAAGCGATGGCGGCCAACAAGTCGGAGGTGTATCCGGTGGCGGATATGCTCGCTGATCTGCGGGCGGGTCTCTGGAAGGAGATCGATACCGGTGCGCCGATCGATGCGTTCCGGCGTCGCCTGCAGCGCCTGTATCTCGAGGCGATGGCCAGCAAGATCGATCCGCCGGCGCCCAGCGGCGCCCCGCAGGCACCGGGTGGACGTGGCGCCGCAGCCCCCGTCGGCACCGCCGACTTCCGCCCGATCCTCAAGGCAGAGATGCGGGCGCTCGATGCCGACTTGGCCACGGCCATCGGGAAGACCTCTGATCGCATGAGCAAGGCGCATTTGCAAGATGCGCGCGACCAGATCAAGAAGATGCTCGACGACACGAAGTAAGCGCGTCACGGCGGGGGGGGGGGCGACATGGCGGGCAGCAGACGGACTCCGGGTGTCGCCCGCGAATATTTTTGGTCTCGACTCCCACGGCCCCGATTGCCTGCCTAAACTCCACTGTGCCCGCGAAGGTCGCGGACAGCCCTCCTCTCTCCGATCAGAATCCATGCGCTTTCGCTCCCTCCCGCTCGCAGCGGCAGGATTGGCGCTTGCGGCGTGCCAGCCGGCTAAAAAGCCCGCTACCGCCCCAACGCCGGCTGCTCGCCCCACCACGGCCAACGGCGCGCCAGGAACTCCTGGCCAGCCGCCCGCGGGTGTCCCCAACCTCAGCGCCCTCGCTGGCGCCCTCGGCGGCGCCGCGCAGGGTGAACCCAACCCGCGGCCGTACGCCACCGTCATCACACCGAAAACCAAGTCCAAAACGGGCGTCTTTAGCGTTCACCAAGTGGGTTCGAAGCTGTTCTTCGAAATCCCCGCCAGCGAGATCGGCAAGGATTTCGTCATCACCACCGTGCTTGCCGGCACGCCGGCCGGTATCGGCATCAACGGCACGCTCGGCCCGGATCGTGTCATTCGCTTTGACCGACGCGAAAACCGTGTGTACGTGCGCGACATCAACTTCCGGAACGTCGCCACCGACAGCATGCTTTCCACCCGCAAGGCGATGTCGCTGATCGAGTTCTACCCGATCATCGCCGCGCTCAACGTGGAAACCTACGGCAAGGACAGCGCCGCTGTGATCGACGTGACGCGCATGTTCACGGGCGGCATCCAGGAATTTACCGCCGGCGGCCGT
>JBBQUH010000016.1:0-63866 GCA_038212625.1 Gemmatimonadales bacterium | reverse complement strand
ATGGGTTCGAGTGGTCGCTGCGTTGCGGCAATTGCGCTATCTGGAGCCGCGTCGAGCTGAGCATCGAGGTACCGTAGCAGATCGTTCACCGTTGAGCGCAGTCCTCCCGCTGGCGCGAACGCACCGGTCTGCCAAGCGGGAACACCGTTACCCGCTTCGTCACGCGGGCGCACGAGTGTTGTCACGCAATCGGAATCGGCCATGCACGTGTCACCAAGGCGAAGCGGGTCCAACACGTGGCGCTGTAGCAGCGGCGTGAAGGGCAGGCGCCAATGGCGGCTCAGGGTCAGGCCAAGCACCGCGTAGCCGTAGTTGGAGTATCGTACGCGACGTTTTCTCAAGCCGAGCCATGGTGCCCAGCGCCTGAGATCGCGGAGGAGCTCTGGCTCGAGGTAGGCTCCGTAGGGATCGTCGAAGTTGCGCAGTACGTGCGGCAGCGCATTGAGAGGCAGGCGAGGCAGTCCAGAGGTATGCGTGGCCAGCGCCTGCAGGGTACACCCGCGCGGGAGACGCACTGCGAGCGATTGTGAGACGATGTTCGCCTCGTTCAGCGGCACCGTGTCACGAGCGGACAGTTCGCTGAGCAGCGTGGCGGTGAAGACTTTGGTCACGGAGCCGATTTCGAAGTGAGCGTCTCCGTCTGGAGCGCTGTCGTCACGGCCCGGGTCGCGAGTGCCCCAGCCCCGAGTGGCGCGCTCACCACCACGCAGCACACCGACCACCAGCGCGCTGCGGTGGGTCGTCAGGAACTCGTACTGCGCTGTGTCGATGACGTGATCGAGCGCAGCAGCAAGCGGCGCCGCGCTCACTTGGGGGGCTCGGTGAGCGGCGGAGCGTCAGGGTCTCGCATGTCGTGCCCGCGGCCCGTCCGGATCCAGTCGAGCGCAGAGGTACTATGGCGGACTCGCTGCGCACGATCGCGCCACGCACCGCCGAACAGCTTGACCGTCATCCGCCGCACAGCCGTAGCACGCAGCCAATGTGTCCGGGCCAGTAGCCAGCGTGTGGCGGCGCGACACTCACTGTCCGGGAACACGGGTGCCTGCACGACGATCATGATCATAACGAACGTGAGCCGTCCCATCGGGATAGGAAATGCAATCGGGGTCGGTCGAGTTTCCGGTGAACATACGGGGCGATCGCTGACCCCGCGAGCGCCGTGGATCGCGTCGGGGCGTCGCGGGGCGCCAAGTCCCGACGGTCCCCGAGTCGACGGCGGACTCCGCGTGGCGGCGTGGGCCCCCGTCGTGGCACGGGTGTGGCAGTGCGTGTTCAGTCTCCACCCGAGCTCGAGTCTACGATGTCTCGGCCGACGGGGAGACGGTCTGATTGGCGCGATTCGCACCGTCGATCACGTGTATCCGATGTAGGCCGTCGACATCGAGCGCGCCAAAACATTGCTCATGGGCTTCACGCCGCTGTCGGCGCGTGACGCCGTACACGTGGCGGTGATGCAGCGCTACGACATTCCCCGAATCATGAGCTTCCACGCGGGGTTCAATCAGAAGCCGGACCTCGACAGCGTGTGTCAGGTGGCGAATCCCAGCTGCACCGCCACCGCTCGCTGTCGCTCGTCCAGCGTGAGGAAGGTGAGTTCGCGGGGATCCGGCGCGAGGTAGAGCGCCGTGGCCAAGTGCAAACAATCGACGCCGCGCACGTAACCCGAGGCCAGCACCCGTTCGATTTCCGGGCGGAGGCTGCGCGGGGCGAAGATGGGTTGGAATCGCCGCAGCAGGTCGTGGTCGACCGAACGCTGCTCACGATGGGCCGCGCTGTACACTTCCGCTTCGAGTAACGGCGCGATGAACAGGCGATCGTATGCGGAGAGTTGCCGCTGCATGCGAGTGCCGTGCGCTTCATCCAGCAGCATGGACAGCATGCAGGATGAATCGACGAATGCAACGGTCATTCGCGCTCGCTGAGAAAGCGCTCGAGCGCGCCGTTCACGCGATGTTGGATCGGCCACTGTGCCAGGTCGCGTGCCGACCCCTCCGCCACGGCAATGACGCCCTGTGCTTCCAATTCCGCAATACGCTCGACCAGCGTGAGCGTGCGCACCGGTGGAGGCTCGAAGGGACGCAACTCAGCGACCGGCTGACCGTGGACCGTAATGGTGTACGACCGTCCTTCGCGGACCTGCCGTACCAGCGCGGAGAGGGTGGCCTTGGCGTTGTACAGCGAGATTTTCTCAGACATCACGAGAATATAGTCAGACTGGTGTGATCTGACTAGTTTTGATGGCTTCCACGCTGCCTGATGACCATTGCCAACCCGCCTCGACGACCGGAAACCGCTCGCCCCGTGACGTCGGCCTCTGTGTCTCGTGAAACGCCTCACCACCGCCCTGTACTGGCTACCTCGTCGACCGCGAACTCGCGGCCGGCGGTATGGCCACCGTCTACCTCGTGCACGACCTCGAGCACGAGCGCGGCGGCGAAAGGTGCCGGCCAGCTGACGCCAGTTGCTGCTGACGAGGCGTCCGACATGTTGTGCGCAGACAGGCGGTCCGTTCACCGCTTCGCAGTAGCCGGGCACGCGAGCGGGTCAACCTCGAAGATCTGCTGAAGCAGCGCCGCCCATCGGCGGCTGGCGTCGGTGGGCGCCAGTCGTGGCGCGGGGACGATGGCGGGCGGCGTCGCGGCCTCAGCCGGGTCGGCCTGACGCCGCATCCCGCGCGGGCGGTTGGCGTACTAACCAGAGTACCGTGTCGTGACGTGCCCCTGGTCGGGGATGTGGATCAGCACCCGCGCCAGGAACTCGGGCCGGTCCACCGTCTCGGTGCCCGCCGTCGGGCCGTCGGACGTGTCGGAACGATACGTCACCGCCTTCGCGATCCGGTCGTCGGTGGGCTGTTCCATCGCGACAGGATGCCGGGCACAGCACCGGGCGAGCCGGGTGGCAACGGCGCGATCGTCAAGGGGACCCAGACGGCGTTATGCACGTGGAACCCCGGGTGCGGCCCCGTGCGCATCCTGGCGGCTTGGTCCTCGTCGAAGAGGTCCGAGCGCACGGAGCGCCGGAGCACGGCACGACGGATCGCCTCCGTCAACCGCGCCGTGTCGTGCACCGGCAACGCAATGAACGTCCCGTCGGGCCGGAAGCCGCCGTCGGTCACGAGGTGGTGCCGGTGCGGATGCCAGTTGGCGCGCCCGCCGTGCGTCGGCAGACAGGCGACGATGCCGACGGCAAGCTCTCGCTCGCCGGTCAGCGTGCGGATGGCCGCCGTGATGGGGCGGGCGGCGACGCGGGCGATCTCGCCGAGCAGGCGGCGACGGTACAAACAATACTTCGTCCGACAATCCCAGCGTCTGCTCCAGCTGGCGATTCCAATCGTCGAGCGTGCGATCATTCGCGGGCTTCGTGTGTGGGCCGATCTTCGCGCGGCCGTTGGCTAACCGCCTTGATCGGTGTCTTTGGGCCGTCACGGATGGCGACAGGCGGTCTTCCGACCTGGTGGCCTCTTTTCACGCCTGCCGGCTGATGTCGTCCAATCTTTCCGCGAAGCGCTTTCGACTCGGCCATCGACCTGAAGGGTGACTTGCTACGGGGACAGCGCTTCCGCCTCATGGCCGACGGATTACCGCTGATGATCTGGGTTCACGACGCCCAAGGGAACTTGCAGTTCGTCAACTGCACCTATTGTGAGTTCTTCGACGTGACGCCCGAGCAGGTCGCCGGACTTTACTGGCAGCCGCTGGTGCATCCCGACGATGTGGAGGCGTACGCGAGGGAGTTCAGCGCCTGCGTGCGGGATCGCCGCGCCTTCGACGCCGAGGTGCGCGTTCGGCGGTTCGATGGGGAATGGCGATGGCTCCAGTCAAGCGCCGAGCTGCGGTTCTCCGCTTCGGGCGAGTTTCTCGGTATGGTGGGCGGCAGCCCAGACCTCACCGACCGGAAGGCCGCGACGAACGAGTTGGAGCAACTCGCCAGTGGGTTGTCTGAGGCGGACCGACGCAAAAGCGAGTTCCGGGCGACGCTCGCGCACGAGCTTCAGAATCCGCTCGCTCCGATCCGCAACGGCCTTTCCATCTTGCGTATGGCCCACCCGCCCGACCTCGTGGCGAATGTCGTGGCGATGATGGACCGGCAACTCGGGCGCCTAGTCAACCTGGTGGACGACCTGCTCGACGTGTCGCGGGTGCGCACCGGGAAGGTGACGATTCGGGTTGAGCTGATGACAGTGCAGGAGGCGGTCGGGGCGGCGGTCGAAGCGTGCCGGCCACTCATCGACGAGAAGTCGCACACGCTTGAGGTGGACTTGCCTGCCGAGGCGCTGGCGGTGACCGGTGAGGAAACCCGGTTGATGCAGGTCGTGGCGAACCTGCTCACCTACGCGGCCAATTACTGCGAACCGGGAGGCCGCATACGGATCACCACCCTGTGGGATTTGTTCACGCGGCGCCCTTCCTTCCAGCCGCACGGTAAGCAGTCGACTCGGCACACGAATCGCGACATTATCAAGATCGTCGGAGCACGCGCGGCGTGCTCACGCCACATGACTTCCTGTCGCCCACCCATCCGAATCGTGCATCGCCTCCCACTTCAGTTCCTCCTCGGCCTCACGCTCGTGGCGGCCAGCAGACCGCCCTCGCCCAAGCAGTCTGAGATCGCGCACAAGGCCGTGTTCATTCTGCTCGACGGCATCCCTGCCGACGTGATCGAACGGGTGCCCACGCCCGTCTTGGATGAGATCGCCGCAGCCGGTGGATACACGCGCGCCTATGTAGGCGGCGAGCGAGGTGGCCCGACCGAGACGCCCACGATCTCGGCACCGGGCTACATGAGTCTGCTCACAGCGACGTGGGCGAACAAACACAACGTTCGGGGGAACAGCAACCAGTCTCCCAATTATGCCTACTGGAACATCTTTCGCATTGTTGAGACGGTCGATCCGTCCCGGAGGACTGCGCTCTTCTCCACCTGGCTCGATAACCGTACCGTGCTCGTCGGCGAAGGACGCCCCGACGCGGGCGTCTTCACCCTCGATCATGCTGTAGACGGGTTCGAACGCGATACCGTGGCCTTTCCGCACGACCCGAAGTCGCAATACATCCGTGCCATCGATGAACGTGTGTCAACGGAGGCCGCGGCGCACATCGCGACGAAGGGCCCCGATCTCTCGTGGGTGTATCTGCAACACACCGACGATATGGGCCACGCGCACGGTGACAGCGAGGCGTTTTTTGATGCGGTGAGGCAGGCGGATGCGCGGGTGGGACGCATCTGGGAGGCAGTAAAGCAGCGTCAGTTGTTAGGCGAGAACTGGATGATCGTGGTGACCACCGATCACGGGCGCGATGAGTTGACTGGCAAGGGCCACGGCCGGCAGTCCACGCGGGAGCGCACCACTTGGATCGTGACCAATCAACCGCGGCTCGATGCGCGCTTCACGAACGGAACGCCGGCCATTGTAGACATCGCACCTTCCATCCTGCAACACATGCGCATTGCGGTGCCCGCCGAGGTGGCGCAAAACATGGATGGCGTGTCGTTTCTGGGCAGCGGCTCGTCCGGCAAACGGCAATAGACAGCGCCTTCCACTCGTATCCTCACCGCGCTGGTGATCGGTGTCCGCTCACTGGGTGCGCGGCGCAACGTGCGCCGAGCCGCTGAGCCGCGAACAAATCGGTCACCACTTAAAGCAGCTCAAACCGCGAACTAACGAGCATCGTTTCCGCATACTTCCGGCCGGCCCACACGTGTACGCCAGCTCCCGCCAGTGGGATCGGAATGGTGTAGACCCCTGGCTTCACGAACGCCTGATTCTTGAGCAGCTCGCTCGGGATAGGAATTTCCATCGGGTCGTCATGTGGCGCCCGGTCCCGACGGTCCTCGGGTGGAGGGCGGACTCCGCGCCGCGCGGCTCGGGGGCGGAGGTTCGCGAGGATCCGGGTGATCACGGACCGTGGCGTGATGCAGGCGACGAGGCGCATGACGCCGTGGCAAGACGGGCACGCGAGGGGGTCGACGGCCACGTCATCGGTCGGTCCGCCCGCAGCGGAAGCCAACGGTGAGGCTGTATAAAAAGTCGATGTCGCTGCTGAACGCTACGGCATCGAGTTGTACAGCACACCGTCCGCTGTCTGTGCGGCACTGCGCACCGGCACAATGTGCGGATGCATCAATCCCGCAGCGACGACGATCTCGCGACGAAAGCGCTCGGTGTTGACCCCGGCCGCGAGATCGGGTGGCAGCACCATGAGCAGGACGCAGCGCCCCAGCGCCGCATCACGCGCCAGAAACACCCGACTCATCCCTCCGCCGCCGAGCTCGCGCTCAAAGACGTAGGTCGGAGCCAGCATCTCGGCCAACCGAGCGGCAAAGGTATCGCTTATCGCGTGGTGGTCGGGTCGCGTCTCAAAAGATTGTTCGGGCCGCAGGCCGACAGGGTCCGACGGTGTGGTGCGCACGCTGCGCGAATGGGGAGTCTCAAATACCTATCTCTGGCGTCATCTTTCGTCGGCCCGCATTCGCTTGGTTTCTCCATTCCCAGTGAGTCGAAGATGATGCTTCGTTGCCTGTTCGCACTACGTCTGTTTCAGGCAAGCTTCGTGGCCTGCATTGCGGTGGCCATTATGGGTGCGGCGGGGGCTCCACCGATACCGCCGCCCCCCCCCCGCTCGACCGCCCGCAGAAACCGTCGCCTGTGTTTCGGTGTCGCCCCCAACGGCTACGCGCCAAGCCGGTACGGGCGCGACCATGCTCATCACGGCAACGGTGACCGGAAGCAGGGGGTCGACGCTCACAGGGCAGGCGGTCAGTTGGAGCAGCAGCGACCCCACGCGCGCTTCCGTTTCGAGTAGCGGGCTGGTTGGCGCGGTGGCGGCGGGCAGCGCAACGATCGCGGCCACCGTGGCTGGGCGGAGTGGCGATGCAGCAATCACGGTGACCCCGGCCCCGACGTTTTGACGATCGACCAGGCCACCGTCAGCGTGCCACTGGGCCTCGCGGCACAAGTCGCCGCCATCGCACGCACCGAGGCCGGCACAGTGTTGCCTGGCGAGCCAGTCGTCTGGATGTCGTCAAACCCTACGGTGGCCACCGTCGACGCCAACGGTCTCATCGTGAGTACTGGCGCGGGGACGGCCATCATCTCAGCGACGGCACGCGGATTTCGGAGTGACGCCTCGCTCTCCGTGACCGCAGCACCCCCGATCGCGGCGTGCAAGCTCCCCAATCGTACGAGCAGCGTCGGGTTCGGATTCCCCCGATCGACGGCGCGCCTGCGGACCACGGGTGTCGTCCGTGGCACGGTGCTCTTTGTGGATTTCCCTGATGCACCCGCCTCCCGCACGGCACAGAACGTCCTCGACGTCATCCAGCCCGGTGCTCCGGCGTACTACGGCGCGCTGTCGTACGGCGAGATGCCATTTCACTCGGAACCGAATCTCCGCTGGTTCCGGATGTCGAAGCCATCCACCGACTACGGTTGGCCGAACAACGAGACCTCTCAGGCGCATCGAGCGCTGATTCAGGAGGCGGCCAACCTCGAGACCTCGACCACCAACACGTCGCAAACCGATGTGCTCATCGTGAAGACGAATCCGGATGCGGGCGGCATCACGTTCGGACCGGCACTCGTGCCGCTCATTGGCGGGGGAATTACCGTGGCGGGACGGGCCACGACGATCGACAACGCGACGAACTCGGGACGCGACCTTTTGGACTGGGGCTCGCGCTGGCTGGATCACGAAGTGGGTCATCTGATGTCGTTGCCGGACCTGTACGACGTTGCGCCACCGGTTGCGGGCGCGTTGCATTAGCACGTCGGTGAGGTGAGCATGGGCCTCATCAGCGGACGGGGTAGCGAATGGACCGCCTTCGAACGGTGGCAACTCGGGTGGCAGCGGTGAACGAGCTCGAGTCGAGAAGCGAGGCGCCAACCGTTACCCAGGAATCATCTAATCCCGATTGACATCATCGGAATTAGATTATAGGATGAGTTGTCGCTTCATGAGAAGCGTTCTCATCCAATCCCCCATGATCGCACTTTCGCTCGTTGCATCGCTCGCGCTAATCGCCGAGCCGCAGGATACCGTGGCCCGTCGCGACTCTGCCACTACCGCCAACTCGGCCGTTACCGCGCCATCCAAAGCTGCCCAGGAACTGGAACGGGTCCGGGTGTCTGCCGCCGCCAAACTACGGGCCGGCTACACCGTGAACCGCACGCGCAGCGGCACCCGCACACCCACCGCGCTCCGTGATATCCCGCAGGCGGTCACGGTGCTTGGCCAGCCGGTGCTCCGCGACCTGAACATCCAGGGGATGGCCAAGGCGGTGGAGTACGTGCCCGGCATGAGCATGGCACAGGGTGAAGGGCACCGTGACGCGCCGGTGATTCGTGGACAGGCGAGCACGGCCGACTTCTTCGTGGACGGGGTGCGCGACGACGCGCAGTACTACCGCGATACGTACAACGTGGAGCAGCTGGAAGCGCTCAAGGGACCAAACGCGATGGTGTTCGGGCGCGGCGGCGGTGGCGGTGTGATCAATCGTGTCATCAAGCAGGCCGAGTGGATGCCGGTGCGTGAATTACGCTTGGAAGGAGGATCGTTTGACGCGCGTCGGGTGCAGCTCGATGTGGGACAGTCGTTTGGCACTCGGATTGCGGCGCGGGTCAATGCACTGCACGATCGCGGCGACTCATTCCGCCAGTCGATGGACTACGAGCGGGTGGGATTCAATCCCACGGTGTCGGTGACGAGTGGCCGAACCATTATCCGCGCGGGCTATGAACACTTCACGGATCGACGCGTAGTGGATCGGGGGCTGCCGTCGGCGAACGGTCGTCCGGCCGCATTGGCATTCAACCGCTTCGTGGGTGATCCCAGCGCAAGCCCGGCCACCCTCGCCGTCAATGGCGCGCATGTGCTGGTAGAGTTCGATAACGGACACGGCCTCTCGTTACGCTCGCATCTGCGCGGCTTATCGTACGACAAGTTCTACCAGAATGTGTTTCCGGGGAGCTCCGTGAACGCGGCCGGGACGCAGCTCAATCTCGCGGCGTACAGTGCCGGCTCTGATCGCCAGAGTCTCTTCCATCAAGCCGATGCCACATGGACGGCCTCCCGCGGCGGTATCCGGCACGTGGCGCTGGTAGGTACGGAGCTGAGTCGCCAGCTTACGGACAACGTGCGGCTCACCGGATTCTTCAACAACACGAGCACATTGCAGGCGGTACCGGTTGGCGCTACCAACGTCTCGCTGCCCATCACCTTCCGGGCGAATGCGAGCGATCCCAACAATCGCGCCACGGCCTCGGTGGCAGCAGCCTTCGTGCAGGAGCAGCTCCACCTTGGTGAGCATGTACAACTGCTCGGCGGCGTCCGTGTTGACCGCTTCGCGCTCGACGTTCGCAACAACCGTACGTCGAGCACGGTGTCGCGTACCGACGTGCTCGTGTCGCCGCGAATCGGCGCCGTCTTCTCGCCGGTGGCGGCGTTCAACGTCTACGTGTCGTCCAGCGTGTCGGCGCTCCCAAACAGCGGCGATCAATTCGCGTCGCTGACGGCGACCACGCAGTCGCTCCGTCCCGAGGTATTCCGCAATAACGAAGTGGGTGTGAAGTGGACGGCCCGTCCGGCACTTGAGGTCACGGGGGCTTTCTATCGGCTCGCTCGGAGTAACACGATATCTCCCGATCCGCTCAACCCGGCGCTGCTGCTGCAAACGGGTCGTCAGCAGTCCACGGGTGTCGAGGTTGGCGTCGCGGGTGCGGTCACGTCGCGCTGGGATGTGGTAGGTGGTGTGGCAGTGCAGCGGGCACGCATCGCCAGCCGCACCGCCGCAGCCCGCGAAGGCGCGAGTGTGCCTCTGGTGCCGCAGACGACGGCTTCGCTCTGGAACAAGGTGCGACTGAGTGCGCCGCTGTCGCTGGGCGTGGGTGTGGTCCATCAGACGGCCCGCTACACGTCGATCGACAACGCGGTCACGATGCCCGCGTTTACCCGCTTGGATGCTGGAGCCTTCGTGACGATCTCGCGCACGCTCGGCGTGCAGCTGAACGTGGAAAACGCGTTCAACACGCGCTATTTCGCCACCGCCCATAACAACAACAACATCATGCCGGGGGCCCCGCGACAGTTCCGCCTGGCGCTGCGGGTTGGGGAGTAGACCCGTTCGCTCTCTTTACTCCAGACCGAACGGTCTGTAACCTTCTTCGTACTACTCTGACACTCGCACGCCCGGCCCCACCATGGCCGGGCGTGCGCCTTTTATGTCGCCCTAGCGGAACTGCGCATGTTTCAGGAACTCATCGCCAAAATGGCGCGTGAAGTCGAAAAGCTCTCCCACGAGCTCAACGTCACGATCCCCCATGAAATCCGGAAGGCTGTCGAGCTCGGCGACCTCAAGGAAAATAGTGAGTACAAGGCCGCGCTGGAGCGTCAGCAGTTCGTGCAAGCGCGCCTGGGGCAGCTCACGAAGCGCGTGACGAAGCTGGCCAACATCGACATAGCGCAGATCGCTGCCGACAAGGCAGGACTGGGTTCGCGCGTGGTGGTGGAAGACGAGAAGACGAAGCTGCGTGAGTCGTATGAATTGGTATTCGGCGACGCGGGTGAGCTGCAAGACGGACACGTGACGATGGGTTCGCCAATCGGCCTCGCCTTGCAAGGCAAGGGTGTGGGTGAGCAAACGATTCTTAAGCTGCCCACGAGTATCCGGCGTTTGATGATCGTGGAGTTGGTCACCATTCACGAGCGTTCGGCCGAGGAGCTGGCCTGATGTTTCGCGCGGAGTACGCCGCGCGTGGTCCGGTGCCGCAGGATGTGATCGCGTGCGTGGAGCGCGAAACGCCCGTGCCGCAGGATGGCGAGGTGTTACTGGCCATGCTGGCAGCGCCGATCAACCCGTCGGATGTACTCACGCTCACGGGGCAGTACGGCATGCTCCCGCCGCTACCAGCGGTGGGTGGCAATGAAGGCGTGGGGCGCGTGGTGGCGCTCGGCGAGGGCGTAACCGGCGTCACGGTGGGACAGACGGTACTGCTGCCAGTCGGCGTGGGCACGTGGGCCTCGCATATGGTGGCGCCGTCGGCGGGATTGATGGCGCTGCCGAATGGCGCTGATCCACTGCAGTTGGCGATGCTGATGGTGAATCCCCCCACGGCTTCGCTCCTGCTCTCGGAGTTCGTGGCGCTTGCGGCGGGGGAATGGGTGATCCTCAACGCGGCGAACAGCGGGGTGGGCGAATATGTGATTCAGCTGGCCAAACGCCGCGGGTTGCGTACGGTGAGTGTGGTGCGGCGCGAGGAGGCGGTTGCCGAGTTGCTGGCGCTGGGTGGCGATGTGGTGCTGGTCGATGGCCCGGACCTCGCGCAGCGCGTTGCGGCGGCCACAAACAAGGCAAAGATTCGCTTGGCGCTCGATGCGGTGGGTGGTAAGGCGACGGATCGGTTGGCGCAGTGTGTGGCGATCGGCGGTACGGTGGTGGTGTATGGTGTGCTGAGCGGCGAGGCGTGTCGTATCGCGCCCGGCTCCTTTGTGTTTCGCGACATCACGCTCAAGGGCTTCTGGCTGGCGTTCTGGTTCCGCAATGCCTCACCAGAGCGGCAGCGCGAGGTGTACGGTGAGCTGGCACGCCTGATCGCCGTGGGCGAGCTGTCGGCGCGTGTGCATGCCACTTATCCGTTGGCGCAGATCAAGGACGCAGTGACAGCGGCTGCAGCTGGTGGCCGTAACGGGAAAATCCTGCTCGTACCGTAGGGGCCTGGCGGGCGTTAGCCCGCCGAGAGTCCGCCGTCTACGGCGAGCGCGTGTCCGACCATGAATGCGCTGGCGGACGAACAGAGGTACACGGCCGACTCGGCGATCTCTTCAGCGGTGCCGAGTCGCGCGGCGGGAACGCGCGCGGCGAGCGCAGTGGGTGGTAGCCCGGCGTCGAACATGGCCTGCACCATGGGCGTGTGCGTAAAGCCCGGGCAGAGGGCGTTGATCCTCACGCCGCGCCGGATGTATTCAAGGGCGGCGGTCCGTGTGAGGCCAATTACGCCGTGCTTGCTGGCCGCGTACGCGGGATGTTTAGGAAAGCCTTGAAGTCCGGCTATCGACGCCACGTTCACGATCACACCACCGCTTCCGGCAAGCATGGCCGGAATCTGATGCCGCATGCTACGCCACACGCCGGTAAGGTTCACGTCGAGCACGAGCTCCCACATTTCGGGGAGATAGTCAGCGGTGCGCTGTTCATCGCCACCAATGCCGGCGGCATTCACGGCGAGGTCGAGTTTCCCGTAAGTCCGAATGGTGTGCGCGATCGCGGATGCGACCTCCGCATCATTGCGCACGTCGCACATAACAGCGATACCTCCGCAGCTTTCGGCCACGGCGTGTGCCTGCGCGTACTGTACATCGCCAACAACCACCCGGGTACCGCGCTCGGCGAGCGCGCGAGCCGTGGCAGCGCCGATGCCTGACGCGCCTCCGGTAATAAATGCTACAGCTGTTGAAAAATCGGTCATGTGATGGAAAAGACGCGAGTGACCTCGTGCTCATACGCGGCGAGCTGTCGCGACTGGTCCTCGGCGCTCCATGCCAAATATCCGGCGACACGTGGGGCGATTCGTGCCGCGGCGCCGCGGCCGTGGTCGCGGGTCTCGAACGCGAGGTGAGTGCGGCGGATGAGGATATCACCTAGCGTACACGCCAGTTCGTGTTCTACCGCGTGCATCACTTCGGCCCACAGATACGGCAAATCGGGGGAGAGCCGTTCGCCGAGTGAGGGATCGCGCTGGACGTAGGCCCATACGTTGCGCCAGCGGCTGCCGTAGGCCAGTGCGAGGCGTTCGCCTACGGCGGCATCGTGGGCGGTGGCGCGGGCTTCGACCATCGTGTGCTCGCGGCTGGTGATGTCGCCGCCGGGCAGTGGAGTTTCGCGGCTTGCCTTTTCGGACAGCGGCGCGGTGTGTGCGCGACCTGATTTCGTGAGTTCGCGGTTGGCGTGCACCAGCACATCGTGCGCCATGGTGCGGTAGGTCGTGAGTTTGCCACCGGTCACGCTCACCAAGCCGTCGGCGCGCTTCGTCACCGCGTGTTCGCGCGAGGCCGCATTGGCACTCTGTTCGCCGGCGCGGGCCGTAGCCAGCGGGCGGATACCAGCCCACGCAGAGATCACATCGTCGCGTGAGAGGCGGGCGTCAGGGAAGACGGCGTTCACGCTGTGCAGCAGGTACGTGATCTCCTGCGCGGTAGCGCGAATCGTGTCCGGTCCGTGCACCGCCTTGCGTTCCGTAGTACCAATGATCGCGTGGACCCCGGCGGGAAGCACAAACATCACGCGACCGTCCAGCGGTGAGACCAGGGTGATCGCCTCGCGATTGCCGATTCGCTGACGCGGGACCGCGATATGCGCACCGGCTGAGCCCAGTATCTGTGCGCTGCTGGGACTTCCCGTGAGGGTCGCCGTGGCATCGCTCCACGGGCCAGTGGCGTTTATGACGATCCGCGCGCGAACATCGAACCGGGTACCGGTCAGAGTGTCTGCTACCGTCACGCCCTGCAGACGCGTAGAGCCCGCCGGATGCAGCCCTGCCACCACGTCGCAGTGATTCGCAATAACTGCCCCCGCCTCGCGCGCGGCGAGCGCGCTGGCCAGCGTCAGACGCGTGTCGTCGGTGGCTGCGTCCCAATAGCGCGCACCGCCCACCAGATGGTCGGGCGCCAGCGCCGGTTCTTGCGCGAGTACTTCACTGGGGCTGAGGCCCTCATGTCGCCCCACGTTGCGGAAGAGCGCGAGGGCGTCGTAGAGCACGAGGCCGGCGCGCATTTTCCAGCGCGGCACGCGCGCGCCTTTATACACCGGCCACGTGAACGCGAGCGGGCGCACGAGATGCGGTGCCAGCTTGAGCAGCAGACGTCGCTCTCGGCTCGATTCGAACACCAGCCCCAGATGTCCGTGCTCCAGATAACGGACACCGCCGTGGATCAGGCGCGATGAGCGGCTGGAGGTACCGCTCGCGAAATCGTTGCGTTCCAGCAGCGCCGTGCGGAACCCCGCCAGCGCGGCCTCGCGCGCGACCCCAGCCCCGGTGATCCCACCGCCGATGATGACCACGTCGAATTCATCGCGCGCCAGCTCGCCGAGTGTGGCGAGACGCGCTGCGACGGGCGGAGCGGGCGAGGCAGCGGTACGGGCGAGCAGCATAAGGAAGAGATGGCGGACGGAACGCTCCAGCGCCACCCATCGCCGTTGTCGGCAAGTGCGCGTGCTCCGGTACACCGTTACCTTGGGGCCATGCCCACCTTTGGAAACGGGCGGCGCGTGGCGATTGTGGCCGGCGTCCGCACTCCCTTCGCGCGGTCCGGTACCGCGCTGAAAAATATCTCGGCCATCGATCTCGGTCGCGCCGCCGTTGCCGAACTGGTACAGCGCTCCAGTCTCGTCGGGGCGTCGGTCGACCTGCTCGTGCTCGGGACCGTCGTGCAATCGGTGATCGCGCCCAACATCGCGCGCGAAGTGGCGCTGTTGCCACATTTCCCAAAAACGCTCCAGGCGTACACCGTGGGCCGCGCCTGCGCGTCGGCTAATCAGGCCATCACCGACGTCGCGGATCAGATTGCGCTCGGGCATGCGCGGGTGGGTATCGCGGGTGGTGCGGAGTCGCTGTCGCAGGTGCCTATTCTGCATTCGCGCGGTATGACCGATGTGCTGGTTGCCGCGAGCAAGGCCAAGAGCCTGTCGCAGCGCGCGAGTACGCTGGCGCGCGTGCGTCTCAAGGATTTCGTCCCCATCACACCGGCCATCGCGGAGCCGAGTACGGGAGAAACCATGGGCCAGTCGGCTGACACCATGGCAAAGTTGAACGGGATTACGCGCGAGGCACAGGACCGCTTCGCGCTGCGCTCGCATCAGCGGGCGGCGGCGGGCACCGACGACGGCCGACTCACGGCGGAGATTGTGCCGGTGCCGGTGCCGCCGGCCTACCAAGAGTCGATGACTACCGACAACGGTATCCGTCGCGAGAGCACGTACGAACAGCTGGCCGCGTTGAAGCCCGTGTTCGACCGCCGCTATGGGACCGTGACCGCCGGTAACGCGTCGCCGCTCACTGATGGCGGTGCGGCCGTGTTGTTGATGGCGGAAGACTACGCCAAAGTGATGGGGTACACCCCGCTGGCGTACATTCGCTCGTATGCGTACGCGGCGGTCGACCCCGCCGAGCAGCTGTTGCAGGCACCGGTGCTTGCCGTGCCGATAGCGCTTGCGCGCGCGGGGCTCACGTTACGCGACATCGATTTGGTGGAGATGCACGAGGCGTTTGCCGCGCAGGTATTGAGCAACCTGCACGGCTTGGCCTCGAGTACGTGGGCGGTACGCGCCGGGCTGTCGGCGCCGGTTGGTGAGGTGGACCCCGAGCGCTTGAACGTCATGGGTGGCTCGCTATCGATCGGCCATCCGTTTGGTGCCACAGGGGCACGCGTGGTGACCACGTTGTGCAATGAACTTGCACGTCGCGGCCAGCAGTTCGGTATGCTCACCGTGTGTGCGGCCGGCGGTCTGGGGCACGCCATGATCGTGGAGCGCACATGACCGCGCCACATGATGTAGTCACCGTGTTGATGGAAGATCTCGCCACAGGCCTCTCGCTCACTGTGGAGCATGGAGTGGCCATTGTGAGTTACGATCAGCCGGGCTCACCGGTGAATACGCTCAATTCGCGGGTGGGTCCGGTCTTCGAGCAGATCTTCGCGCGGATTGCCAGTGACGCGAGTATCGTGGCGGCGGTGATCGTGAGTGCGAAGTCTGATTCGTGGATTGCCGGTGCAGACATTGACGAGCTGCGGGGCATCACGCGCGCGGAGGATGCGACGGTACTGTCGCAGGGTGGTCAGCGGCTGCTCGATCGATTGGCGGCGCTCCCCAAGCCCGTGGTGGCAGCGATTCACGGGGCCGCGCTCGGCGGCGGTCTCGAGGTGGCGCTGGCGTGCCACTATCGCGTCGCGTCGATGCACGCGAAAACCGTGCTCGCCCTGCCAGAGGTGCAGCTCGGGCTGATTCCCGGATCAGGCGGCACGCAGCGGCTGCCGCAGACGGTGGGGCTACAGACCGCGCTCGATATGATCCTGACCGGCAAGAACATCCGGGCCAAGAAGGCGTTGCAGATCGGCCTCGTGCACGAGCTGGTGCATCCGGCCATTCTGCGGCGGGTGGCCGTGCAGCGCGCGGGCGAATTGGCGCGCGGTACCGCATCCATTCGCGAGCGGACGCGTCCAGCGGCGGAGCGATTGCTGGAGGACAATGCGCTGGGGCGGCGTATGGTCTTCAAACAGGCGCGTGCCACGGTGCGCAAGAAAACCCGGGGACAGTATCCGGCGCCGCTGGCGGCGATCGCGGTGATCGAGCGCGGCTACGCCGACGGCGCGGCGGCGGGGCAGCAGGCCGAGTCCGAGCAGTTTGGCGAGCTGGCGGTGAGCCCGGTCAGTCGACAACTGGTGTCGATCTTCTTTGCAACCACAGCGCTCAAGAAAGACCGGGGCGTCCCCGAGGGCGTTGAGGCGACGGTGCGTGGGGTGCACAAGATTGGCGTGCTGGGTGCGGGCTTCATGGGCGCCGGTATTGCCAGCGTGGCGGTGCAAAGCGGTACGCTGGTGCGTTTCAAAGATGCGTCGGTAGAGCGCACCACCGCTGGATGGCGCAGCGTGCGCGACGTGCTCCGCGAACGTCTCACGCGAAAGCAGATCACCCGATTGCAGATGGACGACATGCTGTCGCTCATCGGTGCGACCACCGACTATAGCGGTTTCGCAAACGCGGACATCGTGATCGAGGCAGTCTTCGAAGATCTGGCGGTGAAGCAGCAGGTACTCCGCGAAGTCGAGGCGATCGCGCCCCGCGCCATCTTTGCTTCGAACACCAGTACCATCCCGATCGGTGATATCGCCAGCGCTTCGACGCGCCCCGAGCAGGTGGTCGGCATGCATTTTTTCTCGCCGGTGCACAAAATGCCGCTGCTTGAGGTCATCGTCACGCCGCGCACCAGTGCCGACACCACGGCCACCGTGGTGCAATACGGCAAGCAGATCGGCAAGACGGTGATTGTGGTGCAGGACGGTCCGGGGTTTTACGTGAACCGGATTCTGGCGCCGTATCTCAACGAGAGCGGTATATTGCTCGACGACGGCGCGAGTATCGAGCTGGTGGACGAGGCGTTGGTCGCGTTCGGCTTTCCCGTGGGGCCGATCATGCTGCTCGATGAAGTGGGGCTCGACATTGCGGGCAAGTCGGGGCCGATCATGGCGGCGGCCTTCGGGACGCGCATGCAGCCATCGCACACGCTGCGTCGTGTAGTGGAGAGTGGACGGTTGGGCCGGAAGGCCAGGCACGGGTTCTATCGGTACAACGACGAAGGGCGTCGCACCGGGGCAGACGACGGCATCTACGCACTCACACCTGCGGGGACCTCGCGCCGGTCGTTCACGCGCGAAACGATCCAGCAGCGGACAGTCCTCCCCATGCTCAACGAGGCCGTGCGCTGCTTGGAGGAGGGGGTGATCCGCTCCGCACGCGACGGCGACATCGGAGCTATCTTCGGCATCGGATTCCCTCCGTTTCTCGGTGGTCCGTTCCGATACCTCGACACGCTCGGCGCGGACATGGTATTGCAGCAACTCGATGCCTTGAACGCGCAGTTCCCCGGTCGGTTTGAAGCGGCTGCGTTGTTACGCCAACACGCCAGCCAGCAACGGCGATTCCATCCCTGACATCCGGAGTTGTGTATGACGGTGGCTCTGCACCCGCGCGTAGCTGAAGTGATCGCCGAACTGGAGACCGCGCAGCGGGAACTCGAAGACACACTCCACGCGCTCACTCCCGCGCAGCGCGACGCGACCGAGGGGAACGGCGCCTGGTCGGTGGCGCAGATTGTCGAACATCTCGCCATGGTGGAAGACGGGTCGGGGCGCCTGATCTCGAAGCTGATCGGCCAGGCCGAGGGGACCATCGAAACAGACGAAGGCTCGGTGCGCCATTTGCTCGATCACTTCCGGATTGACGTGGCGGACCGAAAAATCGAGGCGCCTGACATGGTGCAGCCAAAGTCTGGGCTGACCGTCACGCAGGCGCTCGAGGTGCTGGCGACGGCGCGCGGGCGCGTGATCGAGGCCTTCGAACGGGCCTCGGGGCGCGACTTGGGTTCGGTGATCTTCCCCCATCCGGCACTCGGCCCACTTAACGTGTACGCGTGGGGGCTGTTCCTGGCGCACCACCAGCGCCGTCATGTGAATCAGCTGCGGCACAGCGTTCTCAGTCCGTCCACCGGAAGCCGGTAGCGCGTTTACCCACCTCGCTGCATTAAGTTTCCGGCATGCTCCGCTCTTCTCTCCTGTATTTGTCACGCCAGCAGGGCGTGTTCAATTTCATCCGGAACGTTGGCTTCGCCCGCAAGATGGCGTCGCGCTTCGTGGCCGGAGAAACCGTTACCACCGCCCTCGAAGCGGTGCGTCAGCTCAATGCCAAGGGTATCTCGGCGTCGCTCGATTTACTTGGCGAGAGTGTCGCCAACGAGGCCGAAGCGCGTGAGACGGGTCGCCAGTATCTTGAAATTCTCGACCGCATCGAGCAGCACAAGCTCGATGCCAACGTGTCGGTGAAACTCACAGCGCTTGGCCTCGATGTTTCCGACGAGCTGGGTGTTGATGTAGTGCGCGGCGTGCTGGCGCGCGCGAAGCAATACAACAGCTTCGTTCGGCTCGACATGGAGTCGAGCGCCTACACCGATCGCACGCTCGATACGTTCGAGCATCGCCTCTATCCCGACTTCCGCGAACACGTGGGTGTGGTGCTGCAAAGCGCACTGCGTCGCACGCTCGACGACGTAGAGCGTGCCAACCGCTTGCAGTGCCGGGTGCGCATCTGCAAGGGCGCGTATCTCGAAACCGCTGATGTTGCGTTCCCCGATAAAGCCGATGTGGATGCTAACTTTGTGACCGCAATGCATCGGCTCATGGAGCACGGCAATTACCCCGGCATCGCAACGCACGATGAATTGATCATCGCCGAAGCGAAGCGCTTCGCGAAGGAGCGGAACATCGCGGCGGACCGCTACGAGTTCCAGATGCTGTATGGAGTGCGGCGCGATCTGCAGGAGCAATTGGTAAAGGACGGCTATCGCATTCGGGTGTACGTGCCGTTCGGCAGTCAGTGGTATCCCTATCTCATGCGCCGTTTGGCGGAACGTCCGGCGAACCTGGCCTTCATGGCCGGGAACATCGTCAAGGAGACGTTCCACCGCTGAGCACGCACGCCGGCCACCATCACCCTGCTGATCACACCAAGGGCGACGAACGCACGTTGGGTGGCTACATGGCCGTCCACGCGCGTCCGGCGGCCTTCGAGGGCGTCGATGGGCGTTCGTACTCAGCCGACATCCTCACGGACACCACCGGTGATCGTTCGGCGCCGTGGGGCGCGTATTTGTTGTTCGTGCAGTGGGGGCTCGGCGAACCGGAGGTGCAGGGCCATGTGGAGACAGGATTTCTGATTACCGGAAACAGTGAGGCCGTCGTGCGGCACCAATTGGGTGGGATGTTGTTGGCCACCGTCAAAGCCACGTTGGACGGGCTGATTCGCGGGCGGGCGGCGGCGCCGACGCTTGAGTGAGCCTACGGTGCGCGACGAGCAGCAGGAAGGGGTGGTTCTTCAGGGTACGGGCGGCATCTGGCAGATTGGCCTTCCCGACGGGTCCACAGTGGATTCTGCGCTACGCGGACGACTGAAGCACGAGGTGCTGGGCGGTCTCAAGCTCGCGGTGGGCGATCACGTGATGGTGTCGCGTGATGACGCGGAGAATGCCACGTGGATGATTGCGGCCATTCATCCGCGCCGTAGCAAGCTCGCGCGTCGCGCGCCGAGTGGCGCGCACGGCGAGCGCGTGGTGGTGGCCAACCTCGATCAGGTGCTGGTGGTGTTCGCGGCGGCGAAGCCGGAGCCGCATCCACGCATGCTCGATCGCTTTCTCGTGATCGCGGAGGCAAATGACCTGAGCGCACGGATCATCATCAACAAGGTGGAGCTCTCTAGCGAAGAGGCCGTGAGAGCACGCTTCGCCGAATTCACCGCCGCCGGTTATCCGTTGCACCTCACCAGCGTGGTCACAGGGTTGGGGCTGGAAGCGCTGCGCGCCGAAGTTGAAGGGCGGTGTTCGGCACTCAGTGGTCCGTCGGGCGTGGGCAAGTCATCGCTGATGAATTTACTCTTTCCCGGTCTCGATCTGCGCACGGCCGAAATCAGCGAGAGCGTGAACAAGGGGCGCCACACCACGGTGGGCGCGCGGTTGCATCCGTTGCCCGGTGGTGGGTCGATTGCGGATACGCCCGGTTTGCGTGAAGTCGGACTTTGGGGGATTGCGCGTAACGACATTGCGCAGTGCTTTCCCGAATTCCGTCCGCTGCTGGGCACGTGCCGCTTTCAGGATTGCACGCATCTCGTGGAGCCCAGCTGTGCGATTCGCGACGCGGTGGCCGCGGGCACCATCAGTACCGGTCGGTACGAGAGCTACGTGAAGCTCCGGGACGAGGTCACGGAGCGGTAGCGGACACGCGGCGCACGCTACCGCGCTGCGCGCACCGTGCCCAGACCGCCGTCCACCCCGTATAGCTGGCCCGTGACCCACGTAGCCTCGGGTCCGAGCAACCACGCCATGAGGCCCGCCACATCTTCCGGCTGGCCGATGCGACCAAGCGCATGCATACCCTGCGATGCCTGCACGGCCGGCGCCGAGCCGGTGATGCGCGCTGTAAGCGGGGTTGCCACCAGTCCGGGGGCGACCGCATTCACGCGGAGGTTGCGTGACGCGTACGTGGCCGCAGCGCTCAGCACGAGACCGTTGACACCACCCTTGGCCGCCGCGATCGCTTCATGATTCGGAAGGCCGATCCGCGAGGCCGCGGTACTGCACAGCACCACACTGCCACCGTCGGTCATGACACGGGCAGCGGCGCGCACCACACCAAACGCGCTGGTGAGATTCTGCGCGATGGTCTGCTGAAACTCCTCAAAGCGCGTGAGGTGTGCGGGCTTGAGGATGAGCGACCCCACGCAGTTGGCGATGCCAGAGAGGGTGCCAAGATGCGCCTTGGCGAGATCAACCACGCGATCGATTTCCGTCCAATCGGTGGCATCACCCACCGCGTAGCCGGCGCCCAGTTCAGCGGCGAGCGCCGCGAGTGGCTCTTCACGGCGCGCCATGAGAAACAGCGCGGTACCCGAGGCCGCGAGTTTGCGAGCGAGCGCGGCGCCAATGCCGCCGGTAGCGCCGATGATGAGAACAGCCTGCGGTATCTGGGACATGCTTCCGGAACAGGCCTCGTTGGCAATCGGTTCCCGCTGCGACGTGTTACGGCGACAGGCGTCGCTTCACCCACACGCCCGCATCCCGCCGATACTGCAGGCGATCATGCAGGCGAGAAGGCCGACCCTGCCAGAACTCGATCTCCTCAGGAATCACACGGAATCCGCCCCAATGGTCGGGCAGCGGGACGATGCCGTCGGCGAAGCGCGCCTCGTTCTGCGCGAGTTCCTGCTCGAGCGCATCGCGCGACGGCAGCACCTGACTCTGGTGTGACGTCCACGCCCCAACACGACTCGGCAGCGGGCGCGACTGGAAATACTCGTCCGCCTCCGCGCGACTCACCCGTTGCACGGCGCCATTGATACGCACCTGACGTTCCAGCTCGCCCCAGAAAAAGCAGAGCGAGGCGCACGGGTTATCCGCGAGCTCTCTACTCTTGCGGCTCCGGTAGTCGGTGTAAAAGACAAAGCCCCGCGCATCGACACCCTTGAGCAGTACCATGCGCGCCGACGGATATGCGTCGGGCGTGGCCGTCGCGAGACACATGGCATTGGGCTCGATCACATCGGCACTCACGGCTTCCTGAAACCACACCGAGAACTGCGCGATCGGATCGCTGGCCGCATCATCCTCCGAGAGGGCGGCACGACGATAGTCGGTGCGAATATCTGCGATGGACATCGGACTTAGACCTCCACCATCGGCAGGGCCGCACGCGGGTACGATTCCGGGACCCCGTCGAGCGGATCGCCGACGTACGCCTCGCCATCGGGCGTTTCCAGCACGAAGCCGGCGTCTTCGATCATGCGCAGGTCATCGCGTGCGGTTTGTCCTTGCGTGGTGAGATAATCGCCCACGAAAATGGAATTGGCGGGATAGAGTCCCATGACTTGCATGCTGCGCAGGTGCACTTCGCGCCCACCGCTGATCCGGATTTCCTGCGTGGGCAGCAGGAACCGATAGAGCGCCAGCATGCGCAGGCAGCGCCGCGGATCGAGTTCGCGCACACCGCTGAACGTGGTGCCGGGTACGGGAATGAGAAAATTCACCGGTACGCTCTTCACCTCGAGTTCGCGGAGCGAGAGCGCCAGATCGATCACATCGTCGTCGCTTTCCCCCATGCCGAGGATGCCACCGCTGCAGGTTTTCATGCCCGCGTCGCGAACAGCCTTCACGGTATCCACGCGATCATCGAACGTGTGCGTGGACACAATCTCCGCCGTGTAGTTGGCCGACGTATTGAGGTTGTGATTGACCGTCTCCACGCCCGCTTCCTTGAGCCGCTCCACCTGTTCGACGTTGAGCAGGCCAAGGCAGGCGCAGATCTTGAGATCGTGCTTGGCGCGCACGGCGCGTACCGCGTCGAGTACCTTGCCGAACACCGTTTCGCCTGGAGCGCGACCCGAGATCACCATGCACAGCGTACCGGCCTTGAGCAGCGCCGCGCGGTCCGCCATCTCCATGATCTTCTCCTGCGCCATCATCGGATATTTCTCGATTTCAGCCGTCGAGATCTTCGACTGCGAGCAGTAGCCGCAATCTTCCGGACAGAGTCCACTCTGGGCGTTAAGCAGGAAGTGCAGGCGCACGCGATTACCCCACGTGGCGCGGCGCACGCGATACGCGGCCGCGAGCTGATCGAGTAACGCCTCGTCTGGCGCGTTGAGCACCGAGAGCGCTTCGTCGCGTGTGAGGAGCTCGCCGCCGAGGGCGCGATCCGCGAACTGCTGCCAATTGGGAAGAGCGATCGACATGAGGGTCAGGCGGGAGAAAGAGAGTGAGACATACGGGTGCCCGCTGGTGTGAGCAGCGCATCCAATCCACTAACGGCCGCAGCGGCCGCCAGGGCATCGAGATCATCGGGGCGATCCACCCACGGAAGGCGGTACAGCGGGGTATCCGGCAGCAAGTGCGTGAGCGCATCGAAGTTCGTGGCTTCGGCCACGCTCGTGTCTCGCTCCGACATGGCGGTGAGCACGATGGCCCGCACAGGCACGCCGGCGCTGGCCGCCACGCGCACCGTGAGGAGCGCGTGATTGAGGACGCCCAGCCGATTCCCGGCCACCAGCACCAGCTCACATTGCCAGCGGGCAAACAGATCGAGGTACGAGAATGACCGTGTGATCGGCACCAGCAGGCCACCGGCGCCCTCCACCAGCAACAACTCCGCGTCGGCTTCAAGCGTCTGTCGTGCGCTGTCGAGCACATCCAGCGCAATCGAGACACCGGCGCGCTCCGCCGCGACCATCGGGGCGAGCGGTTCTGCAAGCACGTATGGTCGCACCATGCCCAGTGACGCACCAAAACCCGCAGCCGCGCGCAGGCGCTCGGCATCGGAGGCCAGACCCGTGTCAGACACCTGACGCTCCACGATGCCACTCTCCAACGGCTTCATCGCCGCCACCCGCATCCCGCGCTGCCGCGCCAAGGCCGCGAGCGCACAGGTGACCACGGTTTTGCCGACCCCAGTGTCGGTGCCGGTAATCCCCAGACGCCACGACAGGTTGCTAGTCATCCACCGGCCCTCCTGAGGTAGGCGCCTCGACGCGTGCACCGTCGAGAAAACGATGCAGCACCCCGTACACCTGCGTCAACTCTTCGTCCGTTATGCAGTACGGTGGCAGCACGTACGCGACGTTCCCGAGTGGCCGGAGCAACACACCCTGGCTCAGCGAATAGGCGGCGAGCTCACGCCCGATACCGCTGAGGTAACCGGCCGGTGCATCGAGCTCGACGGCCGCCACCGTGCCGATCTGCCGTACCGCGCGCACCCCCGGCTTCCCGCGCAGAGAGTCCAGATGGCGTGCGTGCGCTACCTCGATGCGAATGCGATGGTCTTCACTTTCGTCGTCGAACAGCTGCAGCGCAGCCAGCGCGGCTGCGCACGCGATGGGGTTGGCCGTGTACGAGTGGCCGTGAAAAAACGTCTTGGTGCGATCTTCGCTCAGGAACGCGTCGTAGATCGCCTCCGTGGCCGCGGTGGCACCCAGCGGCAGCACACCGCCGGTGAGGCCTTTGGACATGCAGAGTAGATCGGGACGCACTTCGGCGCGCTCGCATGCGAAGAGCGGCCCCGTACGCCCAAAGCCGGTAAGCACTTCATCGGCAATCAGATGTACGCCCGCCGCCTGCGTACGCTCGCGGATACCGCGCAGCACCGCTTCATCCCACACGCGCATACCACCGGCGCCAAGTAGCAGCGGCTCGACGATCACCGCCGCCAGTTCGCTGCCGCACTTGGCAAGGAGCGCGTCTAACGCGGCCAGTGTGTCGCCTGTTGAGGGATCGGGAAGGCGCGCCACCTCGAAGAGGAGCGGGTCGTACATGTGCGTAAATACACCACGCGCACCGGCGGCCATCGCACCGAACGTATCGCCGTGATACGCGTGCTCGAGCGCAGCCACCAAGCGCCGCGGCGCCCCGGTGTTGGCGAACGACTGCAGTGACAGCTTGATCGCGACTTCTACGGCGGTGGAGCCATTGTCGGAATAGAAGATCCGCGACAACCCGCGCGGCAGCCGTGACACCAACTCGGCGGCCAGCGCTGTGGCCGGTTCGTGCGTGAACCCGGCAAAGATCACTTGGTCGAGCGTACGCGCCTGTTCGGTGATCGCCTCGACGATCTCCTCACGGCAGTGACCATGTGTCGTTACCCACCAACTGGAAATCGCATCGAGAATGCCGCGACCGTTCGTGTCGAACAACCACGCTCCGTCGGCGCGTGCGATCGGTACCGGCAGTGGCGCCTGATAGTGCTGCGTGTACGGATGCCACACGTGCGCGGCGTCATGCAGCAGCACGTACCCGTCGGGACCGAGGGGAAGGTCGTGGCTATCGGCGTCGTCATCGATGAAGCGCTCGTCGTCGTTCTCGTCGAGCGTGTCGTCGGTCCAATCGCTCATCGGAACGTACCCCGCATGGTATCAATGAGATTGACGGCTAAGCTGTCGATCAGTTCCAGCGGGTGCACTGCGGAGACTGACAGCCGGAGTCGCGATGTGCCGTCCGGTACTGTGGGGGGACGCACCCCACCCACGAGGAATCCCCGTCGGCGCATTTCGGCCACGATCGCCATGGTGCGATTGGGATCGCCGACCATGATGGGGATGATGTGCCCGTCGGCGGCACCGGGCGCTTCGCGACCAAAATCACGCAAGCGGGTACGCAGCCTCCGCGCGCGTTCACGCACGGCGTCGCGGCGCCATCCTTCCACCTCCACCAGTCGCAGCGCCTCGAGCGTGGCGGCGGCTATCGCCGGCGGCGTGCCGGTGGTGAAGATGAATGAGCGCGCGCGGCTGATGAGATACTCGATGAGCACGTGGGAGCCGGCCACGTACGCGCCCGAGGTGCCGAGCGCCTTGCCGAGCGTGCCTACGACCACGTCGATCTGTCCGGTCACCCCCATCCGCTCGACCGTTCCCGCGCCCGTGGCACCGAGCACGCCGGTGCCATGCGCGTCGTCCACGTAGGTCCACGCGTCGAAACGCTTGGCGAGTGGCACCAGGTGATCGAGCGGAAACACGTCACCGTCCATTGAGAAGACGCCTTCGACCACGATGAGCGCGCGGCGGTGCAGATGCCGATCCACGTCCATCATGGCAGCGAGTTCGTCGAGATCCCCATGCGGGAAGATCCGGATGGTGGCCTTGGACAGACGGCAGCCGTCGATGAGTGAGGCGTGGCTGAGCGCATCGGAGTAGATCACATCGCCAGCACCCACGAGCGCCGGGATGACCCCGATGTTCACCATGTAGCCCGATGGAAAGAGCAGGGCGCGCTCGCACCCCTTGAAGCGGGCGATGGTGCGTTCGAGCGTTTCGTGAATGGGATGATTGCCCGAGATCAAACGCGCGGCAGCGGCGCCGGTGCCTTCGGCCTGCAGGACGGCAGTGGCCGCGCGGGCCAGTCGGAGATCGGCGGCGAGGCCGAGGTAATCATTGCTCGCGAAATCGGCGACCCGTTCGCCGTCGAGCAACACGGTGCCCGCGCGGCGCTGGTGCACGGCGCGCATCGTGCGGCGCAGGCCGGCGCGTTGCAGCGCTTCGAGTTCTTCGGTGAGCGTGTCGTTGAGCGGGCGTGCGTCGATCACTGGATGCGGTACGTCGAGAAGTGTCACCGGATCAGCGGATGACAAACGTGAGTTGGGTGGCCACGGGGTGGGCCGTGCAGAGTCCACCAAAGGTACCCGGTGGCACGGTGTATTCGGTGCGTTCGCCCGGCCCCACGTTGAACATGGCCAACCGGTGAGCGCTGCTGTCGTTGTTCACGACACGAATGGTGCGGCGCGCGCCGCTGCCTCCCACAAAGATTGTGTCACCGAGCGGGTGACGGCGCCCGTAGCCGTCAATCACCGTGGCGACGCCACCGGGCGCGACCTGAATCTCGGTGTCGGGTCGGGGCCACGTGAACCAGACCATGAGGCCGGTGAGCACCAGAATGCCCAGCGTGAGCAGCGTGCGCATGGTTCTTACGCCCATTACGGCACCCGTACGGTGGCAGTGGTCGGCAGCATGAGTCCGTTGGAGAACACGAGGGTGAGCGGGACCGAGTCACCGGGCGCCAGTGCGCGTGTGAGCTCCATGAGCATCACGTGGAGTCCACCCGGCTGCATCACCACCGAATCTTGTGCGGGCACGGCGAGGGCAGGACGCGCCATCATGTGCGCCATGCCGTCGTGATTCATCGACTCGTGGACCTCCGCCGAAACGGCAAACGGAGTGGTGATCCCCACCAGATCCACGCCCACCGAATCGGCATTGCGAATCGTGAGATACACGCCGCCCGTGGCGCCGGAGTCCGCTGGACGTGCCCAGGCCTCGCCTACGCGCAGAAGCGCGCTGCGCGCCTCGCGATCGGCGGTGGTGTCGGGATCGCCGGTGGCACAGGCCGTGGCTACGCAGAGCACGCCGACTATCAGGGCGCAATGCCGCATAGGCCAGGTGCGACGGGACCGCGCCACGCGAACGACAGATGTCACAGCAACGACTCCAAGTCGGCGGCCAGCGTTTCCCAGCCGGAGTTGAACGGATATAACGCCACCAAACGCCCCAATGGGTCCACGAGGAAGACCTGCGACGAGTGGCTGACCAGATAGCCGCTGCCGGTGGTGCTCGAGTCCTTCGACGCCGCCACGCCAAATGCGGTCATCATCTGGAACGTGGTTTCGGGCGTACCGGAGACGCCCACGAACCGCGCATCAAACTGCTGCGCGTAGCGCGCGGCGATGGCCGGTGTGTCGCGGTCCGGATCGACACTCACAAAGATGAAGCGCACCCTCTCGGCGCGATCGCCGAGTCGCTGCGCCACCCGCTTCCAGTCGGCGAGCGTGGTGGGGCAGACGTCGGGGCAGTGCGTGTACCCGAAAAAGAGCACCATGGGCGAACCCGGTGCTGGCGCGGTGCGGAAGGCGGCGCCGTTTTCGAGCGTGAATGTGAACGTGGGCATCGGGCGCGGGGGATCGACGGCCATGCCCTGCATGGAAGATTTCACGTCACATCCCCACGCGCTGAGCGCCAACACTGCGGCGACCCGCGACCAGCGTCGCGGGCCGTGGAGGCCGCGCATCAGTCGGCGCTGACGCAGTGCTCGCAGCGTCCGTAGAGTACCACCTCGTGGCTTTCCAATTGAAAGCCCGCCGGCGCCAGGTCGCGCAGGTCGCCGGGGCAGCCGTGGATTTCAAAGACGCGGGTGCACTGGCGGCAACGGAAATGATGATGGTGTTCCGAGCCGGCCACTTCATAGCGCGCGGCCTCACCGGGGAGCTCGACCGGTACCAGCCAGCCGCTCTCCACCAGAGAGTTAATGGTCCGGTACACCGTGGCGATACCCAGCTTCGAGACGTGCGAGCGTCCGGCTTCAAGGACTTCAAACGGTCCCAGCGGTCTCGGATTTTCCTCGAAGACCAGCCGGATCGCATCGCGCTGTCGGGTTTTGCGTTCCATCACGGAAATATGACCCGTTCCGCAGTGGCGTGCAGCCTGTGGTCGGGGTTGATTTCGCGCGCATGAAGACCAATCGCCGTCACTGGCTTTGGCTGCTGTTGGCGGCTGTCGTTGCAATCACGCTGGCCCACGCGCTCGACGAGTGGGCGTGGCGCGCGCTCCGTGATGCCAAGGTGAACGACCGCGACTGGGGCCGCCTGCTGCGCTCCATGGGCTATTTGCCGCTCTGGTTGGTGCTGGGGCTCGGCCTGTGGCTGCAGCGTCGCGGGGTGCCCGACGCCGGTCGTCAGGCGGGCATAGTGGCCCTCGCCCCCGCCCTTGGCGGGCTGGCCGCAGAAATCGGCAAACTGCTCATTCGCCGCTTGCGCCCCGACGCCGAGCTGTTCGGCTACGCGTTCCGGCCCTTTGCGGAGGATCTGACGTCCACGCGGGGGTTGGGAATGCCCAGCAGCCACGTGGCGGTGGCATTCGCCGGCGCCGCGGTGCTCGCGCGGCTGTATCCGCGCGCGGCGGGGCTCTGGTACCTGCTGGCGGCTGGCTGTGCGGCCACGCGGGTGTTGGCGCTGGGGCATTTTGTGAGTGACACCGTGGCGGCGGCGTGTTTGGGGTGGGCGGTGACGGCGGTGCTGTGGACGCGCGTTCAGCGGGGAGCGTCGCTGGGCGGGTAGAAATCGTTCGGTAAATACGCACCGACCCTTGTCGATTGATACATGAGACTAATATATCATTATTCTTATGTTAAGATCAGTGCGCAGTAGCGGTTGGCGAAGAGATCCGTTCTCTGCACTCTCAGGTTGGAGGGTAGGTCGGGTTGGTCCGTGTGGCGTAACGCTGCTGTTAACGGCGCTTCCCTGGCGTAGTGCCGGCGCTCAGCAAGCAGGGTGCACCCCGTTCGCCGAGCTTTCCGGTACGGTGCTGCAGGCGCCCAATGGTACGCCGGTCACAACGGCCACGCTCCGTGTCGGTTCACGCGTCGTGCGCACCGATAGCACCGGACGATTCCGCGTGAGCGGTGTGCCATCTGGAGCCGCCGAGCTCGAGGCCAGCGCCCCCGGGCTCGCGCGGCGGGTCATTGCGCTCGAGATCTGCGGGCCATCGATGTCCGGTCTGTTTGTCCGTCTCGCGGTTCGCGCCGTAGAGCTCGACCGCATGATGGTGACGGCGCAGGAGACGCCGGTCTCGGCCCAAGGCAGCAGCGTATCGCGCATCGATCGTGCGGCAATCGAACATGTGCAGGCATCCAGCTTGGCCGATGTGCTGCAGTTGGTGCCCGGTCAGCCGGCGCTCAATCCATCGGTGGCCGGGGTGCGGCAATCACTGCTGCGTCAGGCACCGACCGCGTCATCGCGTGATCCGGGTGCCGGCACGGAGGCAGAGCGCGCCAATGCCTTGGGGACGAGCATTGTCATCGACGGCGTGCCGGTCTCCAACAACGCAAATCTTCAGACCACGCTCACCATTCTCAACAGTGGGCCCAACTCGCTGCCGCAATTCGCCAGCAGTGCGGGACGCGGCGTGGATTTGCGGCAATTCCCAGCCGACAATATCGAATCGGTGGAAGTCATTCGCGGTGTGCCGAGCGCGCGGCATGGTGATCTGACCGCCGGGGCTGTCCTGGTGACCTCGCGCGCAGGGGCGCAGCGTCCCGAGCTGCGCGTGCGGGCGAATCCGCTCACCTTCGAAGCGAGCACCGTGGCCGGCTGGGGTAACGGCGCGAGCGGGCTGAGTCTCGACGGCAATGTGGTGCGGAGTCAGGATGATCCGCGGACGACCCGTGATCGCTTCACCCGCGCGACGGCGCAGGTCGCGTGGAGTGCGCGGCCCGGGGCGCGCGTGGGGACCACGCTCCGCGTCCGGGGATACGGCGTTATCGATGCCACCTTGCAGGATCCCGATGACCGTCGCACGCAGCGCGTCAGTGAATCCCGCGACCGCGGTGGGCGCGCGGATCTGCGCGTCTTGATGGGGCAACCGGGCGCGGATGCGTGGCAGACGGAACTCACCGCCAGCGCGAGTTATGCGGAGCAGGTGAGTCAATTTCAGGAGCTCGTGACCCGTGACATTTTTCCAGTCACCGGGGCTACGCGCGATACGCTGGCTCCGGGTGTGTATGGTCGCAGCGAGTACCTCACCCAACTCACGGTGGACGGCCGTCCGCTCAACGTCTATGCGCGACTCGAGCGTCGGGCCGATGTGCGCCGTGGCCTGGTTCGGCATCAGCCGGTATTCGGTCTCGAATTACGCCACGATGACAACCGCGGAGCAGGGCGACTCTTCGATCCCATTCGGCCGCCGCGTCAGAACTTTGGCGTCGGCGATCGGCCGAACAATTACGCGACCATCCCTGCGCTGACGCAAGTGGCCGGGTACGCGGAGTACCGACTGCGCGCGCCGTTGTGGGGGCGGGCGCTCGACGCGCGCGCCGGCCTTCGTCTCGATGTCGTCGATCCTGCATGGCGCGCAACGGCGATGCACTCGGCGACAGCCGTGCCCCGCGTATCGGTCGCGCTGCCGCTGAATCAATATGCCACCGTACGCGTCGGACATGGCGTCACCACCAAAACGGCGACGCTTTCTCAGCGCTATCCGCTCCCACGTTTCTTCGATCTCACTTCCTTCAATTACTACCCCACCGTGCCATCGGAACGCCTGGTGTTGTTCACCACGCGGGTCATCGATCCACGTGCGCCCACCTTGGGCCCGGTGCGGGCGCGGAAGTCGGAAGCGACGATTGATTGGACGGTCCGTGGTGCAACGGGAACTGTGACGGCGTTTGCCGAGCAGACAATTGGGGCTTTCGGGACCTCGCGCGTACCGGTCGGCATGCTGGTGCCGCAGTTCCGCGCTACCGCATTCCCCAGCGGTCGACCACCGGTCCTCGATCCTACGCCATTCCGCGTGGACAGCTTCGTGGGGCTCTATGACACCCCGCGTAATTCACGGACGATTGCGACGCGTGGTCTGGAGTTCACGGCGGATGTTCCCGAGTGGTCGCTGCTCCGGACGCAGCTGTCGCTGAGTGGTGCCTGGTTTCAAACAGTCGCCCGTGACACCGATGTCGAGATCCCCGTTGAACAGTTTCTGAGTGGGGCCCGCCAGCCGGCACGCGTGGGTGTGTATGATGGCGGGCGTGGGAGCGAGGCGGGTCGCGTGCTCACCAGTGTCCGCTTGCTGCACCGTGTACCGCAGCTCGGGCTGGCTGCCAGCGCGCTCTGGCAGACAATCTGGCGTGACGATGATCGACCGGTCGGGCGGATCGATGGGGTACCGATTGGAATTCTCGATCGAAGTGGGCAGATCACGCTGCTGACACGCGAGGTCGCGCTCAGTCCGGCCTACGCGACGTTCGTACGAGCGGTGTCACCGCTCGAAACACGATGGGAGCGGCGACCGGCGCTGCATCTCGTCAACCTGCGCCTCACCAAAACGCTGCCCTGGCGCACGCAGCTGGCGCTTTTCGCCAACAATGCGTTCGCGGACCGCCCGCTCTATCAGCGTCAACGGCAACCCGGTTTCGAACGCCGAAACGAACCACTGTTTTTCGGTATGGAGCTCGTTGCCGCCATGCCGTGGTCTTCCTCCTCCTCACCACGCACTTCGCCATGAGTCATTACAACGCTTCCCCCAATTCGAAACGTATGCGCTTCAAAGTGCGCACCCTGCCATTGGCGCTCAGCGCACTCCTCGCGCTGGCGTGTTCCGACGGCAGCACGGAGGTGCAGACCTTCCCGGTCAGCGTCCGTGTGGAGTTCCCCGCAGCCTACGCCACCACTAATGCGGCCAACGCCCGTGTGGTGTTGACCAGCACGGAGCGCAACACCAGCGACTCCGCACTGACTGATGCGCAGGGGCTGGCGCAGTTCCCGCGCGTGTTACCGGGCACGTACGTGATTTCCAGCAGCGTCACGCTCACGGCGGACCAGGCATTCACGCTGACGGGGCAACGCACGGGGCTGACGCTCAATGCACTCGCGCCCGCTCGCGCCATTCTGACCGCGCCGACTGAGCCGCTCGTGCAGGCGTTGAGCGGTTCGCGCATCGGCGACCTTGTGATCAAAGAAGTGTACTTCACCGGATCGCGGACGCCGACTGGTGGCTTGTACTTCAGCGATCAATTCATCGAGATCTACAACAATGCGACCGATACGATCTTTACCGACGGCCTGTTGATCGCTGACACATTCGGGGCGGCAGGGCAGATCAATCCAACGACGGTTCCCACGCCGTTTCAGGTACAGCCGGGCGAGGTCTATGTCAGCAGCATCTGGCAGATCCCCGGTACGGGCCGGCAGTATCCGTTACTTCCCGGGCAGAGCCTCATTATCGCGCAGGACGGCATCGATCATCGCGGTGACCCGAATGGGAATCCGGCGAGTCCGGTCAATCTGTCGACGGCTGATTGGGAAACGTTCAACGAACGGCCGGACGGTCGCGACTTGGATGCCCCAGCCGTCCGCAATCTGACCCGACTTGTGTTCCGCGGTGGCTTCGATTGGCTGTTGCCGGTGTTCGGGCCGGGCGTTGTAATCTTCCGTGCACCGAATCCGTCGGCGATCGACTCCGTGCTCGTTCCGGGCAGCACGGCCACGTGGGTGTCCCGCGTGCCGAACGCACTGGTGATCGATGCGTTCGAGGCCCTGCAAAACGGCAACAGCGGACCATACAAGCGGGTGCCTGCTGCGCTCGATGCCGGTTTCGTCTTCGCCAGCGGCACGTACACGTCACAGTCGGCGCGTCGCAAGGTCGCGACCGTCATCGGCACCCGTCGGGTGCTGCAAGACACCAACAACAGCAGCAATGACTTCACGGTCATCACGCCACCGACCCCGAAGGGCTTCGGCACGCCGTGACCGGTGGCAGGTGCCGAGTTCGTACCTCTGCTGTTTTTCTACTCGGCGTCACGGTCGCGCTTGGGAGCACGCCCCTTGGCGCTCAGACCACAGCTGGCGCGCAGCGCACACCGTTGCGGCCATGCTGTGGGTTCGACGCGGGGAGCAGTCCCTCGCGCGACACGTTGGCCCGGGTGGCGCGCGTGGTCCGCAACGGCGCCGCGATGGCGGCCGCGCTCCCCGACGATTGGTCGCGCGTGCAGGTCGAGATCCAGCACGTGGCGGGGGCGCTGCATCGACCGCAGGAAGCAGGTGCGCTGAGCACGGTGGCTTTGCGCGCGGAAGGGCAACGGACAGCGCGCGGCTGGTGGAGCAGTGGTGCCGCCGGTTATCGACGTGGGCGCGACCACGATGTGCGGTGGCGCAATCACGCCGAGCCCTACACCGGGATGCCATACGAATGGGCCGATTCGGTCGGTGGCACCATGCGTCATGATCAGCTGGGGCTTGAAGGCGCGTTGGCGACACCGCGCTGGCGTGGCTGGCGGGCCGGCCTGCAACTCGATTACGGAATCGGGCAGGGCGCCCGCCGCAACGATCCGCGCCCGCTCTTCCGTCGGCGCGTAGCCGATCTGTCTCCCGGGCTCGTGTACACTCGCGGTGGCCACGAGTTGGCGGCAGGCGCGCTCCTTGGGTGGCACCGAGAGGACCTGGAAATCGGCGGCGGCAACAGCACGGAGTTTCCGGTACTGTTTCGGCTACGCGGAATTGGGACATTCGATCGAACGCAGCTCATCAGCGGTGAACGCGCCATCATCGGTCAGGTGCGCGGCGGACACGCCGGTTACGCTTTGCATACCGTGCGCTGGCAAGCGGCGTTGGGGGCGACGCTACGTATCGCCACCGACTCGGTGCGGGATGGGATCGCCACGCCCACCAACGGCGGGTCGGCACGACGCGTCCGTCAGGAACTTGCCGGGCAGTTGCGTCGGCACGGCGCGCACCCATTGGAGCTCACGCTGTCTAATGCCTCGGAAACTGCGCGTGGCCGCGACGCGATCTTCGCGGCCGTGAACGCGATCGATGAGGCACGGCAAACACGTGTGGAGCTGCGATGGTGGGCGGGCGTTTCACCAGTGATCGCACCGTGGTTGCTCACGGCGTCCGTGATCGACGGCGTGTTGTCGCGTGCGGATCGAGCAACCGAAACCGCGTGGCGCGTGCCGCGGCAGCGATTCGCGGTGCACGCGACGTACCGCGGGTCGCGACCGACCGGTGGCGTCATGATTGAGAGCGGGATTGCCGTACAAACGATCGGCGCTGCATCGTACAGCGCATTGCGTCCGACGCGGCTCACGCCAATCCTTGCCGCCGCAGATTATGCGGTCGTGGCTGCTGCCCGCACCGAGTGGACCGCCGCCCTTGGCTGGGAGAAGCGGACAGCCAGCGCACTGCTTTGGCGAATTCGCGCCGAGGTACATGCGGCAGGCGCTGCTGCGGGTAACGTCGCGGGTCGTCCTGCACTCGGCCGGGAGTCCGTCCGGGTCATCCTCGAATACTTTTAACCACGCATGATGCCTCATTCCCTCACCCTGCTTCTCGCTGCAGCTTTCCTTGGCGGCTGCGGCGCCGCACGCACTTCCGGCGGCTCGACGTCGACATCACGTGGTGCTGCGGGCGAGTGTTTCCCTGTAGAGTCGCTGGCGCCAGCTGACCGCACGTTGGCGGAACGCGTGTTGCTGGAGTTCAGTGACCGTGAAGGTCTGTATACGCTCGCTGGTGGTCTCAAGCCAATCTCGAGCGATGTCCGCGATCTTTCATTGCGTATTGCCCCGTCGGTCGACAGCGTCGCGTTGCAGCAGCTCGAACAGCTCCGTCGTGTCGCGGCCGCACTGCACTGCGGCGAGGTGGGGACGTTCGTGCAAGTGTTCACGGCGCCCCAGACGCGGCGCGATAGCACCGTGGTGCGCGCCACGTCCATGGTGGTCTATCATCGCACGAGCGTGCAACAGGCGATTCGTCGTCAGCAACAATTCTTTGCCACGCTGGGCATCACGCCGGGCGCTGATGTGCGTGAGGTTTTGGCGGCCGTAGAGAACGCCCCGCGTGACGCCCGCTGGCGTGGGTATGGCTATCTGTTCGGTTATCCCGACAAGGCTGTGGATTTCTTCGTGCAGGCGGGCGTGCAAGGCGATAGCACGAAGGCACTGGTTCCGAGGGACTTCCGGCGCGTTGATACATGGCTGCGCTTTGCGGAAACCCGCGACGGACCACGCGTGATGTCATCGTTTGTGTACGCGGTGCCCAAGGGATCGGCGGAGACGGCAGGGGACGTGGCGCTCCGGACTGCTGCGGCGCCGATCTACGCCGATTATGCCCGGCGGCGTGCCGAGTTCATTGGCGCCGATTCAACCGGGGCCGTGCGTTTGTGGCGTGCGTGGTGGACCAACGCGAGATAGTCAGACGCCGGGGCGCGCGTAGGGCACTACGCGCTCCACGGTAAAGCGAAAACCCGCGACACCGTAGACACTCTGGTAGCGGGTGATATGCAGCGTGCCTTCCAACCACACCGCCTTCCACCAGCTCATGGGGGTGCTCCCCGATTTCATCGTGGCGTATATCATCTGGTTAGGGGGCGGCGGCGGTTCGTGCACGCAGGCGCCGAAGTAGGGCACCAGCAGGAACTCTTTGACGGTATCGGCGAAGTCATCGAGCGGTACGATGAATCCGGGCAGTCGTACGCGGCGCCCGTTGAGGGCGCGGAGTGTATTCCCCACAGTGCCGCGCCGGTGGTCGAGTTCGCGTAACACTTTCCAATCGATCGTGATGATTGAATCAGCGGGCGACGCGTGCTCAAGGGTTCTCCCGTCATCGCTCACCGAGTAACCGGTGCTGCGGTCGGCGGCGAGAAGGTCGGCGGGTGCGATCGGTGCGGGCCGTACGGACCAGACGCCGGCGATGCCGGCGACAAGCGCCCACGTGAACACCGTGCGAATCCGCATCAGGACATCCCGCGCGACACGCGATCCCACTGCTCGGCAAGATCAGGGTGCGGTACGAACCGCCGCGCTTTGTGTCGCGGAAGGAGCGCCAGCGCGCGGGCGCGATGGGCCGCCCCGAGGTGCTCGCCCGCCCATCGCTCGTACGTGGCGAACACGGTGGCGGCCATCGCCAATCCGCGGTTGGCAACGCACCATTCCTCGGGGCCCTGCGGCGAGGAGCGCTGGGGCAGCGCCCGCTCGGTATGGAGCGGGAGGCGTAGCGGTGCGCGGAGTAACAGCGGCGTACGAGCGTGCCGGGTGATGATGATGCCGCCGGCGGTGGTGGAGCCGCACCGCGTGTTTGCGGAATCGCCCGCAACGTCGCTATTGCCAAGCACAGGGCCGATATAGGCCGCGAAGCCCCAGCACACGAGGTGCGCGTTGACGTCCCCGGCCACGTGGCCAACGCCAAGCGGCAGGCGGTAACAGGTGGTGCCTCCCGGGTGATGACTCCGCGTACGCACAAAGCCGAATCGTACCAGCGCGTTGCCGTCGGCATGCTGAATGTCGTGTCCCAGGAACCAGAACTGCTGGTCCACGAGCATCGGGGTGCGTGGCAACGAGTGGGGAACTTGTGGCGGCATTTATTGATATTAGCTTATCACTATTGTCAGGGCAAGTCGGCCCGGGCACGTCGCACCCGTTACCGTCGCGAGGGATTCATGGCTGTTTCAGGCCGCGTCCAGGTCAAGCTCCGTTCGACCGAGAGTCACTTCATGTATGTCACCACGAAGAACCCGCAGAGCACACCGCAGCGCCTGGTGCAGCGGAAGTACGATCCCTCGGTGCGGCGTCATGTGCTGTTCAAGGAGTCGAGGTAATGACCAGCATGATTACCACCCCGCCCACCGATTCTCGATTGCCTGTCACGGTGCTCTCCGGCTTTCTCGGCGCGGGGAAAACAACCGTGTTGAACCATGTGCTGGCCAATCGCGACGGCCTGCGCGTGGCGGTCATCGTCAACGACATGAGCGAAGTGAACATCGATGCGCAGCTCGTCCGCGGCGGTGAAGCGGCGCTCTCACGCACTGACGAAACGCTTGTGGAGATGACCAACGGCTGCATCTGCTGTACGTTGCGCGACGACCTGTTACAGGAGGTGGCGCGCCTCGCCGGGGAGGGACGATTCGACTATCTGCTGATTGAGTCCACCGGGATCGGCGAGCCGTTGCCCGTGGCCGCGACGTTCACCTTCGAGACCGACGAGGGCGTGTCGCTGTCTCACGTGGCCCGCCTGGATACGATGGTGACCGTGGTGGATGCGGAGCGGTTTCGCGTCGATCTCGGATCGCTCGATGACCTGCGAGCGCGTCAGGTGGCGCTCAGTGAAGATGACGAACGCACGATCCCGGATCTGCTCATCGATCAGGTCGAATTCGCCGACGTGCTGATCATCAACAAGACGGACCGGATCGCGCCGGATCAGGTGCGCGAGTTGCAGGCGTTGCTGCGCCATCTCAACCCCGACGCCGAACAGATCGTGGCGACACGTGGCGTTATAGCCCCCCAGCGTATCCTCGGCACGCATCGTTTCGATTTCGAAAAAGCCGAGGCCGCGCCCGGGTGGCAGAAGGAGCTCAGTGGCGTGCACATCCCGGAAACCGAGGAGTACGGCATCGGCAGCTTCGTGTATCGAGCGCGGCGTCCGTTCCACCCGGAGCGACTGTGGGCGCAAGTGGATCAGGGACTGCCAGGGGTGCTGCGCGCGAAAGGGTTCTTCTGGATCGCCACGCGTCCGGAACTCATGGCGGCGTGGTCGCAGGCGGGGCAGCTGCTTGAGGTGCAAGCCGCGGGATATTGGTACGTGGCTGTGGATCGGGAGCATTGGGACCTGGACGACGAGCAGCGCGAGGAGGTCGACGCGCTCTGGCACCCGGAGCTCGGTGACCGTCGGCAGGAATTGGCCATCATCGGGCAGCATCTCGATATTCCCGGGTTGACGGCGCTTCTCGACGCCTGTCTGATCACCGAGCAGGAGTTGGCAGCGGGCGAGGCGCTCTGGCAAACCTTTGCCGATCCGTTTCCCGAGTGGACTCTCGAGGAAGACGAGGATGAGGCGCTGGACGATGATTCGATGGGGATCCGTCCGTCGAGCCGCTGATCCGGCAGTGGAACGTTGACAGCGGCCGCTGTCAGCGATCAGCACTTTCAACCGCTGGCCGTCCAGATTGCGATCAGTCCGCAGCTGGATTCGCTCAATCCTGCCACCAGTTGCGCCGGGATGCGTGCGGCGCACGCAGTACGAAGCGACCGTCCACGGACGTAATGGTGCGTCCGAGCACGGAGTCGGTGGCGACGCCGACCAGCAGCTCCACGGCCCCGGCACGATCGGGTGGTCGAATTGAAATTTGCAGGAAGGGGTCTCCGAACTGCAGTCCACGCTGCCTCCCACCCGTGACGATAGCCGTCCGCTCTTGAATAATCATTCGCAATACGGCTATCGTTCAAGCATGTCGAGACTTTGTACGGGCGCCCGATTGGCGTCCGTTGTCATACCCGGGGGCCGCGGGGCGGCCGGCACTGCGGTGCACGTTTGCCGCTTTGACATCGGAGCCTGGTGTTAAACAGCGTGTTGCTGCCGGCGAGCATCGCCGCGCTGGCCACGGGGCCGCTGATCGCCACATTGGCGCGCACCCGCCCTGCGCTGTTTGCTTTTGTGGACGGCTTCGTACTGGTCACGATCGGTGGCCTGGTGTTGCTCGACGTGGTGCCCCACGCCCTCGCCAACGGCGATCCGTGGGCGGCGTTGTTCATGCTTCTGGGTTTCGCACTGCCAACGCTGGCGGAACGGTTGTTTCGGGTGGGTGTGGATCGGACGCATGCCGTGGTGCTCCTGCTCGCGCTGGTGGGTATTGCCATTCACTCCGCGCTCGATGGCAGCGCGATCGCACAAATGGATGGCACCGGCAGAGGCTTGATGGGCTACGGCGTGCTGCTGCACCAGTTGCCGGTCAGCATGATGGTCTGGTTAGTCATGAGCGATCGAGCGCGCATCTGGACGTGGGCGGTGTTGGCGTTCATGGCGCTCGCCACTGGTGTTGGCTATGCGGTGGAGCCGGAGATGCTGGCCGTGCTGCCTGCGCGGGCGGGCCTGTGGTTTGAAGCCTTGGTGGGCGGTTCGCTGCTGCACGTGGTGGCGCACCCGGCGCACGATCACGATCATCATCACGATCATGCGCACTCCCATGCGCACGATCACTCGCACGATCAGGTTCACGCGCACGACCACGAACCGGCGAACGCGGGCGTGACGCCCGGTGCCCCTGCGCCGGCGCATGTCCCGAACACGCCCTCCGACCGTCTACCTAACGGCCTCGGCGCGCTTGCCGGCATTGCGCTGCTGGTCCTTCTGCATGTGACCCGTAGCGGGGCCGCTGAACTCGACGTAGTGTCGGGGGTGTGGCACACGTTCATGGGACTGGCGCTGGAGAGCGCCCCGGCGTTGCTCGTGGCGTACGTCGCGGCGGGACTGGTGTACGCCTTCGTATCGCCGGCGCACGTGTCGTGGCTCAGTCGTGGGTCGCGGCTTCGGCAGGGGCTGTCCGGGATGGCGGTGGGACTCCCACTGCCGATCTGCTCCTGCGGCGTGGTGCCGTTGTACGAAGGTCTCGTGCGCCAAGGCGCCTCGACCACTGCGGCCATCGCGTTTCTCGTGGCCACCCCCGAGCTGGGACTCGACGCTGTGCTGCTGTCGCTGCCGTTGTTGGGTATGGAGTACACGGTGGTGCGTGTCATTGCGGCGGCCCTGGTGGCGCTGGGTGTTGCGCTGGTCATGGGCCGCCTCGTAGCGGCCCGCCCGTCACGTCGCGCGCTGCCGGTAATGGAATCGGCAGCTGTCAGCGCCTCGAATAATCGGTGGAAGACGGCGATCAAATCCGGATTCGCCGACATGGTCGACCACACCGCGCCATGGATTCTGGTGGGGCTCTTCATCGCGGCACTCATGGCGCCAGTACTGGAAGGGTCATGGATCACGCGGCTCCCAACGGGCGTCGACGTCGTACTGTTCGCACTGCTTGGACTTCCGCTGTACATCTGTGCCTCGGCCTCCACGCCACTCGTGGCCGTGTTGGTCGCGGCCGGCGTCTCTCCCGGTGCGGGCCTTGCGTTACTGATTACCGGACCGGCCACCAACGTGGCCACGCTGGGCATTCTCTCGCGCATGCATGGCCGCACGTTCGCACTGGGCTTTGCGATGGCCATGATCGTCGCCGCGATTGCCGTTGGTGTGGTCACAAATATCGCGCTACCCGCACTCGTGCTGCCCTCGCGGGCCGGGGCACTGAGGGAGACGACCTCCCCGATAGAACTGGCAGCGCTGGTGGCGCTTGTGGTACTCTACGCGGCCTCCATCGTGCGCCGCGGCGCGCGCGGATTTCTCGGTGAGCTTCGCTTCTCACAGGCGACGTAATTCCCTATGATTCCGCTCGTGCTGATGGCCGGATTCCTCGGCGCGGGAAAGACGCGCTTTCTCACTGAGCTCATCCCCCGCCTCCACGCGCACGGCGTGCGGGTGCGCGTGGTGCTCAATGACTTCGAGAACGCCGCCATCGACGCCGCGCGGCTGGCCGATCTCGAGGCCGTGGTCACGCCGCTCAACGGGGAGTGTGTCTGTTGCGGCTCACTGCGCGAGTTGATGGACACGCTGGCGGCGGTGCCACCGGATCCCGGCAGCATCATGCTGATTGAGGCCAATGGCGCCACAGAAGCCGACGAGCTGCTCGGCTACCTGACACTTGAGGCGCGGCTGGCACACTTCACGCTTCCGCTCCAGCTCACCGTGATCGATGCCGGGCGGTGGCAGAAGCGATGGTGGAGTAATGCGCTGGAAGCGGCGCAAACCGTCACCGCCACCCATGTGCTGCTCAACTGGACCGAGCGGCTCTCTGCTGCACGGCTCCGTGTGGTGGAGGAAAGCGTGCGGCGCGTGAATACCGGTGCATTGTTCACCACCGTTGATGCGTTCGCCGATCAGCTCGTGGCGCTGACAGCGCAGGTGCGTTACGTCGCCACGCGTGACGATGCGCCACTGCGAGCGCAGGTGCGGAGTCACGAACGAGCGGGGGGCACTACGCATCGCCATCCCTTTGCCAGTCTCGCACTGCCGTTGCCGGCGCTGGTGGAGCGGGAGGCCTTTCTAAATTTTGTGCGCGCGTTGCCTGCAGCCGTCGTGCGCGCGAAAGGGCTCGTGCGGTTTCACGATCGCGCGCACGACATGTTTGTTTGGAATCGTGTGCCCGGCCGGAAGCGTGTTCAACTCGACGCGAGCTCACCACACGCGAATGCGCACCCCACCGCACTGTTCATTGGTGGGCAACTGCCGGTGAGCGAACTCGCTGCGCGCATCGCACAACTCGACCCACATCCCGTGGCACCGAATCGACCATGAGTGAGCAGACAGACCCGCGCACTACGCGGCCATCAACGGCCCCCACCACCGAATCACCATGCATCAAGATTTGCCAGCTTGATCTGAATGACGTGTGTCGTGGCTGTGGACGCACACTCGATGAAGTACGCTTGTGGAGCGGGATGTCTGCTGATGAGCGAATCGCGGTGAACCAGCGGTTACGATTTACCGGACTACCTCGCTAGCGACTCGCTCATGTGTGCAGTGCGAGCGCCGGAGTATGTCGCTCATGCGTAGCGTGTCGTCTCGCATTATGGGACCTGGCCCTGTGTACGCGTGTACGAAAAGGTGGCGTCATGAGGACGTCGATGTTTTCGTTTCCGCTTATTACCAGGAGCATTCCATGGACCGCGCCAATCCAACGACCAAACAGAAGCTGACTGACAAGGGCACCGAGAATCGCGTCGAAGGCACGGTTGATGAAGTGACCGGCAGGGCGCGCCAGGCAGCCGGTGCGATTACTGGTGACGATAGTCAGCAGATGAAGGGTAAGTTCGAAGAGCTGAAGGGCAAAGCGAAGCAAGCCGTGGGGAAAGGACAGCAAAAGCTCGGCGAAGAGCGTCGGTAACAGACGCGCGCCCGTACCGCATGAGTATCGGGTCGGTACGCGACCGCGCCGCGCTACCTCAACCAGTGTGTTGCTGCGTCTAACTCGTCCGGCGTAATACCATGTCCACTCGGCGTCCACGTCATCATGACGTCGGCGCCGTAGGCCGTGAGGACGTCGGCGAGTCGCTGCGACTGCGCAGGTGGAACCATTGCGTCGTGCATGCCCGCGCCAATGAAGACGCGAATGTCGGTGAGCACTGGCGGGGTATCGGGTTCGAACGGCAGCATCGGACTGAGCAGTACCGCCTGATGCAGCACGCCGGTGTTTCGTAACAGCATTGACGCCGCAATGTTGGCGCCATTGGAAAATCCCACGGCAACCACGCGGCTGGGCAAGGCGTACTCGGTGAGCGCCGTTCGCACCCACGCAGATAACTCCGTGGTACGAAACGCCAGATCTTCCTGGTCAAGCACCCCTTCGGCGAGTCGCCGGAAGAAGCGCGGCATGCCCCGCTCGAGCACCTTGCCACGCGGACTGAGCAGCGCCGCACCCGGTGCCAGCGTTGCGCCCAGCGGCAGAAGATCCCGCTCGTCACCGCCGGTGCCATGAAGCAACAACAGCGTGATGTCGCGACCGCGCGCCACGTCCACGTGATGCACGAAGTTGTGAATACCGGCGGACTCTGTGGAACGTGTCATGGTCATGAGCCTCAGTCGAGCGGCTTGAGATTGGCGACGATTTCATCACGCTGCGCTTCGAGAAATGGCGCCAGCACGATTTTTTCTCCCAGCGTCGCTGCGTCCTCGTCGACCGTGAAGCCGGGACCGTCCGACGCCAACTCGAAGAGAATGCCGTTGGGCTCGCGGAAATAGAGGCTGCGGAACCAATAGCGGTCTACCTTGCCGCTGTTCGGGATCCCCAGCGTGTTGAGCCGATCGGCCCACGCGTCATATGTGTCATCCGACACGCGCAGCGCCACATGATGCACGCCGCCCGCTCCCTGACGACCTACGGGAAGATCCGGCTGCACCGCGATGTGCAATTCGGCACCAGCGCCGCCTGGGCCCATTTCGTACACATGCACCGTGTGCGCGGGAGCATCGGGGTGCGCATAAGTGCGCACCGGACGCAGCCCCAGCGCCTGCTGCAAGATGGAATCGGTAGGACGCAGATCAGGCACGCTGAGCGTGATCGGCCCGAGCCCCCGCACCTGATACGCGCTCGGCACCGGACTCGAGGCCCACGGGAATGCCGCGCCCTCGCCGCCGTCGTCCACCAACGTGAGGCGCTGACCCTCGGCATCCTCAAAATCGAGTGTCAGCCGGCCGTCGCGCTCCACGAGCTCCTCGATCCGTACGCGCTGGCTGGTGAGGTGATGCTTCCACCACGACATCGCGTCGGGACCACCAACGCGCAGTGCCGTGCGCGTGATCGACCGCGTGCCACGACGCTCGGGGAGCACCGGAAAATCGAAGAAGGTCAGATCCGAGCCGGGCGATCCCACATTGTCGGCGTAAAACAGATGATACGCGCTCACGTCGTCCTGGTTGACGCTGCGCTTGACCAGCCGCATGCCCAGCGTCTGCGTGTAGAACCTGTAGTTATCGCGAATCCGCGCGGAAATCGCGGTCAGGTGATGAATGCCAAGAAGTTGCATCCTAGTATCTTAGCACTGAGATACTACCGCGTCAAGTTACGTGGAGGGGAGGGAGCGGACCCGCTAATGCTGTCGCGAGACGGACGACGCCGTCAGCATCGCGGCTTCACGCGCGCGACCAGTCGTGCGCAACAGCGCGGCCAGGTCGCGTGCGGTCTCGGCGATATTGGCATCACCGGCGGCGTAGCTCCGCGTGCGAATTGTCAGCGCACGCCGGTACACCCGTTCGGCCTCCACCGTCTGCCCACGGTCGCGCAGCACCCCGCCCAGCCCGTTCAGCGTCACGGCGATGGTTGGGTTCGTGGCCGCCAACTTCGCTTCCTTGATTGCGAGCGCTCGCCGTAGCAGCGGCTCGGCGACCTCCAAGTGGCCAAGCTTCCAGTGCGTCTCACCAAGGTTGTTGAGCACCGAGGCCACGTTGGGATGCAGCGAATCCAGCGTGCGGCTGTAAATCGACCGGGTGCGTTCGTAGTATGTGAGCGCGTCCTTGTACCGATGGAGTTGGAAGTACACAGCACCGAGATTGTTGAGCACCGCCGCGAGATCCGGATGGTCGGCACCCTGACGGCGCTCCCGGATGGCGAGGCTGCGACGCATCATCGGCTCGGCATCGGCCATGCGATTCTGCGACCAGTACACCACTCCCAGCCCCATCAGATGACGAGCCAGCCGCGGATCGTCGGCCGGCAGTGACGCTTCGTCGATACGAACGACGCGCAGAAAGAGCGACTCCGCTTCCACTAGCCGTCCCTGCCGCCAGAGCAGCAGGCCGAGCGCGCCCAGCGCCTGCGCCACATCGGGATGCGCTGCGCCCAACACCGCCTCGCGCAGCGCCACTGCGCGCGTGAGGCGACGGGTCGCTTCGTCGTAGTTGCCGCTGGCACGCGCCGTTTGCCCGAGCGCGAGTTCGAGCGACGAAATCTCCAGATCGTTGGCCGGTACCACACGCTCACGCGCCGCCAGGGCGCGTTCCAGCTGTCGTGTGGCTTCATCATAGAAGCCCAATGACTGATAGGCGCCGCCGATGGCCTGAAGAATGTGACCCTGTTGCAACGGTTGGGCCGCGAGTTCGTTAGCGGCGCGGTTCGCGCCGCGGTCCAGCAACTCTCGCGCCGTGACATCGCGCATCGGAACGCCGCCACGTGGTTCATCGGGATCGAACACGCGAAAGAGTCCCACTACGAAGTTGGTCACGTCGCGCGCGGCGTCGGCTTCTGCCGACGCGCGCACTTCGGCGGCGCTTGCGCGCAACCAACCGACGGTGGCGGCGACACTGGTGGCGGTCAGCAACAAGACACCGACGGTTGAGGCAAATACCCCGGCCCGGTGGCGACGCACGAACTTGCCGATCCGGTACGTGGCGGATGGAGGTCGGGCGCTCACGGGTTCGTTGAGCAATGACCGTTGCAGATCGAGCGCGAGCGCATTGGCGGTGGGATAGCGACGCGCGCGATCCGGCTCCAGTGCTTTGAGCACCACCCAGTCGAGATCTCCGCGCAGTTCTTGCCGCAGTCGTTGCGGCTCGGTGCGGCGGCTGCGTGCGATGAATTCGCGGTCACTCCCCAGCGTGATCACGCGATCGCTCGGTCGCGGCACGATCGTGTCGCGCGAGGTCAATCGCACCAAGAACGTGTGATGCCCCATACCGGCTGGCTCAATCGGCAGCCGACCGACCATCAATTCGTACAGTATCACGCCGAGCGAGTAAATGTCGGCGCGGGTATCCACGTCGTAGCCCGACGACTCCGCCTGCTCAGGGCTCATATAGGCGAGCGTGCCCACCGCGGTGCCAGCGTTGGTGATCAAAGGATCATCGGTGAGCGCGCGGCCAAGCGCTTTCGCGATGCCAAAGTCGATGATCTTGGGCATCGGCTGACCGTCAACCTCCGTGATGAGGATGTTTGACGGCTTGAGATCGCGATGCAGCACACCCTTTTGGTGGGCATGCTGCACGGCGTTGCATATCGCAATGAAGAGCGTGATGCGATCGTGCGTGGAAAGGCGGCGCTCGTCGCAATACTCGACCAGCGGAAGCCCCTTCACCAATTCCATGACAAAATACGGATCACCGGCGTCGGTTTCGCCGGCACCGAGCACGCGGGCGATGCCCGGATGATCCATGAGGCCAAGGGCCTGACGCTCGGCTTCGAACCGCGCGGAGATCTCCGGTGATCGGAGTCCACTGCGAATGACTTTGACGGCTACACGCCGACGAACCGGTCCTTGATCCGCCGCTTCGTACACCGCACCCATCCCCCCTTCGCCGAGCAGGCTCAGGACCTTGTACGGACCGATCTGCTCGGGAAGCGGACGTTGGCTAGCCATGGATCAGTCGATGATGATATCGGGATCGATACGCTTCCACTCGACCTTCCCGTTCGCGGCCGGACAGGAGGCCTCAATATCATAACTGTAGCGGCCTTTGGACGCGTTCTGTCGTCCCTTGGCCTTCGCGGGCGTTCCCTTCCGCCCCCCGTAGGGCGCGCTCCCCTCAAACGGCCAGGACCGCGCAGACCGCTTGCGCCGAATCCGAAAATCTGTCGCGTCGGATTTCGGATCGAGCACCCAGTCAAGGTCTTGCCCGCTCTTCACGTGCACCTCCCACGGATCGACCGAGCGGGCGCCTTCGCACATGAAGAGCACGGTCACCAGCACCGTGGGTTGGTCGGTCGTCTGCGGCACCTCCGGCGCGGCGGCCCACGCGACAGCCGCCGCAACGGTGATCGCGGCGGCCGCCGTGAAGAGTCGGAGAGAAATACGGGTACGCATACAAGGCTCCAGAAGAGGATCGCCTATACTGCCGACGCGCGTCGATTGCGGCAAGTGTGGCGAGCTGCCGTCACGGATTCGGCGTCATCCCTACCCGCGCGGCGGTCTTCAGCATCCGCATCGCTTCGTCGATGGCCGCCTTGAGTTCCCGGTCAACACGCTGGAGTTCATCCATCGGCGAGTTCTTCACCCAGACATCGGGCGGCACGCCAAAGTTTTCGAGATTGACGCCGTAATTGTTGGGCTTGGTTGGATCGTAGGTCACCACGAGGGAGCCGGGCGTACGGATCGTCCCGCCGTTGATCAGGGCGTAGCTCCCGGTCGCAATCACCGCAGCGGCGGTGGGATTCCCCACGATCCGCCCCAAGCCAAGCTGACGGAACGCCATCGGTGTGACCTCGCTGTCCGAGCCCGATCGTTGGTTGATCAGCATCACCTTGGGACCGGCAATTGCCTGCCGCGGCCGACGTCCCCAGACGCGCGATCCGCTGCGATTATTCCAGAACTGATACGGCTGTCGCTCGAGGATATCGATCAACTCCTGGTCGATGTTGCCACCGCCGTTGTAGCGGATATCCACGATGATCCCCTTCGCATTCGAGTACTGATCGATATCACTGCGGAACTTGGCGAGCGATGGCTGGTTCATCGAGCGAATGTGCACATACGCGATGGCGCCGTTGGTTTCCTTCTCCACCTGAGCACGCCGTGTCGCGACCCACTCTTCGTACTTGATATCGCTGAGCGAGGTCACACTACGGATACGCACCGTGCGCGCCCCCTCGCCGTTGGCCGACTTGGCCACGCGCAGCGGGATGTACTCGTTCAGTGTCGTGCTGAGCGCCTTCCAGTAGTTGTCGCCGACTTTGAGCTCCTGGCCGTCGAGCGTCAGCACGACATCACCCACGGCCAGCTGCAGCCATTCCTTGTCAGCCGGTCCGTCCTGGTAGATGTGACTGATGCGGTAGCGCCCACTGCTGTGGGCTTCGAGTTCGAGTCCCAGATACCGCGTGCTGTACACGCGCGGCATCGAACGGCTCGGCGGTCCGCTCACACCCGTATGTGACGCATTGAGCTCACCGATCATCTCGTTCGCGAGATCATACAGGTCTTCGTTCGTGCCCACATCACGGAGCAGCGGCTTGTACTGCGCCTTGATCTTGTCCCAGTCCCGCCCGTGCATTTTCTCGTCGTAGAATCGGTACTTCATCACGCGCCACGATTCCTCGAAGAGCTGTTCGCGCTCTGCGCGCAGATCGACCCGCACCGGCAGCGTGAACGACACGCGTTCGGCGCGCGTTGGCGTGGCGAGCGTGAGCTTGTGCAGCTCGGTGCTCCCCGCCGACCCTGCGTCATCACCCGCATCACGCGGTGCGGCGCGACGGAAGAAGACGGTCCGGCGGTCGGCGCTCGGCGTCAGTCCCGGATACGCGCCACCGGCTAAGCGCCGCCGGTTGCTGCCATCGGCATTCATCTGGAAGAGACCCATGGCCAGACTCTCCGGATCCATGGCGCCCTGACCGTTACCGCCACCCGCTCCCACGGCGAACGTGATCGTGCGTCCGTCACGCGACAGGAAGAAGGCGCCGACACTCTGGGTGCCCGAAGTGAGCGGGCGTGCGCGGCGCGCAATGCCGGCTTCGTCGATGTTCACCGCAGCGACTATTCGCGGTGCGGCCGTGGCACTCACGGCCGTGGCTCCGTTCCCTGTGCTGTCCGCCCGCTCGGTGCGAGCCGTGGCCCGACGCATGCGCTCCTTCACCAGCGGATCATCAGGGTCTTCGGTGAGCGCACTCAGCGAAACGGTATAAAGCTGTGCCGAGCCGCCGTCGCGGGTGGAGGTGAAGAACAGCTGCGTGCCGTCGGGGGAGAGCTGGCCGTTGCTGTCCTGAAACGGATTGCGTGAGATATTCACCGAACGCCGAGTGCGCGCATCAAAGAGCATCACCTCGGCGTTCTGGTCATCGTCGCGCTGCGTGAGTACGAGCGTGGTGCCATCACTGTGCACCTGCGTGATGGAAAAGCCACCGGCCGGATTGTCGGCCAGTTCGCGCGTGGTGCCGCTCGCCACATCGAGCGACCACAGTTTATTGAGAGCGACGAAGTAGATGGTGCCATTGCCACCCCACGTGATGTCGCTCTTGATCGACGCCTGCTTCGACAGCTGACGGCGCGTGCCCGACGACAGCTCGTACAGCCAGAGCTCCTCCTCGCCGGTCTCATCGGAGACGTACGCAATACGCCGACCATCGGGCGACCACACCTGGCCGCGCTCGCGCCAAGCCGATTGCGTGATCTGCGTCTTTTCGCCCACGCCGTTTTCCGTGGGCACGATGAACAGTTCGCCACGCACGTCGACTGCCGCGTAGTCGCCGGACGGTGACACCGCGAAGCCGTCACCCCGGTTCACCGCCGTGACCATGTCGACATCGCTCTCCTTCGGGTCAAAGGCGAGGCGCAGTGAGACTTTGCGCGGTTGACCGCTTGGCAGCTCGACGGTGTAGAGCTCGAAGTTGTTCTCGTACACGATCCGTTTCCCGTCGGGCGAGATGGCGGGGAATTGCACGCCGTCATCGGCATGGCGCGTGACCTGCTGCGCGGCGCCCCCGGTGGCGGCGATTCGCCAGAGGTTGAAGTGCCCGTCTCGCTCGGAGGCGTAATAAATCATGCCATCGGCGCCCCACATGGGGTGCACGTCGTGCGTGAACTCACGGTACTGTGTGAGCACCGTATCCGTCAGCTCGCGAATGACACCGGTCTTGAGGTCTTGCACGGCAATGTCGGCGTTGTTGTTGCCGCGGTACCCCTTGCGCCAGTAGGTCGGCAGCGAGCGATTGAACGCTACTTGGGTCGCATCCTGCTTGATCATGCCGGCGCGTCCGAAGTCCATGCCCATCGCCCGCGGAATGGTGCCATCCAGCGCCACGCGATAGAGCGGCGAACCAAACGGATGTTCCCCGCGGCTACTGCTCATCACAATCTCGCGTCCATCGGGCGTCCAGTAGAGCGCCTGATCGTCGCCGGAGTGCCAGGTGAGCTGTCGCGGTTCGCCGCCACTCGCCGGCACCACGAACACATCGTTGTTGCCGTAGCGATTGCTGGTGAAGGCAATCCACTGCCCATCGGGCGAGAAGCGCGGCATGATGTCGCGCGCCACATGCGCGGTCAGACGCCGCGGATTGCTGCCGTCGGCGGCGGCCACCCAGATGTCATCATGATAGGTGAACGCAAGCGTGCCATCATTGGCCACATGCGCGTAGCGCGCAAAGCGCACCGGGTCGGCAGACTGGGCGTGGAGTGGCGCCGTCAACGCCAAGGCGGCCAAGGCGGCCGCACGGCCGATGTATTGACCGGTCACGCGTGGTGCGGAGGAAGCGGGCATGGGACTATCGGGCTTAAGGGCAGGCAGACGGCAGCACGCCGCACAGGAACTGCCCTACGATGCCGCCAAAAGCCAAGCGGCGCCAGACATTGCCGCAGCATTGCGGAACGCCTTCCCACTCGCTCCCACGAGGTTCCTGCCGCTCAGCGTCCTATCCGAAGCTGCGCGTTGCTGCGGCCGCCCTCATCGCACCTCAATGCGCCGTTCCACCGCAAACAGTCGCGACGCCGGCTCGTCCCGGCCGATGACCCTGAGCGTCGCCAAGCCTGCAGACTGAAAAGTGACGCGCACGAGGCGTCGCTGCAAAACGAGTTCCATCGTGCAGGCGACGTTCGGGTCGACTGGGGCGCGCTGATACGGCACGACCGTTGCGCGGAGACCGTTCACGTTGGTAACGGTGGTATCCTGACCAAGGCAACCTCCGCCATACGTCGTCACGTGGACCTCGATCGGAACTCCCACCGCTGCACGCGATGGCGCCTCGAAAAGCAACGAATCGCCGTAGTGCCGGAGAACACCGACCCGACGTGTCATCACGCCGTTCTCCAACGCACCTTCTGGGAGTGGGAGCTCGGTCGGCGCGACCACTACCTCCGACGGCCCACCGTTGCATGCGCCGAGTGCAAGCAGCGCGGCGATGCCTGTGACGAGTAGGATTGTTGATCGCATGTCTGCGTTCCCCAGAGTGCGTGGAAGACTTTCTCGTTCGCGAGACCGCTCTGTAAGATATCGGATCGAGCCTGACATGACCAGCTAAAATGGATCGGTGCGGCCAGTATGTATTGGACGCCGGGTCCGCGACGACGACGATCCGCTACGCCGGCCGTCGCCACGCCACAAACGTCGTACCTTGCACATGGCGAATCGGCAGCGACTGCGAGAGCGCATTCAGCGCCGCAAACACCCCCGGCGCGTGACGCGGTCCGGCGTAGTCATGCCACAGCACCAGCCCGCCCGGCTTGACGATGCGCATGGCCTTCGCCGAGTCGCTCTCGACGTACGAGCGGGCATGCGAGCCATCCACGAAGACCAGATCGGCCCATCCGAGCCACGGCGATTCATCCAGCTGTTTGCTGTCGCCGAAGCGTTGATCGATCATCGCCGCCGAGTCAGTGCCGCTGTACAAGAATTCCGTGAACGCCGATTCGCGCAGCGCAAAGCCACGATCCTGCGCCGTATCCCCCGACGCGGCGGAGTAGGTGGTGGTCTGATCGGGGGAGAGCGTCAGCGTCACGATCCGCGCGCCAGCGGGTGCGTTGCGGCTCCAGAGATATGACGTCTTGCCAGTACACGTCCCAAACTCGAACGCACACAGCGCCCGCTTGGCCAGCACGGCCAGCACCCACGCCTCGGCGTCGCTGGTGCCCCCCGGCACCATGATCGGGCCGCGTCCAATGAACTGCACTTCGGTGTCCCGCGTTGGCCCGAACGGGCCCGGCGTGAAGACCGGATCGAGCTCCGAGAGGCTGATCATCGGCACCGGCCACGAGGCGAAGAGTCCGCGCTGCTTGCGGCGTGCGCGGTCGGTCAGCACACGGAACAGCGCGATCAGGGCCACGAGCGACGCACAGACTGCCACGATCCAACCCACCATGCCACGCTCTGCGCTAAGGGAGCCGCGCGGCACCCCTCTGGCGGCTCGCGGCATGCGGAGGAAGCAACCGGTTGGCCGTGCAATGCGCCAGCGACCCTGCGTGTCCCGTCACCACTCCGTGCGCCGCCGTTATTACACGAAAACAGCCCGTCGGCCTTTCCTTCGCCGCCTCACTCACATCACCTTTCGTCCTGACCCACGCTTCGCTACACCTTGGAGATCCTGCTCATGCGAATTGCTCTGATGACTCGCCGTCTGTTCGTTCCGGCGCTGGCTGCCGTGCTGGCGGCCCCCGCCCTCGCCGGTGGTGCGGTGGTGCCGCATCTCAGGCTCAAGCGTGCGTTCCCCGCCGCCGACACGGTGCTCACGGCCTCGCCCGACGCCGTACGGCTGTGGCTGTCGGAGCCGGCCGACCTGCCGGCCACGAAAATCGACGTGACCTCCGCCGACGGCGCCAAGGTCCCGCTGGCCAAGCTGACCCGCGGGGCCAGCCGCGAGGATCCCGTGGTTGGCACCTTCTCGACGTCGTTGGCGAGCGGCACGTACACGATTACCTGGAAAGCGATGTCGAAAGACGGCCACGTGGTGAACGGCAAGCACAACTTCCGCGTGGCGTTGGCGCCGTAGGTGGACGTTTTACCCGAGATTTTGTCGTCTTTGGCGCGACTCATGCTGTATGCTGGCGCCATAGTGGCAATGGGTTGGGGGACGCTGACCTTTCTCGCGGCCGACTCGTACACCGAGCCGTCGCCGCTGCTATGGCGCGTGCGACAGGCCGCGAGCGCGCTGCTTGTGGTCGCCCCCGCGCTCCTGCTGCTTTTACAGGTGCGGGCGCTGGAGATGACCGCCACCGACCTGCCGGTGCTGCTGCAGGAGACCGGCTGGGGGCGCGGATGGTTGCAGCTGGCCACGGTGTGCGGGGCGGCGGCGGTCACTCTGCTCCTGGCCGCGGGAAGCACTTCGTCGCTGCTGGCGCTCATGGGTGCGCTGGGGGTGGCCGTGGCGATGGGCGGTCTGGGACACGCCGCCGCCGATGAGCGGTGGCCGCTTGGATCACGGCTCCTCGATGCCATGCATGTCGCGGGCATGGGCGCGTGGATCGGTGGCCTGCTGGTGACGTGGCTGGAAACCCGGGGCGTGGGGGGCGAGTTGGCGGAAACGCCTGCGACGCGCGCCCGATGGGGCGCGTTCAGCCGAACGGCGACCGTGATGGCCCCGGTGACGGTGCTCGCGGGGGTGGGGAGCAGCCTGCGCCGCTTCGACGGCGTCGGCGTGGTGGACATCATCGCCAGCCCCTACGGACGGTTGCTGCTTCTGAAAACGCTGTTGGTGGCGGCCGTGCTTGCCCTGGGTTGGGCCCACCGGCGGCGCGTACAGGCCGGACACCTGCCGGTGGCTGGCGGTGTACGCCGCGAGTTAATGGCGGTGGTGGCGGTGCTGCTGATGACGGCCGTGCTGACCGGCATTTCGCCGCCGTCGCCGCCGGAGCTTCCCGGCTCCTGAACCGCGCGCGGTTCGGCCCAACCGCGCACCTGACTGCCACAAACGCTCAAACGGCCCAAGCGTATCGCTCGGGCCGTTCGGGCACTGCATCGCCGGACTGTTAGCGGTTGTAGCGCTTCTTGAACTTGTCGACGCGACCCTGCGTGTCGATGAGGCGCTGCGTGCCGGTGTAGAATGGGTGCGAGTCGCTCGTGATTTCGAGGAGGACGAGGGGATACTCGTTCCCGTCATCCATTGTAATCTTCTGCTCGCTGGTCATCGTGGAGCGCGTGATAATGGTCGCGCCCGTGGACGAGTCCTTGAATACCACTGAATGGTACGGCGGATGAATGCTTTCCTTCATGGCTACTCCTGCATGCGCCACCATTTCCGGCGGGAGCGCGATGGATATTTGAGCCGGCGGAGTCCCTCGCCACAAATGGCAGGGACCGCTCGGCATGCTCGAATGAGCGTAGCCTGAATTAATGCCCAATCGGGGACGGCAGGTCAAGCGGCTGGCCGCTGAAACTGCCATAATTGGAATGCGTAGGTGCCCAGAGCTGGCAGGGCGCCCTGTCAGCCGTCGTCGTTTCCCCTCTCCGTGCTGCCCATGCAGGATGCCACTCCCCAGAACGCTGCGCCCGCCACGGTCCCGACGCCGAATCGAATTCGCGTTACGCCGGAGATGCTGCGTGGCGCCTCGCCCACGGAGGTGCTGACGGCAGCCCGTGCCCAGAGATCGGAGCTTCGCGACCAGTTGGAAAGTCTCGAAAATCGCCGCGACAACATCACGCGCGAACTCACCAACGACAACACCACCGGGGTGGACCGCCAAGGGCTCGAGGCGCGTCTCAAGGAGGTGGACGCCCGCATCTCCGGCGTGGAGGGGCAGATCGCTCAGGCCGATCAGGCGGTGGCGGCGGCCGCCGCCATTCCGGGCGCCGTGCAGATTACGCGACCGCCGCAGCGCAGCGGTCCGCCCGACGGCGTGTTTGCGATTCCGGTCGTCTTCACGCTGGCCGTGCTGATGCCAATCGCGATTGCGTACTCCCGCCGCATCTGGCGGCGCGGTGCCACGGTGATCGCCCCCGTGCCGCGCGAACTGCAGGACCGCCTGGAGCAGATGGGACAGGCCGTTGAGTCGATTGCGGTGGAAGTGGAGCGCATTGGGGAAGGACAGCGCTTTCTGACCCGCGTCATGAGCGAGTCGGGAAAACCGCTCGGTGCCGGGGCGGCGCAGCCGATTCCTGTGAGGCAGGCGGAAAATCAGCCAGTGCAGCAGGCCGTGGTGCCGCCGGAGTATCGCGCGAGCGAATAATTGTTTGGCGGGCACGCAACCCTTTGCCCGCTGCGGCTGTCTTCAGGGCGTCTATGGCTGCGCACACTTTCCCAACTCTCGCACTGACCGTGAGCATGTCGTGACCGATCACGAACTGCTCACGCGTTTGCAAGCGGGCGACCACACGGCGGAACGGCTCTTCTACGACCGTCACGTGGATCGCGTGTACCGACTCATTTTCCGGATGAGCGGACGGGCGGAATTGGCGCAGGAATGGACGCAGGACACGTTCATGCGGGCCTTCTCCCGTATCGGCAAGTTCCGCGGTGACTCGGCGCTGTCGAGCTGGTTGCACACGATTGCCGTGTCGGTCACGCTCAACGGCCTGCGTACCCATAAGCGGCGCGACGCATTGGCCGCGCCGTTCGAGGAAGCGCTCGTTGTGCCGCACGAGGTCGCGGTCAGCGAACCCGATCTCAAACTCCGGATGCGCGCGGCGATCGACGCGCTGCCACCGGGCACGCGCCAGGTGTTCGTGATGCACGACGTAGAAGGCTATACGCACGAAGAAATCAGCAAGGCACTCGGCGTGGCCGTGGGCACCAGCAAGTCGCAACTCTCCCGCGCCCGCGAAAAACTGCGCGTCGCGCTCGCGCCCTTTGCCCGACCGAGTCTGACCAAGGAGTTGGCATGACGAGACACACGCCAGAGTACGAAGCGTCGGATAGTCGCGATGCAGATGCATCGCACGAGGTGCTCCCCCTAGAGACGTGGATCACCGACCTCGCTCGCGAGGTGGTCGCGGAAGACGACGCGGCCACACCGGTGCCGCGCGAGATGATGTGGGCGCGCATTCAGCGGGATCGCGCGCAGCAGCAACACAACGCGCCGCATGCATTGCACACGCCGCTACCGGCCACGCCGATGGTGCGCACGGGACGATTCCCGTGGCGTCGCGTCACCGGCATCGCGGCGCTGCTCATGGCCGGTGTGGCGGTCGGACGCTACGTCATTCCAGCGCGGAGCGAGCGCGTCGCGTCGGCCGACGTCGTGGCCACGGAGTCGGATGCGCGCGGTGCCCCCGGCATGGCGGCTGCGCTGAGCCCTGAGGCGCTCGCGGCATTGCCGCGGCGCACCGATCCCGCACATGTGGCCATGAGTGAACATCTCGCACGCACGGTGTCGCTGCTCACCACGGTACGTGATCACGATCCGGCCACGGGCCCGGGCGCTGACATCTCGGAGTGGGCACGCGAGCTGCTACGCACCACCCGCCTGTTGCTCGATCAACCGGCCTTGCGTGACGACGGCACGCGGCGACTGCTGGAGGATCTGGAACTGGTGCTCGTGCAGATCATCCAGGCGCGCAGTTCGGCGCCGGAAACAGAACGCGCCCCCAGCGAGACCATGCGTGAAACCAACCTGCTCCCACGCGTGCGTGCTGTGATGACGGCATCGCGGACACTCGATGAATCGATTTCCGGAGGAGACTGATGCTGACCGTGTGTGACACCCGTACGTCGCGTGCCCGCTGGCTTCGTGTGCTGGTCGTGCTGACCACGGTTGGCTTGCCGCACCTGGCGCCGACGTCCTCGCAGGCACAGCCCATCCCCGTGCCGCCGACGCCCATCGCGCCGCCAATGCCGCCGACGCCCATCGAGCTGCCATTACCGCCGACGCCCTTCGCGAGCGTGAAGTCGGTGCCAATTTCGTCCTTATTCATCGATCCCCGCGTGCTGCGCGACATGCCCATCGCCACGCCGTTTACACCCCTCGCGGCGTTTGCATTCGACCAACTCGCCAGTGTGCGTATCCTGTCTGGCGAGGAGTCGGTGATTGTCGAACTCGCACGCCGCTTCCGCGCCGAGGCGCCCGAGCCGTGGGACGCGCAGGATCCTGCCGACTCACTCTATCGCGTCGCTCGGCAGGCGCTCGCCCGCGATGCCTATCGTGATGCGGCCGATCTGTTCAAGCAGCTGCGCCAACGTTTCCCCAAAAGCAGCTACGCGCCCGATGCCCCGTACTGGGAAGCCTTCGCGCTGCAGCGACTGGGCGGCACCAGTAACCTGAACGGTGCGCTGCGCGTTCTCGGGGTGCAGCGAGCTGAGTACCCCAAGGCGGCCACGAGAGGGGATGCCGCCGCGTTACGTTCGAGGGTCGAAGGTGTGCTGGCCGGCAGCGGGAATATCCAGCTGTCCACCACGCTAATGGGGCGCGCGCAACGCGTCACCTCCGACGGCTGCCCCAGCGCCGGCGACGATGAACGCATCAGTGCCCTCACCGCCGTCACGCAGATGGACGCCACACAGGCACTGCCGGTTCTCAAGAAGGTACTCGCGCGGCGTGAGCCGTGCACGCAGGAGCTCCGCCGCACGGCGGTGTGGCTGGTGGCGTCACGCAAGCAGGCCGATGGCGCGTCGATTCTCATGAACGTGGCCAAGACCGATCCGGATCACGAAGTACGCGAGCAGGCGGTGTTCTGGCTGGCCAACGTGCCCACCGACGAGTCTACCGCGATGCTGGTGGATCTCGCGCGGAGCGGTGACGACCTCGAACTCCGCAAGCGAGCGGTTTACGCGCTCTCGCGCTCCAAGTCGCCGCGTGCGGTGAGTACACTCCGCGAGATCGCGCTGGATGCCAACGCCCCTGACGATCTCCGCGTGGAGGTGCTCAACTGGTACCTCGCCAGCCCGGCGCGTGCTACGGGAGACGACGCGGTGGCGTTTCTCCAAGAGGTCTACGGCAAGACGAATTCCGAACAGCTCAGACAGATGGCCGTCATGTCGATTGCGGCACAGCGCACCGACCAATCGCGCAACGTGCTCACGACGCTGGCACTGAACGAGCGCGAGTCACTCGACATCCGCCAGTTTGCCGTGACCAGTCTTGGCTCGCCGAGGTACGCCACGCGCGGGGCCCAAGCCGCCGGCACCTCTGCGGCCGACGTTACTTCGGCGGTCACCGCGCTCGCGAAGGTCTATGACCAAGTGAGCACGCTCGAGGTGCGACGGACGGCACTCATGGCACTCGGCGGGGCTCGCGATAACGCGGGGCTCGACAAACTCCTCGACATCGCACGCAATGAAAAGAACGCCGAGCTGCGCCGCGCGGCGGTGTCTTATCTCACCCGCAGCAAGGATCCGCGGGCGCTCGCGCTGCTGCAGGAGATCATCGATCGATAATCGCTACGCCCGCGTGCCGATCGCACTTACGCGTCGTTCAGTGTCAACGACCAGTTGATCGGCAGGTTGGGGTCGAGCGAATCCCGCACCGAGCAGTACTTGGTAACCGCGAGCTCGATGGCCCGCTCCGCATGCACCCGTTCGATGCCGGCTCCGGCAATCGTGAAGGAGATGTGAATCTTTGTGAGGCGCCCCGGCGTGCCGGAGAACCGTTCGCCGATCACGTCAATGCCAAGGGCACTCACCGGCGTGCGACGCTTGGCGAGAATATCCACCACGTCTACGCCGGTGCAGCCGGCAAGTGCGCACAAGAGGGTGTCCACCGGCGAGGGGCCGGTGGCACCGGTGCTGTCCATGTGAATGGACGCTCCGCCCGACGAGCGGACGCCGTCGAATTCGTGATTGCCGGTCCATGTCACGCGGACCACGGCCGGCGCCTTGCCCACCACCGGCATGGCCGTGGTGTCTTTGAGTTGTTCTTCACCCATCATGGCTGTTCTCCCTTGCGGATGGCGGCGCGGACCGCGTTGCCCCACTCGGTCCATGAGCCGTCGTAATTGCGAACCTTCGCGAAGCCCAGCAAGTACGTGAGCACAAACCACGTGTGCGACGACCGCTCACCGATCCGGCAGTAGGTGACGACATCGTCCGACGGCGCCAAGCCCAGTTCGTCCTGATAGATCGTGCGCAGTTCGGCGGCGGACTTGAAAGACCCGTCGGCGTTCGCGGCACGCGCCCACGGCACACTGCGCGCGCCCGGAATGTGTCCGCCGCGCAGTGTCCCTTCCTGCGGATAGTCGGGCATGTGCAGCTTCTCGCCGGTGTACTCCTGCGGCGAACGCACATCGATCATCGGCAGACCGTCTGTCATGTGCTGGCGCGTGTCGTCGATGAACGCGCGGATGCCGGCGTCCTGTCGCTGGTCGGCGGTGAACGTCGTGCCGGGAAACGTGGGGACATCGGTGGTGGTGGGGCGCTCTTCCGCCAGCCACTTCGCGCGACCGCCGTCGAGCAGCACGCAGTTGTCGAACCCGCACAGGCGGAACACCCAGAAGGCGTACGTGGCCCACCAGTTGTTCTTGTCACCGTAGAACACCACCGTGGTGGTGTTATCGATGCCCTTGGTGCGCAACAGCGCTTCGAATTGCGTGCGGGTGATGTAGTCCCGCTCTACCTGATCGTTGAGATCGATGTGCCAATCGAGCTTCTGGGCGCCCGGGATATGCTCCACACTGTACAGCAGCACGTCTTCGTTGCATTCCAGCAGGCGCAACGTGGGATGATCGAGATGCTCGGCGAGCCACTCGGTGGAGACCAGGCGCTCGGGGTGGGCGTACCCCTTGGCGACGATAACGGGATCCGGGAGGCCCGGCAATGACGTGAAGGAAGACATACCATGGAGGCTATCACGTGGTGTCCCCGAGGGGGAGGGGGCAACTACATTCCTTTCATGTCGCAAATGACCGTGATGGGCTCGGCGATCGCCTACCGCCTGTTTGACGTGGGGTACGCGATCGATCTCGACCGCGCCCTGGATCTGCTCTCCTCCAGCGCGCCGGAGCGTGTGCGTCCCGTCCGGGGTGAGGCACAGGCGCTCCAGATCAGCAATCCCCCCATTACCGTGCTGCTCGGCAACGAGATGCTGGTGGTGGGCGAGGAGTCTTTGGAGGTGGAGCTGTCGGCCCGGATCTTCGACTTCAGCGTGGTCTCGCTCCGCGTGCGTGTGCGGACACCCCGGGCGCTGTCGTGGGAGGACTTTACGGCCTTCGGATTGCGGTTGGAACATCATCCGGGCATCGCCACCGCCGTGGCGCATCACCTCCGGCTACTCACGGAGCGGATCCGTGGCGCCATCGAGCGGCCGCAGTTGGCCGATGTGCACGAGGATTACACCGTTTTCCGGCTGACGAGTGTGCGTGATGCGGATGGTTTGCCCGTGGGCGCCGACGCGCTCTCGGCGCTCGATGTGGTGCCGCTGCTGCTGAATGAAACGCGCCCACTGAGCGCTGAGGCGCGGCGTGAGTTGTTGCCGCACCGGTTCGCGTATTACGCCGATGATTTGGCGATTCTTACGTGGGACAATGCGTTGGTGGTGGAACCCGGTGAGCACGATACCGATCTGCAGTACATCTTGGAGTTCGCCAACGCGCAGCTTTTGGAGCTTCGCTACTACGATGCCTTGCTCGATGCCGAGTTGCCGCGATTGTACGACGATATCGAGGCGGCGCGTGCGCGACGTTCGGTGTTTCCGGGGCGTCGGTTTGCCGGGCTGCTGTCGCGGCTGCAAGGACAGGTTGCAGAGTCCACCGAGCTGGTGGAGCGGGTGGAGAACGCCCTCAAGGTGACCGACGACGTGTATCTGGCGCGCGTGTATTCGGCGGCGCTGGAGCTGTTCCGCGGGCGGGCGTGGCGCGCCGGCATCGATCGGAAGCTGGCAATTTTGCGTGACACCTACTCCATGCTCAATGACGAGGCACAGGCCGGACGCAGCGAGACGCTCGAGATCTCGATTGTGCTGCTGATCGTAGCGGAGATTGCGATGGCCGTGGTAAAGGGGTGAGAGGCGTGCTCACATGACCGTGACTGGCGAGTCGGTGGCTATCGTCTTGGTGGCCACTGGTGGCGCGTGGTTGCTGGGCGTGGCGCTCTTTCGCCACCGCGCCGGTTTGTGGAATGCGGTGCAGCGCAAAGGGCTGGTGTACGCCGGTGGTGGCTTTCTCATGTCGGCCGCGGCGGCCCGGTGGCTACAGGACACGGGCACGCGTGGTATTGCGATTTCACTTATGGGTACTCTCTTCGCGATGCGTGGCATGTATCTTCTGCTCCGTGAGCGCGCGAATCAGCGCGCCGCCGAGAAGCCCCGGTTGCCGGAGTAGGTACGGATGTCGTTGCCAGTGATGGAGGCGTACTCGCGCCACGTGTTGGTGTGCACGGGTGCCTACTGCTCGGAAAACCGCGGTGGGCGGCCGGTGTACAGCCGCTTGGCCGCGCTGCTGCAGCGTGAGGGATTACTGTTCGGCCTCACACGGGTCAAGCGCAGCGAGGCGCCCTGTCTGGGTGTGTGTGGCGGCGGGCCGGTGGTGGCGGTCTATCCCGAGGGCGTGTGGTACGCCAACGTGTCGCTGGAGCTACTGGAGCGGATTGTGGTGGAGCACCTGAAGGCCGGCCGCGTGGTGGAGGAGGCGGTGTTCCACCGGTTGGGGGTGAGCGGGGTGGTAGCGGGCGACGAAGAGCCCACTGGTTGACTCCTGCCGATGAGTAAGCATTACTCATCGTGTGACTGCGCGATTACAGGTTCTCTGCAAAGACGACGAGATCCCCGAGATCCGCCGCGTCGCCGAGCGACGCCGGATGACGGTGGCCGAATGGGTGCGTGAGGTGCGCCAGGAGCAGTCGACCAGCGATCCGCGCCGCGCACTCGCCGCCGTCCGTGAGGCCGCCCGCGCAGCACATCAATTGTGGCGATCGCTTGTGGCGGTGAGTTTCCGCAGCGCACTGGACTTGGCTCGAACGACATGGCCTGCTCGTCTTATTCGTCATCCGGTTGTACCCGTGAGCAGCCAGGTTACGGCACCCAGAGCAATGATTCGTTGATGTCGAGCACGCGTACACCGTCTGAACTGGTAAAGGCATAGTGCATGTGTCCGCACAGCAGCGGTGGGCGCGACATGCGTTCCCAGATCGACTGCACAGTGTCCGCGTTCTGATCACGCCAATCAGCTGACACGCCAAAGTGATGACGCACGAGCGGGTTGGCCGATTCGCTGATGGTACACTGCGGGGGAACGTGTGTCACCATCAGGTCGATCTGCTGCCACGCTTCAGTGCGTGCGGCTTGTTCGACCGTGATGTTCTCGTCGAGGAACCAGTCCTTGTTGAGCGTGCGAAACCGGTAGTCAATGCTCGCCGCACCCCCCAGACAGCCAACGCGGAGGCCATTGAGTTCCAGAATCTGTCCGTCGGGTACGAACGAAATATTCGGCGCGACGACCACCGGATACAGGTCGTTCAACCAAGGCATGATCGGATAGTGCTCATGGTTACCGCGAATCCAGTACACCGGTCGCGACAGCGCCGTCCCCACGGAGTTCCACGTGGCGACGCGATCGGGATACCAGCCAAAGTCACCGACCTGGATAATCGGGACGTCTGGCGGCAGTTGCTGATCGAGGCGAACGAGTGCGTGCGGGTCGCCATGCAGGTCGCCGAGGAGTGCGATGCCGGGGTTCATGCTTCGGCTTGGCCGGAAGAAATGGTTGGACGGAACGCGACGGGTGGGGCAGGGGCCTGCATCGCGGTGATTGCGGAGGAATTAAAATGATGACGGGGCGCGTTAGCCTGCTCGCTACTTTCTGGCATGCCCCCTTGCGACCCAACGCCGAGTGTAAGCAACATCTGTTCATGCCTGTTGTCGATACACGCCGCTGGACGGCAGACGAGGTGCGATCCCTTCCGGACGAGCCGGGCGCACGTTTCGAGTGCGTGGATGGCGAGCTTTTGGTGAGTCCGACCCCGAGCTTGTCGCATCAGTGGGCGGTGGCGGCCCTGTTTCGCGCACTCGATGCGTATTGTCGAGCCGGCGACATTGGTGCTGTGGGCATGGCGCCGGGCGATCTGCAGCTTGACGACGCGACACTCGTGCAGCCCGATCTGTTCGTCCTGCCGTTCGTTGGTGGACGGCGTCCCGTCTTGCCGGCGGAGATCGGTCGCGCGTTGCTGGTGGCGGAGGTGCTCTCACCCACAACCGCGCGCTACGATCGCGTGGTCAAACGTGCGCGTTATCAGCGCTACGGCGTGGAATATTGGATTGTCGATCTTGATGCGCGGTTGGTGGAGCGATGGACGCCGGAGACGCCGCGTCCCGAGATCATCACGGGCACGCTGTCGTGGCACCCGGCGAATGTCGCCACCGCGTTGCCGATTGACCTCGAGGCGCTGTTTGCTGAGGCGCTGGGAGAGCGGTAGGTGCCATAGAACGAAATCGGCAGTTAGTCCGCAGCGCGTCGGAGACCTTGCTCAGCGAGCACGGTGCACACGCGGTACGCCATGCGCCGCGCTCACCACGCCTCGAATTCCACGAGCGGTGCGCGCGCCGTCTCCGTCCATGGGTCGACGCTGGCATCGTGCGGCATGATGGCCACCGTTCGGACGCGGACCGGTGCCTGTGCCCAGCGTCAGCGTGCGGGGAACCGTGAGGGATCCGTCGAGCTCCGGCATACGGTCGCCTTCGTAGCGAAGTACGAGTCCCGACTCGGCGTCCTCGTATCGCAGCGGATTCGACGCATCGTGCGCGTCGAGCGCCGTTCCGTGTTGCGCGGTGAAACGCCCCGTCGCCCCGAGCATGCCGATGATCAGTCGTGCCTGTGCAATCGACAGGCCGCTCGCCGGCGTATTCGTCACGGTGAGAACGGGATACAAATCGACGGCGACCACCGGCCAACGTTGCCTCTTGAACTCTTGCCGCAATGCCGTAGTACTGCTTGCCCGCGCCTAGCACGGAGAGGGTCCAGCGCCGGTTGGCGTCAGTGGGGTCGGTGATCCGCAGCGCCTCTTCGTTCGACAGCACCGTCCACGGTGCGGCGGCGTGAAAGGTCCACGCGGCGCTGATCAATGCGTTGAGGACTGCGTCGGGCAGTCCCCACGCGGCCCATGTCTCCGCCATCGACATGAGCGTGATCCCGGCATCAGTGATCGCGTGCTGCAGTTCGGCTGGCGCATCGGGTAGGAGAACGGGTCCGTCGAGATCGGTCCACGGATCGCTGAGCATGGAGGCACGCAGCGAGCGCGCCGCGTTGTCCAGCCTCGGCAGCTTTGCACGGGTGCCGACCTCGGTGCCGTGCGGCGCCAGAAGTGGCGCCAGCGCGGCCGTAATGGTGGCGTGGCACACCCAGACGTTCGAAGGCCACGTGGCAGGCTTGGGGGGTACGTGATGCGCACCGCACCGATCGTCTCACTGCCCCCGCTACGGCATCTGCACAATCACTTTGCCCCGAGACCGGCCAGCCTCCTGATACGCGATGGCCGCCGGCAGCTCGGCAAAGGGGTACCGACGATCAATCACCGAGCGCAGCTTCCCCGAGCCCATCCAATTGCGGAGGACTACCGCGTCGGACTTGGTCTCGCTGGCCAGAAAGTCGGCGAACGTCCCCTGCAGGATCGGTGCTGCGACCATCGCCATCGCCAATCGCGTGACGGGACCCAAAAACGCGTTTTCATTGGGTCCGCCCACCATCACAACCATGCCGCGTGGCGACAGCACACCATCCAATGCCCGGAGCGGATGATTGCCCACCATGTCGATGATCGCATCATACTTTACCGTGTCGGTGGTGAAGTTCTCCTTGGTGTAGTCGATTGCCCGATCAGCACCGAGTGATGTCACCAACTCCATGTTGCGCGTGCTGGCAACGCCCGTCACATGGGCTCCATAAATCTTCGCGATCTGCACCGCGAACGTCCCCACA
>JBBQUH010000015.1:0-67328 GCA_038212625.1 Gemmatimonadales bacterium | reverse complement strand
AGAGCTGAGAGCTAAGAGCTAAGAGCTAAGAGCTAAGAGCTAAGAGCTAAGAGCTAAGAGCTAAGAGCTAAGAGCTAAGAGCTAAGAGCTAAGAGCTAAGAGCTAAGAGCTGGAGTTGGTAAGCTCTCAGCTCTTAGCTCTCAGCTCTTAGCTCTTAACCGTTCCACCACCCCCTCCGGGGATTCCTCGAGGAGCAAATGGCCGCCGTCGACTTCCACCAGCTGCGTGGTGGGGAGGGTGTCGACGGCGCGGCGGAGGGCATTGAGAGGCACCCAGCGGTCGTTTCGCCCCGCGAGCAGGGTGACCGGGGTGCGGAGGGCGGCGGCCTCGCGCAGGAGCGCAGGCAGGTTCCAGCGCGCCATCATGGCCAAGGCGGCGTGGACATGCCCCGGCTGTTGACAGAGCCATTCGTACCGTCCGAGTTGCTCGGGCGTGAGTGACGAGCCGGTGCTTTGCAGCATGGTGCGGACGATCCGGGTGGTTCTGGCCAGCCAGGCGCCGCTGGCAGCGGCCGGATCGGACTCCACGATCGTCGCGAGGAGCGGCGCGATGAACTGGATGTACCAGGTGGGCGGGGCCACCAGCGCCGGGCACACGCCGAGGATGTGGCGCGGGTCGATGGCGCCGTCGAGGGTGAGCCGCAACAGCAGGGGCACACCGGCGGAATGTCCGATGGCGGCGTCCGGGCGCAGCTGGAGCGCGCGCAGCAGCCCGCCAATGGCCGTGGCCATGGAGTCCAGGGCAAAGAGCTGTCGGGACCGTTCGACGGCCGGAGGTGCCACGGTGAAGCCATGGCCGGGCAGATCGATGGCGACCACGTGATGATCGCGGGCGAGGAGCGGCGTGCAGCCGGCCCAGGAGTGCGTGGAGCCGCCGGTGCCGTGAATGAGCAGGACGGTGGGGCCTTGACCCTGTTGTTGCACGTGCCACCGAACGCCATCGACCACCTCGAAGGAGGAAAAGGATCGATCGGGCCAATCGGCGGGGATTTCGAGCAGGGATGAAGTGATGCTTTTGGGGGCCATACGGATGTCAGCCGAGAAAAGGGCAAGAAAAATGTGGGAATGCGTAAATTTATCTTGACGGTTTGCGGTGTAAGCTTCAGTTTACAGCTGCGAGTAACAGATCGCGCCAATTCATCAAAGGGTTGGCATCCCCACCGTGCGGGATTTGCGCGGTAGTACGCATTTTTTGGAGGCACGATGCTCGAAAAGGGCGGAATGACCGAAGAAGAAGCGCGTCGTTTTCATGGCTACATGATAACGGGCACGCTTGGGTACGTCGTCGTTGCTGCGGTCGCGCATTTTCTTGCGTGGTCCTGGCGTCCGTGGTTCTAACCCTCTGATCATAGGCTGGAGATAACTATGCATAGGATCTGGGTTGGGACTGACCCGCAGTTAATTATGGCCGCACTGGGAACGTTCCTCGTGGGCTGCGTCCTCGTACTTCACATCTGGGCCTTTGGGCAGTTCAACTGGCCTGGGACCCTCAAGGCCACGTACGCGTCACCCGCGGCCGCCGCCACTCGTTAAGGAGCATCCATGCACCGCATTTGGTTGATGTTTGACCCGCGTCGCGTCATGGTCGCCCTGGTTGGCTTCCTCGCCGTGCTTGCGCTGGTCATCCACTTCGTCCTGCTGAGCTCGCAGCGTTACTCGTGGATCGAGAACGGAACGTTGTCGGCAGTGCAGGCCCCCGTTGGAGCATCGGCTCCGGCGGCTGCGGCAGAAATGTCGCCATTACCGCCCGGTCGGTAGTACGTCCCGCGTCGTCGCCGGGATGGTGTCTCGTACGTGTCTGTACGACGCCATCCCCGGCCGACGCCACGTAGTCCCTTCCCCCCCGTTCGTCTTTCTCTGCACGTCCGGAGATATCGCCCATGGCGATGCTTAGCTTCGAAAAGAAGTACCGTGTCCGTGGTGGCACGTTGATCGGCGGAGATCTTTTTGATTTCTGGTTCGGTCCCTTTTACGTCGGATTTTTTGGTGTCACGACGATCTTCTTCACGGTCCTCGGCACGCTGTTGTGCGTGTGGGGAGCGGCGATGGGGCCCACGTGGAACCTCTGGCAAATCAGTATTGCCCCTCCGGATCTGAAGTACGGTCTGGGTATGGCCCCGCTTCGTGAAGGCGGGCTCTGGCAAATCATCACGATGTGCGCGCTCGGCGCCTTTGGCAGCTGGGCACTGCGCCAAGCGGAGATCAGCCGCAAGCTCGGAATGGGAATGCACATCCCCTGGGCGTATGGTGCGGCGGTGTTGGCGTATGCGACGCTCGTGGTCTTTCGCCCGCTGCTGCTGGGCGCTTGGGGCCATGGCTTCCCGTACGGCATTTTCTCGCATCTGGATTGGGTATCGAACGTGGGGTACCAGTATCTCCACTTCCACTACAATCCGGCGCACATGATCGCCGTCACGTTCTTCTTCACGAACTGTCTGGCCTTGGCGATGCACGGCTCGTTGATCCTCTCGGTCACGAACCCGCCCAAAGGCACGCCGGTCGGCACGAGTGAACAGGAAAACGTCTTTTTCCGCGACCTGCTCGGTTATTCGATTGGCGCGATCGGCATTCATCGGCTCGGCCTCTTTCTCGCAGTGGGCGCCTCGGTCTTCAGTGCCATCTGCATCGTGATCTCCGGCCCGTTCTGGACTCAGGGATGGCCTGAGTGGTGGAACGGGTGGCTCAATCTTCCGATCTGGCGCTGAGGCGAGGGACAATGCTCGAATACCAAAACCTCTTTACCCGGGTACAGGTCCGCACAGTGCCGGAAGCCGGCCTCCCGATCGATGAATCGACGGGGAGCCGGATCGGCAGCGGCACCTTCTCCTACCTCGCCGGCAAGTTCGGTGATGCGCAGGTCGGCCCGATCTATCTCGGATGGACGGGTGTCCTGTCGCTGATCTTCGGCTTCATGGCTTTCGAGATCATCGGCCTCAACATGTGGGCCTCGGTGGGATGGGATCCGGGCGAATTCATCCGGCAACTGCCTTGGCTGGCCCTCGAGCCGCCCCCACCACAGTTCGGGCTGCGCATTCCGCCCTTGAATCAGGGTGGTTGGTATCTGATGGCTGGATTCTTCCTCACCATCAGCATCCTTCTCTGGTGGGTTCGGACGTACCGCCGAGCACGCGCGCTGCAGATGGGCTCGCACCTTCCGTGGGCCTTCGCTTCCGCGATCTTTCTGTACTCCACGTTCTTCTTCCAGCCGCTGCTCGTTGGCAGCTGGAGCGAGATGGTGCCCTTCGGCCTCTTCCCGCACCTCGACTGGACGGCGGCGTTTTCGATCCGCTACGGCAACCTCTACTACAACCCGTTCCACGCCCTCTCAATCGTCTTTCTGTACGGCAGTGCGGTGTTGTTCGCCATGCACGGTGCCACCATTCTCGCCGTCTCCCGTCTGGGCGGCGAGCGTGAAATCGAGCAGATCACGGACCGCGGCACCGCTGCGGAACGCACCATGCTCTTCTGGCGTTGGACCATGGGGTTCAATGCCACGATGGAGTCCATCCATCGCTGGGCCTGGTGGTTCGCTGTGCTCACCACGTTTACCGGTGGTATCGGCATCCTGCTCACTGGCACAGTCGTCGACAACTGGTACCTGTGGGGTGTGAAGCACGGACTCGTGGCGCCGTACCCGGCCGCGAATGTTCTGACTCCGGAGCAGCAGGATCTCCTGCGCGGCCGCTATCAGGGCACTGCACCGGATACCTTCCCCACCTACGTGGCACCACAGCCGGCGATGATGATGGACACTTCGGCTATTGCCCCGCTCGACTCCGCCGCCGCACTTGACTCTCTCGCAGTCCCAGCGCCGGCCACTTCGGCCCCGACAGTCCCGCCCGCTGGTGGGAGGACGCCCTGATGAGCACACGTTCCTTGTGGCAGCGTTCCACCGCCCTGTTCGCCCTGGCCGCACTCGCGGCCTGCGGCGACTCGCAGGTCGACTCGGTCCAGAAAGGCTATCGCGGCGTCGCCCTCGAGCAGAACTTCAGCCGCGGTGATCTGAAGGCGAAATTTGAGCAGGTCAACATCCCGGAGCCTTTGCCACCGGCTGGCGAATCACCGCCGGGGCCATTGCCGTGGCGGAACGTGCAGGTGCTCAATGATATCACGCCGGGCGAGTTTCTTCGGACGATGACGGCCATGACGACCTGGGTGGCGGGCACCGGTAACTGTGCCTACTGCCACAACGTGGCCGCCCTGTGGTCCGACACGCTGCCCAACGGCAAGCCGATTTACGCCAAGCTCGTGGCGCGACGCATGCTTCAGATGACGCGCCAGATCAACGGGGAGTATTCGCAGCACGTAGCCAACACCGGCGTGACCTGCTACACCTGTCACCTTGGTAAGCCGCTCCCCAACGGCCTCTGGTTCTACACCAGTCAGAACGACTATCTGCGGCATTATCTCGATCGCGATGGGGCGCGCGTGATCACGCAGCAGGTGGCACCCACAAACGTCAATCGCAGCTCGGTCAAGCAGACCGAATGGACGTACGCCCTGATGATCTCCCAGTCCAGCGCATTGGGCGTCAACTGCACGTACTGTCACAACTCCAGAGCCTTCTCCAGCTGGACCCAGGCCCCACCGCAACGTGTCACCGCTTGGTACGCGATCAACATGTTGCGTGACCTGAACACCAACTATCTCGCCCCGTTGGCACCGGTGTACCCGGCCGTCCGGCTCGGCGCGATGGGGGATGCCCCCAAGGCACAGTGCGTGACCTGTCACAACGGTGCGTACAAGCCGCTGTACGGCGCGCAGATGGTCAAACACTATCCCGCCCTCTGGGGTCGGTCGGATTGGAACGGTGTGCCCTTCCCGGGGTTGACCCCCGGCATGGACACCGTCGCCGCTCCGACTGCACCCGCCGCAACGCCCGCTGGGCGGAGCAGCGCCATGGTGCCCGCGCCAAGTGCGGCCGCCACGGGACAGGGCGCCGCCGGGAGCATGCGCTAACGCGCACGCCGCACGGCGCCACCAGCTCAGTTCGCGCGCACCGGGCTCTTGCCCATGGCGCGACCCGCCCCGTGGCGCTTCGGCGTCGCGGGGCGGGGCACATTCCTGACCTAGGGATTCTCCCACGGATCAAGGAAAACCCGAAACCCGTGAACCATGATCGGCATTAGTTAATACGTAGCAGCCAGGTCCGCAGCCGCCTTCCCGTGTCCCCCTAACCCGACCCGACGTGTCCACTCGCCGTCTTCCCGTCTACATCCTTGCCGACGTGTCCGGCTCCATGCAGGGCACGCCCATCGAGTCGGTCAAGTCCGGAATCCGCCAGCTCCATCGCGATCTGCTCGGCGATCCGCAGGCCATCGAAAGCGCGTACCTCTCGGTGCTGACTTTTTCGAACGACGCCCAGCAACTCGTCCCGCTCACCGAAGTGGCCATGTTCAACCCGCCCGAGCTGACCGCCAGCGGCCAGACCAACTTCGGCGACGGGCTCCGGCTGCTCCTTGAAGTCTTCGAGCGCGAACTCGTGCGCACCACCGCCGATCAAAAGGGCGATTGGCGTCCGCTGGTGTTCATTCTCTCCGACGGCGCCCCCACCGATATCGACTGGCCGGTATATGCGCAGCAGCTGCGCGAGCGGCGCCCCGCCAACATCATTGCCGTGGCCTGTGGCGACCAAGCCGACGTGGAAGCGCTCAAGCAGGTCACCGAGATCGTGATCCAGATGCAGGACATGTCACCCGACGCCTTCAAGGCGTTCTTCCGCTTCGTTTCGGCGTCGGTCAAGCAGACGAGCGCGAAGGTCGGGGCCATGTCGGACGGCGGCGGCATTACCCTGCCCCCGCCGCCGCCGGGCATCACGATTGTTCCGTAAGCACACCGCGTGACCATTGACCCCACGGCGGCCCCTCAAAGCCCCTTAGAGGCCGCAACGCCTGCTGCGGCACCCAGTACACCGCCCATCCCTCCCGAACCGCCTCCGCGCCCGACGTGGAACGTGGTTACCCCCGAGGCGCCGTGGTGCCCCGCCGCGTGGCAGGCGCATCTTGAGGCGGTGGCACCGGGGCTGGCGGTACCGCATGTCACCCCCGACACCGCAGAGGCCTCCGGCGCGCACGTTCGCCACGATGGCTGGCAGCTCCTGCTCGGTGCGCGGCGCGGCAAGTTGCACGCGCACCGTGGCGATCACCGCGAAGACGCCGGCCAGATCGTCACCTTCTCCAACGGGTGGTGCGTTGCGGTGGCCGATGGCGCCGGCTCGGCCAGCTGGAGCCGACTGGGAGCCTCCATCGCCACGCACGTGGTCACCCAGGCGCTTCGCGAACTCCTGCTGCACGGTCGGGCTCCGGTCAGCATGCTCGCACCGGCACTCCGCACGGCTGCTCAGCAAACGCATGACGCGATGCGGGATTTCGTCTCGCGCACCGACACCGCCCCCCGTGATCATCGCACCACCCTGTTGGTGGCCGCACGGCTCGGCGACCAAGTGGGGCTGATGCAGGTGGGAGACGGCGCCATCGCCTGGCTGCATGCCGATGGTCGCGCCTCGCAGCCGCTGGCCGGGCACGCCGGAGATTTCTCCGGCGAGGTCTCGCACTTTCTCCCCGACGACGGCGCCGTGCAGGAGTTGATCGCGTCCATCGTAGTGACCGACGCGAGCGATTGCGCCGCGCTGCTCGTGGCTAGCGATGGCATCGAAGATCCGTGGTATCCGTTCGCCAAACATGCGGTCCCGCTGTATGCGCAAATGGTGCGTGGTGTGTCGCCCGATGTGCCCACACCGGCCGGTGTCACGCCCGTCTTCCATCAGGCGGTGCTATCGGCCGCCGATCCGGTGCACGCCCTCACCGAGTGGCTGGCTTTTGAGAAGCGTGGTGAGAACGACGATCGCACGTTGTGTATTGTGCGGCAGGAGGCGCTCTCGTGGGGAGCATAAGTTGTCGGCTCACTGACGGGCGCGTTTTGCAGCTTGAGGACGAACCGGTGGGTACAGGCGCCGAGAAGCGTGTGTTCCTCACGCGGGACCGACAATACGCCGTGGGCTTTTACTATGGCGCGCTCACCGATCGTCGCGAACGCGTGGACCGTCTCACGCGCATCCTCACCAACTACAATCCCACGCTCGCAGCCAACGGCGCCTATTGGTCGGCCTATTACTGCTGGCCGGTAGGAATGGTCAACGGCGAACAATCCATTCCCGTGGACTTCGCGCGCCGCCAGCAGCTGGTGTGGCCGCCCCTTGGGGTGGTGACCCCTACGTATCGCGGCAACTTCTACTTTGCCGACCGATTCGGTCAGAAGCAGGAGAAGGAAGTTCGCTGGTTCACCGGCGGGAAGGCGTCAAAGTTCGTGCCGCAGGCCGAAACGGGCTCGCTGCTCACGCGCCTCCAGATTGCGGTGCGCTTGGCGCGCGCCGTGCGCCGCCTGCACATGGCGGGGCTCGCGCACGCCGATCTGTCGAACAAGAACGTGCTGATCGACCCCAAGGGGGGCGACGCGTGCATCATCGACATCGATTCACTGGTGGTTCCCGGCGTGGCCCCGCCATCGGTGCTTGGCACCCCGGGTTACATCGCACCCGAAGTGCTGGCGAACAAGGCGCAGCCCTCGATTGCCACCGATAAGCATGCGCTGGCCGTGCTGCTGTATGAACTGCTGCTCCAGCGTCATCCGTTGCAGGGGAAACGCGTGAATAGCACGCGGTCCGCCGAGGAAGACGAGCAACTTTCGATGGGCGCCCGCGCCCTGTTTGTGGAGCATCCCACCGACCGGCAGAATCCGTCGGTCAAGCCGATCGACATTCCGTTTTCGCGCCTTGGGCCCGAGCTGGCGCAATGCTTCACGCGCACGTTTGTGGAGGGATTGCACGCGCCCTCCAAACGCGCCGATGCGGCGGAATGGGAGAGCGCGCTGTATCGCACGCTGCAGCGTGTGTACCCGCTGCCCTCGGGGAAGTGGACGATCCTCGGACGCGGACTGCCGGTGGCGGCATTGCGCGGCGATGAGCGCGTGGCCGCTCCCGTGCTCGTGGCGCATCTTCTGCGCGATACGGGGGACGAGTTGGTGGAAGAGCAGGATCTCGTGGTACTGTGGCATCACTTGGCGCTGCACGACTGGCACCTGCAGGTGGGAGCGCTGCCCAACGAAAAGGCGGATCGCACGCCGCGCGGCTATGTGGCGCAGCATGGTGGTAAGTGGTGGCTCGTGAACACGAGCGAGACGCCGTGGCACGTACTGCAGGGCGCGGGCGCTATGGCGACGGAGCAGACGGTGGGACGCAACGCATCGGTGGAATGTGTGGTGGGACTCACACTGCGCGTGGGTGACGAGCGGCCGGCGCGCGTGCTGCGCATCGGGACGCTGGTCAGCACGCCCGCCTGAGACGTAGCCGGTGCCGTCCCGTACCGCGCACGCCGGTGTTGCGTCGGAGGCGTTTCGTCGCGTGGGCGAAGCGCTCGCGCAAACGTGGCCGGTCATTCGTGCCACGATCCCACCGTGTACGGTGGCGCAGCAACGAAACCTGCTGCTCGATGCCTGCGGCAGCGACTATCGCCCACTCATCGAATTGTTGCTCACCGTGGAGCCGTCCCTGCGCACGCAGATGGCGCAGCTTGTCCCCACCGCGTCCACCGCGCAGTGGGAGGCCACCCGCGCGCCGGTCGTGCATCAGTTGGTCGCCACGCGCTACCTGCAGTACGACGTGGCCCGGTGGGCGGTGGACGTCTGGGGCAGTGTGCTGGGTGTGGCGCCGAGTACCCTACACGCACCACGTCTGGACACGGCACGTGGCGACGGGCCGGATGCTGCGAGTGGGAGCACCGCGCCGAGTACGGAGGCCATGGTGCCGACATATGCACGCACGGGTAGTGGCAATGGCACGGTGCGCGGTGGCGCGACCCGCCGCGCTGCCGCCGCGCCGGTCTCTCCGATTGCCACCCCCGGGAAGCGCGGCACGCTGCCCACGGCTCGCGCCAATGCGCCGTCGTGGGCCGGTGGGCCAGCGACGCTTCGCGTCGGGGCACGAGGCAATCCGGCGGCTCGCGCGTTGCTAGCTCAGTCTGGACGGCTCGTGCGGCCAGCGCGCGGGCTCGCGGGACCACGGTACCAACCCATCGAACGGATGGCAGCGATGGTACTCGGTGGACTGTTGCTGATAGTTACCGTGTCGCTGTCGCGTGCAGTGTCCGCGAAGCGGCGCGAAGCGGCGACGCGTGTTGAGCGCATCGAGGTACCAGTCACCGCTGCACCGCAGGCGCGCTCTGCAGCTCCGGTGGTGCGAGCCGCAGTTCCCGGTGCCCGCGCGGGCGACGATCAGGGCAATACCCGCCGTGCGGTGCCAGACTCGCTCTCCGCAGCGACTCCCGAGTCCCGGACACTGGCAGAAAGGCCCGTACCGGCGGCCACTATGCCGCAGACACCACCGCACGCGACAGCCCGCGCCCTGCGGGACAACGGCGTGCGTCAATCCGGCGTGGCAGGACAGTATCGAGTGCAGCAGCGCATCCGCTCGGTCGACGGGACCTCGAACTGTGAGGCGGTGGCCACGGCGCTCGGCGTGGGACGAGAGAGCGACGAAATGGTGGTGCACGCGGCCGGTGATACCGTGTTCCAGATGCCGGCGCGTGGCGTCTGGGGGACGATGACGGCCGACGGCTACTTTGTCGTTGCACCCCGGGCCGGGACCACCAACAACATCGCCTGGCGATTTCTGATGCAGGGTCGGTTTTCGCGTACCGGATTCACCGGAGAGTCGCAGACGTACACTGAAGCCAACCTCGGCTGGCGGAAGACACAGATCTGCGTAGTCACGGCCGATCTGGCGGCAAGGCGGCTCTCTCCGTGAGCGTGGCGCAATGAGCGGCCAATCGTTCGTCGATCCACGCATCCGCATGCGCGATGCGCTCCGTCAAGTCGTGGCGCGCGATCCCGCCGGCTGGGATCAGCCGTCGCTGGCCGTGTTCCGCAATCGCTTGTTGGACGAAACGGGGAGCGACGCGCGTCCGCTGGCTGAACTCTTGGTGGAGGCGCTACGTCGTGGATGGCGCGAGCGGCTGCCACGAACCGCCACCGAAAGTTCGCGATGGGACGCGATCGTGGCGCCGTTCATTTTGCAGTGGTCGGCCGAGCGTTTTGTGCAGCCCGACATGGCCCGGTGGGCGGTGGAGTGTTGGGGGTACGCCATGCGCGTCATCGACGATTCGCAAGTGCGGATCGCCCCGGCGCCGCGGCGTGAACCGATCAGCGCTCTCGCGTCCCGCCTCAATGCGAGCGCGAAACTCGCGGGCCTGCAGGCGGCGCGCGCGGTCGTGCAGCCAAGGAGTGCCACACCGGCCCGCAGCGGCGGGAGTAGCACCTCGGGGAGTAGCACCTCTGGAAATCGCGCTGTCGGGATCGGCGCCACCGCCATGCCGCGCACCGCAACCGGCTACATTCCCGCAGCGCGGAGCGGTGTCACCACGAAGGCGCGTGGAGCCCGACCACTGCCGTCGGCACGAGGCGCGACCGCGGCTGCTCGCCAAACGCCCTACCGTAGCAGCGGCAGTGCGGGCGCGACCATCAGCCCGTGGGTAGCGCGTGGTATGATTGGAATACTCGCCGCCATGGGGCTCGCCGTGGTGGTGCGGGTGAGTCTATCTGGGGGCGGATCGCAGTCGGCGCAGGTCAGCGGTACCGAAGCGAGTACGCGGGCAAACGCCTCGGCGATCGTACCCAACAGGATGGACAGCAGCGGCCCCGGCGTAAGCGCGGGCGCCGTGCTGGGCGCGGCCAATTCGCTCTCCCCGGACGCCGGCGCCACGGTGTCCCCGGCACTTACTGGAGGGGTAACAATCATCAGGCCGGCGAATCCCGGCGTCCCCTCGCTTACCCGCGAGCTGCTGCCCACGGGCGACCGTACGCGCATGTTGTACGTCGAACCCGCCCGGCGCGCGACGGGAAACTCGCGGCCGGTGACCGCGCCCACGGCGAGCCCTGCACCGACCACATATGACGAGATCCGCTTGGAAGACGGCACCGTCATGCGCGGTCGCACGGAGGTGGTACGAAGCGGTACGGTGATCTTCCGTGACATGCGCACCGGCCTGCGACATGAGGTGCCGAAGGACGACGTGCGCGAGATACTCACCGAATTCGGGACGCTCGTGCGATTTCGGGGCACCAAATCTCCGGAAACGAGCGCGTCGGGTCGGCAATCCACCGGCGCTGGCACCGCGCGAGCAGCCGCCGCCCGCGCGGCGGAACGCGAGCGCGGGGTACGCGCGAAGGGCGTGGGTGGCGTATACGCTATCCGATACTCGGCCGCGAACGCGGTGGGGTCGCCCGAGTGCACCTCGTTGTGGACTCGATCCTCAAGCGCTACCGATCGCGCCGTGGTACTGCATAAGCCGGGCGTCGACACCCTGTCGTTGGCGTTCGAAAACGGGGACAACTTCCCCAGCAATATCGACGCCGACGGATTCTTCGCGTCGACGTTTCGTATCGTGCCCGATCAGGCGCGGACGAGCACGGCCCTGATCACCCGCCTGACCGGTCGGTTTCAGCCTGGGGGCGCGTTGGCGCTCACGGTCAACATCGTGTTCTATCGTCGCATGCGAAGCGGCGGCGATCTGTCGTGCAACGTAACGGTAAACGCCGAGGGACGGCGCGAGGAATGACTCTCGTCTCGGCGACTGTCAGGGCGTCGGGCGCTGCATGAGGAGTTGGTCGAATGATTCAACCTGCGTCGGACCGAAACTTGTGATCGTGACCGACCCCTTCGTGCTCGGATCGTGCAGCACGAGGCGCCCGTCGACGTAGCGCACTAAACGAAACGGCGCATCCGCTCCAATGCCCGCCGCATCCCGGGTGCGCGTGAGTGCCCGGAGCGCTCCGCGCAAAAAGTTGTTGGAATTGGGGCTCAACTCCGCTGCGACGCGCTGTGTCGTGGCATCCGTTACCGTAATGCCACCGTTCGCCGCATCGGCAAACAGTAGCGCACGTTCGGCGATGACCGCCGTCTGATCTTCTTTGAATGCACCGAAGCCGAATACCCGTGCGGAAATGGCCAGCACGAACACCATCGCAATCAAGAACGCCGCCATGATCAGCGCCGGCTTGGGCACTTGGAGTGGCAACGCATCGGGCCGTGCGCCGGGTTCATCCTCAAAATGAATGGGCCCGCTCATGAAATCCCCGCCGTCTGTGAACCGTGAAATGTTACATTCGCACCCATGCGCGATAATTCAGGCGCCGGCGACGCAGGGGCGGCACCACTCGCGGCGGCCGACTCGGCCACAGCCTGCGCGAGGATACCACCGACAGTTGCGGCGTTGGGCAACGCACGCAGCAGCGGTTCAGGATGCGTGAGCGCGAACACGCGGCAGTGCGGCCAGAGCGCGACGTACGCGAGACGGTTGCCCTTGTTGAGCCGCAGTGCGACCTGCCCCGTGCCGTCTTTGAACTGTCCCACACTGGCTGACTCGACAATGCTGAACGGCACGTTGATGGACATCGGAAACACCATGCCGATCCTGAGCACCAGACGCTGCGAGGTGATGGCATACCACGTGGTCCGCGCGACCACGCGAGACAGCATCACGATGATTCCCATCACCGCCGCGACCAGCCCGAGCCGTAGCAGCAGACCGGCTCGGAACGCGTCGCTGCTGACGGCGAGGTCGGTCGTCGCCACCCAAATCGTCAGCATGACTGCGAAGTACCCAGCCAAGAAGCGCCAATGAAACACATGCGTTGCGAGCGCACCTGCCGTCGGCGCGCCCTCCCAGAGCACCGTCTCCCCTGCGGGCAACGGGTGCGGTACGCCACGAATAAATTGCGGCGTACCCGCCCGTTCCCCGCTCATATGATCGGCTCGGTGCGCTCTGCCAGCGCATACAGATGCCCACCGGCATAGTACGCACAGATCTTGTCTTCCTCGAGCAGCGTGATTTGGTCGTCACGCTTGGTGGTCGGCACGTTGGCGAACTGCGCCGCCGTGATTGCTTTTACGAGCAGCCGGTCGTTTCCCCACAGACCGAAATTCGGCCACTGCACAAACGCTGACGGAAGCATCACCCGCTTCTCGCTGCCGTGCAGTTGCACTTCATAATACGTGATGTAGGGCTCCGCGCGGTTCACCCAACACTCGATGACGGTTCCGGCCTCGACCTTGTCGAGTGCAATGACCGGCATGCCGCGTGGATCGGGGTCGCCCTTGGCGATGGTGAATGTGGGATCCAGACGCATCGGCACAATCTTGGCGGTGCCGTGGAACGTCATGTCCGGCGTATCCGAGCGATTCGCCCAAGCCGCCGGCCCGATGCCGTCGATCATGGGATCGCCAGTGGGGATGATCGGCGAGCCGTTGTAGTTGTCCGCATCTACCGCCTTCAGGTCCGACATCAGTGCGTCCCCTCGCCGCCGTGGTGCGGCCGATAAATGAAGGTCTTCTTCTCCGGGACAGGCGGCCACCCTTCACGCGGCCCCTGCGGCGAGATCAGCGGGTAGCCTTCGCGCTTGTCCTCGCGACGGATGTAGATGATCAATCCGGCGAAAAACAGCCAGAAGGCATACAGCGCGATCTGGGCACCATCGATGTACTGCGCCATGGAACGTCTCCGGTATGGAGGGTGACAGGTCAGGCTGGAACGTCGGCAAGACCGAAGGACCGGGACGCAGCATCAGCAGGCTCTTGTCCAGCAACCCGACGTGCAACGAGTGGTCCGAGTGCGACGAGTGTCGCGAACAGCGTGAAAATTTCGAGTTGATACACGGCCTGGTATGGAACAGCAGCCGATGTGAGTCCCGGCCCCAACGCGCCACGGCTCACGAGGTGCGACAACCAATCCTTGAGCACGCCGCTGACAGCGAACGACAACCCTTCGGCGGTAGCGAACACCGCGCCCCATGCTCCCAGCGCGATGCCGTACTGCGAAGCATCCTTGAGTTGCATGGCGTACGACAAGGTCCCCACGCCAAACAACCCCTCTCCGAATCCTATCGCCATCACGCCAATGCGGAAGAGCGCCGACGAATGCATCGGGCCGGCCAGCGCAATCAGCGCGAAGCCGACGACGCCGACCATCGCCCCCCAAGCAGCAATGCGGATCGGGTCGTTCTTTCGTCCGAGCATTGACGCCGCCATGGCAAAGGCGATGATCGCCCCAAAGGCCATGATCGCGGTCAGGCTGGTCGTGGCGGCCACGGAGAGCTTGAGGATCTCGCCTCCGTAGGGCTCGAGCAACACGTCCTGCAGGTTGAAAGCAAAGAAGCCGAGCCCGGACGCGACCAGCAGCCGCACGGCCCGTCCGCCACCAACAAAGGTACGCCAGGCATCGCGAAACAGTGGACGGCGTTCGCCCTTCTTGTACTCCACCACCCCGCGCACCCGCACTTCCTGCTTCCAGAGCGAGAAGGCGTTGCACACCACCGTGAACACCGCCGTCCCTTGAATGACCTGGATGAGACGCAGGGGAGAGAATTCGCGCAGGAACTGCTCAAGAATGAGCGCGCTGATCAGTGTCCCAATGAGCATCATGAGATACATCAACGCGATCACGCGCGGGCGCTTATCGGCGGACACGATATCCGTGGCCAGCGCCAGCCCTGCCGTTTGCGTGGTGTGCGCCCCCGCTCCGGAAAGCAGAAATGCCAACCCGGTACCGGCATACGCCACCCACAGGGGCCCACGGCCGCCACCTTCGGACAGCAAGAGCAGCGCGAAGGGCATGATCGCCAAACCACCGAACTGCATCTGCGTACCCAGCCACAGGTACGGTACCCGCTTCCAGCCGAGAATGCTTTTGTGGGTATCCGAGCGAAACCCGACCAACGCGCGGAAAGGGGCCACCAGCAGCGGAATCGCCAGCATGATGGCCACCAGCGACGCCGGCACGTTGAGTTCGAGAATCATCACCCGGTTGAGCGTGCCCACGAACAACGTCCCAACCATGCCCACGGACAGCTGAAACAGCGAGAGCCGCAGCAGTCGGGTGATGGGTACGTCATCGCTTGCCACATCCGCAAAAGGCAGGAAGCGCGTGGACATGCGCGTCAAACCCTTCACAATCACATCTGACGGTCCGGCCATACCGTTACCGAGCCCTTACCAAACCGGTTGCATACGGACATCCGCCGGCAGCGCCTGCCGGTGAGGGGTCCGCAAAAAAAGCTGCACAAACGTGAGGGCGTTGGCCGCCTTCAGCATGGTCACCTTGACCTTGTTCAGCACACCACCAGCAGCCTCCGCCGTACGCATGGCATCGGTGTTCCGCCACATCCGGTCCAACGACGCCCAGAAGGCTTCGTTGTCGGTGTCGATCGTCTCAGGAAACACCTGCCGAGTGATCAGGTTGGTGAGCGTAATAACCCTCCGATCGTACTCGTCGACATCGATGCCCATGAATTCGAAGAACGGCCTCCGCGCGTGGTCACGCACATACATGGTGCAGAACACGGCCAGCAGGAAGAAACGGATCCACAGCTTGTTGCGGCCCTCGAGCAACTCCGGATTGGAGCGCATGAGCACCGCGAACGCTTCGCCGTGCCGGAACTCGTCGAGACACCAATTCTCGAACCACTTGAAGATCGGGTGAAAGCGCTTATCGGGCTTCTGCTCGAAATTACGGAAGATCGTGACGTACCGTGCGTAGCCGATCTTCTCCGACAAGTACGTGGCGTAGTAGATGAACTTGGGCTGGAAGAACGTGTACTTCTTGGCCTTCGTCAGAAAGCTCAGGTCCACCGCCACGTCGAAATCATTCAACGTGTGGTTGATGAAGCCCGCATGACGCCCTTCGTCGCGGCTCATGAAGCCAAACAGTTCGCGCACTTCGGGATTCTTGATGCGTTTCTTCACTTCGGCGTAGAGAATACAGCCGCTGAACTCCGCCGTTACCGACGAAACGAGGAACTCGATGAACTGCTCGCGCAGCTTCGGGTCCATCGTGGAGAAGTCGGCGTCGAACTCCTCGTTCCGCTTGAAGTGTGTTCGATTCGGATCACTCCGGAACTCCGCCAGAATGTCGATCCACATCTGCTGATATTCAGGCTGGATCTTGAGCGCGTCGATCTTGCCGAAGTCCGTGGTATAGAATCGCGGATTGAGCATCGCATCCTGCTGCGCCGACTTCGTCACGGTGTTGACGTTAGTGTGGGCGCGTACAGGCAGGTCGGTTGTTGTGGCGTACATGGGTTACTCCTCAGCCTTCAAAGCCAACGTCATATAACTCATACAGCTCGGTGCCGCCGGTCATCTTTACGAATTGACGGCGTAACCAGCTGGCTCGCTGCACAGTCGCGCGCGAGGCGTAGGTCCGCTGCGTCCCGAATGGAATGTGCGTCGGTGTGTTGTGCACCAGCACTTCGTCTCCGGGATCAACTTCGACACCATCGAGATCCACGTGCGCGTGGAAATGATCGTGCGTGGACTCCAGATCGATCGTGCAGGCCACCTCCACTTGGCGGCGCATCACAAACCATCCCGCAGTCGCCGCAACCGCCACGCCGACAAAGCTCCACCCCATCACATCCATAACTGCCCTTCCTCCGAACCGTAGTCGTCAGCGCTGGCGGGAGCCTGTCACTTCCAGCGAACCATGATGCAACGCTATGGCCATGGAACGATAGAAACCGCGCTCCACCAGCCGTGTCCCAACCATACCCCATGTATCAAGGACTGGCGAGCCCAAGAGTCCCCGCCGGAACGCCCGCTCCGACACCGGGACGATCGCGGGCGCGCGATCGGCCTTCGGGAACAATCGCCCGACGACGCGCAATGCCACCAGCAGTGGGGTTCCGGGAACCACGGTGATCAGCATCTTCTCCCGGACCCGCGGGGCCAATGCCCCCAATGCACCGATCATTTCGGGGAGATCGTAGTGGATCAGCGAGTCCATCGCGACCATGTGGTCAAACTCCCCCAGCGCCGGATCGGTCATGTCGCCGGCGCGGAAATCGATCTCCAGCCCCTCGGCCTCGGCCCGCTCCCGCGCATGGTCCACCAACGTCGGCGAGAGGTCAATGGCAACGACCTCCGCCCCGCGCCGAGCCAGGTCCATGGCCAGAGTGCCGGTGCCGCAGCCGGCGTCAAGGATACGCATCCCGTGCAAATCCGGCGCCATCCAGCGTAGGAGCGTCTCCCGCATCTGATCGCGTCCGGCCCGCACGGTGGCTCGCACCCTGGACACCGGCGCGTCCGACGTCAGCAGCTTCCAGGCGCTCGCCGCCGTGCGGTCGAAATAATTACCGATCCAGGCGCGCCGCTCGATGTACGAAGCAGTCGGTGTGGTCATCAGTCGAACCCTAACAGGTCAAAGATTTCGCGGTCTTTCAGCGGGTTGGCAGGCAACGGGACGACCTCGTCGAGCATCCGGCTGGCCAGGAGCATGTATTGCTCCTGCGCCGCGATCACTTCCGGCGAGTCTTCCATCTCGAAGATCGTACACTTTTTGAGGCGGCTGCGTCGGATCGCGTCAATATCCTGAAAATGCGCCATGGTCTTGAGCCCCACCACCGCATTGAACCGGTCGATCTCGTTGGTATCCTTGGAACGGTTGGCCACGACTCCACCCAAACGCACCTTGTAATTCTTCGACTTGGCCTGAATCGCGGCAATGATGCGATTCATGGCGAAGATCGAATCGAAGTCGTTCGCGGTGACGATCAAGCAGTAGTGCGCGTGCTGGAGCGGGGCGGCAAACCCGCCGCACACCACGTCCCCTAACACGTCGAAGATCACCACATCGGTATCTTCGAGCAGGTGGTGCTCCTTGAGCAGCTTGACCGTCTGCCCGGTCACGTAGCCGCCGCAGCCGGTACCCGCCGGCGGGCCGCCCGCCTCGATGCACTGCACGCCGTTGTATCCCTCGAACATGAAGTCCTCAGGGCGCAGCTCTTCGGAGTGGAAGTCCACCGACTCGAGCACGTCGATGACGGTCGGGACCATCTTCTTCGTCAGCGTAAACGTGGAATCATGCTTGGGATCGCAACCGATCTGCAGCACGCGCTTCCCGAGACGCGAGAATGCCGCCGACAAGTTGGACGAGGTTGTGCTTTTCCCGATACCGCCCTTGCCATACACGGCGATCACGAGCGCGCCATCGATTTTCTGGCTCTCATCGAGGTGCACCTGCAAGCTGCCGTCACCATCACCAACAGCATCGAGAATCGGAAGTTGCGTTGCAGACATCTGAGTCACTCCAACGGGTGGGGCCGTGTCCAAACGGACGACAGCGGACGACAAGCTTTCCTGCAACCGGGTTACCGTGCCGCGACTACTCCTTCCAACCGATCCTCAAGATCAGCCGCGGCGTCGCGCAAGGCTTCGAGGGTGGCGTCATCCGGCGTCCAGTATCCGCGATCGCTGGCTTCCAGCAGTCGCTGAGCAAGTCCCGACGCCGCATCGGGATTCGCCTGCGCGAGACGCTCGCGCATGGTCTCATCCAGCACGAAGGTTTTCGTGGCCTCCGCGTACACCCACTCCGGCACGCTCCCCACCCCACCCGTCGCCGACCACCCGAACGTGGTGATCACATGACCGGCAATATTCCGCGCGCCTTCGTACCCGTATTCTAACTGGCTTTCGTACCAGCGCGGATTGAGCAACTTGGTGCGCGATTCAAGTTCCACCTGCTCCTTGAGACTGCGCACTTTCCCCTGCGAGTTGCTGTAGTCGCCCATGTACACGGCCGGCGCCTCGCCCCCACGCTGCTGCGCAATGACCCGCGTCATCCCGCCCAGCGATTCCACGTACTGATCGATGTCCGTCGCACCCAGATCGACGGAGTCGAGTCCCTGGAACGACAGCGTCGCCTGCCCCAACGCCCGCTTCATCAGCGCCGGTTGTGCCGAGGGACGACCATCCGTGCCATACGCGAATCCCTTCCGCTGCACGAACATGTCAGCCAATTCGTCTTCCTTTTCCCACTTGCCCGTATCGATGAGCAGATTGACGTTCGACCCGTACGCCCCATCAGCGTTCGAAAACACGCGCAGTGCCGCCGTGGGTAGATCGCACCCCGTGTCGGCCATCGTGGCCAGCGCATGTTTGCGGATAAAGTTCTGCTCCGGGGCTTCGTCGGCCTGTGCACACAGCAGCGCCGCATCCGCCAACAGTTTTACCTGTAACGGCAGCAGGTCCCGGAAGATCCCGGAGAGCGTCACCACGACGTCCACCCGCGGACGGGTCAACTGGGCCAGTGGCAGCAGGCGCGCGCCGGTGAGACGTCCCACGGCATCGAAGCGCGGCACGACGCCCATCAGCGCCAACACCTGCGCCAGCGGTGTGCCTTCACTCTTCATGTTGTCGGTGCCCCAGAGCACCACTGCGATGGTCTCCGGGAACTCCCCGCTATCGGCCACGGCGCGCGTGAGCAACTGCTCCGCGCGCACCCGGCCTTCGAGCTGCGCCACCGCACTGGGCACACGATACGGATCGAATCCATAAATATTGCGCCCCGTGGGGAGCACCTGCGGATTGCGTAGCAGATCCCCGCCCGGCGCCGGCGACACGTAGCGTGCGTCGAGCGCCCGCAAAATGCCCGCCACTTCCCGATCCTCACGCAGCAAGGCATCAAAGCCGGCCAGTGCCTGCAGATGCTGGCCTAATGCCTTCTCATCGGCAATCCGCAGTCCGTGCGACTTGGCTTCAGTGCGCGCCACCTTTTCCGCCACGCGCACGTCGCCCGTGTCGACCAACGTCCGCACGGCCGCCCGCACCACCTGTTCCACCATCTGCACGGTGTCGTCCGCGGCCGAGCGCGTGCTCTGCCCTGGCACCACGGTATCGCCGATCGGCGGCAGTTCGAGTTCGGGGCGGCCCGAGCGCGCCATCTCCACCAGCACGCCCACCCGCGCGTCGGGGGACATGGGCTCGCCCACCACGTGGAGCCCCATCGGGATCAGACTGTACTCGAGTTCCAGCAGGCGCTCGCGCAAGACTGCCACCCGTGCGTCGGTCTCTTCCACCGTCCACACCGGTTCGGCGTCGCCCAACTCAACGGCCGCCGCCTGTTGCTGCACGAGCACGCGCAGTGCGGCCGCATCGCCCGCTGTTGACGCATCGAGGGCCCGCCAGCGATCGAGTGAGCTCTTGAGATCGAGCAGGCCCCGATAGAGGCCCGCGTTGGCCACCGGCGGCGTGAGATACGACACGAGCGTGGCATTGCCACGCCGCTTTGCGAGCGTGCCTTCCGACGAGTTATTCGACGCATACAAATACACGTTGGGCGCGTCGCCGATCAGGCGGTCGGGCCAGCAGCGATCGTCGAGCCCGGACTGCTTACCTGGCATGAACTCGAGCGCGCCGTGCGTCCCGAAATGCAAAATGGCATCGGCCGCAAAGTCTTCGCGCAGCCAGCGATAGAAGGCGCTGAACGCGTGCGTGGGCGAGAATCCGCCCTCGAACAACAGCCGCATCGGATCGCCTTCCCAGCCGAACGACGGCTGCACGCCGATGAACACATTGCCCAACTGCAAGCCCATCACATGAATGGACTGTCCGTCGGCGAGCTGACGCCCCGGAGCCGGTCCCCACGTCTTTTCAATCTCCTCCAGGTACAACTCGCGTCGCACATGATCGTCGGTCGGAATGCACGTGTGCACATTGGCCGGTGCGTTAAACCGTTCGCGATTGCCTTGCGTGAGACGCTCGCGCAGATCGTCGGCGCTGCTCGGCAGTTCCACCGTGTACCCCTGCTCCTTGAGCGAGGCCAACACACGCTGCATGGAAGGAAACACAGCAAGATACGCGGCACTGCCGGTGTTGCCGGCATTGGGCGGAAAGTTGAACAGGATGAGTGCGATCTTGCGTTCCGAGCGCTCTTTCCGGCGCAACGCGACCAGCTTGGCCACGCGCTCCGCGACCCGCTCCACGCGCTCGGGAATCGGCTCCGACGCCGCCGCCTTGCCCGGCTGTGGCTGTCCCTTACCGCCGTACACCGTGGGAACGATCGCGCCGTCCAACTCGGGAATCGCGATCTGCAACGTGGCCTGCAACGGATTCAGACCGCGCGCATCGTTCCGCCATTCGTCGATGGTCTGAAATTCAAGCGTCTGCAGCGTGATGTACGGCACATCGAGCGTGCGCAACACTTCCTGCGCCGCCTCGGAATTGTTATACGCCGGACCACCCACCAGCGAGAACCCGGTGAGGTTGATCATGGCATCGATGGTCGCCCGCCCGGTGCTGTCGGCGAAGTACTTCGCCACGGCGGGGCGCGCATCGAGCGCGGACGCGAACGCCGACACTACGCGTAACCCCTTGGACTCCAGGGCCCGAACCACTGCGGCGTAATGCGCAACGTTGTCGGCCAGCAGATACGACCGACCGACGAGCACGCCCACCGTGCCCGCGTCCGCGCCACGATGCCGTGGCAGCGCCTTCAATTCTTCGGTGATGCCGCGCTCCGGAAGCTCCGGATGCCACAGCCCCACTTCGGGATACGACTGCGGCTGCTGCGGGGACAACGCTCCACGCAGCGCCTTGCGCGGACCGTCCGCATAGCGGTCGATCGCGTACTTCACCATCTGTTCGATATTCTCGGCCGTTCCCGCGAGCCAGTACTGAATGAGCAGCACGTAAGCGCGAACATCCTGCGCGGTTCCGGGGACGAACTTAAGCAACGCCGGCAAGGCCTTGAGCGCCTTCATCTGCCGCTCGCCGGTGGATTTGCCATCCCCGCGCGAGCCTCGGAGCTTCTTGAGCAGACTGATTGGCGAGAACGGCGACCGCGATTCGCCGCCGCTCATGTCGAACTTGCCGAGCTTGGTGCACTTCACCAGCTCGGGCGTACAGAGTGCGCAGAGCACCGCGTCGGCTGCGTCACGACGCGCCAGCACGGCTTCGTAGACGGCGTTGGAATACTCCTCCTGGAACAGCTGCGTGCACACCACGATGTTGGCCTGCGCGATGTCCTGCCGGGCGCGCTCAGCGGCCAGTGGATCGCTGCCGAAATCGGCCGCAACATGCATCGTGATCGTGATGCCCGGAATATCGCGCAGCAATGCTGCCCCTGCCCGCCCGAACGCGTCGGCGAGGTGCGCGTCGAGCGTCGTGATCGAGACACGAATCGGGATGACTGAACCCGCAGACTTACCGGCCATGATACGCCTTCGCATCGTACATCGTATCCACCGTGATTTGAATGATTCCGTGTTCGACTGCGAACCTTTCGGTATTTCGGCGCGCTTTGCCGCGCACGAAAAATGGGATTTTTTTGAGTTCCGCTTCGGCCGACGGCAACCATGTAAGCTCGTCCGTCGCGACGGAGACCGCAACCGCGACCAGCGGCACATCGTCCGACTCCTCTTCGGTCAGCGCCACCGCACTCGCGGCCCCTGGCGGCTGATCCGATCTCGATTGAGCCGATGGCGCCATGTGCTCCGGCGCCTTGGTCGGTGGCGCCTGATGCAGGTGCGAGGGGGAGGCCCCATCCACGAATTCGAAGTCTTCGCGGAACATGTGTATCAAATGCTCTTCGAGACCCATCATGAGGGGATGCACCCACGTGTCGAAAATCACGTTGGCGCCTTCGAAGCCCATCTGCGGTGAATGCCGGGCCGGCACGTCCTGCACATGAATGGGCGAAGAGATCACCGCGCAGGGCACGCCTAGCCGTTTGGCGATGTGGCGTTCCATCTGCGTGCCGAGCACCAGCTCAGGGGCCAGTGCAGTGACGCGCTCTTCGACTTCCAGATAGTCGTCGCTGATCAGCGCTTCAACGCCCATCGCCGCCGCCGCTTCGCGAATTGGGCGCGCATACTCGCGGGCGTAGGTGCCGATGCCGACCACCTCGAAGCCCAGTTCGTCCTTGGCAATCCGCGCTGCGGCCAGCACGTGCGTGGCATCACCGAACACGAACACCCGCTTGCCGGTGAGATACGTGGAGTCGACGGAGCGCGAGTACCACGGGAGCAGCGAGCGGCTGGCCCCCATCTGAGCCGCGCCCGCCCGTTCGCGATCGAGCACCCGGGACACATCGACTCCGGCAATGGTGCCGACTTCTTCCAGAAACTCGCGCGTGGCGAGCACACCGATCGGTACCGTGCGCACGATCGGCATGCCGAAGCTCTTCTGCAACCAACGCGCCGTCGTCTCGGCCACCTCGGGGTAGAGCACGATGTTGAAATCCGCCTCGGGTATGCGACGAATGTCCGCCACCGTCGCTCCGAGCGGGGCGCCCACATGGACGTCTACACCGATGTCACCGAGCAGACGCATGATTTCGCGCACGTCATCCCGATTGCGAAAGCCCAGCGCCGTGGCACCGAGCAGATTGGCACGCGGTCGGCGCGCCTCACGCGCCGTGACCGTGCCGACGTTCTCACGCGCCGGGCTGCCAGGCGGCGGGACGACGGGCAGCAACAGCGTACGCACAAGGTGATAGAACGTCTCGCTCGCGCCCCAATTTTCTTTTTTGGAGTACGCCGGCAACTCGAGCGGGACGATCGGAATAGGCAACGACATACCCATGGCCAAGGAACCCGGCTGATCCTGAATCAGCTCCGCCGTGCAGGACTCCCCCACCAGCATGGCATCCGGTTTGAACCGCTCGTACGCATCACGCACCGCCGTCTTCACCATCTCCGCCGTGTCACCGCCGAGATCGCGCGCCTGGAAGGTGGTGTAGGTCACCGGCGGCCGCCGATCGCGTCGTTCGATCATCGTAAACAACAGATCGGCGTAGGTATCGCCCTGCGGCGCATGCAGCACATAGTGCACGCCTTCCATGGAAGTGGCGATGCGCATGGCGCCCACGTGCGGCGGCCCTTCGTAGGTCCAGAGAGTCAGTTGCATGATCGGTTCTCAGACTGCCAGTCGGCGCGCCCGATCGATCGGACGCGCAAAGAGTTCCGCCAAATCACCCGCCTGTTCGAAGCCGTGCACGGGCGAAAACACCAACTCGATGGACCACTTGGTGCGTAGCCCCTCGGCCTCCAGCGGATTGGCCAATCCCAGACCACACACCGTCAGGTCGGGGCGCGCGGCGCGGCAGCGATCGAGTTGCTTCTCCACATCCTGTCCTTCACTCAGCTGCGCCGTGGCGGGCAGCCGCACCATTTCGGCGTCCATCATAAGCCGATCGAGATAGGGCGTGCCCACTTCCACAAGCTCCATGCCGCACTCCTCATACAAAAAACGCGCAAGCGGAATCTCGAGCTGCGAGTCGGGGAAGAAAAAGACGCGCTTCCCCTCAAGTTGCGGCTTGTAGCGAGAGAGCGCTGCCCGCGCGCGATCGGCAGAGGGCGTGGTCACGCGCGTGAAGGTCTCGTCGCTCACCCCCCACACGGTCGCGGCAGTGCGTAGCCACGCCGTCGTACCATTCACACCGAACGGATATGGCGCCGACAGCAGCGTGCCACCACGCGCCATGAGCGCCCGGGCCGTTTCGCTGAGGAACGGTTGCGCCAGCAGGATCTGCGTGTTGGGGCCGATGGGCGGCAGATTGCGAGCGCGACGCGGCGGGAAGAAGTGCACCGGGCCAATGCCGAGCTGCTCGAAGAGCCGCACGAACTGGTCCTCAACCACGTCGGCGAGCGCGCCCACAACGAGGAGCTCCGGCTCGGCGGTCGTGGTAACCGGCATGTGCGGCACCATGCAGTTCAAGCAGGCGTCTTCGCCCTGAGTGAACGTGGTTTCGATACCGCTGCCCGAGTAGTTCAGAATCTGCACCCGCGGCATGAACCGCTGACTCAGCCGTTCGGCCGCACGGTGCAGATCGAGCTTGATCACTTCCGACGGGCAGGAGCCCACCAGAAACAGCGTGGCGATATCTGGGCGCCGTTCGAGCAGCTGCATGACGCATTTGTCGAGCTCCTCGTTGGCATCGGCCAAGCCGGCCAGATCGCGCTCGCCCAGGATGGCCGTGGCAAAGCGTGGCTCGGCGAAGATCATGACACCGGCGGCCGACTGCACCAGATGGGCGCACGTGCGCGATCCGACCACCAGGAAAAAGGCGTCCTGCATCTTGCGATGCAGCCAGACGATGCCGGTGAGTCCGCAAAAAACCTCACGCTGCCCACGCTCGCGGATGACCGGGAGTTCCATGACGGCGCTCATGCCGCCTCCGCCGCCGATGCCATCGATGGGGACGCGAGCCGCGCCAGATCGCGGGCTTCCTGCAAGCGCGCGGCGCGCAGCTTGAGGATGAACTGAATGGCGTTGACGGCGTAGGTCCCGTAGGCGACGAGGGCCAACACCATCAGGGAGCGCGGGTTCCACTGCTGCGCCAAGCCCACCAGGTAGGCGGTATGCAGCGCGATCACCCCGAAACTGACCACGTCTTCCCAGAAAAACGCGGGCGCGAACAAATACTGCCCAAAGACTTCTTTTTCCCAGATTGCGCCGGTCACCATGATCGTGTACAGGACCAGCGTCTTGACGATCACGGAGACATGCGCCGAGTCAAGGCCATCGCCGGTGCGCAGATATCGCACCACAAGAAATACCGATACCGCCATCACCAAAAACTGGAGGGGGGCGAGGATGCCCTGCACGAGCGTCCAGGGCGACGCATCGCGTCGCCGACGTTCGTCGGGGGTGTACAATCCGGAGCGCGTCGCGGGGAGCGCGGCGCCACGGGCAGTGTCGTCTGCGGTGGGCGCAGTCGACGCGGGGGAGGGCACGGTCATAGTCAAGGTCTCGTCCGGGGGTTCGGTACCCAGGTGATTCGAGAGTACGATCTGGACCAAGAGTTGTCAAGAAAAATTGACGTCAAGTTTTCTTGACAATTATTAAAAAAGTTTACATACTCGTCCAACCTTATTTCATGTCCCCTGATCCGATGGGTCAACATGGAACTCGTCCTTGCGTCCAGGAGATCCTGCGGCAATGTTCGGCGCTCCCCCCCAGCCTACCGCTTTCGGCCGCTCCTCTGCGACCGCTGGTATGTGCTTCAGCCCCGACGTGATGGAAACGCCTCAGGCTTCCCGTCGCAGCGAGCACCTCGCGCGACTCATCGAAAACGAAATCGTCCCGCGCTTGATGACCAGTCATCGAGTCGGCCCCGTTCCCCCGTCGCTGGCCCATGCGGTCGAGCGGGTGTTTACCGATGACGATGTGAACGCGTTCGTCCGCGCGGTCCGCGGGCAGGATGACACGAGCGCTACGGCTTTTATCCGCGAACTCCTCGACGATGGCGTCAGCGTGGAGGCCGTCTACCTCGATCTGCTGGCCCCCACGGCGCGACGCTTCGGCACCATGTGGGACGACGACGAATGTGATTTTGTCGAGGTCACCGTGGCCCTCGGCCGCATGCAGCGGCTGTTACGCGACCTCTCACAGATTTTCCTGGCCAACACCGGCGCAGCCACTCCGGTGGGGAGCGTGCTCCTGACCTGCGTGCCGGGGGAACAGCATACTCTGGGTATCATCATGGTTGGCGAGTTCCTGCTGCGCGATGGCTGGCGGGTCCTCGTGGGCGCCCCCTGGTCAGAGAGCGACATGTTCGCCACGGTAGGAGCCGAGTGGTTCGATGTGGTGGGATTCTCGGTGGGGAGCGCGCTGCGCATCCCCGACCTGAAGCGCGACATCAAGCGACTCAAGCAGGCTTCCCGGAACCCGCAGCTCCAAATCATGGTCGGTGGTCAAGTGTTCGTCGACCAGCCGGAGTTGGCCGCCGAAGTCGGAGCCAGCGCCATTGCAAGCAGTGCCGGGGATGCCCCGACGGTCGCCCGAAGTTTACTGGCCGCGTCACAGGTACACGCGCCGCAATCCGTTCCACAGGAGGCGCCCACAAGTTATGGCCAGTTCAGTGAAGCCGTTCGACGCGAGTGAGCCCGCCTTTGGCGCGCTCGATGCCCACACGGCGGCCGCGCTACTGGCGGTCGCGGGGGACATCGCGCTCGTTATTGACGGTCAGGGTGTCATTCGGGATGTCGCGTTGCATGGTGGAGAGTCCCAACTCGACGCCGCCTCCCAATGGGTGGGCCGTCCCTGGATGGACACCGTCAGCACGGATACGCGCGCGAAAATCGACACGCTCCTGAAAGAGGCGCTCGGTGCCGGTATTTCCAAGCGCCGACAGGTCAATCACCCCCTCAACGATGACGTCGACGTGCCGGTGGCCTATACGGCCCTGCGGGCGGGACGCGACGGCGGCTTCGTGGCCGTCGGCCGCGATATGCGCCACTTGTCCGCGCTCCAGCAGCGTCTCGTAGAAGCGCAGCAGTCCATGGAGCGCGACTACTGGCGTCTGCGCCACGTCGAAACGCGCTATCGCTTGCTTTTCCAACTCGCCAGCGACGGCATCTTGGTCCTCGATGCCGGCACCCTCAAGGTGCTCGACGCCAACGCGGCCGCTGGGCAGATCTTCGGCGACAGCACGGAACGCCTCATCGGGCGCACGTTCCCGTTTGGCGTCGATGCGTCGGCGGCGCACGCACTCGCGGACCTCGCCTCCACCGCAAAGAGCGCCGGCCGAGCCGGGGATACCGCGGTCGCGTTGCAGGGCGACGGCCGGTCATACCGCGCCTCCGCGTCGTGCTTCCGTCAGGAGTCGGCCACCCTGCTGCTGGTCCGGCTCGCAGCGACGAACCATGAAGGCCCCGTCGTAGCGCCCGGGTCGTCCAGCCGAATGTTGGATCTCATCGAGCGGTCGCCTGATGGCTTCGTGGTGACAGACCTTGAGGGTCGGGTACTCACCGCCAACCGGGCGTTCCTCGATATTGCCGAGTTGGCCACCGAGGAGCAGATCCGCGGCGAACTGTTCGCCAACTACATGGGACGTCCCGGCGCCGATTTCGGCGTCTTCACCGGGATGCTGCGCAAGAATGGCGCCGTGCGGTTGGCGGCCACGACCGCCCGCGGCATCCACGGTAACCAGACCGAGGTGGAGGTGTCTGCGGTGTGGGTGCCCGAGGGCGACGAACCGTGTATCGGCTTCACCATTCGCGATATCGGCCGTCGCCTCGCCAACGGTCCCCGCGGCGCTCGCGACCTCACGCGCGCCGTCGAAGACCTCACCTCGCTGGTTGGGCGCACCTCACTCCGCGATCTCGTGCGGGACACAGTCGATCTGGTGGAACGGCACTTTATTGAAGCCGCCCTCGAGCTGACCAACGACAACCGCACGTCGGCCGCCGAAGTACTGGGTGTCAGCCGCCAAAGTCTGTATGTCAAGCTGCGCAGACACCGTCTCGCCAGCCCCGGTGCCGATCGCGACGCCGATCTTATCGCCTGATTCGTCCTTTCTGCACACGATGTCGCCTCAAACCGCAAAATCGGGTCTGTCGCATTGCCGAACTGTCAACTAAACTAGACGCCTATGAGCGTCAGCTATTCCGTACAGACGACACCGGTTCGGCCGGACCCACGGGCCGTTCTGACGTTGCTGAAACCGGTCACCTGGTTTCCGCCGATGTGGGCGTTCACCTGTGGCGCGATTTCCGCCGGGGTCCCGCTCGAAGGGCGCAAGGCGCTCATCGCGCTCGGCATTTGCATCACCGGCCCGCTCGTCTGTGCCTCCAGCCAAGCGGTCAACGACTGGTTTGATCGCCATGTCGACGCCATCAACGAACCAAACCGCCCAATTCCATCCGGTCGGATACCCGGGCGCTGGGGCTTGGGCATCGCCATTTTCTGGACGCTCCTCTGTCTGCTGGCCGCCATTCCGCTCGGCGTGTTCGGTCTGTCCGCCGTTGGGCTCGCCCTCCTGTTCTCTTGGGGCTACAGCGCCCCGCCGTTCCGCTTCAAGCGCAACGGGTGGGTGGGCAATGCGGCCGTCGGCCTTACGTATGAAGGGCTGGCGTGGGTGACCGGCGCCGGCATCATGCTGGGCAACGTGCTACCGCCCACGCCGCTGCTCCTGTTGGCGCTGCTGTACAGCCTCGGTGCTCATGGCATCATGACGCTCAACGACTTCAAGGCCATCGACGGTGATCGGCAAATGGGCGTGAACTCGCTGCCTGTCCTGCTCGGTCCGCAGGGTGCGGCGCGCGTGGCGTCGGGCGTAATGTTGCTGGCCCAGGCAGTGGTCGTAGGACTGCTGCTGGCGTGGGATCGTCCGTGGCATGCGCTCGCCATCGCCTCACTGGCCGTGGTACAGTCGGTCATGATGCGGCGGTTTCTGGCCGCGCCCGTGGAGCGCGCCTTGTGGCTCAGTGCACTCGGCGTGCCGTTTTACGTCAGTGGTATGATGGTCGCTGCCTTTGCCGCACGGTCGCTGCCTGCCGTGCTTGGAGCCGCGCAATGAGTATGACCGCCAGCGCGGCGCTGTCGCGCGACACGCACAGCACGGTGGCACGACCGCCCGTCGGTCTGTCGTGGCTGCAGCTCAGCCGCCTTGGCCTCGTGCAGGCGGCGATCGGTGCGATTGTGGTGCTCCTCACCACCACTATCAATCGCGTCATTGTTGTGGAGCTCGCGCTGCCGGCCACCATTCCCGGCATTCTCGTGGCGCTTCATTTCGGCGTTCAGCTTGTTCTGCGTCCACGTCTCGGTCACGACAGTGACCGCAGTGGACGCCGCACGCCATGGATTCTCGGTGGGCTCGCGGTCTGCGCGCTCGGCGGCATTGCAGTGGCTGCCGCAATTCCCATCATGGCCGAGCACACGATCGCAGGTGTCGTCCTCGCGGCGTTGGCAAGTATTGCGCTGGGGGCCGGCGTGAGCGCGGCGGGCACGCCGCTGTTGGCGCTGATGAGCGAGCGCGCGGCGCCGTCTCAGCGTGCCGGGGCCGCCGCGATCACGTGGATCCTCATGATTGTCGGCATCATCATCACGGCGGCCACGTCCGGGATGCTGCTCGATCCGTTTTCCTATACGCGCTTGATCGCGATCGCCGCCGGGATCGGCGGCATCGGCTTCGTGGTCGCAGTAGTCGCCACGATCGGCGTCGAGCGCGGCCCCAAGCCGGTGTTTGACAGCCCCTCGGTCGTGAGCCTACCCGAGTCGTCCGGCAATGGCGCCTCGTTCATGACCTCGTTGCAGGTGGTGTGGCAGGAGCCCGCCGCCAAGCTGTTTGCCAGCTTCGTGTTCCTCGCGATGTTCGCGTACAGCGCGCAAGACCTCATTCTCGAGCCATTTGCCGGCATCGCGTTTGGTATGACCCCGGGCGAGAGCACCAAGCTGTCGGGGACGCACCATGGCGGCGTACTCATCGGCATGATTGCCACGGCCCTGCTGGCCACCCGCCGCGGACAATTGCGGCACTGGGCGGCGGCGGGGTGTCTGGCGTCCGCCGTGACGTACGTGGCCCTGGCCGCGACGCCGGCGATGGGCAGCCTGCTGTTCCTGCAGGTGGTCGTCGTGCTGTTGGGCGTCGCAAACGGCGTGTTTGCGATTGGTGCGATCGGTTCCATGATGGCACTGACCGGTGATCGCACCGATGGCCGCGCCGGATTGCGCCTTGGCGTGTTTGGCGCGGCGCAGGCGCTGGCGTATGCCACGGGTACGATGTCGGGCGCGGTGGGTGTCGATGTGGCGCGCGAGTTACTCGCGTCGCCGATCGACGGCTATCTCGCCGTCTTTGGTGTGGAAGCCGTGCTCTTTGCCGCGTCTGCCGTGCTCGCACTCCGCAGTGCATCGAGCGAGCGCGCGAATGCGGTGTTCCGTCAGCGCAGCGAGATGCTGCCTGCCGTGTTGCAGTCATGAGTGTGCAGGACCCGATGTCTAACCTTGGAGGACGTTCGATGAATCACGCAGCTGTTACGCCGTCGTCGCAGGACGCAGAGACCACGTTATACGATGTCGTCGTCGTTGGTGGTGGCCCCGCAGGCGCCACAGCGGCCCACGATCTGGCCCTCGCCGGTCGCCGTGTGCTGATGCTTGATCGCGCTGGGCGGACAAAACCGTGCGGCGGTGCGGTGCCGCCACAGTTGCTGCGTGATTTCAACGTGCCCGAGTCACTGCTGGTCGCGAGAATCGACACGGCGCGCATCATTTCGCCCAAGTCGCGCACCGTGGATATCCCGGTGGGTGAAGGCTTTGTGGGGATGGTGGACCGCGACGTGTTCGACGAATGGCTGCGTGTCCGCGCAGTGTCGGCTGGCGTAGAACGTCGCACGGGCACCTTCACGAAGTACGCGCGGGGTGACGACGGCCATGCGGTGCTCCACTTCACCGAGGGCAAGTCGCGCGGTGGCGCGCCTTTTGAGGTGCGCACGCGCATGGTCATCGGGGCCGATGGCGCCTTGTCGCAGGTGGCCCGTCAATGCGTGCCGGGCTCGGATCGCGTGCGGCACGTCTTTGCGTACCACGAGATTGTGAAGTCCCCGGTGGCGGGCCAGGACGCCAATTTCGGCCCCGCTCGCTGTGACGTGTACTACCAGGAACCGCTGTCGCCCGATTTCTACGCGTGGGTCTTCCCGCATGGCGCCACCACCAGCGTCGGCACCGGCTCCCTGCAGAAGGGCTTCGGCCTCAAGCAAGCAGTAACCAAGCTGCGCGTGGACACCGGGCTCGACAAGATGGAGACGCTCAAGCGTGAAGGGGCGCCCATTCCCATTCGCCCGTTGCCGCGGTGGGAGAACGGGCGCGACGTGGTGCTGGCGGGTGATGCCGCAGGGGTCGTGGCGCCGGCGAGTGGCGAGGGGATCTTCTACGCCATGACGGGTGGACGGTTTGCGGCCCAGGCTGTGGAAGAAGCGCTGGCGACGGGCAACGCCAAGGCGCTCAAAAAGGCGCGGCGCAAGTTTATGAGACTGCACGGTCCAGTCTTCGCGGTCCTCGACATTATGCAGACTTTCTGGTACCGTAATGACAACCGACGTGAACGGTTTGTGGCGATCTGCCGCGATCGCGACGTCCAGACGCTGACGTTCGACGGATATATGAACAAACAGCTTGTCAGAGCGAAGCCGCTTGCCCACGTGCGGATCTTCTTCAAGAATCTTGCTCATCTCACCGGTCTCGCAACCGCGTGAGCCCCCGGACCGAGTCCGATATCCGATGCTGATTTCCATCGCGATCGATTTTCGCCACGCCGATGTGGCAACGCGTGAACGCTTCCATCTTTCGGAAGAGCGTCTTACGCAGTTGTACCGTACGGTGCGCAGCGAGATCGTCACCGAAGCCGCATTGATCGCCACCTGCAATCGTACGGAGCTGTACGCGTGGGTGGACAGCGAAGATCTCAAGGTCGTTGATCGCGCCGTGCAGACGTTGGCGCGTCGCTGGATGCGCACGCGTGCGGAAGGTGATCAACTGCTGCACACGGCCACGCGCCGTGTCGGCGATGAAGCGGCTGGCCACGTGGTGCGGATCGCGGCAGGTCTCGAGTCGCAGGTGCTGGGTGACGGACAGATTCTCGGACAGCTGAAGGCCGCCTACAAGCGCGCCTCACGCGGTCACGCGGCAGGTCCGGTGCTGCACCGTCTGTTCGAAACCGCGCTCCGTGCGGGCAAGCGTGTGCAAACCGAAACGTCACTCACCGCCGGCCGAAATTCAGTCGGTGCGGAAGCGGCGATCACGGCGGCGCAGCGGTTCGGAAAGCTGGAGAATGCGCGGTGCGTCATCATTGGCGCCGGCAAGACTGGCGCCCGCGCGGCCAAGCAACTGCACAAACTCGGCGCGCGCGATCTGGTAGTCATCAACCGCACCTTCGAGCGGGCGCAGGAACTGGCCAGCTTTGTGGGTGGTCGCGCGGCGCCGATGGAGTCCCTGCACGTCGAAGCGGCGATGGCGGATGTCGTGATCGTGGCCACCGGCAGTGAAGTCCCGGTCGTGACCGCACGCGGCCTGCTTCGGGCGCGTGAGGCCTGCGCCGCCGTGGGTTATTCGCTGCTTCTCATGGACCTCAGTCTGCCACGGAACATCGATCATCATGTAGCCGAACAGCCGGGCATCACGCTCGTGGATCTCGACACGTTGCACCAGCCGGTGCTGACGGCCGAGCAGATGCGGCGCGACGCGGTGCCGGCGGCGCAGCGGATTTGTGACGAAGAAATCGCCTCGTTCCGGGACTGGATCGCTACCATGCCGGCGCGCGAGGCCATCAAGCCGCTGCGTGACGCGCTTGAGGTGGTTGCGCGTCGCGAAGTCGCGTTTGCTTCGAAAGATGTCAACGTGGCGGAGCGTGCCGCGTCACGTATCGTGGCCAAATTGCTGGCGGGCCCGATGGCGGCGCTGCGCCGGGCGGTTCAGCGCGGCGAGCCACTCGATGCCCAGGCCCTGATGCTGCTGGAAATGTTTACGCCGCCCGCCGCGACCGACGCCCGACCGGCGCGCCCCGTGCGTGAGGTGCCCCGGCCGCGAGCTACCCCTGTTGTTGAGCCGGCGCGTCCCATGCCGCGTGACGTGCGCTCGTCGTTTGCACTTTCCCCGGAGCAGTTCACGTGAGTTCAACGCCATCCGCTGCAGCACCCGTCAACGATCTGTTGCTTCGGGCACTGCGCCGGGAAGCGGTGGAGCGCCCCCCCGTGTGGATGATGCGCCAGGCTGGGCGCTATCTGCCGGAGTATCGCGCCGTCCGTGCGAAGTCTGACTTCCTCACCATGTGCCGGACGCCGGAACTGGCGGTGGAAGTCACGTTGCAGCCGCTCGATATCGTCGGTGTCGACGCGGCGATCATTTTCAGCGACATCCTCGTGGTGCCCGAAGCGATGGGCATGCATCTGACGCTCGACGAAGGCGTCGGACCCCAGTTCACGTCGCCGTTGCGCACCATGCAGGATCTCAACCGGCTGCGCGCCGTGGATCCGCAGGATGGCCTCGGCTACGTGCTCGATGCGCTCAAGCTGGCGCGCCGCGAGATCAACGGGAAAGTGCCGCTGATCGGCTTTGCCGGCGCGCCGTGGACGCTGGCCGCGTACATGGTGGAAGGCAAAGGCACCAAGCAGTTTGCCCTCGCCAAGCGCATGCTGTTCGAGCAGCCGGCCATGGCCCACGCGTTGCTGGACAAGCTCGCGACTGCGGTGGGTGACTATCTCGTGGCCCAGGTGGAAGCCGGCGCGCAGGCCGTGCAGCTGTTCGAATCCTGGGCGGGCTCGCTCGGCCCCGAGGAGTTTCGTGTGTTCTCCCTGCCCTACCTGGCCAGGGCCGCGCAGCGCGTGCGCGAGGCCGGGGTTCCCGTCATTGTCTTCGCACCGGGCGCCGGCTGGGCACTGAGCGAGATCGCGGCGGCTACGGGCGCCGATGCCATCGGTATCGACTGGCACACCACGCCGGCAGACGCGCGGGCGCAACTCGATCCGTTTCGCGTGGCCATGCAAGGCAACCTCGATCCGTGCGCGCTCTACGCACCGCCTGCCGAGATTCGTCGACGTACGCACGCGATGATCAACGCGTTTGGGCCAATTGGTCATGTGGCCAATCTTGGGCATGGGATTCTTCCCGATGTGCCGGTGGCGCATGCACGGGCGTTCATCGACGCAGTAAAAGAGTGGGAGTGGACCGACGAGGCGTTGGCGATGCAGGCGCAACGCACACACCAGATGGCGGGGACCTGATGAGCGCTGCGATCACGCCGACGGAAACGCCGATCGCTACGGCGGTGAGCACGCGGCGCGGCGAAGCCATTCGCTGGATTGCGGGGCTGCACGACGAGCTGACATCGTTCTTCGGCCGTCTCGACAAGGGCGGCACGTTTACCGAAGACCGCTGGGAGCGGCCGGGCGGCGGTGGTGGCGTGGCGCGCGTGATGACCGATGGCGTGACGTTCGAGAAGGCCGGCATCAATCGCTCGGCCGTCAAGGGTGAGCTGCCGGAGCTGGCGGCACGCCGACTCGGCGGCAAGGGGGCGGCGGCCGGCGCTACGCATTTCTTCGCGACCGGCGTGAGCCTCGTGGTGCACCCGCGCAGTCCGAAGGTGCCCACGGTCCACCTCAACGTGCGCTACTTCGAGCTGACCGACGAGCACGGCAACCTGACGGACAGCTGGTTCGGTGGCGGCACGGATCTCACGCCGTTCTATCCGCATGAGGAGGACGCGCGCGACTTCCATGTAGCGCTCCGCACCATGTGTGAGCGCCACAACCCCCGCTTCTACGCGGATTACAAGCAGTGGTGCGATGAGTACTTCGTGAACGTGCATCGGGACAACGAAGCACGTGGCGTTGGCGGCATTTTCTTCGATCACCTGCGCCCCAACGATGAGTCGCACGAGCTCGCTCACGACGCCGTGCAGGCGTATGTGAGCGACGTGGCGCGCGTGCTGCGCCACGCGTACGAGCCGATCGTGGAACGTCGTCGCAACGAGTCGTTTGGTGCGGCCGAGCGGGAGTTTCAGCTGGTGCGTCGCGGCCGGTACGTGGAGTTCAACCTGGTGCACGACCGTGGCACTGTGTTCGGCTTGCAGACTCAGGCGCGGGTTGAAAGTGTGCTGATGAGTCTCCCCCCGCTCGCGATGTGGCAGTACGCCCCACGATACGCGCCCGATTCCTTCGAGGCGCGCCTGACGAAAATGCTTGAGCCCCGCGTGTGGGCCACGGACGCTATCGGAGCGTGAATGATGCGGGCGTTGGCCGACCGCGTTCTTCGTGAACCGCCGCCAGTGACCGACCCCGGCGATCATCGTTCGGTGGCGGTGGTCGGCGCGGGCATCACGGGGTTGGTGGCCGCCTACGAGCTTCGGCGTCGTGGTGTCAACGTGACATTGTACGAAGCGAGCGAGCAGACGGGGGGTGCCATCCGCACCACGCACACCAACGGATTTCTGGCGGAGCACGGGCCCAACTCGTTTGTCACCTCGGCGACGGTTGATGCGTTAATCGCCCAGCTCGATCTACAGGATGATGTCGTGGAGGCGAATCGTGACGCGAATCGCCGCTACATCGTGCGCGATGGCGCATTGCGCGCATTTCCGATGACGCCGTTTGCCATGCTCAGCACGCGGCTGTTTTCGCTTCGCGCCAAACTTCGCGTATTACTGGAGCCAATGGTCAAGGCCGGTCGCCCGGGAGCGGACGAATCGATTGCCTCGTTCGTGCGCCGCCGACTCGGCCCGGAGATCCTCGACTACGCCGTCGATCCGTTTGTGTCGGGCATCTTCGCGGGAAATCCTGAGCAGCTCAGCATGGCGCACGCGTTTCCGCGCGTGCTCGAGCTGGAGCAGGAGTTCGGGTCGCTCTCCAAGGGACTGATGGCGCAAATGCGGCGTGGTCGGCGGACTCCGCCTTCGCCGTCTGCGCCGGGTGCCGGGGACGTCGGGGGTGGTGGTGCAGCACCCGCCGGTGGGGACGCGACGTCGGGTGCCTCAATGCCAGCGGCCGGTGCGCGTCTGATCTCGTTTGTCGATGGCATGCAGACGTTCACCGATGCGCTCCAGGCGTCACTCGGCGGCACGCTTCGGCTGGGATGCCCGGTGCACCTGGTGCATCGCAATAAGGAGCGGTGGGTGGTGGACGCGGGCCCTGAAGGCTCCAGTCAGGCGCGCACGGTGGACGCCATTGTCATGGCCACGCCGGCGCACGTGCTGGCGGCCATGGAGTTGCCGGCGGCGATGCGCAAGCACGCCGCGCCGATTGAACGCGTCGAATATCCGCCCATGAGTTCTCTGACGCTGGGGTTCGCGCGCGGCGACGTCGCACACGTCCTCGATGGCTTCGGCATGCTGATTCCCGCCGCCGAGCAGCGGAATCTGCTGGGCGCGCAATTCAGTTCCTCGTTGTTTCCGGAGCGGGCGCCCGACGGGCACGTGGCCATCACCTGCTTCGTCGGCGGCGCCCGGCAGCCGGAGCGGGCACGCGAGGCGACGGATCAGATCGTGGAGCGCGTGCTTCGTGACCTGCGCGACCTGCTGGGCGTGCGTGGCACACCGGTGTTCGTACATCACGTGTTCTGGCCGCGCGCGATTCCGCAGTACACGCTGGGCTATCAAGCCGTGAAGGATGCGGTGGACACGATGGAGCAGGACAATCCCGGCCTCTATCTCGCCGGCAACTACCGCCACGGCGTGTCGGTGGGTGATTGCGTCGCGAGTGGGCAGTTGGTGGCGGAGCGGGTGGAGAAGTATCTAGCTAAGAGCTAAGAGCTCAGAGCTCAGAGCTCAGAGCTAAAAGCTGAAGCTCTGAGCTCTGAGCTCTTAGCTCTTAGCTTCCTATCCATGCTCTCTCTCCATCTACTAGCCATCGCCCCCCATCGTGATGACGCCGAACTCACCTGTGGCGGCACCCTCCTGAAAGCCCTCGACGCGGGGCACCGGGTGGGGATTCTTGACCTGACCCAAGGTGAGATGGGTACGCGGGGCTCAGCCGAACTGCGGGCGGCCGAAGCGGCGGCCTCGGCGACGCTCATGGGACTTACGGTGCGCGAGAACCTCGGGCTGCCGGACGCCGGCATCACCAACGACGATCACACGCGTACCCGGCTCGTGCAGATGCTGCGGTGGCTGCGGCCCAGGGTGGTCATTGCCCCGGCGCTCGGCGGTCGGCATCCGGATCACCGGCGGACCACGGAGCTCGTGCGCGACGCGTGCTTCCTGAGCGGACTCGCCAAGTATGCGCCGGGTGAGCACGCGGCATTCCGCCCGTTCAAATTGCTGCACACCATTACGTATCGCGAAGACGCCGTGAAGCCCACCTTTGTGGTGGACATCAGCGCGCAGTTTCTGCGCAAGCTGGCCGCGATTCAGTGCTACGGGTCGCAGTTCGATCAGACCACGCAAGCGGGCGAAGTATATCCCAACGGTGAACCGTTGTATGACATCGTGACGCATCAGGCAGCGCATTATGGATCGCTGATCCGGGCGCGTTACGGCGAACCGTTTTACACCGAAGAAACCCTCTGTGTCGACGACGTCACGACGCTCGGTGTCTCCACCTTCTGATCCCAGGTCGTCATGAGTGATGCGACACCGCACGGCAGCGCTCCGAGTATCGACTACAGCACCTACCTGCGCCTCGATGAGCTGTTGCAGTTGCAACATCCGCAGTCGAGTCCGGAACACCCCGACGAGATGTTGTTCATCGTGGTGCATCAGGCCAGTGAACTCTGGTTTAGAGTGCTGCGACATGAGATGGACTCGTTGATCACGTCGCTGGAAGCGTTCGACACCATGCGGGCCCTGCTTGCGGTGCAGCGCATAAACGTGCTCACAGAAATCGTCGCCCAGCAGCTGAGCGCGCTCGATACGCTACCGCCCCAGCGCTTTGCTCAGTTCCGCGGCTATCTGGGCTCGAGCAGCGGCTCACAGAGCGCGCAATTCCGGGCCATCGAGGCCACGGCGGGGCTGCGGGATCCGCATTTCCTGGCCGCCATCAGTGAACATGGTGAGCCGCCAGCCGAGGTGCAGGCAGCGCTGCAACGCCCTACGCTGCAGTCGCTGGTGCTTGCGCTGCTGGCGCACGATGCGGTGGAACTTGCGGCCCTCTACATGGGCCCCAGCCCCACGCCGGCCTTTTTGTTGGTGGAGGGGCTGCTGGAGTTCGAGCAGAGATTTGCCCGGTGGCGCTTTTTGCACGTGCAGCTCGTGGAGCGCATCATCGGCGTAGGCACGGGCGGCACCGGCGGCACGCTCGGCGCGAAGTATCTCTCACGCACCGTCAGCCACCGGTTTTTCCCGGAGCTGTGGGCGGTGCGGTCCGAGTTCTACGGCCGCTGAACGGCGCCACATGCTCTACGACATTTCCATTCCGCTCTCGGCCGCCACCCCACCGTGGCCCGGCGACACGCCGTTTTCCTGTGGGTGGACCTGTCGGCGCGAAGACGGTGACAGCGTGAACCTCGGGACCATCACCACCAGTGCGCACGTGGGCACGCACGCCGACGCGCCGCTGCATGTGCATTCGGGGTGGGGCGCTTCAGAGACGTTGCCGCTGCATGTATTTCTCGGGGACGCCGAGCTGATCGCGTTGCCGGCGGATCACCCGCCCGAGGCCCCGATTACCGCCGCCTTGTTAGAGCAATTGCTGGTAGATCGCCTCACCACGCGCGTGCTGATGCGCACCGGCCACTCGATCGCCCTCGGTGCGTTCCCCGACGTGTGGCCGGCTCTCAGTGAAGACGCGACGCAGTGGCTGCTGGCGAGGGGCGTTGTGCTCTGGGGCACGGACGCCCCGAGTGTCGATCCTCGCACCAGCACCACCCTGCCTGTGCACCACGCGCTCTTCAGCGGCGGTGCCTTTCTGCTAGAGAATCTCGCGCTCCACGCGGTACCCGTGGGTCGATATGAATTGCTGGCACCACCGCTCGCCGTTCATGGCGCGGATGCCGCGCCGGTGCGTGCTGTGCTGCGCGCGCGGGGATGACGCATCGGCGCAGCGCCTCGATGAACACTCCTCTCAGCGCTCCTTGAGCCGATTCAGCTTCTCAGTCAGCATAGTCGGCGTGAGGAGATTGTCGGCAATCGCCGCCACTTCCTCCGCGTCGGCCCACGCACGTTCGAGTGCCGCAAGCTCGCCTTCCAAAGCCTGACGTTCCGCGTCTTCGTTGATCGCCATTTCGAACGCCAGTCGCGCTGGTGCGGGAATAGCCCCAAGGTCCCCGGTGTCGCCAAAGCTGGACTTGGCGGCCCACTCCCGCCGCATGCCGGCCGCCCATTTGCCAAAGTGCGCGGGACCGCCTGCCGACTCGATCATTGCAACGCCATCCTGAATGACCGCGCGTCCGGCGCCACCTCGATTGACGAGTGGCAAGTAATAACGAAGCAGTGGTAGGCTGTCCGCGCCGTACAACTGCATCCGGCCAAGCTCCATGTTATTGCCGTGCGAACGGAACCGCGAGAACAGGCCGGTCGGCGGCTCCGCGATGCCGTCCTGCCTCACCACGTAGCCCACATCGATGCCCCACCCGGCCTCGGTCTCGCTTTGGATCAGATTTGCGCTACCCATGGGCACCATGTAGCCGCCATCGGGCAGCGCCACGCGCTTCCCGCGCTTCGTGGAATTCGAAATGATGATCGCCATATTCGTGACGTGGATCAGCGGCGCCACGACCGCAAGTCCGACGCCCAGCGCAGCCGCCCCCACGCCCGCTACGCCAATGCCGATCACGGCGCCCACGCCGATACCGATCGCCTTCAGGCGCCGGCGCCCGAACTGATCGCCATAGCGCCACGCCGCGAACTCCGGGCGCTGTGGCTCGCCAATGCGCACCAGTTCCGTGCCGTCTCGCAGCCGCGCGAGGCCGATGTGATCGGTACTTACCCGCACCTGCGTGTTACGAAACGCCCGCTCACTCTGCTCGATCGCTTCCCAGCGCGCGTCAAATGGCGTGAGGTTCCAGCGTTCACAGGCGCGGCACACTACCCACAGCCGACCACGACGCGCGTCAAACGCGAGACGCCGTCCGATGGGGAGCGCTTCGATCGATTCGTTGGCGCCGAGGCTGCGCTGGCAGTGGATGCAGGTGGAGTACATGGTTAGCCGGGCGGAGCGTTCTTCATGGCGTCAAGTCTCGCCGTCAGCGAAGACGGCAGGAACATGTCGTCGGAGATCTTGGCGATCTCCTCTGCCTCACGCCACGCGGTTTCGAGTGCGGCCAGTTCACCATCCATGGCGCGACGTTCGCTCTCCTCGTGCACCGCCATTTCGATGGCCAAACGATCGCGCGTGGCAAGGGTGTGCAGCGTGCCCGGCAGCTTCTGAATCAACGATCGTTTTTGCGTGCCTTGCCACTTACTGCCGTTCACCCCCCAGCGCGCATCACCCGCCTTCCAGCCGTGACGCTCCTGCACCGTGGTGAGCACCCGCATGGGATCGCCAGCCTCTTCAAGCAGCGACACGGCCTCCTGGACCTGCGCACGTGAGCCGCCAAAGCGATTTACCGTCGGCAGCAGTCGCGCCGCCACCCGCATGGCGTCTTCGCCCGTGAGCACATGAGACCCCGCCTTTGATTCCAGCCGCAACTGCAACGGGCCTCCCGGCTCCGCGCGTTCGAGGGTGCTCATGCGGGCATGCCGTCGCTGCACATCCACTAATTCCCCATCGGGCAATAGCACCTTGCCAATGGACGTCTTCTGATTGCCGTGGATCAGGTTCTGCCAAATGGCGCCGTTGGCGTAGACTCCGGCGAAGCTCCCCACACTGACCCCAAGCGCCGCGATGCCCCCCATGATCGCCGCCGCACTGCCAACCACCGCGCCGGTAACTAACAACTGCCGGTTCCGGCGTCGCCCGAACTGGTCGCCATATCGCCACGCCGCTAGCTCGGGACGCTGCGGCTCGCCAATACGGATGATGTCCACGCCCTCCCGAAGGCGGGCCAGCCCCACGTTGTCGGTGCTCACCCGCAGGCGGCTGTCACGGAAACGGCGCTCCATCGCCTCGATCGCCTCCCAGCGCTCTTCGAGCGGCGAGAGGTTCCAGCGATGACACTGCCGACACACCACCCACAGCCGCCCGCGCGACGCGTCGAACGCCAGCCGGCTCCCCACGGGGAACAGCTCGAACGCCTCGTTGCGGCCCAGATCAGCCGTACAGTGAATACAGGTGGTAAACATGGGAGATTTCGCAGTAAATTAAGGGATGTCACAGCCCGTGTACCTGGACCACGCCGCCACCACCCCGGTGCGCGACGAAGTCATGGCCGCCATGGTGCCGTTCTTCGGCCCGCGTTTCGGAAACCCCAGTAGCGTCCACCGCTGGGGACGCGACGCGCGCGTAGCGCTCGACGAAGCACGCGAACGGCTCGCGGCATGTCTGGGTGCACACACTGATGAGATTTGCTTCACGTCGGGCGGCACGGAAGGTGACAACTTTGCCGTGCTCGGCGTGTTCCGCACACGGCGCACCCAAGGACGCACCGCCGCCATCACGTCGCCGATGGAGCACAAGGCCGTGCTTGCCGCCGTGCACCAAGTGGCGCACGAGGGGGGGGAGGAGCGCTTGGTTCGCGTGCATCATGATGGGCTGGTGGATGCCGCGCACTTCGCGGCGCTACTCGACCATCAGGTGGCCGTGGCGAGCGTGATGTGGGTGAACAACGAGATCGGCGTGATTCAGGATGTGCCGGCACTGGCCGCGCAATGCAAAGCCGTAGGTGCGGTATTTCACACCGATGCCGTGCAGGCGTTTGGCAAGGTGCCAGTGAACGCCAAGCACACACCCTTCGATCTGCTCACGATCTCCGGGCACAAGCTCGGCGGCCCGAAGGGGATCGGTGCGCTCTACATCCGCCGTGAGACGCCACTGGAACCGATGTTTCACGGCGGCTCGCAAGATCGCGGCCGTCGCCCCGGCACCGAGAATGTGGCGTTCGCGGTAGGGCTGGCCACAGCGGCCGAGTTGGTGCTGGCCGAGCACGAGGCCGAACACGTGCGCCTGACCGCCCTGCGCGACGAACTCGAGCGCGCGTTACGAGCACGTATCCCCGATGTGGTGATCCACGGCAGCAGTACCCCGCGCGCGCCGCACATCACAAATATGTCCATTCCCGGCACCAACAGTGAGTCGATGCTGATGGCGCTCGACCTGCGTGGCATCGCCTGCAGCGCGGGCTCGGCCTGCCAGAGCGGCGCGGTGTCGGCGTCGCACGTGTTATCGGCGATGGGTGTCGCCCCTGACCTCGCCAACGCGGCGCTGCGCCTGTCGTTCGGTTGTCTCAGCGATGACGCCGGGATCGCGCGCGCCGTTGACGTCCTGGGAACACTCGCCGACAAGTCTCGTGGTGTGAAGGCTACATCGGCGGCGTGTGCGTTTTCACCCATCGAGTTCTGAGCGTACTATGAGCAACGGTCCACAGAAGGGTGAGCGCGTACTCGTGGCCATGTCTGGCGGCGTAGATTCGTCGGTGGCGGCGGCCGTGCTGGTCGACGCTGGTTGCGATGTAGTGGGCGTCACGATGAAACTGCACAACGACGGCAGTGATGTGCCCGATCGTCCGTGCTGTTCACTCGATTCCACCAGTGATGCACGGCGCGTCTGTGAGAAGCTGGGTATTCCGCACTACGTGACCAACTTGGTAGACCGATTCGGGCGCGACGTGCTAGACGACTTTGTGCAGGAGTACGCGCGCGGACGTACGCCGATTCCTTGCGTGCGCTGCAATACGTTCACGAAGTTCCGCGACCTGTTGCAGAAGGCTGACGACATCGACGCGCACTGGCTCGCCACGGGACACTATACGCGCATGGGTACGCGCCATGGGCACCCGGTGATGCGCCGCGGTCTCGATCCCGCTAAAGATCAGAGCTATTTCCTCTGGGGCATCGAGCGCGCGGTGCTTGATCGCCTCGTACTACCGGTGGGCAATCAATCGAAGGCTGAAACGCGGGACATCGCGCGACGCTTTGGCCTGCGCACCGCAGAGAAGCCGGAAAGCCAGGACATCTGCTTCGTGCCCGACGGCGATCATGTGCGCGTGTTGCAGGAGCATCTCGCCGCAGATGCACCGGCACTGGCCACAGGCCCGCTGCGTTTGGTGACCGGTGAAGTGATCGGTGAACATGAGGGATTTGCGCGCTACACCATCGGGCAGCGCAAAGGACTCCCGGGTGGATTTGCCGAACCGATGTTCGTGGTGGAAATCGTTCCGGCCGAACGCGCGGTAGTCATTGGTCCACGCGAGGCACTGCTTGGTCGCGGGCTCGAAGCCCGGGAACTCAACTGGCTCGTGGAGCCTCCGCGTGTTGGTGATGTGGTGCAGGTGCAGGTGCGGAACCGTGCTGCACCAGCAGCGGGCACCATTGTGCGTCTCGACGGGCGCACCATCGAACTGGCGCTCGACGACGCCGTGCCAGCCATCGCGCCCGGTCAGTCGCTGGTGATTTATGACAACGACATCGTCCTCGGCGGTGGGGTCATCGAGCGCGGCATGCGCAGCGCGCCCACCCGTCGGCTGCCGATCCTGGCCGCCTGAATCGCTACGAACGCGCAGGCAGCTCAGAGGTCGGCACCGTCATCACCGCTACCACCATGTCGCCGGTCACGTTGATCAGCGTCTTGAACATATCGGGAATTGTATCGAGCGCGATCAAGATGCCGATTCCTTCCACTGGCAACCCGATGCTCGCGTAGAGCGGCACCTGCAGCAGCATGCCACCGCTCGGGATGCCCGGCGTGCTGAAGCTCAGCACGACGCTTGATGCTGCAACCAACGCGAGGCTTGAAAACGGCAGCGTGATCCCGTACAGCGTGGCAATGAAGAGCGCACCCACCACCCAATAAATCCCACTGGTCAGCTTGAACACTGAAGCCCCCAGCGGCAGCACAAATCCTGTCGCGGTGGGCGGGAGTCGCAGGACATCGGTCGCACCCTTCACCATCGCCGGCAGCGCCGCCAGTGAACTGCGCGACCCAACCCCCACCACCTGCGAGGGAATCATCGCGCGCGCAAAATCACGCAGCGGCACGCGACGCGAAACGCCGATCACGCCGTAGAGCCCCACGCCAGCAACCAGATGCAGCAGCATCATCACCAGAATGTAGAAGCCGATCGCGCCGAGCACTGAGGCGCCAAGCTTCGCGCCAAGCACAGTAGCAAGCGCGAAGATTCCAATCGGTCCGATGGCGAGAATCCAGCGCACGACCACCAGCATGGTATCGGCCATTCCACGAAAGAACGCCAGCTGCGCGGCGCGCGGCCCATCGCCCACGCGACCCAGCGCGAAGGCGTACAGCAGCGTGAAAAGCACCACGGGCAGCAGCGTCCCGTCGGCGGCCGCCTTTACCGGATTGAGTGGAATCAACCCCAACACAAAGGTGCGCATCGACAGCGCATCGGCAGAGGGCATATCAATTGAGGCCGTAGCGCGCAGCCGATCGGTCGCCGCCGTATCGAGCGTGAGCGATTCAAATAGCCACGGGGCAATCGTGAGCGTGCCCACCGCGCAGACCACGAGCAAGGCCAGCATCCAGCCGAATGCTTTGGCACCAATGGTGCCTGTTTTGCCGGTATCGCCGGCACCCGCCACGCCCACAATGAGCAAGGGGACCACGAGTGGAATGACGGTCATGCGCACGGCGTTGATCCACGCCGTTCCGATCACGTCGAGGACGCGCAGCAGCGTGGCGACGGTCGGTGAGGGCACCGCCTCGCGCGCGAACAGCATGCCAAGCGCGAGGCCGGCGACGAGGCCTACCGAGACCTGCACGGCTTGCGAGCGGAACGGGGAGCGCGGGCTAGTCATGGCGCCAACCTACACCGGGAATCGCCAAGTGCCAGACGACTGGTGCGGCAGCGTGTGCAGCAACGCCTGCCGCAGCGTGCGCCCTAGAAGCCGAAGCCCGCCGACCAAGTCACGATACGCTTGCCATGCGTCGCAGTGCCGACGTCATCGCCCAGCCGAACGTAGTAGCCGATCTCGCCGCCCAGTACCAGCACCGGCCAGAGATGTAACGCCCCGCCCACATAGGTCCGCCGCGCCGTGGCATTGAGTGGGTCAGCAAACGTGCGAATGACGCCGCCGGTGAGCGCCACGCCGGTGCCGAACGACCCGATCGTGCGTGCGATACCCGCCGAGGCGCCCGCGCCACCGAGTCCCACCTTGGCCACGCCCAGCACACACAGGCTCCGAGCCTCACCGTCGAGCACGAGGCCGCCACCGTACGACGCCGCCAATTTAAACGGCGCGCCGTAGGTGACGCCGCCAATACACGGAGCCACCCGCCACGAGTCCCTATCGAAGGCCTCTGCCGGTGACCGCGCTGCCTGTGCAGCTACGGGCGCGCTCTGCTGCCCCTCTGCACCGGTACTGCCCAGCGACAGCAGCGCGGGCAGCACCAACGACACCCACCGGCGCACAGCACGCGCCATCAGAACTTCATCCCGCCAGCTTCCGCAAATTCCCGCATGGCCTTTTCCTGCGCTTCGCTGAGCGTTTCGGGCACCGTGATGGTGATCTCCACCAGCAGGTCCCCTTTCTTGCCCTCTTTTTCGATCCCCTGCCCTGAGATCTTGAACCGTTTGCCGCTTGATGTCCCCGCCGGAATGCGCAACGCGACTTTTTTCTCGTCGAGCGTACGCACCGACACCCGTGAGCCGAGTGTAGCCTGCGCGATGTTGATCGGCACGGTGGCAATCAGATCAAGACCTTCACGCCGAAAAAATCGATCGGGGAGCACCGTGAAGTTGACCACCAGATCGCCCGCCTGACCGCCGGAGGCCCCTTTCCCTCCCTGACCCTTCAACCGCACCTTCGTGCCCGTCTCCGCGCCAGCTGGGACCGCGATCAGCACCTTCCGACGCGTCCGGGCCTCGCCAGTGCCGTTGCAGGCGCCGCAGCGCTCCGTAGGCACCTGCCCTCGCCCCATACACACCGGGCACGGACGGTTCACCGCAAAGCCACCCTGCCCGAAAGAGATCACGCCGCGTCCGCTACACTCGCCACAGGGCTTCACCTGCGCACCGGGTGCCGCCCCACTACCCCGGCAGATCGCACACTCCTCGTTGACTTCCAGTTCAACCGGCACCTTACCGCCAGTCGCGGCCACGCGAAATGGCACTTCGAGCGTCTTTTCCACCGACTGGCCGCGCTCGGGCGCCCGGTTGCGCGTCCGCGCGCCACCCTGGCCGAACATCGATGAAAAGAGGTCGCCGAGTCCGCCGATGCCGCCCACGTCGAACTCGCTGAAATTACCGGCGCCGGCTTGGCCCGGTCCGGTGGAGCCGAAGCCCCCAGGGCGCGACGACGCCCGCGGACCGCCACCACCACCCCCGCCACCAAACCCGCTCACGCCCCCGAAGGCGCCCAGTCGACGCATGTCATCGTACTGCTTTCGCTTCTCGGGATCGCTCAGCACGTTGTTCGCTTCAGAGATTTCCTTGAAGCGGTCGGAGGCCTTCGGGTCGTTCTGGTTGGCATCCGGATGATATTGCTTGGCCAGACGCCGGAATTGCTTCTTGATATCGTCGGCCGTCGCACTGGAGGCGACGCCGAGGACCGAGTAATAGTCCGTGCCGTTGGCCATGATCAGCGTGCGCGTGAGAGAAGACTCGTCTGGTCGATCAGGCGCCCGTCCACTGCGTAACCACCACCCGCGCCGGACGGAGCACGACGCCATTGATGATGTAGCCCACCTGGAAACACGCGGCGACGGTGCCGTCTTCTTCTTGGCGCTCGGCTGGGGCGGTGCTCACGGCTTCATGCAGGTTCGGATCGAAGGCGTGCCCGGTGGGATCGATGATTTCGAAGCCGTGGCCGGCTAGCGACTTGAGAATCTTTTTCTCCACGAGTTGCATGCCGTTGATCACGGTCTGGGCGTCAACCGATGACGGATCGACCTGCGCAAAACGCGTGATGTCATCGAGCGGATCGAGTATGCCGCGGACAAGATCCCCCTGCCCTCGCCATCCGGCCTCCTGCCGCTCCTTCACCGCGCGACGGCGGAAGTTGTCAAACTCCGCCGCGAGTCGGAGATGCTTGTCGCGTGCGTCTTCGAGGTCACGCTGCAACGAGGCGATCGTATCGGTCAATTCCGCGCCCTCCACGGCAGACTGCTCGGGCATCGGGGACTCGTGGGTCTCGGCCATTGTGGGATCGATCGACGCGTCGGACATGGGCTCAGTCATGATTCAGGAAGGGCGCTAGGTGACAACAGCGAGTCGGTCGCGCTGCGCGATCACTACGGGACGCAGCACCGAAAGTTTGCTGGCTGGCCGGACAAGGTCTAGGTCTGGGTCTAGGTCCAGGTCCAGGTCCGTGAACGAAAAGCTACAAGGGGAAACTAGGTGCATGCGGGCCGTCCCGAACAGGTCACTCGGTACGGCAGCGACATGGAACACGATCAGGACCGGGACGTCCACCCGGCCGGGTCGTCGTCCTGCGCAAACACACGCCGCAGCCGATCGAGCGCCAACTGCGCGGCCCGGTACCGAATTTCGGTGCGATCGCCAGGCAAGATGGCGCGCACGGCGTGCACCTCGCCCTGCACATCAACCGCTACCCACACGGTACCCACCGGCTTCTCCGGGGTGCCGCCGCCGGGCCCCGCGACGCCCGTAATGCCGAAACCGATGGTACTGCCGAACCGGAGTCGCGCTCCGGTGGCCATGGCGCGCGCGACAGCTTCGCTGACGGCCCCGTGCTCAGCAATCATTGCGGCCGGCACGCCGAGATCACGCTCCTTGACCTCATTGGCGTAAGCAATCACGCCGCCCAACACCACCTGACTGGAACCGGGCACGGCCGTGAGACGCGCGCCGAGCAGACCGCCCGTGCAACTTTCGGCCACGGCAATGGTCGCGTCGCGCTCGGCGCAGGCCGACAACATCAGTGCCGCGAGATCGTCATCTCCCTCGCCGTAAACGAAGCGTCCCACCCTGTCTCGCACCAACTCCGCCGCCGCGCTGAGCGCCGCCTCCGTTGCACGGGCCGGTAGCGCACGTGAGGTCAGGCGGAGATCAACCCCTTCGTTGCCCGGCAGGAACGCGAGCGGCAGTCCGTTCACACCGCCGGCAAGCTCTCCCAGTCGATCAACGAGCGCCGACTCGGCGATGTTCGCAGTACGCAGTGTCCGCGAGCGGATCACGGGACCGCCCGTGCCCACGAGATCGCGCAGCCTCGGCATCAGCGTGTCGGCCACCATTCCACGCATTTCGCGGGGCACGCCGGGGAGCATCGCCACCCACCGCTGCTGTGCGTCTTCAAGCCAGATGCCCGGCGCCGAGCCATGGCGATTTTCGAGGATGGTGGCGTGCTCCGGCACCAAGGCTTGCTGACGATTGCTGGTCGGCAGTGCGTGACCGAAACGCGACAGCCAGCGCTGCTCGAGATTGGTGAGAATCTGTGTGTCCATGATCATTCCGCGTCCAAACAGTGTGGCGACGGCGGGCTTGGTCATGTCGTCGGCAGTGGGGCCAAGGCCACCCGTCGTAATCACTGCGCCGGTGCGGTCGAGCGCCTCGCGTACCGCGGCGGTAATGGCGGCGGGGTCATCGCCGACGGTGGTGCGGCGGACGATGCGCACCCCGATGGCGGCAAACTCACGGGCCAGATGAGCCGCGTTGGTGTCGATGGTGAAGCCGAGCAAGAGCTCGTCGCCGATTGTGACGATTTCTAGGTTCATGCGGGGGAATGTAATCGGTCGTTTTTGGCGGCTCGTGTTGGTGCGACGGGAGAGCGGCGCGAGGGCTGGGGCTGGCGCGTCGGACTTTTTGTTGAACAATCGTCGGAGGCACGGAGGCACGGGGAGCACGGGGAACTGCAGCCCTCCGTGCCTCCGACGAGCTGTTATCGTCACGCCGACAGCCAGTTGACACTCGTCTGACGGCAGCGATGAGGTTGATGCCATGGCACTTATTCCAATGCACAGCGATATCACCGGTTCGATCGTGGATACCGCCGTCCAGTTGCACCGGGATCTCGGTCCGTCGCTGCTGGAGTCGACGTACGAAGTCCTGCTGCAGGACGAACTCGAGCGGCGAGGTCACACGGTGCAGTCGCAACTCGCGATCCCGTTGGTCTTTCGCGGCCGTACGATCGAGAAAGCCTTCCGCCTCGATCTGCTGGTGGATCATGTCGTCGTGATCAAGAGCAAGAGCACAGAGCGCAGCGCGCCGGTGCACCGGATGCAGGTGCTCACGTATTTGCGGCTGATGCGCCTGCAGGTGGGCCTTGTCCTCAACTTCGGTTTCGAGACCATGAAGGCGGGCATTGATCGTGTGTACAACGACCGAGTGGTGCCGTAACTGGACCCGTCGCAGGTAGTTCTCCGTTCCTCCGTGCACTCCGATGGTCTTTTAGCGGCCTCTCCGCGCACTTTTGTCGATTGGAGCGCGGGGAGAGTTCGTTGAATGGCTCGTCGGAGTACCTGGGGCACGCGGACTGGAAAGCAGCAGCACTACCTCTGCGCCTCTGGCTCCCGAGTCCGACCGACTGCCGCGTTCTTTCCTTGAGGCGGCTCCTCAGCTGCCGGCGCCCCTCACGCCCAGCGCGCCACCTGACGCCCATACCGGCGCAAATACAACGCCAGACTCCACAACGTCAGCACCACCGCGCCGACCATACTCGCAACGCCGAGGAGTCCGACTGCGTTGGCGAAGAGCTCCCAGGAGTCGTTCTCCCATCCTTCGCCGGTAGCCAGTGTGGAGGCAAAAAACCAGAAATAGGCCGCGCCCAGCCAGATGCTCTGAAACGTGGTCTTCCACTTGGCCGGTCCGATGGCGGCAATGACCAGCCCGCGGCGTGCCGCGACTTGCCGGAAGACGGTCATGAACACCTCGCGGCCCAGAACCACGAGCACAATCCAGAGCGGGAGCGACACGGCACCGAACGGCGTCTGGAACAGGAGCGGCGACGGCTCGGGGAGCGTGCCCTGCGGCGCCAGTAACGTGTAGTGGCGCTGCAGCCAATACATCGGAATCAGCGTAGCGAGCAGTAACAGCTTATCCGCGAGCGGATCAAGGAGCCGACCCAAATCGGTGACCAGCCCACGTGACCGGGCAAAGTAGCCGTCCCAGTAATCGCTGATCGCGGCCACGAGGAAGAGCGCAAACGCAATCAGGCGCGCGCTCCACGACGTGGTAAACGGTAGCCACGCTATCAGCGGCGTCAGGGCGATTCGTCCGACGGTGATGGCGTTGGGGAGATTCACGCGAAGGGGCTAAGCGAGCGTCTTAAGGACCAGCTTGGATACTGCCTTTAAGGTATCGAAGACGCCATCTCCTGTCACCGCCACCGCCTCGAAATAGGGCGCACGCTCCACCCATTCACCAGTGGGCAGTTGACTGACGATAAACTCGCCGGCCCGGAACGGGTCGATCGTGGCCTTCATTCGCGTGGGATCGGTGACCTCCCAGCCGGGATTAAGCATGGCCTGCAGCCCTTCCAGCGGCGCCGCGTTGGGCATGTCCCGCTTGTTATACTGGATGATGAACGGCATGCGCGTGAGGTCGTAGCCATACGCCGCCATGTTGTCGTACAGGTTCTGCATGGACTCCAGATTGGCCTCCGCGCGCTCCACCTTCGAGTCGGCCACGAACACCACGCCATCCACGCCCTTCAAAATCAGCTTGCGGCTGGCGTTGTAGTATACCTGCCCCGGCACCGTATACAGGTGAAATCGGGTGCGGAATCCGCGGATCGTGCCCAGATCGACCGGAAGAAAATCGAAAAATAGCGTACGTTCGGTTTCCGTAGCCAGCGAGATCAGCTTGCCGCGGGTGCTGGGCGCCACTTTGCCATACACGTACTCGAGATTGGTGGTCTTCCCACCGAGCCCCGGCCCGTAGAAGACGATTTTACAGTTGATCTCACGAGACGCATAATTGATCATCGACATCGACGCGCGCTCCTACTGAAAGAGACGGTCGATCTCGTCTTCCGCGCCGGCCAGAAAACCCGGCGGAGCGGCCTGAGCTGCCGAAGCGCCACGGGCAAAAATCCCTTCAAACGTGCGGGTGAGTTCGTCGACCGCGGCCTTCATGCGCAACCGCACGAGTCCGAGCGTGGTCCGATTGTCAAAGAGCACGACCAGAATCACGCGCCGCGCGACGTCGGCGAGGTACATCGACTCCTTCTCGCCTTGATGAAAGAGCACGTTGAAATCCTTCTCCCCGATCAGCCGGGCCAACTGGTCGTTGGCGCTGAAGTCGGCGGCGGTCAACGTGGCAAAGGCGGTGGCGTCGAAGTTGGGCGGCTCACCTACCGTAGCCACCAGCTGGCCGCTCCGGTCCACGAGCAAGGCGCAGCGCGCCTTCGCATCGTAGAGAAAGCGCTGCAGCGTGATCGTAATGGCTCCAAAGTCGTCCTCAGTGAACGACCAGGTCGCGGCGCCAACGGGCATGAACGTGAGGGCGAAGGAATCGGGCGCCGGGCACCGGCGTCACACGGCTGGCACCCGGAGGCTCTACGAACGTAACGTCCGCACGCTATCAACGCGCGGCCCCTGCCGAAGGTAACGCGTTCGCAGCGTCCCCGGCGCGGGGCTGGGTGAACGCGGGCCCCGCGCGGGCACTCACGGCATTTCCCGCCGAGCACTGAGCGCCTGCGCGATCGTCACACCGTCGGCATACTCCAGATCCCCGCCCACCGGCAGTCCGCGCGCAATGCGGGTGACGGTCACGCCGCGCGGGACGAGCTGTCGCTGCACGTACAGTGCCGTGGCCTCGCCCTCGAGCGACGGGTTCGTAGCCACGATGACTTCGCGCACGCCCTCGGGATCGAGCCGGGCGAGCAACGCGCCGATGGCCAGATCGTCCGGTCCCACGCCATCTAGCGGGGACAGTCGCCCCCCCAGCACGTGATACAACCCGCGAAACTCACCGGCCCGTTCGATCGACGCGATATCAGACGCCTCCTCTACCACACAGAGCAGCGTGCCGTCGCGGCGCGGGTCGGTGCACAACGCGCAGAGCGGCGACTCCGTGAGATTCCGGCAGCGATCGCACGCGCGCACCCGCTCAGTGAGCGCCACCAGGGCGTCCGCCAGACGGTGGCATTGCTGAGGCGGCTGCCGCAGCAGGTGATACGTCAGGCGCTGCGCGGTTTTGCGACCGATGCCGGGCAGACGGGCCAGTTCGCTGGTGAGCTCGTCAATCACAGACACAGACTATCCGCTCAGAACGGGAGCTTGAACGGCAAGTCGATGCCGCCGGTGACCTTGCTCAACTCCATCTGCATCGCCTCGGCGGCCTTCTTCTGCGCTTCAGCCACCGCCACCACGATAAGATCTTCGAGCATTTCGAGATCATCGGGATTCACCACCGTCTTGTCGATCTTGAGACGCGTGAGCTGCATCTTGCCATCGACATCGGCGACCACCATACCGCCGCCGGCGAACGCCGAAAACGTGCGCTGCCCCATCTCGTCCTGCATGGTCTGCATGCGCGCCTGCATGTCCTTGAACTGCCCCATCATTTTGAATAGATCCATCGAAACGCCGTCCTGAGTAGTGAGTGGCAAAATGTGCGTGGTGACAACACCCGACACCGCGTGAAAAAACACGTGTTAGTCGAGCAGTTCGAGGTCAAGTGCGGTCACGGCCGCTTCGAGTAATGGGTCGCGCGCCACAAGTTGTTCCGTTTTTGATTGTTGCACATCACGCGCCGTGAGACGCCTGGTGGTATCGCGAGCTACAGGCTGCGCAGCAGCGACCTTGGCGAGCGACGTCACGTTGATCGACACAATGCCGGGCACACACCCCAGCACCGCAGCCAGCACATCCGCGCGCGCGCCGTCCACCGCTTTGGCGAAGGTGTCATCGGCGGGGTCATAGCCCAGCCCGAGCACACCGTCGGCCGATATCGCGACCGGCACCAACCGGTGCACGGCCTGCGCGAGCATACCACGCCCGTTGCGCTTGACCGCGTCGCTGATCTCGTTCCACTGCGCCTTGACCGCGTCCAATGACGGGGGAGCACTCGCGCGCGGTGAGGCGGCGGCGCGCGCAGGTGCCGCCGGCGGCGCCTGTTGCTGCGCGCGCTGAACGGCCGCAGCATGCTCGGCCACCTGCTGCGTGGCCGAACGCGGTGTCGCGACGGTATACGACACGGCGAGCGTCCGATCCGTCACCGGCAACGCGGGAGTCACTGCCGCAAGAGGAACAGGGGGCAGCGCGTGCGCCGAGGCCACGCGTGACTCATGCGCGACACGGCGCACTGGTGGATCCTCGTAGCCACCCGGGCCAAACCCCTTGAGCACTTCTTCCAGTTCGATCGTGCGATCGAGCAGAGCAAATCGCACGAGCAACGTTTCGAGCAACAGTTGCGGCTGCCCGCTGCGTCGATACATCGGTTCAATCTCGAGTAATGCGTGAAGCATACGCAGTAGGTCACCGGCCGAGACCTTGTCTTTGCGTGCTTCAAGTGCAGCGTGCATGGTCTCCGACATCTCTGGGGGCGTGCCACCCAGAACCAGCGCAAGCTGCGCGCGCAATAACCGTCCAAAACCGGCGAGCAGCAGCACCAGATCCACGCCGCCGTCAACCAACTGCTGGACGGTCTCGAAAATGCCGGCCGCTTGGCGCTCGATCACCAGATCGAAAAGCGCGAGGTACGACTCTTCGGGCACCAGCCCGAGCGCTACCTGCACGCGCTCCGACGTCACCTCGGCTGTCTCGCCGAGCGAGAGCACTTGATCGGTGAGCGACAGCGCATCACGCAAGCCACCGTCGGCCGCCCGTGCGATCATCGCCAATGCGTCCGGCTCGAACAGCACGTGCTCTTCAGTGAGCACCGCAGCCAACCGTTCACGAATTTCGGCCGGACCGATACGCTTGAGGTCAAACCGCTGCACGCGCGACAACACCGTGGGCAGCACTTTCTGCGGGTCGGTGGTGGCGAAAACAAACACCACACGCGGCGGCGGCTCTTCGAGCACCTTGAGCAGCGCATTCCAGGCATCGCGCGACAGCATGTGTGCTTCGTCAACGATGTACACCTTGTAGCGATCGTCGCCCGATGGTGCGTACATCGCCCGCTCCCGCAGGTCGCGCGCATCGGACACTCCACCATTGGACGCGGCGTCGATCTCGACCACATCGAGTGACGCACCGCCGCTCCAGATCCGCTGGCAGCTGGTGCAGTGCCCACACGGCTCGCCCTGCAGTTCCGGCTCGCCGCGCCGCTCGCAGTTGAGTGCCATGGCCAGCACGCGGGCGAGCGTGGTTTTGCCGGTGCCTCGCGGCCCGCACAACAGGTAGCCGTGCGCGACGCGGTCCCGCGCAATCGCCCCTTTCAGGGTGTTGGCGACGTGTGACTGCACCGCCACCGTGGCAAAATTCCGCGGGCGGTATTTCCGGGCAAGAGCGAGCGACATCCGCGTAATCTACTGCGCAGCGGGCCAAGCGTTCGGGGACCCGAAAAAGCGCGCGGGAGGTCCGCTCTGTTGAGCGAATCCTCCCGCGCGCAGTGCTCCGGGCCTGACGAAGCGACCTCAGACTCCACGTGCCGCTGCTACCTTCGGGGTCCTGACGGATTTGGCGGGCTGTTGCCCTCCGGGACCCGGAGCATTTGTAAGATATGCAGACTGGGCCCAGTTTGGTACTCCTTCGCCAAGAACAGGGGCACCGGCCGACCCGATGGTCCGGTGTGGTTAGCGCAACACGTCCGCGAGCACCTGACTCAGGCGCGGTCCGAACTCCGCGATCGCCGTAATCGGCGCATCGAGATGGGTCACCGCGCGCACCCTCCGGTCGTGCCATGCAGTGATCCGAAGCCCGAGTTCTGCCGCGCGCGCGACCACCTCGTTCGCGCGAGGCGCGGGGAGGTCGATCATCACAATATTGGTGTCCGGCGGTACCACCTGCGCGCCACCAGCCCCGTGCACCAGGTGGAAGAGTAGCGTGGCGGCCTCGTGATCCTCGACTAATCGGTCGAAGTGATGCGTAAGGCCGTGGTGCGCACCGGCGGCAAGAATGCCACTCTGTCGCATACCACCCCCGAAGCGCTTGCGCACCCTCGTGGCCTCGGCGATCACCTCCGCGGATCCCGCGAGACAGGCTCCCACCGGCGCGCCAAGGCCTTTGGAGAACGAGACCATCACGGTGTCGGCGCAGGCGGCCAGCTCCTGCAGCGACGCACCGGTGGCCACCGCCGCATTCCAGAGGCGCGCGCCGTCGAGGTGCACGGGCAACCGCGCTGCGCGGCCCACCTCCTGGAGTGCGCGTAGTGCGGGCAATGGCGTGACCATGCCCCCGGCACCGTTGTGGGTATTTTCGAGACAGATCAGCGAGGCATCGGCCGCGTAGGTGCTTTGGGGGCGCAGCATGGCGCGCAGGTCGTGCGCCTGCATGACGGGAGTGGTGCCACGCACCGGTCGAATTTGCACCCCGCAGAGTGCGGCGGCGGCGGCCATCTCCCAGTGCAGAATGTGCGATTCGGCGTCGAGCAAAATTTCTGTGCCCGGCTTGGTGTGCACCCAGATCGCCGCTTGGTTCGCCATGGTACCACTAGGAAAGAACAGCGCCCGCTCTTTGCCGAGGCGTTCGGCCACCGCGTCTTCGAGGCGACGGGTGGTCGGATCGCCATCGATGACATCGTCCCCGACTTCGGCCTCGGCCATTGCCCGTCGCATCGCGGCAGTGGGCCTGGTGACGGTGTCGCTGCGTAAGTCGAGCATGGTGCCGGGAGCCATGACGTTATCGGGATCGTTTGCGGGGGGGCGGTCGCTTCGAGGGGAGCATCACCGAAAGCTCACCCGGTGCCTGGTCAAACGCGCGATGCTCCGCGCGCCGGAGCCCGACGGCTTGGGCCACCTCGCCACCAAGGATGAAGATCAGCGCACTGTAATAGGTCCAGAACACCACCGCGACCACCACCGCGATCGACCCGGTATACAGCGAGCCCGGATCCCAGCGCACGATAAACAGGCCGAAGAGATGGCGCGCGACCTCGAACAGCAGTGCCGCCGTCGTGGCCCCGATGAGCGTGGTCGGCACGTCCGGACGAGAACGCGGGAGGCCACGATACAGCGCAAAGAAAAGCGCGAATACCACCGTGACGCCGAGCGCGCGTCCAAGGATGTAGGCGACCGTACCGATCGCCGCTTCCTGGATGCCGAAGCGCTCTAGCAGCGCCACCCCTCGCGTCGTGGCAAGATCCAGATAGGCGGCGAGGACCACGTACACGACGACGACAACCGTTGCGACGATGGTTGCGAAGAAATCGAAAAGTTTGCCCGAGATGATGCCGTGATCATCGCCATCGAAAATAATGGCGAGCACGCTGCGCAGTGATCCGAACAGGCGGGTGGAGAACCAGGCGAAGCCAACGGCGGCATAAATCGTGACCGTACCGCGTGTGAGCAGCACGTCACCAACGATCCCGCGCAGCAAGTCGGACGCCGAGGGCGCATCATCAGGCAGCAGCCTGGCGACGAGCGCCATGACCGTGTCCGCAGCCTGCGTGGTCTCGCTACCGAGGAAAAACGAAAGCCCCGCAATGAGCAGCAGGGCAAACGGAACCAGCGCCAGCAGGATGCTGAACGCCAGCCCGCCGGCGAGGAAAAAAACGTTGTCCGCCGCGGCCTGCTTCCAGACGCGGCGGAGCATGTCCCCCAAGTCTTCAGCTTTCGCGCGGATCAGCGTCTGCAGAGTCAAGGCTCGGGGCGGGCGCGACGTCGGCGGGCTGCGACGCGTGATCGCGGTAGGCGCGGCGCCCGTCCGCGTAGGCGCGCTTGGTGTTACTGACCGCACGTTCGATATCGGCCTTGGCTTCGAGGGCGGCCTCCCGACCAACGTTCACCGCTTCACCGACGGCGCGCGTGCGGCTTTCGACCGCGTCCCGCGCCTGACCGACTTTGTCATCAAACGATGAGCGGGTGCGCTCCACGGAATCGGCAAGCTTCTCCCCCACTTCATCCGTGAGATCGCGCACCTTGCGTCCGGCGCGGCGCGCTTCCTCGCGCAGGCGCTCCCGCGTTTCTTCGCCGCTGGCGGGCGCCATCAGGAGCGCCGCCCCGGCACCGACCGCCAAGCCGATCAGAAAGAGGCCGATGCCACTACCACCGGCGTCACGTTCGATGATCACTACGCGGTCATCATCATATGGATCAGGTCGGGCCATACTATCCTCCGGAATAGGAGCCACTGCTCACGAGGATCGCAACGAGTCGTCGCCATCCCATCTACGAACGTACTACAGAATCAGTCGGAAAGATCCGCATCGTCGGGCGCGGCGATGATCGTGCTCGGGCCATCGGGCAACGGCCGCCGTTGTTCGGGCGGCGTGACGAACTCGTCCACAATCGCACGCGTACCGCTGATACCGAGCTGTTCAAAGAGGAATCCGAACTTGGCGTCATAAGCTGCCCCGAGGGTTGCCCGTAGGTCAGCGGGGAGTGCCCAAAGCGTCTTTTTGAAGGGTCCGATCGCTTTTTTTCGCGACTTGTAGTAGAACTGCTCGTCGCTGTCGGTCGCCTTCCGCTCCTCCTTCGCGTTCACGTTGAGCCATGTGTACATCTCCTGCCGCAGTTCGCTCGGCAGATGATCGAACATCATGGTCTGGAAGTTGGTCGCGAGGTGAATCTCGGCTGTTTCAATGCGGGGGAAGTTGCCGAACGCCGTGTCGGGCAGCGTGGACGCGCCATGCTGCACAGCGCCCGCCAGCCCGTAGCGATCCCGTGCCATTTTTGAGAGGGTCTCGAGCGTGTCGAGGTCGAGGGCCACCTCCGCGATCGATCCATCGGTGAGTACGATGCCGCCGTGCGACGTACCGGACTGCACGGAAATCTTGGACAGGCCGGCCGTACCGGGCGCTTGGCGCTCGAGCGTGGCGACGTAGCCATCCATGAACGCTGCGAGCTCGGCTGGAGTGCTGTTCTCGGTGCCCACTTCGCCGATTTCACCGCCGATGGAAATCGTCACACCGATCGGCTCTTCGCCCCGCACGGCGCACGTGATATCTACGCACACCTCGTAGTTCAGACGCTGCTGCTCGGCGAGCGTTGCCTTGGAAAGATCCACCAGCGTGGACGTGTCCACATCGATGTTGTAAAAGCCCGCAGCCACCGCTTCGGTAACCAACGTCTTGACGTTGTTCACTTCCGTGACCGGATCGACCGCGAACTTCTTATGGTTGACCTGGAAATGATCGCCCTGAATAAACACCGGGCCCCGGTAGCCTTCACGTAACGCGGCTGCGAGCATCACGGTGACGTATTCGGCGGGGCGCTGGTCGGTGTAGGCAATCTCGGAGCGCGCGATCTCGACGATGAATGCTCCGGCGTCGAGCTTGAGGGCGGTGCGAAAGATGGATCGCGCGGTGTCGTACGCCATGCCGCGCACGTTGATGGCCGGTACGGTGAAGCCGTGGCACTTGCCCGCTCCACGCGCCACGTACAAGTCGTGGATCGACGCCGCCCGGACCCCGACGCTTTGTCCCAGTTCCCACACCAGCCACCGGGCAAACGACTTCTCCGCCTCCGTACCGAAGACGGCTTGATGGACGACCGCATCCATGTGCGGGCTGGCCAACACGGCGGCGTCGTGCAACTGCACGTGCCCCGCGTCAACCGTGACCGCACCACCAAAGAGCGTGGGCGAAGACAGCGTGGTATCGGACATGCGTATCGAAGATCCCTGTCCGACCATATGGGCCGGGACGGTGACAGGTGGGTCGATCCGTCGGACGGACCGAAAAACCGGGAACAGCGTCCTTCCAAGTTCCCACCCTACACCCTCATGCGGCAAGTCCGAACTGCGACGGGGATCCTGCGGACGGCCTCATGGAGACGGGACGGGACGTCTTTGCTTCGTCCCGCCATCCGTCTGCGGCTACCGACCCCCACCGCAAGGTCGAGTGCTCCGATGCCTCCGGGCGCCGCTAAAAAACGAGCGCGTCGTCATCGTCGTCAGGCCCGCCCACGCCGACCAAAACCGGCGCGGACCGCTGGGCACGCGCTCGCGTTGCCGTCGGGGAGGGCCTCTCCAGTGCGAACTGCTCCACCAGCGAAAGCATGGTGCCCGCCTGTGTAGACATCTCCTCGGCAGCGGCCGCCGTTTCCTCGGCATTGGCCGCGCTGGCGCTCACCACATCAGCCAGACTGACCGTGCTCCCGTTAATCGCATCGATGCCAGCGGCCTGATCCGCCGCGTTGCGGGAAATGCTGCCGACCAGATGGGCGGCATCTTCGGCATGCGCTTCAATGCTCTGCAAGACCCCCACGGCCACCTCGCCGAGTCGGACTCCATCAGCAACGCTCCGCACCGCCCCGTCAATCACGGTTTGCGTTTCTTTGGCCGCCTCACTCGCACGACGAGCCAACGAGCGGACTTCATCGGCCACGACCGCAAAGCCGGCGCCCGCAGTTCCAGCCCGTGCCGCTTCCACCGCCGCGTTGAGCGCCAGCATATTGGTCTGCGCGGCGATTTCTTCGATCTTCCGCGCGATCTTCTGCGTTTCAGTCGCCCGGTCACGAATAATGTGCATGGCGGAGGCCACGTCCTTCACACGCCCACGGCCCTCACCAGCGGCCTGATGCGTGGCCGCCACCAACGTCGCCAGCGACTTCGCTTCCTGCGCCGTTTCCACGCTCCGCGCGCGCTGGGTGGCGACTTCGACACTCATATTTTGCAGCAGTTCGACCTGACGTGCGGCCCCGTTGGCCTGTTCCTGCGCGGCCGCGGCGATTTCTTGTGTTGCTCCCGCAATGCCCTCCGCTTCGTGCTGCACCTCCGTAAGTGCCGCCCCAAGATCGGCGATCGCGCTATTCAGACTCGTGGACAACGCGGCGTGATCCCCCGCGTACCGGCCCTGCATCCGCGCGGTCAGATCACGTGCTGCAACCCGAGCCAACACAGTCTGCGCTTCGCCGAGCGGCGCGGAGACAGCATCTAACGTGGCATTGAATCCTCCCACCATCTGCTGAAACGCCCCCTCAAATGATGCAGTGTCTCCGCGCGTTGCCAGATCCCCATTCTGGGCGGCGTTGGCGAGGGCGTACGTTTCGCCCACGAGCGATGCCAACGTATCGCGCAGCGAGGTGAACGCCCCTCCCAACTCGTCGTACTCTGAGCGCATCGTGGTATCAACGCTCGTGTCGCCCTTGGCGATCTGACGGGCCGTGCTGGCAAGCTCACGTTGTGAACATACGATGTCGTTAAGCGACGCGGCGACGCGTCCCATTTCATCGTGCCACATCCACGAGGCGCTCTGGTCGAGGCGTCCCACAGCAACACCGGCCGCAACGTGCGCCACCTGCCCAATCGGCGCCGCCACCTTTTGTCCAATGAGGAAGCCGAGGAGGACGATCAACGCACCGATACCGACCACCATCGCTACCACCGCCATCTGCAATTCGCCGAGATGCGCGGCGGTATCGATTTCGTGCTGTGGTACCGACACGATCACGCCCCAGTTCATCCCGGGGTAGCCGAGCGCACCGCGCAAATGTGCGTAGGCTACCTGGACCGTGGTGTCCTGCAACGTGACCACATGATAGCCTGCTTCCCCGCGCTTCAAGGCCGGCAACGCGCCACCCTCGGCCGTTTCACTCGCCAGCAGCGCCGGCACCAAATCAGCACGCCCACTCGCCGCGAGCGCACGGCCCGTGCTATCGACCACCGTGACCACAGCGTTTCGGTATCCGGTGGCGGCCAGATCGCGCATCGCATCGGCAAGAATCCCTCCGACCAGCGTCACACTGGCGAGGTTACGCCAACAGCCGAGCACTTCGCCGGATTGCGTGCGAACGGGCGCGCTGAACCCAACGGTTTCTTCGGCCGCTGCGCCGTATGCAGCAGCCACGGACGCGTCGCGTGCGGACGGCGTAATGATCGTCCCGGTGGCGTGCATATTGGCCGTGTCGCTGTTCGCCATGCGCTCGGTGTACCTACCCGCCATACATGACCGAAACCATGGCGCCTGCGCATAGCTCACCAGATGGAGGGGCGCGCTCGGAATGCTGGTGCCTGATGCGTTGCGGTCGTTCACCGCGATCAATCGACCCTGCGTATCGACGAACTCGGTGGTGAGATACAGCCCGTAGGCAGCCACATAGGCATTCATGCGCTCGGCGATGCGATTGTCGTCGGCACCGGCGCGGTACCACTGGGTGCGATCGCGCACCACCTCATTGAAGCCGAATGCCTGCACGTCGCCGTAGCGTTCGAACAGGTTGCGGTCGATTTTGTCCGCCACATGACCAGCAGTTTCGCGGAGTCGGTCCGCGGCGCGATCCCGCACTGTGGTAGCGGACTGTCGAAACATCATGGTGGCAACGAGGGCGACCGGAACGAGTCCAAACGTCAGACAGAGAGCGGCGAGCTTACGCGCGATGGGCCAATACTTGAAATGCACTGAGGGATGAGTTGACGGGTGAACGATCAATCCCCCGCCGCCGGGATGGCTGCCGTGAGGGACCCGTCATAGAGTATCGGCGCGGGGACGAACCAACTTAACGTTTCGTCCCCGGCAAATTTTCACCGATCTGTCAGACGCGCAACGGGCGTAACCGTCACACCTACAGGCGGTAACGGGCGTCCGGACGTGGCAGGGCATCCCATTCCGCACGGGCCGCCTCGCTGCCGGCGCGCCCCAGCATGGCATAGGCGAAATTCTTGCCGAGTTCCACACCTGGCTGGTCAAAGGCGTTGACCCCGTACAGCTCGCCTGCATAGGCGGTCGCGAGGGCGAAGGTTTGCATAAGCGCCCCGAGGTGCCAGGCATCGATCGTGTCCACGTACAGCGTGGCATTGAAGCGGCCGCGCGCGGCCAAGGCACCGGCGGTGGCACGCTGCTCGATATCCAGCAGCTCGCCGAGCGTGTGGCCAGCGAGATAGCCCAGTTCAGGGATGTCGGCGTGGCGCGCGGGAATGCGCCCCATCTGTTCGCGTCCCTTCACGGCCACAAACGTGACCGTTTTGTCCTGCGGCCCCTCCATGAACAGCTGCACCTGCGAGTGCTGATCGGTGGCGCCTACCGCCGGCAGCGGTGTTGGCCCCACGGACGTGCCATCGGGACGGATCTTACCCAGCGATTCCGCCCACAGCTGCACAAACCAGAGTGCCAGATCCCGCAGCGGATCAGCATATGGCATCAGCACCTGCACGGAACGCCCGTGCTGCGTGTCGGACAGCCACTGCAGCGCCGCGAACGCCCCCGGAAGATTGGTGCTCAGACTGTCGCTCGAAGCGCGTGCCGTCACCTCGGCCGCGCCGTCGAGGAGCGCTTTGACATCGATACCGAGCAGCGCGGCGGGCAGAATGCCCACCGGTGAGAGCACCGAGAATCGGCCACCGACATTTTGGGGAATATCCAGCGTGGTGATGCCTTCCGCGCGCGCAATACGGCGCAGGGCACCCACTTCGGGATCGGTGACGAACACCAGATGCTCGCGGGCGGCCAGTTCACCCACGGCGTGCGCCAGCGCTTCACGTACGATGAGATATTGCGCCATCGTTTCCACTGTGCCGCCCGACTTGGAGACCACCAGCACCAGAGTGCGCGCCAGCACGAGGCGCTGTAACGTGGCAGCAATAGTGGCCGGGTCGACGTTGTCGAGCACATGCAGCCGCGGATGGCCAGCGCGGGCGTCTGCGGACAGCGCGTTCCACTGCGGGGCGCAGAGTGCGGTGCGAAGCGCAATGGGGCCGAGTGCGGATCCGCCGATACCGAGCAGCAGCACGTCGTCGAACTTGCCGGCAGTTTGCGCGACGACCGCCAACGACGCGTCACGTAGCGCGTGGTGTGTCGGGAGGGTGAGAAAGCCGAGCGACTCCTTCTTCGCGAACACACGCGCATGCGCAATGGAAAAAGCAGATTGGGCGCTGTGCCATTGGTCGGCAGTGATGCCGGCGTCGGCGGGTAACGCCCCCGCCATCATGTTCGTGAAGTCCATCGACAGCGTCATGGCGAATCCGACTCCGGCAACTCGACGACCAAACCGTCGTACGCGGGTGCGATGCCCGCGGGCAGTTCGGCGGCCAGAGCCGCATGAAAGTTGTTGTGCGTGAGATGGGTAAAGAACGTGCGGTCGGCACCAACCTGCTGCGCGGCGGCGACGGCTTCCTCGATGGAGAGATGCGTCGGATGCTCACGCCGCAGCAGGGCATTGAGCACCAACACGCGCACCCCTGTGAGTGCCCGCAGCGCGTCGGGGGGTAATTCCTTGGCGTCGGTGATGTACGCGAAGTCCCCCACGCGAAACCCGATGACATCGGCGCGACCGTGCGGTACGCGGATCGGATGCACGGTGTTGCCCTGCACCGTGAACGGAATGCCCGGGGTGATCGGTATGAGCTGGCCTTCGGGGCGCGTGGTGCCCGGCAGCGGAATGAACGCGTCGTTCATGATGTACGGGAAGCGTTCGCACAGCGTCGTCAGTGTGCGCGCTTCGGCGTAGAACGGCAGCGGAGTCTCACGACGCATCGAGATAGCGCGAAGATCATCGATGCCATGAATGTGATCGGCATGTTCGTGCGTGAAGAGCACTGCATCTACCGTGCCTATCCCAGCCGCCACAAGCTGCAGCCGCAGCTCGGGTGGCGTATCGATAAGTAACCGGGTGCCGTCATCACACTCGATGACGGCCCCACAGCGCGTGCGCCGGTCTCGCGGATCGAGGGATTGGCACACGGCGCATGCGCATCCAACCTGCGGCACGCCGAAACTCGTGCCCGTGCCGAGGAACGTCAGTCGCACGGACACCCCCGGCGGGAACGCCACCTCATACGCAGACCGGCACCGTCACACGATTTCGACTTTGAGCAGGTTGGTGGTGCCCGGCACATCGAAGGGGACACCAGCGGTGACCAGCACCCGGTCGCCCTTAGTGACCAGATGCAGATCGAGTGCTTCGCGGAGTGCCATCGCCACCATGTGATCGTAGCCACGCGCTGTCGGCACGAGGCGCGCCACGACGCCCCACACGAGCGACAGCTGGCGACAGACGCGCGGCTCATCGGTGAGCGCGAGGATCGGCACGGAGGGGCGATGCGAGGCGACGATCCGGGCGGAGAATCCGCTCTTCGTGAACACCACCACCAGCGGCGACTCCAGCATACGGACCGCCGCAACGGTCGCGGCCGCAATCGCTTCTTCGGTATTCACGCCACTCATGCCGCGGCGTTCTTCGCGGTGCGACATGCCGGGACGCGCGTGAGTTTCGATCTCCGTGATGATGCGGCGCATCGCCTCCACGGCGAGCCGCGGATAGGCGCCGGCTGCCGTCTCGGCGGAGAGCATCACGGCGTCCGTGCCGTCGAGAATCGCGTTGGCCACGTCGCTCGCTTCGGCACGCGTGGGGCGCGGATGCTCGATCATCGACTCAAGCATCTGCGTGGCCGTGATGACGGGGCGGCCCATACGATTGGCGAGGGCGATGATGTTCTTTTGCGCAATGGGGACTTCTTCGTACGGCAATTCCACGCCGAGATCACCGCGGGCGACCATGACGGCGTCGGTGGCCCGCATGATCTCCTCGATGTTCTGCAGCGCCACGTCCTTTTCGATCTTCGCCACCACGAGCATCGACTTGGGGATCAGATTGCGCAGTCCTTCGATGTCTTCCGCCTTCCGCACGAAGCTGAGCGCGACCGCGTCGAGATCGTGCTCCACGGCGAACGCGAGATCCATGATGTCTTTTTCCGTAAGCGACGGCGCCGACACCGCGATGCCCGGGAGGTTCATCCCCTTATTGCTCGTGAGCTTGCCCCCATGCATCACAACGGCCGTCACACGCGGCGTCTCGACAAAAGTCACGACGAGCTCAAAGAGCCCGTCGTTGATCAGAATGCGATTGCCGGGCCCGACATCGTGGCACAGGTCAGCGTACGTGATGGGGATGTCGTCATCGGTCGCCACCCCTTCAGGGGCGAGCACCACGGAGGTTCCGACCACGAGGTCCCGTGGCGTCGCGAGCGCGCCGATCCGGATGCGCGGGCCTTGCAGGTCGCCGAGAATGGCCACCGGTCGCCCGAGTGCTTCGGCGACTTCGCGCACCGTGGCGATCGTTGTCGCATGCTGCTCGTGCGTGCCGTGCGAGAAGTTGATGCGCGCCACATCGAGACCCGCCTCGATCAGCGACCGGATGCCGGCGGCCGTGTTGCTGGCGGGCCCCAGCGTGCCGACGATCTTGGTGCGTGGAACGTGCGCGCGCACGAACACCGCCGACGCCGTGTCGGGGACGGAGCGCGCAGAGGCGGCGAGTTCCGGGCCGGTGCGCGAGATCGTCAGAACGTCATCAGTGGGCAACTGCGGTGACTCCGGAAGTAGCGGCGGAGGGCACGAGCGCGGCGCGCTTGTGCTCGAGGCCGGCGAGCAGGGTGACAAACGATTGTTCGAACGACGCAAGGCCGTCGGTGAGCAGCGTGTCCGTGACCGCCTGGAGCGAAACACCGGCCGCTTCGAGTGCGGCCAAGGCGCGTTCGGCGTCGGCGAGCTGCTCGGTGACGGACACGCGCACCTCGCCGTGATCACGGAAGGCTTCGAGCGTGGCCGGCGGCAGCGTATTGACCGTGTCGGGGCCTATGAGCTCCTCAACGTAGCGCACGTCGCGGAAGGCCGGATTCTTGGTGCTGGTGCTGGCCCAGAGTGGCCGCTGAACCCGCGCGCCTTGCGCCGCGAGCGCGCGCCAGCGGGGGCTGGCGCCGGTGGCCGTAAACAGGCGGTAAGCGAGCTTCGCGTTCGCGATGGCGGCCTTGCCTTGCAACGCCAGCAGGTCGCCGGCGCGCTCGGGAGCGGCGGCGGCCATGGTTGTCAACTGTTTGTCGATCGCGGAATCCACGCGGCTCACAAAAAAGCTTGCCACGGAGGCGATGCGGTTGATGCGGAGACCGGCCCCGGCCCGCTGTTCGAGACCCGCGAGGTACGCCTCAATGACGCGCGCATACGCGTCAAGGGAAAACAGCAGCGTGACGTTGACGTTGATGCCATCGGCGATGAGCTGCTGGATGGCCTCGGCGCCCTCGATGGTGCCCGGCACCTTGATCATGAGATTCGGGCGGTCCACCACCTGCCACAGCCGATGCGCCTCGGCCACGCTCCCGGCGGCGTCACGGGCGAGGTCGGGGGAGACCTCAAGCGAGACATAGCCATCGACCGCTTCCGTGGCGTCATAGACGCCACGGAAGGCGTCGCAGGCATCGCGCACATCGGTGGTCGCCACGGTTTCGAACGCCGCCCGCACGGTCAGGGACGGATCGAGCATGGCCAACTGCGCGTCATACGCCGCGCCCTCTGCCAAGGCCTTTTCGAAGATCGTGGGATTGGAGGTCATCCCGGTCAGCGCATCCTCGCGGATCCGGCGCGCGAGATCACCATTGAACAGCATGACACGATCGATGTAGTCGAGCCAGAGAGACTGACCGGCCGCGTGCAGAGCGTGAAGACGAGTGGACATGGTTTTCCGGGGCGCAGCGTTCAAAAGAGGTCCAGCTCTGGATGGTAAGGGATGGGCGACGAACCCGCGAGGGCTGCGGGTCGGACGGTGACACATCCATCGCCCATCACCACCAGGCCGGAGCTCCTTTCCGGTTTCTGGAATATGAACGGCCAGCGGGCGAATTAACGTGCCGCCGAGGAAGAATTGCTCTACATTTAAAATAATGACCCTCCGATTCTACCTCACTGCGGCCATTAGCAGCCTCGTCCTCGGCGTCAGTGCCTGCCACCGGGGATCCATGCCCTCCGGTGTCCCAAGCCGGACCGCCGCACTCCCTGCCGCCTGTCTGCCGCCATCCGGCGGACCGACCGCCGCACCGGCGATCTCGCGTGCCGACCTGCCGATCACTGACCCCTTGGTGACGTTCGACTCGGCGTGGCAGATCATCGCCCGAACCCACTGGGATACCACCTACAACGGCGTCGACTGGACCGCGCTTCGGGACGAACTCCGCCCGCAAGCGGCCGCGGCGACCACGACCGGCGCGTTGCGTCGTGTGCTGTCTGACATGGTCGGGCGCCTGCGGCAGTCGCACTTCTCCATCATTCCGCAGGAAGTTGCCGACGCGGGCGCGAGCGGAGCGCCCGTTCGCGACCGAAACGGCTCACCCGGCTTTGATGTGCGCTATCTGGACGGCGGCATCGTTGTATCCCATGTGGACACCGGCGGCCCGGCCGCGCGCGCTGGCGTGCGCGCTGGCTGGCTGGTCAACGCGGTCGACGGCTGCCCCACCTCCGCCCGGCTCGCGCGGCTGCCTGACAGCCCCGATCCGCGCCGGACGGCGCTTTCGGCGTATGGTGTGGCGGTGCAAACCCTCGGGGGCGCC
>JBBQUH010000014.1:0-68313 GCA_038212625.1 Gemmatimonadales bacterium | reverse complement strand
CTGCAGCTGCCGGTGCCGCTCTTTGCGGCGCTGGGCTTCGTCGCCGTGTTCGCCGGCGCCACCAATACACCGTTGGCGTGCGCGATCATGGGCATCGAATTGTTCGGAGGTGACGCGGCGGCCTATTTCATCACGGCCACGGTCATTGCCTATCTGTTTTCCGGACACGCCGGCGTCTACTCGGCGCAGCGGCTGGGGACGCCCAAGGGTGATCTGGGAGTGACGGACGACGCCAGCGCTAACGCCGTGCCGTGAGGGGGACAGCCGTCCGCGACGTCGGCTGCAACGACATAGAGAGCGGCCTTCAGAACGAGATCGTCCCAGCCGACACTTCTTTTGCGTGCGACGCCGTACGCCACGCGCCCACACGGGTGCGGCTCGATGGTGTGTCATGTCACTCTCTGAATATCCGACGCAGGATTCATGAATTCTCAAGGCAGCCGCTCGGTCAGTCCCACCGGCTTGGCGCGGACCTTTCGCGCCTGTCTGCTGCTCATTGGCGTCATGTTAGTCGTCAAGGGCGGGTATGTGCTCACCATCGCGAACGGGATACTCGGCGTCGGGGCCAGAATCAACTACACCGGACGGCAGCGACTGCTCGCTGAGCGGGTGGCCGCCGCCGGATATGCGATGTCGGCTGGCGTACCGGGCGCCGAGCAACAGCTGGATCGTCGCTGGCTCGACTTTGAGGGGGGCTGGGATGCGCTGCAACGCGGCAACGCCCCGAAATTGCTAGCGCCGCCGTCGAATGACGAGACGGCCGATCTCCAGCGGATGGGCACCGTGGAGCGGCAGTTGGCCGCCGACGTGCGGCGGCTCCGTCTGACGGGTCGAGCACTGGAGCCACAAGTACAACTGGCAGCGCGTGACGTCGCCCGGAGCGCAGACGCCTTCGTGGTAGCCACCGATTCAGCGGTGGCGCGTATCGCGCAGTCACAGCACGCCGATGTCACGCTCCTGCGCCTCGTGCAGGTGGGATTCACGGTCGCGTTACTCACGATGCTCGGTCTGATCATGCACTACGCCATGACACCAGCCATTCGTGCGTTGAGCGCAATGTTCCGCGAGCAGCAGCGCGCGAACGATCAACTCCAGCACCACACGGATGCGCTGGCGGCGAGCACCGAAGAGCTGGAATTCCAGAATGCCACGTTGCAGGAGCAGCGGGCGGCGCTCATCGAGAGTCAGGACACGCTGCTCACGCAGCAGGGCACGCTCCGCGAGCAAGGCCGTCTGTTGGAGGAGCACACGCGATCACTCGCACGCTTTGCCGGAACGCTTGATGCCACCCCGGACATGGTGCTGATGGTGAGCCTGGACGGCGACGTGGTGTATCAGAATCCCGCGGCGAGCGAGCTGCTGCCGACCGCGCAGCAACACCGCGGTTTGCACCTGCTCCGATTCATGGAGCGCGAGTACGCACGGACTTTCCGTTTCGATGTGATCCCTCAGATTCTGGAACACGGTGTCTGGCAAGGGGAAGTCGAGTTACGGAGTGCAACGGGCGCTTCGCACGCGATGTCACTGACCGTCATCGCGCAGCGCGATTCGTACGGGTATCCCGAAGTCTTCGTGTTCCTTGGCCATGACCTCCGCGAGGAACGGCAGTTGCGCGACTCGCTCGCCGAGCGTGAAGCGCTGCACCGCGCCGTCATCGATTCGCTCGCCGAAGGGGTGGTGGTGCAGGATCGTGAAGGACAGATCGTGGCGTGGAACGAAAGCGCCGAACGCATCCTCGGCCTATCGGGCGACGCCTTGGCTCGACGCGTGTCGGACGATGCCCTGTGGATGGCGACAGACGGTGACGGGAAGCCGCTGGCCGGTGATGCACGACCGATTGCGCGCGCACGGCTCCACGCCGAGCGCACCGACGACTTCCACATGCGCATTACGAGCGGGCAGGGTGACGTTCGTGATCTCTCGGTCAATGCGCGACCAATGTTCGCCAGTGACCTCGATGACCGACCCGGCGCGGTGGCGACGTTCACCGATGTCACGGCCCAGCGGGCGCTCAGACGGGAGACGGAGACGCTGGCCGCAGCGCTCGGCGTGGCCGCCGACGGCGTGGCGATCATCAGTGCCGCCGGAAGCCTCGAATTCGCGAACGCAGCGTTTTCTGCGCAGCACGGGGAGACATCGGACCTCCTCGTTGGGCGTTCGTGGCTTGCCATGTATGGCGATGTCGAAGCGCAGCAGCTCACGGAGGCAATGCAAACCGATGTGACCGTACGGGGCGTTTGGCACGGCGAGGTGATGGCTCGTCGGTACCCCGATGTCGCCTTCCCGCAGGAGATCTCGATGACGCTGCTGCCGCAAGGTGGGCTGGTGGCCGTGGTGCGGGACATCTCGGAGCGTCGCGCGGCTGAAGATCGCTTGCGCTTTCTCTCCACGCGCGATGAACTCACCGGCTTACTCAATCGCCGTGGCTTCATGGATGCTGCGGAGATCAGCATTGCGGAGGCGCAGCGCGGCGGGCGATCGTGTGCCTTGCTGTACGGCGATCTCGACTCGTTCAAGCTGATCAACGATCGCTTCGGGCACGCCACCGGGGATGCGGCGTTGCAGGCAGTAGCCCGCTTGCTCACCGAGACATTCCGGTCGTCAGATCTGGTAGCCCGACTCGGCGGTGACGAGTTCACTGTGCTCGTAAGCGGAGTAGGTCGCGATGAACTCTCGCGCGTCATGGAGCGGCTCGACGAGAAAATAACGATGCACAACGCGCAGCGCGCGCACGATCCCGCGCAGGCATGGTCGCTGGGTGTGAGTGTGGGAGTCGCATTCGCGGAGCCCGGCACGCAGCAGACGGTCGATGAGCTGTTGCGCCTCGCCGATGCCGAGCAATACACGCGAAAGTCCGAGCGGAAGCGGGCGCGGGCGGCGTGACCGGCGGACTATCACGAGGCGAAGAGCCAGACGGCGCTACCGAAGCCGATCAGTGAGACGGCGGCGCGCACCCAGGATTGCGGCACACGCTGTGCGAGTCCCGACATGAGGTAGCCGCCAACGCTCGACCCGATGGCCATCACGAGGGCGATCGGCCAGTTCACCAGGCCCATGAGGGCGAAGGTGATGGCTGCGATCCCGTTGAAGCAGATCCCGTTGAAGTTCTTGAGCCCGTTCATCTGATGGATGTTCGTCAACCCCATGAGGCCGAACACCGCCAGCATGACGATGCCGGCGCCGGCACCGAAGTAGCCGCCATAGATGCCCACCACAAATTGCATGATCAGCATTCCTGTGGTTGGCGCCAGCGGGTGCGAGGTGTCCGCTGTGGCGGTCACGGCGAGCCGCTTTCGCAACCACGTCATGACCGGGCCCTGTAGCGCGAACAACAGCGTGGCACCGAACACGAGCCACGGTACCAGGGCGCGGAATCGTTCTTCCGGGGTGATCAGCAGCAGCCCAGCGCCGCCCAATCCACCCACGAGACTCGGTATCGCGAGGCGCAGTGCCCACTGTTCGGCACCCACCAGCGCGCGGCGATAGCCCCACATGCTCGCGAGCGATCCGGGCCAGAGTGCCACCGTGCTGGTGGCGTTTGCCGACACGGCGGGAATGCCGAGTGCGAGGAGAGCGGGAAACGTGAGTAGCGTGCCTCCGCCCGCGATGGAGTTGACGGCCCCGCTGATAGCGGACACCGCCGCAATGGCGACGAGTTGAAGCGTGGTGGGTGCGGAAATACGCGAGTCCTTATGACCTGGCGGCCAGCGCCAGGCAGATCCAGCCGGCGATGAAACAGACGCCGCCAATTGGCGTGATGGCACCCAGCGCGCGGATTCCGGTGAACGTCATGGCGTAGAGCGACCCCGAAAAGAGCAGTGTGCCGGCTACGAACAACCAGCCGCTGGCGGTGGTTAGTGTACCGGCCCAACGACTCGCTGCCCACGCGACGGCCACGAGTGCGAGCGCGTGATACATCTGGTATCGAGCGGCGGTCTCAAAGACCTCCAGTGCACGCGCGTCGAGGCGTGCACGGAGGGCATGCGCGCCAAAGGCGCCCGCTCCGACGGCGATAGCGGCGGAGAGGGCGCCGATCATGAGAAAGATTCGATCCATGCCGGAATCTATCAGTGGGAAGGCGATGGTGCCGACGGGTGGCGCGCGACCGGGCTACGACTTCGGGCCGATTTGATACTCCCTGGGCGGCGTTGCCCCTAACAGGTGCTGCACGAAGTAGTCCCAGCGGCGGCGCATCATGTAGTTCGATGCGGCACCAAAGCCGTGCGCGGCGTTCGGGATCATGAGCAGATCGAAGTCCTTGCCGGCCTTGATCAGTGCGTCCACCACGAGGAGTGTGTTGTCCGGCGGCACATTGTCGTCCATCGTGCCATGGGCGAGCAGCAGCTTGCCTTGCAGATTTTTGGCCAGCGTCTGATTGGCTTCCTTGTCGTAATTGTCGGTAGTACCACTCCGCGTGAGCAGTCCGTGATACCGCTCGCCCCAATCGTCCTCGTAGTTGCGGTTGTCGTGATTCCCCGACTCGGCGATGCCCACCTTGAAGAAGTCCGGATATTGGAACATCGCGGACGCAGTCGCGAAGCCGCCGCCGGAATGGCCCCACATGCCCACGCGCGTGAGATCGATGAAGCCATAGCGAGCCGCGAGCTCTTTCATGCCAGCGATCTGATCGGGTAGCGTGTTATCACTCATGCGACCGTAGTACGCATCATGGAACGATTTACTCCGCGTGGGATTGCCGGTGCCGTCAATCGCAACGACAATAAACCCGAGTTCCGCGAGCGCCTGATTGTCGCGCGTGGCCGCGCTGAACTGCCGGCTCCCCACGCTGCCACCCTGCGGGCCAGGGTAGATGTAGTTGATGATTGGATACTGCTTGCTGGAATCGAGCGTGGTTGGTGTCCACATGACACCATACAGGTCCCACTTGCCATTCCGGTCCTTCACGGTGATGCGCGTGGGCGGCTTCCAGCCCGCAGCGGTGAGCTTGCTGATGTCGCCCTGCTCCAGCGTGGCGATCAGCTTGCCGGTGGTCGCGTGGCGCAGAACGGCCGTAGGCGGCAAATCGGCGCGCGACCAACTGTCCACGAACGTAGCGCCGTCCGGTGCGAGCGAGATGTTATGATCGCCGTCTTCCGGTGTGAGCAGCGTACGCCGCTTGCCATCCAGGCCGATGCGATAGAAATGGCGGAAGTACGGGTCACGACCCGCTTCCTTCCCTGCCGCGACAAACCAGATGGTGCGCGATTTCTGGTCAAGGCGCTCGATGGAAAGCACCGGCCCGTCGCCAGTGGTGATCTTCGACTTGAGCGCGCCGGTGGTGAGGTCGTACAGGTAGAGCTGTCCCCAGTCATCGCGCTCTGAGAACCAGATCACCTCGTTGCTTGCGGGGAGCACGCGCCAATTCTGGTCGTTGTCTCCGCTCTCGAACTGGGTCGCCACTTCCTCGCGCAGTACATCGCGCACCACACCCGTCGACGCATTCGCAACCCGCAACGTGGCAATCTTGTGATCGCGCGAGTTGGAGAGGAACGCGAGGTGGGTGCCGTCGGGATACCACTCCGCATCGGCGAGTGTGCCGCCGGAACAGGTGATATGGTCACACACCGACGACCGATGCTCGTCGGGCGGCATGTCCAGTCGCGCGACGCGCGGCGCAGGGCCGGAGAGGTTGATGATGACGCGATGAATCATCGACACGACACTGTCGCCCGGCAACGGATATTTCCACGCACTCAAGGCCGGATGGCCGACTTGTGTGCGCAGGAGGTACATCATGCCGACGTTGCGCTGGTCCTGCTGAAACGTGGCGATCTGCTTCGAATCAGGTGACCAGAGCAGAATGGCGCGATCGGAGTGCACCCAGCCGGCGTTGTCGGTGGCATACCCGAAGTCGGGCACGCCATCGGTGGTCAGGCGTGTTTCGGCATTGGTGACCACGTCGCGGATCCAGAGGTTCCAGTCGCGGATGAACGCGGCCTTGGTGCCATCGGGTGACAGCGACTCCGGTGCGCGGGCGCCGTTGGCGGGCCGACTCGTGGGGCGCGGTGTCGGCGCGGGGGGACAGGTGGCAGCGTTGGCGCTGCAATCGGTCTTTGCGCCAGTGGCGGGATTCACCACGATCAGCGGTGAGCTGCCGTCCAGCTGGCGCACGCGGTAGGTGAAGCGCCCGTCGGGGAGCCACATGGGCTGCAGGCCGGTACGTGCCACCAGCGGCGTCGTGTTGAAGGCGAGAAATTTCTCCGCCCGCGCATAGTCGGCGGCGGTAACGACGGGAGCCTGCGCCGCAAGCGGCGAGGCGGGAAGGACGAGCGCGGCGGTCAAGACGCCGAGCGCGACCGTCTGAGCGGAACAACGGCGCATGGCAGGTCGGGACAGAGGGGAAGGCGAACCCTCGAAAGGTGGCGCCGTGGCGGGCATCAGGGAAACCCCGCTGGTGCGAATCGTTGCCGCGGTTAACTCTCGGGGTGCTTTCAGCTTTGTCCGTTGGCACCCTGCCATTCGCATTCTTTACCTGCACCGGAACACGCCATGTCATCACTTCTCGCGAAAAATGTCGGGACCATCGACCGCGTGCTGCGCTTTGCGCTCGGCATCGGCCTGCTCGCTCTGGCCTTCACTGGCCCGAAGACCGCGTGGGGGTACCTCGGCTTCATCCCGCTGCTCACCGCGATCATGTCGAGCTGCCCGGCCTATTCCGTGCTGGGCTTCTCCACCTGCTCGGTCCGCCGCTCCTGAAGACTGCCCCTGTGCGCGTGGTGGTCGGAGGAACGGACATTGCGCCGTCGTTGTCGTGGCTATATATTCATAAGTATGCATACGTGTACACCTAAGCCGTGCGGCCAGGAGTCGTGATGGCATCGAAAGATATGCGCCCGGAACTGCTCGACTTGGTCGCGGACCGTTTCAAGGCGCTCAGCGATCGGGCGAGGCTGAGCTTATTACAGCAGCTTCGCGGGGGGTCGTGTACGGTCAACGAGTTGGTGGCGGCCACCGGGATGGGGCAGGCGAATGTCTCGCGGCATTTGGCAATTCTTTTCAATCATGGCTTGGTGGCGCGCGAGCGGGACGGGGTCTATGTCCGCTATGAGCTGGCCGATAAGGATGTACTCAAACTGTGCGATTTGGTGTGTGGCCGGCTCGAGTCGGAACTCGCCGAGCGACGCAAGGTGATTGTGGGGCGCTGAACGCCTGACACTGCTTGACCACGTTCTGTGGTACAGCAGTTTTTGCGCTGCGGAGTCAGGCGCCGTTCCGCGCCGTGCTCAGCATGAGTTCCAGTTGCGCCATCGGTGCGGCACCCACTTGACGTGCCACTTCGCGCCCTTGCTGCAGAACCACAATGGTGGGGATGCTGCGGATGCCAAAGCGCTGGGCCACCCCCGGGCTTTGCTCGGTGTCGACCTTCGCCACGAGCGCCTGCCCGCGCTGACGGCGCGCGAGATCGCTGAACACGGGGGCCATCATCTTGCATGGGCCGCACCAGTCGGCGTAGAAATCCACGATGACCGGCACGGCGCTGTTCGCGACCACCTTGTCGAAGGTGGCGTCGGTGAGCATCACGGGCGCATCCAGCGGTAGCGCCGACTTGCAGGATCCGCACGTGGCTTTCGCCGCGGTGCGTGCCAGGTCTACCCGGTTGAGCGTTCCGCACGCAGCGCATGGCAGGACCACGCGCCGTGCCGTGGAGGACGGGGAGGATGTGTCAGTCATCGGCAAGCTCCGCGGGGAAAAGTCGATCAGTCAGGAACGGGCGCGCTCCGGTGTGCTACACCCGAACATGCCGAACTTACCAAGAATGCGCTCCAGCGGACAGAAGTTCGTGAAGCTGGACTGCAGCAGATTGAAGCCGACGAACGCCGTGAAGTACAGGAAGTAGGCGCTGACAAAATGGGCCAGGACCACGGACAGCACGATGAAGGCGCCGGCGATGCGGCGAATGACGTTGTCGTTACACATGAGAACCTCGTAGTGGAGAAGAAAACGCGGGAGAAGCATGCGCGTAGGCGCCGTCAGGATATCGATGGCGCGCGACGCATGAGTTGCCAGTACAGCAGGGGTACCACCACCATGGTCAGCATGGTCGCGACCACTGCACCACTGATCAGTGCCACGGCGAGCCCCTGGAAGATCGGGTCGAGCACCATCACCAGCCCGCCAACCACCACGGCCGCCGCAGTCAGCGCAATTGGACGGAAGCGCACTGCACCCGCTTCGAGCACGGCGTCGTCCAACGAACGACCACGCCCCTGTTCCAGCTGAATGAAGTCCACCAGCAGAATCGAGTTGCGCACGATGATGCCGGCCAGCGCAATCATACCGATCATGCTGGTGGCGGTGAAGAATGCTCCACTCAGCGCATGGCCCGGCAGAATGCCGATCAGCGTGAGCGGAATGGGCGCCATGATCACCAGCGGAATCGAGAAGCTCTGAAACCAGCCCACCACCAGCACATAGATGAGCACCAGCACGATCGCGAACGCCAGACCGAGGTCGCGGAACACCTCAATCGTCACCTGCCACTCACCGTCCCACTTGATGGCCGTCTCGCTGAGCGACTCCGGCGGTACGGCGTTGTAGCGGGCGATGCTGGCACCGTTCACCGTGATCGCATCGAGTGTTTTGTTCATGTCGAGGATCGCGTACACGGGGCTTTCGATTTCCCGGGCCACGTCTCCCGTCACGTAAATGGCCGGCCGCAGATCCTTGCGGATGCGCGATCCATCGCGCGTGCCGCTCACCACAGTGACAAATCGTGCCAGCGGTTGCGGTCCCTGCATGGTGGCGATCGGTAGCGCGAGCAACGCCTCGACACTCGACCGCTGTGCCAGCGGCAGACGTGGCACAATGGCGATGCCTTCTCGGGCCGTCTCCGACGTGGCCAGCCCGGCCGGCGCGCCGGACAGTGCGAGATAGAGCGTCTGCGTGATTTGCTCCACACTCGCGCCCACTTCCGCCGCGCGCACGCGGTCTACGCGGAACGTCCGCTTCTGCTGCGGCGCTTCTACGGTCCAGTCTACGTCCACCACGCCTGCAGTCTGTTCAAACACGTGTTTCACCGCGAGCGCCGCCGCCAACCGCGTGGAATCGTCCGCAGCATACACCTCGGCCACCAGCGTCGAGAGCACCGGCGGACCAGGCGGGATCTCCGCTACCTTGGCCGATGCGCCATACTGCTTCGCGATCGAATCGACGGCCGGGCGCACCGCCACGGCAATCGCATGACTCTGCCGATCACGCGCGCCTTTCGGCTGCAGATTCACCTGCACATCGGCCACGTTGGCCCCGCTGCGCATGAAGTAGTGGCGCACCAGCCCGTTAAAGTTGAACGGTGCTGCGGTACCGGCGTAAACCTGCGTGCTCACCACTTCCGGCACCGTGCTCAAGTACGAGGCAATCTCCGAGGCGGCGAGATTGGACGTCTCCAGGGTGGTGCCTTCGGGCAGATCGAGCACCACCTGAAACTCGCTCTTGTTGTCGAACGGCAGCATCTTCACCTGCACCGCCTTGAAGAACACCAGCGCCACGCTCGCCAGCAGCAAGACGCCCACGCCGCCGTAGAATGCGGAGCGGGTAGCGGGCTGCTGGATGAGCGGCAGCATGATCCGGCGATACAGCCTGGCCACCTTGGTGTGCTCTTCCGCCGGGTGCGCGACGGTGCCATGTGTGGGCGTGACATGCCCCTTGAGCAGCCGATACGCGAGGTACGGCGTGACGATGAACGCTACGGCCAGCGACGCCACCATCGCCACTGAGGCGCCGATGGGGATGGGACGCATGTACGGCCCCATCATGCCACTCACGAAGGCCATCGGCAGAATCGCCGCGATCACGGTGAAGGTGGCAAGAATGGTGGGGTTGCCCACCTCGTCCACGCCCTCCACCGCCGCCACTTCAGGCGAGCGATTACCCATGGCCATGTGCCGGTAGATGTTCTCCACTACCACGATCGCATCGTCTACCAGAATACCAATCGAGAAGATCAGCGCGAACAGCGTGATGCGATTGAGCGTGTAGCCCAGCGCGTAGTACACAAAGAGCGTGAGCGCGAGTGTCACCGGCACGGCCACGAGCACCACCAGTGCTTCGCGCCATCCCAAAAACAACCAGATGAGTACCGTCACGCTGAGCGTCGCGATGATCAGGTGGAGAATGAGCTCCTGTGCTTTTTCTCCCGCCGTTTCCCCGTAGTCGCGCGTCACCGCGAGGCTTACAGACGATGGCAGCAACCGACCTTTGGCCTGCTCCACGCGCTCCATCACCGCGTGGGTGACCGCCGTGGCGTTCGCGCCTTTCCGCTTCGCGACCGCGATGGTCACGGCGGCTTCTGCGGCGTTCGTTCCCTCGCGATGCGACACGTAGCTGGTCACATCGTCAAAGTCTTCCCGCACCACGGCCACGCTGCGCAGATACACCGGCGCGCCGCGCCGTGCCGATACCACGACACTGCCCACGTCGCGCGCATTGGCGAGCGGCGCGCCTACATCAATACGCACCACGCTGTCGCGCACCGTGAGCTCGCCGGCGGCGAGTCGAGCATTGGCACCCTTGAGTGCCATCAGCACCTCGCCCGGCGTGATGCCACTTGCTGCGAGACGCGATGCGTCGAGGATGACACGAATCTGCTTGGGCGATCCGCCCGTGACGAACGTTTCGGCCACCTCCGGTACGGTGCGAATTTCATCTTCCAGATGCGCGGCGATCTGCCGCAGCGCATTGGCATCGCTGTCTTTCGCGTGCAGCGTGAGGGCGAGCACCGGCACGTCATCAATCGAGTGGGCCTTGATCATCGGGGGCAGCGCGCCCGCGGGGGCTTTGTCCATCGCGCCCGCGAGCTTGGCTTGCACCTTCGTGATACTGCGTTCCTGATCTTCTCCCACCTTGAAGCGCACGGTCACCATTGCGTAGCCGTCGCCGGACATGGTGTACACATGGTCGACACCGGGCAGTTCGAGCATGCGCTGCTCGATGGGCCGGGCCAGCAGATTCTCCGCTTCCTGAGGCGTGGCGCCCGGCATCGCCGAGATGATGTCGATCATGGGGACCGAGATCTGCGGCTCTTCCTCGCGCGGTGTGGCCATGATGCCCAGCAGGCCGACTGCCAGCGATGCCACGGTCACCAGCGGCGTCAGCTTGGAATTGAGGAATGCCTGGGCAACACGCCCGGAGATTCCGAGTGAGCGTGCCATGATCAGCGCTCCGCGGACGTTGAGGTCGGCACCACGATCTCTTCGCCGCTGCGCAGCCCACTGGTGATCACCACGTGCGTGCCCATGGTCGCCCCGAGGCGAATCCAGCGACGCTCGTCGCGCTCAGCGCCGCGGACCATGACCCCCGTCAGATCGCCGTCGCGGATAATGGCGCTCGCCGGCACCAACAGCGCGGTTTGCCTGCCCAGAGGAATGGCCAGTGTGGCGGCACTGCCGGCACGGTGCGCGCCGCTCCGATTGGCCACCGTGGCGTTCACGGTAAAAAGATTACCGCCAAGTGCCGGGACGATCCCTTCCACCACGGCGGTCACCGGGGCGCCATCGATCGTAGCTGGGAGTGACTGGCCGCGCTTGAGTTCACGCACGGCGTCGGCACCGACGCTGGCGCTCAGTCGGAGCGTGGACGTTTCCTGAATGGTGAGCAGTGGCGCACCCGGTGCCGCAAAGGTGCCCACGTCGGCCATGCGCCTGGTGACGACACCGTTGAACGGTGCCGTGACCGTGGCGTAGCTGGTCACGGCGTCGAGCTCGGCCGCCCCGGCACGGGCCGCGCGGAGGCCAGCGTTCGCGCGCGCGAGGCCCGTTTCAGCCGCGTCCAGCTGCGACCGCGTGGCGGCGCTGTCGAGGTAGAGGGCCCGGAAGCGCGCCTCGTGCGCCGCCGCTTCGTTCTGCATGGCTTCGGCGTCGGCGATGGATGCGGCCACCTGCGTGGCCTTCGCGGTCAGATCGCGCGCATCAATACGCAGAACGGGTTGGCCCGCGCGAACCAGATCGCCTTCGTGCACCAGAACCGCTGTCACGGTGCCCATGAGCTTGGTGCTCAACGTGGCCTGCTGCATGGGCTCTGCGACGGCGGAGGCGTCGAACGTGGTGACGACGCTGGTGTCCTGCACGCGAAGTGCCGTGCCGGTTATACGGGCAGGGGTGGTGCTCGCGGCGACGGCATGCTCGTTGGCCGTTTCGCCGCCGCACGCGCCGAGCAGTGCCGCACTGGCGGCGAGTAGAAAGGTGGTGTTGCGCAGCGAACGGGTCGTCGTGTATGGGCGCAGAACGCGGAGCGAAAAACGGTCAGTCATGGCAGTCGTGGAAGTCATGGCAGAGAGGGCCTCGGGTCGCAGGAAGTCAGCGCGTCGCATGGGTGAGATCCTCAGCGGGCCGCATCGAGAATGGACAGTGCTGCCGGATCCGCGCCGATGGCCTGGCGATGGGTGGCGAGGGCATCGATCAGCGCGTAGCGCGCCGCGGCATGCGCCAGCGACGCACCGGTGGCGGTGGCGTCGGCACCGAGGAGTTCGGCGATGGTGGCCAAGCCGCCCGCGTAGCGCTTCTCCACCAGGCGGTGCGCCTCGCGGCTCTGTTCCGCCGATAGCTGCGCGATCTGTAGCCGCTGGAGGGCCACAGAGAGTCCTCGGCGCGCTGCATCCGCTTCCACGCGCCCTTGAGCCACTGCAGCTTCCTGCCCCGCACGCGCACTCGCTGCGCGAGCGGTAGTGCCGGCGAGATCGGCGAGCTCGCTGTTGCCACGGAAGAGCGACCAGGACGCCATCACGCCCACCGTCCAGTTCTTCTGGCCGGCATAGAGCGTGCGCGGGTCATTCCAGTCGTAGCGGGCAAAGCCGTTCACCCGAGGCAGCATGGTGCTGGCGGCGCGCTGGCGGTCGGCGGTGGCGGCTGCCACCCCGGCGCGGGCAGCGCGCACATCGGCCCGATCGGTGATCCCGGCGTCGGTTCGCTCCGGCGTGGCTATTGAAAGCGTGTCCCGGGCGGCGAGTTCGCGCACAGGCGCATCGTCGGGCAACGCCGCCGGGAGCAACACGGCGGCGCCGTCGCCGCGTCCCAGCAACAACCCGAGCTGCTGCTGTGCCGTCAGCGCATCGTTACGCGCCGCCACGAGTTGCGACGAAACGTCACCGGCGCGAACACTGGCTTGCAGCGCATCGGCCTTGGTGACGAGCCCTTGCTGCAGCATCGACTGGACCTGACGTACCGCGGAGAGCGCCGCTCGTTCGGCCTGCTCCAGCGTGGCCACCTTCTCGCCCTCGAGCACGGCGCCGTAGTACGCACGGACCACGTTCGCGCGGGTAGACACGGCCGTCCAATCGGCCATCGCCGCCGACGCATCCGCCGCCGCCCGCGCAGCGCGCCAGCCGGTCCACGCATCACCGTTGAGCACTGGCACCTCGAGCACGAGGCCACCCTGCACGTTGGTGATGGCCGCCGGATGGTTGAGTCGAGCGGGATCGAAGGCGGCTTGTGTGACGGCCCGCTGGCGCAGCGTGGTGCCAAAAGCGCCGATGGGGTCGGTGGTGCGGATGATGCCGGCTTCCACGCGCGCCGAGGGGAGGATGCCCTTGAGCGGCAGGCGGGCCTTCGCGCGGTCTGCCTCCGTGGCAGCGGTCGCGATGCGGTTGGCGTACGCGTGGCGGTTGGCGTCCCGGAGGGCGTCGGCGAGCGTCAGGGGGGTCTGCGCCAACAGCGGCGAAGCGCCGCGCAGTAGGCTGGCGACCAGAACAGCAGCCACGACGACCACAACGGGCCAGCGGCGTTGCGCGAAAAGAAATGATGACGTGTGCATATAAACATATTACTAACCGTGTATATCCAATGTCAAGCGTTATCGCCGAAGTCCCCGAATGGGCGCCTCGGCGATATCGGCCTGCGCGACCGCCTCCTACTTTTTGGGGCCGATCGTGCGCTCAAAAAATGCCCATACGCGGTTCCACGAGTCGATCTGCTCGGGCGAGTCGTCGAGCTCGAGCGTCTGACGGTTCACGCGGCGGCTGAACGTGTGGCCCACGCTGGCCGGACCTGGGGTGGGATTCACGTACACTTTCGTTTCAGACAGCGTAGGCTGCCGCGCCTGCAGGGCATCGATGAGCGGGCGGGCCTCCTCGAAGTTCACGTCTTCGTCGTTGGTGGCCACGTGGGCCAGCAGCGGCACCTTGAGACTGTCTACCCAGTAATACGGCGAGCGACGCACGTACTCGTCGCGCTGCTCGAATGGCAGGCCACTGAGCGTTGATTGCGTGGAAAAGCTGCGCTGATAGCTTGGGCCCTTGAACGAAAGCCGGAACAGCAGATTGGTGACCGGCACGATGGCGGCTCCGGCCTTGAACGGCGAGCCCTGCGCCTCACGGGTGAGCAGCAACGTGGTGATGAAGCCACCATGGCTCCAGCCCATCACCCCGATACGCTCCGGGTCGACGTATGGGAGCGCCTTGAGCAACTGCACGGCCGATTCGGTGTCGTCGACCTCGAGCCCGCCGTAGTCGATCGCGTTGTGGTGGGCGGCGCCGTAGCCCGTGCTCCCGCGATACTCGGGCGCCACGATTACGTACCCGCGTTTGACCGCTTCAAGCACGAACGGCAGGTAGTTTTGGTCCCAGTTGCCGTGTACGCCGCCGTGCACCCACACCATCGCGGCATGTGCCCGCGGACCCTTGGTGGTCAGCGGCTCGAACAGGTACGCGGGAATCTCCAGGCCGTCGGCCGTGCTCTTGTACGACGTCTTGGTGAACTTCATCAGGCCCTTGCTGCGGGCTGCGTAGATGCTGTCGGTAGCGGCCTTGCCGCGCACCGCCCGCGCATAGTCGGACACGGGATGGTCGGCATGGCGGTCGCTGACATAGAGCTTGGCGATCCGCGCCGAGTCCATGGGGACCTGCTGGCGAGGCGATGCGGTCTGGGCCGAAGCCGACGCGGCGAGCGCGCTCAGGAGACAGGCGGTGATGGCGGCACGAACCGGACGAGCAGGCATCAGTCAGGTGGGGTGGAGGCGGGGGGCGAGCGACTGGATACGCAGTATACGTGGAAAGTGGGCGCAGCCGTTGAATCCATCGTCAATCGTGCACGAGGGCGGTACCTTGCGTGGATGAACGTGCATGTCGCCATCGTAGGCACGGGGTTTGCCGGCTTGGGCGCAGCCATCCGGCTGCAGCAGCGGGAGATCACCGACGTGGTCCTGCTGGAGCGCGCCGAGGATCTGGGCGGTACGTGGCGGGATAATCAGTATCCGGGGTGTGCGTGTGACGTGCCCTCGCGGTTGTACTCGTTCTCCTTCGCTCAGAATCCCTCGTGGACGCGCAGCTATTCGGCGCAACCGGAGATCTGGGCATACCTCAAGCAGGTGGCCGCGCGTCATGATGTGCTCCCGCGCATCCGCTTTCGGCATGAGGTGCGGGGCGCACAATGGGATGAGGCCGCGCAGCGTTGGCAGGTGGACACCACGGGCGGTGTGGTGACGGCGCGGGTGCTGGTGTTGGCTACGGGTGCGCTCAGCGATCCCGCTTTGCCGCGGATCGCGGGGCTTCGCGATTTTTCCGGGCCCGTCTTTCACTCGTCGCAGTGGCGGCATGACCTGTCGTTGTCGGGCAAGCGCGTGGCGGTGATCGGTACCGGCGCGTCGGCGATACAGTTCGTGCCCGCGATCCAGCCCGTGGTCGCGCACCTCACCGTGTTTCAGCGTACGCCGCCGTGGGTGCTGCCGCGACGTGATCGTGCGGTGTCTGCGGTGGAACGCTTCGTGTATCGCACCGTGCCGGGCGTGCAGACGATGGTGCGCAGCGCCATCTATGGCGCGCGGGAACTGATGTTCCTGCCGTTTCGACACGCGGGACTTCGGGCGTTGCCGAGTGGCATCGCGCGGCGGCATCTGGAGGCGCAGGTTCATGACCCCGCGCTACGAGCCGCCCTTACGCCCTCGTATGCCATGGGCTGCAAGCGTATTCTGGTGTCGGATGAGTACTACCCGGCGTTGACACGCGGGAACGTACACTTGGCGACTGCGTCTATCGAACGCGTGTCGGCTGAGGCGGTGCATACCGCCGACGGGTGCGTGCATCCGGCGGACGTGATCATTCTGGGCACTGGCTTTCGAGCCACGGATCCGCCGCTGATTCCCCAGGTCGTGGGGCGCGGTGGGCACTCCTTGGCGTCCGCGTGGTCTCAGACGGTGGGCGCCTACGCGAGTACCACCGTGCACGGGTTTCCCAATCTGTTCCTCATTCCCGGACCGAATAGCGGTCTGGGGCATACCTCGATGATCGTGATGCTCGAGGCGCAGATTGCCCACCTCGTGCACGCCGTGGGGCATCTCGCCCGCGCAGGCCATGCTACGATGGAGCCGCGGGCGGAGGCGCAGGCGGCCTATATGGCCGATGTCGATCGGCGGATGCAGGGAATGGTCTGGCTCGAAGGCGGTTGCTCCAGCTGGTATCTCGATCAGCGCGGGCGCAACCGGACGCTGTGGCCAGATTTTACGTGGCGCTTTCGGCGGCGTGTGTCGCCGCTGGTTCAATCTGACTATCACTTCACGTAGTGGATACGTTGTCCCCCCAAGCCCCGACCGATCATGATCCGATCTCTGACGCGGAGCGCTGCGGCGTTGCTGCTGCTGTCCGTTCCTGCGACCGTCCACGCGCAGGACCACACGCATACCCCGGGCATGACGCACCCCACCGCTCCCACCGCCTTGCCCACGCAGGGTGGGCAGGCGGCCTTTGCCGCCATCAGCGAGATCATCGCCCTGCTGGAGGCCGATACGCGCACCGACTGGTCGAAGGTCAACCTCGAGCGGCTCCGGGTGCATCTGGTGGACATGGATCTGGTCACCATGCAGAGCGAGGTGACCACCACCGAAACGGCCGATGGCGCGGTGTTTGTTGTGCGGGGAACGACGCCCGTCGCGGCCGCGATCAAACGCATGACGGCAGCGCACGGCGCCATGCTGGCGCAAAGCGGCGGGCCGCGCTGGGTGCGCACCGAACTCGCCGACGGGGTGCGACTTGCGGTGTCGGCCGCAGATCCCAACGATGCGGCGAGTATTGCCCGCGTGCGCGGTTTGGGATTCATCGGGCTGATGGCACTCGGCAATCATCACCAGGCGCATCATCTGGCGCTGGCACGCGGCGACGCGATGGCTGATCACGGTCATTGGTAGATGGGCCCCGCACGGGGGCGTCGTGACGCGTGGATCTCATGGCGTCCACGCCCAACGGGGAGGTAAACCGGAGCGTAGCTTACGGTGATCCGGCGTCACCGTGACGTCGACGCGCCCCGCTTTCTGCACATATGCCCCGTCTGTCTCCGCACCGTGTAACCCGTCCCACCCTGCGCGCCTCGCTCGCGATGGGTCTGGGCCTGCTGGCCGTCACCACGGTTCACGCCCAAACCGTCGGCGATCCGTCGCCACTCGCCGACGCGGCGCTGCTGCGTCCCCTCGCGTTCCGCAATATCGGCCCCGCGCACATGAGCGGCCGGATCGTGGACATGTCCGTGATCGAAGCACCGCGGGTGCTGCGCGGTGGGCGACTGGGCACTGCGATGTATGTGGCCGTCGCCACAGGGGGTATCTGGAAAACGGTGAACGCCGGACTCACATGGACGCCCGTCTCCGACTCTATCGGGGTGGGGTCGATCGGCGCGGTGGCGGCGGCTCCCTCCAACGGCGACATCGTGTGGGTCGGTACCGGGGAACCGAACAACATGCGCAGCTCCTCGTGGGGCGCGGGGGTGTTCAAGTCTACCGACGGCGGCGCGACCTGGTCGAAACCGATGCTGCCCGGCACGCAGCACATTGGGCGGATCGTCATCGATCCGCGGGATCCCCACGTGGTGTACGTGGCGGCGGTCGGACCGCTGTGGGGCCCGGGCGGCGATCGGGGGATCTACAAGACCACCGACGGCGGGGCCACCTGGACGAACACGAAGAATATCTCCGCGCAGACGGGCTTTACGGAGCTCGTGATCGACCCGGCCAACCCGGAGGTACTCTACGCGGCGTCATTGCAGCGCGAACGGCGCGCCTACGGGTTCCTGCCCGGTGGCCCCGAAAGCGCTATCTGGAAGACCACTGACGGTGCGAAGACGTGGACCAAGCTCACCAAGGGGCTCCCCACCGGAGACGTGGGACGGATCGGCCTGTCGGTGTGCCAGTCACGCCCCAATACGGTGTACGCATCGGTGCACGCCAAGGGGGCCGCCAACGGCTTCTATCGCAGTGATGACGCGGGCGCGACATGGCGTCAGACCAACAACAGCAATGGCACTGCATGGTTTTACAGTCAGGTGCGCTGTGACCCCACCGACGCTGAGCATGTGTATCGCCTCAATGCGTCCTCACAGCAGTCGTACGATGGCGGCAAGACGTGGACGTCGTTTGCGCAGGGTGGCGGCGTACACGGCGACGCGCACGCGCTGTGGATCAATCCGGAGACGCCCGAACACATCGTGCTGGGGAATGACGGCGGTGTCGATATCTCCCACGATCGTGGGCGCACGTGGCAGAACGTCGAGAACATCGTGGGCGCGCAGTTCTACGCGATTTCGGTGGATGATGCCAAGCCGTTCTACCACGTGTACGGTGGGTTGCAGGACAACTCCACCTGGGCCGGCCCGAGCCGCACGCGCAACGTGTTCGGCCCCACGAGTGCCGATTGGTATCGGATGGCCGGCGGTGACGGCTTCTACAACGTGGTCGATCCCACCGATCGCCAACTCGTGTACGCGGAATCGCAGAACGGCGGTATCGTGCGCTACGATGCCCGCACCGGTCAGACCAAGGGTATCAAACCGTCGGCCAGCGGCGGCGAGCGGCATCGCTACAACTGGAGCGCACCGATCGTGCCGTCGCAGCATCGGGCCGGCGTGGTGTACTTCGCCGCCAACTACGTGTTCAAGAGCACCGATCGTGGCGATTCGTGGACGACCATCAGCCCCGATCTGACGCGGGGCCTTGATCGCGACAGCTTGCCCATGCGTGGTGCCGTGCAGGCGCGCGACGCTCTCGGCTTACACGAAGGCACGGCGGAATTCAGCAACATCAGCACGATGGCCGAGTCCCCGCGACGCAGCGGATTACTTGCCGTGGGCACGGACGATGGCGTGGTGCAGGTCACACGTGACGACGGCCGCACGTGGCGGAAAGTCGCCAGCTTCCCAGGCGTCCCTGATACCACCTACGTGAGCCGCGTGGAGTGGTCGCATCATGCCGACGGCACATTGTACGCCACGTTTGATGGCCATCGGAGCAACGATTTTGCACCGTATGTGCTCACGAGCACCGATTTTGGGGCTACGTGGACGTCGATTCGTAGCGATCTGCCGGGAAGCGGATCGGTGCACGTGCTGCGGGAACATCATCGTCAGGCGAATCTGCTGTTCGTGGGTACCGAGTTCGGCGTCTTCACTACGATTGATGGCGGTGCGCACTGGATGCCGCTCGCCAGCGGGATTCCCGGCGTGCCCGTGTGGGATCTGCAGCTGCAGGCCAGCTGGAATGATCTCGTGGTCGGCACACATGGTCGAGGTATCTACATTCTCGACGACCTGAGTGTGCTGGAGCATCTCGCGGCGGCGAAGCAGGCGCCGGTGGCGTATCTGTTCCCCACGCGCCCCGAGATTGTCTTCCCGCTCAACACCAGCCGGAACTCCGGCATGGGATCGAACGGCTTCAGCGGGCAGAATCCCGCGCACGGCGTGCGCCTGGCGTACCTGCTCAATCGCGTCGCGCCTGCAGACTCCGCGCAGTTGGAGATCGTGGATGATCGTGGCCGGGTGATCCGGACGTTGCCCGTCACGAAGCGGCCGGGGATGTATCGCCCCGTGTGGGATATGCGTGTGGGAGCGCCACTCACCGGCCCGATGCCCGTGGCAGGTGGCGGTGCTGGTGCTGGCGGAGGCGGATTCGGCGGTGGCTTTGGACGCGGCGGCCTTGGTGGGGCGCCGATGTATCTGGCACCGCCGGGCATCTACACGGCGCGCCTGACGATCACACCGGCGAGCGGCTCGGCCACCGTGCTCACGCAGCGCGTGGTGCTGCGGCACGACACGGAGCAGGTCATGAGCGCCGGGGCGCTGCGCGAACTCGATGGCTTCCGGCTGCGCGTGGTGGAATTCCAGCGCGCCGTCAGCGCCACGCAGAGCAGTGCGGATTCGCTCGCGCGACGGTTTGCCGACGTGAAGCGCGCCGCCGACTCGAACGCGACCAAGCTGTCGCCCGAGACCAAGGCCTCGGTGCTCGCCCTTGATCGCGAACTGATGCCGGTGATCCGTCAGGTGGGATCGCGGGCCGTACGTCCTCCCGCTGGCGACATGGACGACGACCTGCAGGCCTCCGGGGCGCCCGACATGGCCTTCTCCGCGCGCGCCGGCAGTCTGAATAGCGCCCTCTCGGCGAACTTCCCCGTGTCGGCGGCGCAGCAGCGACAGTTGCAGCAATTCACCCGTGAACTGGCCGGACACACGGAGGTCGTGGCGCGCATCCAGCGCGAGCGGATGCCCGTGCTGGTGAAAGCGCTCGAAGTAGCGGGTGTCACGGTGCCGACTGGAGCAACAGCGCCGGTGCGTGGGGCGCGCGAAACGCCCTGAGCCAACGGTTGGTTAGCGGGATCTGAAAATCGGTAACGGCGGGGCCGCCTTCGGCTCCGCCGTTTGCCATTGGCGGCCGAGAACGGCGGCTAGGGTGGCCGCCATCTGTGCTTGCTGCGTGGGCATATCACGACGCACACCAAGCGCCGGCGTATCGGGACCGATGGCAGCGCTCCAGATGAACTCCGCGCCCGCCACGTCTTCTCCGTGGTCGGTCCAGTCGCGTGCGCCGCCTCGACCATGATCGGTGCTGACCAGCAAGGTGGTCCGATTGCGGGTGCGCGGATCGCTTTGCACGCGCGCCCAGAGTTGCGCGAGATACCGATCCATCTGTTGCGCGGCGCGCAGGTACAGATCGTAGCGGCCGGCGTGGGCCCACTCATCGGTTTCGCCATAGCCGACGAACAGCACACGCGGGGAGGCGGTCGCGAGGTAGTCCAGCAGCGCGTGATGCATCAAGGCATCGGGCGCGACGTCGCGCCAGAGCCGCGTGGTCTCGGCGTACAGTTGCCGGAGCAGCGCGTTCCCGGGGGAGTTACCCGGGGCGACGCCACGCTCCCACCCGTCATATACCGGTATGCCGCTGCGTGGCGCGTTGATGATGCGCGTAAAGGCGTCCCACGTGGCGAAGGCGGCCACTTGGCCACGCAGTGCCGGATCGCGATTGAGCCACTCCAACACTGTGACGTTCGGGTTGGGCGGGTAGCCGTTGCTATCGATGCGCGGATCAGCGAAGCCGGTAAAAGTTTCGCTGTAGCCCGGATACGAAAACTTTTTGGTGTTGGTGATGCGGGCGGTGCTCTGCAGCGTGGGGTCGCCGAACAGCTGGCCCTGCGCCGCCACGGTGTTCCACAAAAAGGGGAACAGTGCTGCCCGTCGGGCCTCCGGGGTGTCCCGCCAGAACTCGCGTTGTAACGACGCGGAGTCGCTCACGTTGCCGGCCTTCCCCATGAGCGTGGCATCGGCGCCGCTGAATAGCTCCTGCCACCGGATCCCGTCGCTGATGACGAGCACCACGTACTCGCTCGCGAGCGCGGACGGCGGGGTGTGGGTGCTTTGCGCCGACACGATGCGTGCGAGCCCTGTGGTGAGGGCGGTAGCGGCGAGCCCCGCCAGAAAAGTCCGGCACGTGCGGCTCATCGCCGAGGACGCCGCATGGTGGCCGCCTTCTCCACCAGGCGGCGGAGTTCCACAATGGGCTGCGGGCTGTCGTCCACCTGCAGGCGCAGCACCACGTCGTTGTGCAACCACACACCGCCGTCCTTTTTCACGATAAGCATTGCGGCTGATTGCATACCCCGCGTATCGCCGCCGGCGGCCTGTCCGGCCTCCAGCGCGGCCATCAGGCGCAGGGACAGATGGCCCGGCGTGCGTTCAAACACGGCCACCATGGAGTCTACCACGCCCGCTCCGGCCAGAATGTTGCCCTGCGCGGTGCAGTGGGAGCCCTGCCGGTCTCCGGCCCACACGCTGGCCTTGGGGCCCGTGTACGCGGCCACGCGCCCGGCAGCATCCATCACCGCGAACTGGCGTCCGAACTTGGTCCAGTCAGTGGGGCGCGGGTCGGGGTCGGTGTCCCAGACCTGCTGGACGACGTCGGCGGCGGGCTTGCCCTGCCGGAGCAGCACGAGCGCCTGCGGGCCGTAGCTGACGTCGACGATGGCTTGCGTGGCGACCACCCCCACGCCGGCCTCTGCCCAGAGCACGCCGTTCCCCACCGAGAACACGCGCGACTGCACGACGCCGCCCATTTCGCCGGTGGCTGGGTCGTATCCGAGGAGCGAGAAGGTGGCGACCGGTGGCCACGGGGTCGGGCCGGTGACCGCCGGGGTCGGCGTCTGCGCATACAGTGGTGCGGCGACGATGGGGACGCTGGACGCAGCCAGCATGAAGCCGGCGAGAAGCAGGGAAGCGCGCATGGCAAGCGGGGTTGAGGAGCGGCGAGCACTGGAACGGTCGGCTGTCGGCAAATGAGCGTCCGGAGCGCCGTGTGCGTAAGTCCGGAAAGGCACATGCACGAAAAATCCCCGGTGTCACGTAATCTGCGCGTGGAGCGGGGCTACGATTTCCTGCAGGCCTTTGGAGTCTGGACATGATGCGTGGTGCTCCCTCACGGCCGCGATGGCGCGCGCCGCTTTTTACGCTGGCGGCGCTGGCCTTCCCGGTGACGATGGCCGGTGCGCAGCGCAGCGCGGGAAGCCAGCCGATCGATTAGGAATACACGGCGAAGATCAAGGAGTATTTGCAGGATCCACGGATTACGACCGAACTGGTGGATCATCTGCCAACGTCGAACACGGTGCCCACGCCCCTCACATTCCACGGGCGCATCGTGGCAACCCCGGGCGAACTCACGTACGCCAAGGACAGTCATCGCTATTCGGCGGCCATCGCTGGGTGCGCCGCGGCTGCCGCTGATGTACCGGGGTAAGTATGTCGCGCACGATGACAATCGTGACGGCATGGGGCAGTTCCGGTCGCTGACGAAAAATATGCACGATTTCTATCTCCCTGGAAGCCGAATCGCTGTCGCAACTGTTCGCGCGCGGCACGATTCTGCGCGGTGTGATGTCCGATCGCACGAGTCCGCTGGCGTACGGCGTTGATGCGCCGCTGCCGGTGTACTGCAATCAGGATCCCGTCATCAACGTTGGGGCAGCGCCGGGTTGTTTGCCGGTGGGGGCCATGGGCGCTCTGCCTGCGGCGGGCCGCGGTGCGGGGGGGTACTGCGCTCGGTGTTCGGTGGCGCCACCGGCTCCCACAGGTCGCCGACACGGTGAAATCGGCGCTCACGGAGGGACGTGAGCGCCGCTGCGTACGCACCACCTAGCGTGAGAGCGTGTCCGTCCTGACGACCGTCGTCTCTACCTTGGCCGGCGGAGGCGACACAACCGGTGCCTTCTGCGCGCTGTCGGCCGATGGCGTGGCCGCCGCCGCCGCCGCGGCGGGATCGACCTTCGGGCGCCGACGCTCGGTCTTCTTGGGTACCACCACCTCCGGCTCGACCACGACGGGGGTGGAGTCGACCGCTTCCGGCTTGTTCACGAGCGAGTCCACTTTGGCGCGCGCTTGATCGTAGGCGCTGCCGATTTTGTCGGCGGCCTCGCGCGCCGTACCGGACGATTGCTTTGAGCCGTACCAATACACGCCATAGATGCCAAGTGCCACCATAAACAGGTACGGCACGACGGAGCCTCGCTGTCCGGTGCGTGCCGGGGGGGGAGGCCGCTTCTTGGTTTTCTTGCCGACCGCAGCCTCCTGCTTCGTTTTTTGCACGGCCTCCCCGGCGGCCGGTGTCCGCCCTATCGCGGGATCACCGAGCGGCGTGCGCGAGGCCACGCTGCTCAGACGCTGACCAAGCGCATGCCGGTAGATCTCGGCGGTCTCCGTTGGCGTCATCTCGTAGATGGCATCGGCGAGGTCCACACCGAACTGCGCCACCGACTCGAAGCGGTCCACGGGATCCGGGGCGAGCGCCCGGTCAAAGACATCCTGCAGCGAGTTCGGCCACTCCAGGTCTTCCCGCACTTCGTCGAGGCGTCGCGGGCGGCTCGTGAGCCGCGCGATCATCGATTCTTTCGAGGAGGAATTTGCGAACGCATCGTGCCCGGTGAGCGCCACGAAGGCCACCAGCGCCAGCGAGTATTGGTCCGAGCGCCCGTCGAGCACGTCGCCGGAGAGTTGCTCTGGCGACATGAACTCCGGTGTGCCCACGGCAAAGCCGGTGCGCGTGACCTGCTGCGTGCTCCGATCGATGGTGCGCGCGATCCCGAAATCCACGAGCTTTACGATAAACGTGCTGTCGGCGCGCTTGGACAGCATCAGGTTGTCCGGCTTGAAATCGCGATGGAGGATCCCAAGGTCGTGGGCGGCCTGCAGGGCGTCGGCGGCCTGCGCGATGACATCGGCGGCCACAGCCGGATGCAGCGCGATCTCGCGTTTCAGCGTTGCGGAGAGCGCTTCCCCCTCCACGAACTCCATGGCCAGGTACACCAACCCTTCGTCGGTCTCGCCGAAGTCGAAGATCGACGCGACGTTGGGATGATTGATTTTGCTGGCGTTCTCGGCTTCTCGCGTAAACCGCTGCAGGGCCTCCGAGTCGCCAACCAGCGCCGGCCGCATGATCTTGATCGCACTCCGGCGCTTCATGCGAATATGCTCGGCCAGATACACCTGACCCATGCCACCTTCGCCGATGCGCGACACGACACGGTAGCGGCCACCTACAATGGTGCCTACCAGATCCGCCTGCGCCGGCGCGGCGGACACGAGGCTCGTTCCGTCTTTCGCACAGAACGCCACGGTGCTGTCATATTCGTCCCCACACAGGGGGCACAACTTACGATCATCCACAATGGGCGAACCTAGCCGTTGGCCGATATTTCGCAAGCGTCGAAACGGAGGGTGACACGAAGGACACGGTCCCCGTTCCCCATCGCGCCCCCGAATGCCCTATCTTTCCTGGTATGACCGATTCGGGAAATCTTCGTGCACTGGAGGCGCATGGGTCAGGTCGCCTACAGGCGCCGCGGAATTCGCTGATCACGCTGTTGGGCCGTGCCCTGCTGTTGCGCTGCCCGAACTGCGGAGGGCACCACATTTTTGCCAGTGTGCTGGTACTCAAGACGCACTGCCCGGACTGCGGGCTGCGTCTGGAGCGCGGGGAGGGGGATTATTTCGTGGGCGCGTACCTTTTCAACCTCATCGCCGTCGAACTCATTCTGTTCTTCAGTGTGTGTGCCTTCGTGTACGTGACCTGGCCCAATCCGCCCTGGGACCTGATCACATACGTGACCGCGTTGCTCATGCTCGCCGGGTGCGTGGTGTGCTATCCCTTCTCCAAAACCACGTGGTTGGCGGTCGATCTGGCCATCCGGCCGATCTCGCCGGAGGAGATCGAGTGGCATCGGACAGACGGTGATGTCGGCGATCGCGAACTCCCGCACATCTGATCGCGACATGAACGCCGGCTATCGAGGGCGCGCCGCGTGGCGCGCCCTCGTCTATTTCGAGTGGCGGCAGCAATGGCGTGATCCGCTCACCTCGCTGTATGCGTTGATCTTCCTGCTCCTGCCCTTTGGCTATCTGGCCTCTGATGCCGTGGCACTGGTTTCGGATCGAGGCGGCGCGCCCAAGCATGCACCGGCAATGTTGGCGCTGGCGTTCGGAGGCCTGACTGCATTCGGACAGGTGATCACCACGATGATCGCCACAACGGCACTCCTGCGCGATGACGCGTTACGGGTGCGTGCGCTGGTCGCCACCAGCGGGGTTCGGGTGCGCACATGGTACGTGGCACAGGTGACGGCGGCGGTGCTCGTAATGCTGATGGTCTATGCGGCGATGCCGGTGGGCGCTGCGCTCGGCGCGGTCGTGGCAGGCGATTGGCCACCCAGAGGAGTACTCGCGTTTCTGACGCCCTTTGTGATGATCACGCTGCCTACCGTGATCGTGGTCGCGCTGCTGCTCTCGGCGGCGGCGGCCGTCACGCGCCGTGTGCTTGGCGTGCTGGCGGTGGCGCTCCTCTTGGTCGGATGCTGGCAGCTCTCCCTTGCACTGGAGGTGCGGGAGGGCACGCGGATCCTGGGGGCACTGCTCGATCCGTTTGCCAATGCGCCGGTGCTTGCCGTGACTCGTGCGTGGGGTGACGCCGAGCGCGGTACGATGGCGCTCGGCATACCGGGGCTGCTGCTGGCCAATCGCGTCGTGTGGCTCTCGGTCGCCCTGTCGGTGAGCGCGGTCACTTGGTGGCGGATTTCGTGGCTTGCGCCCTCAGCGCCACCACGCCTGCGCGATGCGCCACAGGGTGCGCCATCCCCCATGCGCGCGTCCCGTGTCACCTCAGCATTCAGTGCTGTGCGCCATCTGACCGCATCGTGGATATTGCGTGACGGCGGTTGGCGCATTGTGGCGTTGCTCGCGGTGGCGAACGCGCTCGCCAACGCGTGGACGCGCGCGGCATCCGCGCCAGCGGCCGATGTGCTGCCGCTCGTGAGCACCCACGCACGGATCTTTCTCATTCTGTTAGCCACGGTGTATGCCGGCGAAGTGGTGTGGCGGGAGCGCGATGTGCGGGTCGCCGCCCTTGTGGACACCGCGCCGATCTCGCGGCGAACGGCCGCGTGCGGACGTCTCGTGGGCCTGTTGCAGGCACAATCCGTCGTGGTGCTGGCGTTGGCGCTTGGCGCACTTCTGGTGTCATTGTGGCGTGGGGCATCGCTCACCGAGGTGGCGCCGGCGTGGATGGCGTGGAGCCTCTTTGTGCTCTGGCTGCCGTTCGTACAATTGACGGTGCTGTCCACGGCAATTCACGTGCTGCTCAATCACAAGGTGCTGGCCCACCTGCTGCTGATTCTGGGCTGGGTGCTGGCGGTGACGCTCAATCAGCAGGGGGCGTCCGCGTGGTGGTATCGTTTCGCCGAGCCGGGCCCGCTGCGCGATGCGCAGGGGGTGGCCTGGTGGGCGCTTGCACAGCGCGGCGCTTACTGGAGTGCCGTAAGCGCCGCGCTGGTGGGCATCGTGATCTGGTGGTGGCCGCGTGCGACGGCGGCTACTTCTCAACGATGAGCAGATAGCGCGACGCGGCCCAAAACTTCACGGGATCCGTGATGCGAATGCTCTCACCGCGGAACGACCCGTCCTTTTCCTTCTTGGCAACTTCGATCAGGCCAAGATCGTGACGCGACACCAGCCGGTAGGGGCGATCCGCGCGCGGTAGCGGAATGGTCAGCACTTCGCGACGATCCGCGCGAGTGAATTTGCCTTCATCGAAGGCGCGAGCGGGCACGAGCGTTTTCCCGAGCTTCACGATGAGCAGGCCCCGGGAACCGCCTTCTTCGGTAACCACGCCATCGGCGAGCAGCTGGCGGCGCGATCCCACGAGATAGAACACCCGATTCTCCCGCGTGTCGAGCGCCTTCACCGTGTCGGAGAGTACCGATTTCTCGGCGGTCAACGTTTCGTTTGCCGTACGCAGCAGACGGACTTCCTCCTGAAACGCGGAAATCTCCTTGTCACGCAGCGCCAGACGGGCATTCAGATCGGCCAGCAACGTCGCAGCCGCTGACGACTCGCCACGCGCTGTACTGAGCGTGTCCAGTAGCGCGCGCACCTGCGACTGCCGAGCGGCGAGCCGCTGTCGCATTTGTGTGAGCCGATCGAGAATGTCCTTCTGCGCCGCCGCCGCTTCCGTTTTGCCGGACTCGTCGCGCTTATCGACAGAGACGCGCGATGTGAGTCCACGCACTTGCCGCAACTCCGCGTCCACCTGATCGGCGAACTTGGAGGCCTCGATGACCTGCGCGAGCGCACGATCCTTGTCGGCGCTCGCTCCCTGCATCAGCCCCTGCAACGAGTCGCGCTCGGCACTCGCACTGGCGAGTGCGGCGGCGAGCGAATCGGCGCGCACTCGGGACGCGGTATCCGTGCAGGCTCCGAGCAACAGTGCGGAGGAGAGCAGGGCGGTGACGCCCGCCGAACGAGGAGAAAGCAGAGGCATAAGAGAGGTTGGCAAAGGGGACCGGCTCTAAAACGTACCGGCCCCGCAGAGCGCGTGAAAGTGCTGCAGATCACATAGCGCGAGACTGACGCTGATATTTCTCGAACCAGCTGCGCAGATACAGCTGACTGCGGAGAAAGTTGGATGGCGTGGAGCTGGTGCCATGCCACTCGTTGTTGAAGCGCACCATCGCCGTGGGAATGCCACGCAGCTTGAGCGCCTCGTAGTACTCCTCCGTCTGGCCCATCGGTGTGCGCAGGTCGTTCACACCGGTCATGAGCATCGTGGGCGTTTTCACATTGCCCACGTACATCAACGGTGAGCGACGTAAATGCTCGGACGGATCCTCCCAAGGCAGCTTCTCAAAGTTGCGATACCATCCCGGTCCGTCCGTGGTGCCGACAAAGCTGAGCCAATTGGTGACGGGGCAGTTGGCACTCGCGGCCGCGAAGCGATCCGTGTGTCCTACGATCCAGCTCGTCAGCACGCCGCCGCCCGAGCAGCCAAATACGTAGAGACGATTCTCGTCGATGTATCCGCGGTTGATGAGGGAATCCACGCCGGCCATGAGATCATCGTAGTCCTTACCGGGGTACGCGTTCTTGATGGCGTTGCCGAAGGCCGAGCCGTAGCCGGTGGAGCCGCGCGGATTCGTGTAGAGCACCACGTAGCCGTTCGCCGCATGCTCCTGACGCGCGAAACTGAAGCCCACGTTGTACATGCTGTGTGGGCCGCCGTGAATCTCGAGCATCATCGGGTACTTCTTTGCCGGATCAAAATCAGCCGGCTTGACGATCCATCCCTGGATGCGCATGCCATCCACCGAGCGATACCAGATTTCTTCGGTGGTCGCGAGTGCCTTGCCGGCGATGACGTCGCCGTTGACATCGGTGATCGACTTGATCACGGGCGTTCGGACATCGAACGTGACCAGGTCAGTCGGCTTGGTGGGTGATGACGCGGTACCCACCGCCAGATAGGTGCGGCTCATGTCGGTCACCGTGAGGACATGCGCGCCTTTGGTCACCTGCTTGACCTGACCGTTGATGCTCACGTGATACAGATTACGTGACCCTTCGTTCTCCACATTGAAGTACACGCCGCTCGCGTCGGGAGCCCACATCATGCCACTGGGCGAACGATCGAGGCTGGTGGTGAGGGCACGCACGTTACTGCCGTCGGCGTTCATCACGTACAGGGTATTGTCACGCCACGTGGCGTCGGAGCTGTCCTGGCCGGCGAAGGCGATGAGGCGTCCATCGGGGGATGGCGTGGGGTCGCCGTGTGTGCCGTTCTTGGTGGTGAGCGACGAGATTACCCCCGTGGCCACCTCTACCTGATAGATGGCGTTCGTGCGCCATGCGTACTCGGCATTGGGGACGCGCCACGACGTGAACAGCAGTCGCTTCCCATCCGGTGTCCACGTGGTCCCGTTCGCCGCCCAGTCACCCGTCGTGATCTGGCGCGGTGTCCCGCCGTCGGCTGGCACCGTGAACAGCTGGCGGAATCCGTCTTCGAGAAATCCCTGCCGGTCGGCGCGGTACCGCAGTTTGGACACCACGCGTGGTGGCTCTGTCCACTTGGCACCACGTGGTGCTGCGGGCATAGGGATACGCCACGTCTCCGTTCCACGCACCAGCATGCCAAAGGCCAGCGTTGTGCCATCTGGTGACCACTCCACGTTGCTCGGAGACTCCATCAGACGCGTGATCTGCGTGGTGGCACCTTCCGCGTCCATGTAGCGCACCCAGAGTTGCGCACCGCCTGGCTCACCGGGGGCGACGTACACAATGCGCGCGCCATCGGGCGACCACTTCGCGCCGCTGCCTTTCACCAGAAAGCGGTTCTTGCTGCCGTCGGCGTTCATCAGCCACACGGAAGATTCCCGCTTGTCGTTGAGCTGATCGATCCAGGTGCGCGTGTAGAGGATCTGCCGGCCGTCCGGGGACAGCGCGGGCGCGGCGACGTCTTCCCAGTTCCAGTAGTCGGCGAGTGTGAGTGTAGCAGCGGCTGTGCGGGGCTCCGCTGTCGACGCAGCAGCGGGCTGGGCGTGCGCGCGACGCGCCGTCGCGACCGGCCACATCAGTCCGAACACCACGGTGCTGGCAAGAAGTACGCGACGCGGGCGCCGAGTGAATGGGCGCGGAAATGCGGTGGGCATGGAGGGCTCCGGCTCGGGTCGGGAGATACAACGACGCCCTGCGCGTGGAAACACGGCAGGGCGGAGCAAACATCGCACGCGGAAGCGCGACGCGGGAGACTGCGTTTTACTGCTTCAGGGAGTCCGCGAACGCGAACAGGCTGTCGCGCATGGCGTCGGCCCTGCCATCCACGATGCGGCGCACACCCTTCCACTGGCGGATGAGCGGGGAGCGATTGGTGAGACTGCTCTCAATCACGCGTCGCTTGGACGTACTGGCGTGAACCATTCGACCGTCGCCCACGTAGATACCCACGTGAGAGATACGGGACCCTCTGCCGAAGGTGAGGAGATCACCCGGCTTGAGGGCGGCAAGATCCTTGGGGACTTCCTCACCCACCGTGGACTGGCTCTGCGCCGTTCGCGGCAGCACCACATTCAGGGCGCTCATCACGTAGCGTACCAAGCCGCTGCAATCGAAAGCCTTGCCGGGACTCGACGCACCGAGTTTGTACTTGGCGCCGATTTGGCTGCGCGCCTTGGTCACAATGGAGTCCCGCAGCTGCGTGGCCGACGCACTGAATGCCGCGAACGGTTTCTTCGACTCCACACCGGCTCGACTCTGGGCACCCACGGCCGGCGCCGCCGCGACGAGCGCGGCACACAGGCAGAGTGACAAAAGGGCGTGGGGAGAGCGAATCACAGCGTGGCGGCGGAGTGAGCAGTTAACCAGTGAACGATCGCAACGCCCTAACCTATCCATGGCAGGGCTTGGATGCGAGGGTCAACTACACAATGAGGGAAAGTTTCGCTTGCCAGCCGGTGCCGCGGCCGGCCCGGATGCTGAGGCACCGGATGCCGCGTCAGCGGATACCGAGGGCCTTGTGGGTCTGCACGGACAGGCGCCAGCGGGGGTGGGCGAGGCAATAGGCCAGCGCGGCGGCGGTGTGTTCGGCAGCCTGTGGCCCGTCCATCGGCTGGAGTAGAAAGTGCACGAACTGCCAGTCGGCGAACCGCTCCGGGAGGGCCAGCGGTTGCGGGTAGACCAGCTTGAGTTCGTGCCCGCTCGTGAGCACGACGGGGGCGTTCGCCTTGGGGCTGACGCAGATCCAGTCCAAGCCCGGCGGGGCGGGCTGTGTGCCGTTGGTCTCCACGGCGATCTCAAAGCCTTCGGCGTGCAGGGCGTCGATGGCGGCGGCGTCGAGTTGCAGGAGCGGCTCACCGCCGGTGCACACCACAAAGGGGCGCACTGCGGCGGGGGCATCGGCGGGCCACCGGCTTTTTACGAACGCCGCCAGCGCCGCCGCGCTGGCAAATTTGCCGCCGTCGGGGCCGACGCCCACGAAGTCGGTATCACAAAAGGAGCAGACGGCGGTGGCGCGGTCGGCCTCCCGTCCCGTCCACAGATTACACCCGGAGAATCGGCAGAAGACGGCCGCCCGCCCCGCCTGGACGCCCTCGCCCTGCAGGGTGTAGAAGCACTCTTTGATCGTATACGCCACCGTCAGCGGCTCACGTAGGCGATGGGGTCAACGGAGCCGGCGTCGGCAAAGCCTTTGCGGCGCAGCTGACAGGCATCACAGCGACCGCAGGCCGTCCCGTCGGCCGTTGGGTCGTAACAGCTCGTGGTAAGGCGGTAGTCCACCCCGAGCGAGTGCCCCAGCGCCACGATTTGCGCTTTGGTGAGGTGCTGCAGTGGCGCATGGATCTGCAGGCGCTGCGTCCCCTCCACGCCAGCGCGGGTGGCCAGGTTGGCCATCTGCTCGAAAGCGGCGATGTATTCCGGTCGACAGTCGGGGTACCCGGAATAGTCGAGCGCGTTGACGCCGATGAAAATGGCTTGTGCCCCGACCACCTCGGCCCACGCCAGTGCGAAGGAGAGGAAGATCGTGTTCCGGGCGGGCACGTAGGTAACCGGAATCTCGTCGCTGGCGATTGCGACGTCCCGATCCTTCGGTACCTCCACATCGCCGGTGAGCGCCGATCCACCCCACTGGCGCAGGTCGATGTCCACCACCACATGCTGCGCCACGCCCTGCGCCGCGGCGACGCGACGCGCGGCGTCGATCTCGATCAAATGGCGCTGACCGTATTGGAAGGTCATGGCGAACGGGGTGAACCCATCGCGCCGGGCAACGGCCAACGCGGTGGCAGAGTCCAGGCCACCGGATAGGAGCACTACGGCCGGGCGGGACGGAGAAAGCGGGGTGGGCGCGTGTGGGGACGCGGCGGGGGTATCCGGTGTATCGACGGCTGACATCCGACGAAGATAGCAGAATCGCCGAGCCGCCGTCGCGCTGTCACGCGGGGAGTCCTCCCGGTATTGTTCGCTGTCTCGCCATCTCGCCGCACCCCAGTCTACTCCTGACGCCCCCAATGCTCGATTGGCTCGCTGATCCGCAAGCGTGGATCTCGCTGTTGACACTGACGATGCTCGAGATCGTTCTCGGCATCGACAACATCATCTTCATTTCAATTTTGGCTGGCAAGCTGCCGGCGGCCGACCAGCCCAAGGCGCGACGCCTGGGGTTGATGGGCGCGTTTGTTTCGCGAGTGCTGCTGTTGCTGTCGATCGCGTGGGTGATGCAACTCACGAAGCCGTTTTTCACGCTGATGAACCACCCCTTCTCAGGGCGTGACCTGATTTTGCTGTTGGGCGGCCTGTTCCTGATCGGTAAAGCCACCACCGAGATTCATCACAAGCTGGAGGGTCCTGAAGACGAGACCCTGTCAACGCGGGCGATGAAGTCGCTCTGGACCACCGTGGCGCAGATCATGGTGATCGACGTGGTCTTCTCGCTCGACTCGGTGATCACCGCAGTCGGCATGGCCGACGAGGTGAGCATCATGATCGCGGCCAACGTCGTCGCCCTCGGCGTGATGCTGCTCGCCGCCACCGCGATCAGCGATTTCGTGGACCGGCATCCGACGGTAAAAATGCTGGCACTTTCGTTCCTCGTCCTGATCGGCACCAACCTCGTGGCCGAAGGACTGGGCCAGCACATTGCGAAGGGCTATACGTACATGGCGATGGCGTTCTCGGTGTTGGTGGAGATGCTGAATATTCGCGTACGGGCGAGGGGGGAGCTAAGAGCTAAGAGCTAAGAGCTAAGAGCTAAGAGCTAAGAGCTAAGAGCTAAGAGCTAAGAGCTAAGAGCTTCTCCTTCATTTTTTGATTACACTTTCTTTGGAGCTGCCATGATTCGATCCGTTCGTCAGACGTTGGTGCGCGCATCCTTCGCGGCGTTCGGCGCAGTGCCGCTGGTGACTGTCACGGGGCAGGGGCAGGCGGCGGCGGCGACGGTGCCTGCCGGGGTGGGTGCCACGCTCACGCCCAGCGTGGGGATCCTGATCGCCGGCAACTGGTACGATGGGCCGATCGGTACGAACCTTTCCGCTACGAATGCGCCGATTTTCGGGGTGCAGGGCGGATTGCCGCTTACACGCGGGGTCGCGCTGGTGGGCAACCTCGCGTTCGCTGCGGCCGACCTGCGGATAGGGTTACCCCTGCTGGGCGGTATTGACGTGGGGAGTGCGAATACGTGGCTCTACGACGTGGCGCTCGAACTCGGAGGATTATCGGGGCGGACGACCGGCTTGGCGCCGTTTGTGCAGGCCGGGCTTGGCGGTCTGTCTTACGAAATCAAGAACCGCTTCTTCGATACCCGGGCCACGAACATCGCGTATACGGTTGGGGTAGGGGTAGATGTCGGAGTGTCCGAAGGGTTTGCGATTCGCGTGCAGGCGAAGGACTGGATCAGCCGATTCAATTCGGAGGATGCGACGGGCTTCCGCGCGGAGGGCAATCTGGCCCATAACATTGCCATCACCGCCGGCGTACGATTCTCCTTCTGAAATTCGCGGGGACGCCGAGCGGGTCTGGCCCGTTCGCACGGTGCTCGCGGCTTCGTTTCTTTTGACGCAGGACTCAGATGACTCAGGTGCGACGACTCGTTCGGCTTCCGATGGTGATGATAGCGCTGGCGCTTGGGCCGGCGGTTCCCCCGCTCGCCCCAGTGCTTGGGGCGCAGGGCACGGGCGCGAATGCGGTGGTGAGCGATTCGGCGCGCCCCGGCGTCGCCGCGCCCTCGGCGGACCCGCTGCGGGGATCGCCGACCACCATGAGCGCGCTGGGCTCGCAAGCCCGCTCCCTGCAGGACGCGTTCGAGCGCAATCACCGGCTCGGGCTGCGCTTTTACAACGGCGGGGCCGATGCCTACTGCGAAGTGCAGATAGGGCGCATCTGCTATTGGAACAACAACGGGGACGTACCCCCGCCGGCCGAGCGGAGTGATGCGCGTCTCGAGCGCGAGCAGTTGCTCGAACTGCTCGGGAAAGCGCAGGCGGCCGACCCGACCGATGACTGGGTGGCTGCCATGCGCGTGCGGTATGGCATCGAGGCCGAGCAGCGCGATGCCGCAATCCGCGCAGCGCGCGCGTGTCGCGGTACCGCGTGGTGGTGCGCCGCGCTCGAGGGGCTGGCGTTGCACAATGCCAGTCAGCACCGCGAGTCCACCGCGGCGTTCGCGCGGGCGCTCGCCGCGATGCCGGAGTCGCAGCGCTGCGAGTGGACCGATCTTTCGCTCTGGCTCGATCCGGCAATGCAGACCACGTACAAGGGCAATAACTGCGCCGGCCGCGCCGCCGAGAATGCGCGGATCTTGAGACTGGCCCAGCCGCTGTGGATGCTGCCGGCCAACGATGCCGAGAACGAAGTATACGCGCGGTGGACGATGTCGCGGGTGCATTCGCTGGGACGGATTCCCTACGATCTGCAGTGGGGCGACGATCTGCTGGAATCGCAGCTGCGCTACGGATGGCCCACGGCGTGGTCGGTGCAGAATGGCGGCGTCGCCGATCCTCGACCGCCTTCGGTGATCGGTCATGAGCCCACGCCGAGCTACGACTTCATGCCGGTACCCGCCGTATTTTCGGCGCCCGTGGGTGCCGAACCGAGCGACTGGGAGCTGCGTCGTGCGAAGGCCCGCATGCGGTATGCGCCGCGCTACGCGTCCGGGTTTGGCGCGCTGCCACACCAGATCGCACGGTTTCGCCGGGGCGACACGACATTGGTGGCAGGTGGGTACCGATTGGTGCGCGACCTCGAAATGGGACGGGCACCGTACAACGTGGCCTTCACGCTCGATGCCTTCAACGGCCGCGATCCCTTGCAGGCGCGTCGCGACAGTGCGCAGGCCAACGGCGCCCTGCTTCTCCCGATGACCGTGCCGATGCTGGCAAGCCTCGAAGTGATCGCGCCCACTGGAAAGCGGGCAGCGCGAGTGCGCACGACGGTGCGACCGCTCGCCACGGACGCCCGGTTGTCGGACTATCTACTGTTGCAGCGAGGCGATCCGTCGGTCACGCCGTCGCTGGAGCGGAACGCAGAGCAGGCGTACGGCTCACTTGATCTCGAATCGGGCTCCTCGGTCGGTCTCTACTGGGAGATGTACCGGGCGGCGAGCCCTGGCGCGCCGCTCCAAGTGTCGCTCAAGGCCACGCGACTCGGCGCAAGTTTTCTGCAGCGGCTGAGCAGCTCGATCGGCATTTCGAAGGCGGTGACCCCGGTGGCCATCAAGTACAACGACAACGGTCGGCCGGACGGTGCGCCGGGGCGGAGTCTGCAGATCAACTTTCCGCCGGTGGCCGCTGGTGACTATCAGTTTACGCTGACGGTGTCGGGGGCAGGCATCACGGATAGCACCACACAGATCATCCGGGTGCGCGGCGCCCGTTGAGTCATCGGTACCACGTGATGCGCGGTTAGCGCGTGCCTTTCACGACAATCACTCCAACCGGTGTGCCGTAGTCGTCGTTCCCGATTGGCACACCGGGCGGCGCGATCCAACGGCCACCGTCCGCCCGAACGATCACGCGATGGGCGCCCGGGGCGAGCTTGAGTTCGACGCGCCATTTCCCACCCAGTACGCGTCGCATGGGCGTGACCGTCCAGGCAGTGGCGTCACCCATCAGTTCCACGGTCTCGGCACGCGGCGCATCGACGAGCAGCACCACACGCAGCGTATCGCTGTCGGAGGTGCTCATACCCTGTTCCACGGAGAGGGAATCCACGGCGCCCAGTGTTCGCGACTCAAAGGCGAGAATCCCGCCGGGCGTGCCATCGCCGGAGCCACGGAAGGGCAGGCGATCGATGCGGATTCCCAACGCGACCACAGGCGAAAACGCGCGGCGTTCCGCACTTTGTGCAGCATCACGGAGCGCGGTGCCGCCCACGGTTGCCGGATTGGATGCGGCGGCACCCACCACCGACAGCCATTGTGTGATTGGCTGGACCACCGCCAGCGACGCCACCGTGGGGATGACACCGGGCATGGGCGCGAGTGCATCGCTGGTTACCCAGGAGGCCACTGGCGAGGTGACGGATACCAACCACATCGTAGGGCCGGTCTGGAAACCCAGGGAGGCCATTCCGGTGGCCAGATCCCGGCGCTGCAGGCTGCGCGTGGTGGTGGTACTCACGAGCCGCGAGGAGCCACCGACCGGCACCGGGAAGCCCGGCTCATCGATGGTGAGCGTTTGCGATGTGACGCGCGATGTGCGCTCGACGGAGAAGCCGACGGAAAACTCCACGGCGCCGAAGGCACGTATCACGCCGGCTTCTGCTCGTCCCGTTGAGCCCAGGTCCACGCGGCGCGACACGGTGGTATCTGCACCGCGCAAGTCGACGCCACCCAACGCGAGCGGCTCCTCGGGAAGCAGGCCACCAAGCCCACGACCCGTAAACGACGAGCGCCCGTAACTCACGGCCGTCCACACGCGTTGCTGGCCGACGCGAGCGCGGGCGCGCAGCGCGACCATCCCTTCGGCGGCCGCCTCGGCACCGACGGCATCACGCACCTTCCAGTCACCGTTGGCAATCGCGGTGACGCGCACCCTGCCGAGCTGCCCGACGGGCTGGGTGGCGCCGATCCAGACATCGTTTCGTTGGACCAGCGCGTCACCTGCGCGGCCAGCAAGCCCAAGCACCGACAGCGTGGGGGCGTCGGTGACCGGCCCGATCGTCGCCGCCGGCGCGACTGGGGCCGCACCGCGCGGTTGCGCAACGAGCGGCACGCCCCACGCGATCGATGCCAGTGCGCACGGCACGGCCACTCCGCAGCTCGTCAGGGAGCGGCGGCCCGACGCGCGAGGGAGGCGGGAGGCGGGCGTCACGATGGTGGGGGGCGGACCGGCTTGCGATCAAGCGTCGCGGGCGTGGACGGCGGGCGCGCACCGGGTACTGTCAACCGAACATAGCGATTTAACGCGTCGAGAGCCATGCCGGGTCCGCGCTGTGCGTTTTTGGCGACGGTCAGCTGCAGCCCCAGCAGCGCCTCGTCCGACGTGGGCATGATGGCGATGCTGGTGACCGCGTCACGCGCGGTGAGCGACGGCACGCCACGGCGCACAAGGTCCGTCATCACCACGAGCGGGGTAATGGCTTGGCCCGGGCCGCGGGTCTCCCGGATGGCGGCGAGCACGCCGGGGTCGATGCCGGCGCCAATCGCGGTGGCTCCCGCGTCGAGTTCCTGGCTGGTGGATCGATCGCCCAGCGCTTCTCTGGCTTCAGCGAGCGCCGCGGCGTGGACCCGCACGACGGCCAGGATCTTCGGCCCACTGGCCCGCCGCGCCGCCCCCTCGAGCGCGCGGTTGATGAGTGGTGCTGTGGGCAATCCCTGCGCGGCGGCCCGATCTAGGATGCTGCGGAGCGCCGTCGCGGTGAGCGAGTCGAAGCGGGAGGCGTCGAATTGGACCTGCTGCCGTCGCGGCTCGCGCGATTCCTGCCGCGCCTCTGCCTGCGCGTGAGGGCGGCGCTCCGGTGGCTCCACCGAACCTTCGGCCACCAGGAGCTGGATGAGCAGGAGACAGGCGATCAGCGCTGGGGCGTGCATCACGGGGTCCCGCCCACAATCAGCGCGTTGGTGGGGCCGAATCCGGCATCGGGCACCTGCGGTGCGAGCGGGTCCACCAGCCACCGCTGGCCATCCACGACAAATGCATACACGTGCCGACCCGGGGGAAGGGGAACCCGTGTCGACCACGCACCGTCGCTGGCCCGGCGGACCATCGGCGTGGCGGCTTCGTCCCACCCGTTGAAGTCGCCCACGAGGGAAACGGCTTTGGTGGAGGCGGGCAGCGTGAGGTCGAATCGCGTCACGCTGCCGTTGCGTTCCTCCACGGTGAGACCGCGCGGTTCCAACGCCGCCGCCGCCGCCACGAATGCCGAGTCGGCTTCCTGCTGTGCCTGGTCGGGGCGCCAAGGGCGCGTGACCACCGCGATCAGCAGGGCGGCGGCCGCCGCGCCCCACCACCAGCGGAAACGCAAGCCGCCGATCGGGCGCGCGGCACCAGGGGCGGGCAGGGCTGCGGACAGCACGGCACTGGTGCAGCGCGCAATCTGTGCGGGTTCCGCCGCGGGCATGCGTGCATACAGTGCTGCAAGCTCAGCCGCAAGCGCCGGATCGTCATTCGAAGTCGCGGACGGCAACGAGGACTCTCGGTCAGTCATCGCGTCCTCCAAGCAGGCCGCGCATCCGCTCGCTGCCACGTTTCACCCGCATCTTGAGGGCGGATTCGCCTACACCCGTCATAGCCGACATCTCCGCGTACTCGAGCCCCTGGGCATACTTCAGCAGCAGCGCCTCCCGTTGGTGCGGGTCGAGCTGTGCGAGCGCCCGCATCAGCGCCGCGTCCTCGACAGTCGCCGCAAAACCCGGCGGCGGCGCCGGCGCCGCCTCGATGGCGGCCGCGTCCTGCACGAAGCGCTTGGCGCGGCGACCGCGCGAAGTCAGGGCGTTGTGGCACTGATTGGTCAGGATGCGGAAAAGCCAGCCACGGAACTGATCGCGCTCATCGTATCGATCGATGGCGAGATAGGCCCGCAAAAATGCCTCCTGTACGACGTCCTCTGCATCCGCTCGCTCCCCAAGCATGTGGTACGCGAACCGCCAGCAGGCGTCGTAATAGCGCCCGACGAGCGTCCCAAACGCATCGCGATCGCCGGCCCGGCTTCGGCCGACTAACTCCGCGTCAGTCATCGACGGGTAACAGTTGCCTGACGGTTCGCGTCACCAGCCCGGCACTCGGCCACTCAGGCACGAAGCTGCGCGAGCATGAGGGTCACGGACAGGCCGATGAACAAGGAGGTCCCGAGCCGGTTCACGCCACCCACCCGCTGCAGCAATGATTCCGCCTCACCTGAGGGCAGCTGCTGCATGGCCACCAAACGCGCCGCCGCACGCGCTCGGCGGAACAGAAACCAGTTCGCCGTCCCGCCCGCCGCGATTGCGGTGGACAGGTACACCGCCGCGTTCATCATCACCAGCCACTCGTTCTCCGGTTTCTGCAACTCGGCCATCGTGAGTTGCGACTCGGGTCCGGTAAGGATCCGGAAGGCAAACCTAGGCAGCAGGAAATACACCGCGAACGCGATGTAGAGCTTCCGGTACAGAAACCACGCCGGCCAAGCGAGCGCCGCGCTCCAGTTCCAGGTAGGAACGAATGCCGGATCTTCCAGAAAAAGCGCCAGCTTTTTTCGGTACACCGCGTCCCACTTGGGTCCGATGAATGCCGTCATCCAGCCGTCACTCATCAGGCGATTCCCACTCTGTGGTCGTTTGGCCCAGGGGGGCAGCTCGCCGCCGGTGCTCGCTGGCGTACCGGACGGCGGCGGGCCCGACGGAGGCGGTATCGTCATGCCCCACCTCCCGACCGTGCCGTCGGCTGTTGCTGCGACAGGCAATGCAGCGTCCCCAGCCCCCACACCAGATCCACGGCGTGAATGCCGATCACGTCGTGATTGGGCAGCAGTTCCGCTAGCGTATTGAGCGCATGCCGGTCGTTCGCGTCATTGAACGTAGGCACGAGGCAGACGCCATTGCCGAGGTAGAAGTTGGCGTAGCTGGCCGGCAACCGCGTGCCGTCCATGATGACCGCACGCGGATATGGCACCGTGACCACTCGCAGCGCGTCGCCGCGCGCATCGGTTGCACGCTGGAGACGATGCAGATTGTCCAGCGACCGCGCGTGATTTTCGTCGGCCGGATCTTCTTCGTGGGCAAGGACGACCACTCCGGGCGCTACGAAGCGCGCGATGTCGTCCACGTGGCCGTGCGTGTCATCGCCCACGCACCCCTCACCGAGCCAGATGGTGCGCGTGATGCCAAGGTAGTCGTGAAACGACCGTTCATAATCGGCGCGTGTATAGCCTGGATTGCGCACCTGCACATCGCTCAGCAGCCACTCCTCGGTCACGAGGAGCGTGCCGAGTCCGTCGGTCTCAACCCCGCCACCCTCGAGCACGAGGCGCCCGCCGGTATCGTGGCGCACGGCTTCCACACGCGGTCGTCCGGTGACCTGCGCGATCATCGGCGGCACCTCCGCGTCGAGCGCATAGTTGTCGTACTTGCTCCACGCGTCGAACCCCCAGTGAATCCACGTGACCTGCCCCTGTCGGTCATGGACGGCCGTGGGCCCGGAATCGCGCAGCCACACCCGATCAGTCGGGCGCACGTGCAGGCGATAGCGCGTGGGATCCACGCCATGCAGCGTGAGTGCGTGCTGCGCGTCGGCGACCGTCTCATCGTTCTGACAGAGAATCTCCACGCGCTCGTACGGTGCCAGCGCGCGCACGATCTCTGCGTACACCCACGGAATGGGGGAGAACTTGCCGGGCCAGTCCGGTTCGTGCGTTGGCCAGCCGATCCAGGTGGCATCGTGCCGTTCCCATTCAGCGGGCATGCGCAGCAATGGCTGAGGTGTCTCGGCTTCGGCGCGCTTGGTCGCCGCCGCCGTCGCGTTCGCGGCGCTGATGGCCGCATTCGCCGCAATGAACACCGCGATGCTCACGTTACTTCCCCAACCAACGATTCAGGATCGGCCCGTACGCGTCGATGCGACGATCGCGCAGGAACGGCCAGTGGCGGCGCGTTTCTTCGACGAGGTCCAAGTCGCACGCCGCCGTCAGGATGGCGGGCGCGGTGTCGGCTTGCGCGAGATAGCGACCGAATGGATCGCAGATGAACGACTGACCGAAAAATTCGATGCCTTCCGTGCCGGATTCGGCCTCGAAGCCCACACGATTCGGTGCCGCAACGAACACCCCGTTCGCGATGGCGTGCGCGCGCTGCGCGGTGCGCCACGCGTCGACCTGCGCGTCGCCGAACGTGGCCTTTTCGGCAGGGTGCCAGCCGATCGCGGTGGGATAAAAGAGAATCTGTGCGCCGAGCAATGCGGTGATGCGCGCGCCCTCGGGATACCACTGATCCCAGCAGATGAGCACGCCGATGTCAGCGTACTTCGTGCGCCACATCCGAAAGCCGCTAATTCCGGGGTGGTGTTGGCCACGCTGATCACCGGTCACGTCACCGGGGGCGAAGTAGTACTTCTCCTCGAAGAGCGGGTCGTGCGGAATGTGCATCTTGTGATACGTTCCCAGCACGCTGCCGTCGGCATCGATGACGGTGGCCGAGTTGCGGTAGAGGCCGGGGGCCTCGCGTTCGTAATATGGGACGACGATGACGACGTCGAGTTCCCGGGCCAGTGCCTGAAACGTCTGCACGGTCGTACCGTTGGCAGGTTCGGCAATATCAAAACGTTCCGGGCTCAGCGTCTTGCAAAAGTACGGCGCGTTGAAGAGTTCCTGCAGGCAGATGATCTGTGCGCCCTGCGCGGCCGCTTCACGAACCCGAAACACCGCGCGGCTCACGTTCTCCGCCAGATCTTCCGATGCCGTATCCTGCACGAGCCCAAGAGTGACGATGTTGGCCATCTTGAAAGGTCACCGTTCCGCACCCGTGGGGCAACGGTTGGCGGGCTCCAGCAGCGGTTGCAGATACACGAGTAACACGCGTCGCAGGTCGTCCAGCAGCGGCTTCTTCTCGGCGGCAGCGGCCCGGCCCCGCCGAGCGAGCAGCGCCTGCCCGATGGAGGCCGCGACCACGGCGGCGCGACGGCGATCTCGTGACGCCAGCGCGGGGTTTCTCGACCCGAACAGCACGTCGAGTCGATCCACGAACGAATCGAACAGCTGGGCTCGCAGTCGGGCAGGGGCGGAGCGCGTGACGTCCATTGGCCCTTCTACCGACACGAAGACGCGGCGGAACGCCGGATGCCGATCATGGAAGTCGGCGAGCGGTTTCACGATGCGATCGATGAGGCGATCGAGCGGGAGCGCGTGCGGGTCCGCCGGAAAGCTGCGCTCGTGAATGGCGCGCATTTCGTCGGCATAGCGCAGCGCGAGCGCTGCAAGCACCGCATCGCGATTGGGAAAGAATTGATACAGCGATCCCTTGGCCGTGCGGGCGCGCAGCGCGATGGCTTCGGCGGTGGCCGCGTCGAGGCCTTGCTCCGCGATCACGGCCGCTGCAGCGTCCAGCAGCAGGTCGACTCGGGCCTGTCCGCGTGGCTGCCGGGGGCGCCGCCGGAACGCGTCGGGGGAGTCAGGAGCCGGGGCGCGCTCGGTCGGATTTGGTGTGTCGGCCGCGCGAGGTTTGGGGTGCGGCGGGGAGGGCACGCGTTTCACGGGCATGGTCAACGATACCGCCTGACGGGCTCGGGGACCAATCGCGCGAGACTGTAATGCCGCCTTTGCGCCGTGGGTCAGGTGATCAGCACTGCGACCACGTCCATGACGTTCGTTCCCGTGGGCCCCGTGCGCAGGAGCGCGTCGGCGCCATGTAACGGAAACCACGAGCGGCCGGTCGCGAGGTCGTCTTCGGGCGATCGGCCGGCGCGCCGAGCGAGTGCCGGCACTGCGGCATCGACGATGGCGCCCGCAGCGTCGGTCGGCCCGTCCCGTCCATCAGTCCCGGCCGCGAGGATGGTGATGCGCGAAACGGCGCGCTGTCCGTGGGCCTGCGCTTCCTCAAGCGCCAGCGCCGCCGCCAGCGCGAGCACCTGCATGCGGCCACCCCGCAGCGGTTCGTCGGCCGAGGCTGCACGCAGCCCCCGTCCCACGTCCTCGGAGGCATCGTCGTCATCGCCGCGCGCCATCGCCCGTTCGATCGTCGCGCGTAGATTCACGACGGGTTCGCCGCCGCACACGATCAACGTGGGACCCACGGCGTGCTGGCTCATCGCGACGACGCGGCGCGCCAGGACATCCCCCAGCGTGGCCGCATCACCTTCCAGCGGTGTGGGTTCGATCAGCACGGATTCTATGCCCAGTGAGCGCGCGCGCTCGGCGAGCGCGGTCACTGCGTCCTGGTTCCGCGCCACGAGGGTGTAGCTCACGCGGGAAAACGCGGGATGCGTGGCAGGCGCTACCGCCGGCGGCGGATTCTGACCTTCAATGCCAAGCGCCGTGCCGACGGCGCGCTCAAGGTTGCCCCGCATCGCGTGGGCATCGAGCAGCGCGAGAAACGCGGCGTCGTCGAGGGGATCGGCGGAGCAGGGGCCGGATCCGATCACCGCCGGATCGTCCCCGATGACGTCGGAGATCGCGAACACTGGAATGTGCGTGGCGCCCCGGGCGGCGATGGCCACCGCGAGCCGTCCGGCGCCCCATCGCAGGATGCGGCGCCGAATTGCGTTCATCTCATGAATCGCCAGTCCCGACTCGAGCAGCGTTTGCGCGAGGTTGGCTATGTGGGCCTGTGCTCGATCGGCGTCTCCGACCGCGAGTGTGAGCGCCGAGATCGGTGCGGCGCAGAGGGCCGTCGTCCCACCTGACACAAGCACAACTACCACGTGGCCAGGTTCAATCTCGAGCAGCGCATCGCCGATGGCATCTGCCGCGTCGAGTGAGGCGGGACCCGGCACCGGATGGTCACCGCAGTGCACCACAATGTTGGCGGGCCAGAGCACCCCATGCTGTTCAGCGGTCGTGGGGGCGTGCGACGTGACCACGAGGCCACTCTGGATCGGGCGGTCCATGGCGTTGAGCGCGTCGATCGCCCCCGCCGCCATGGCGGTGCCGGCCTTGCCCACTGCGATCACGTGGACCGGCGTCTGCGTCGCCACGAGTGGATGGGCCGCGAACCACGCCTGCACGGCGCTTCGTGTGCTGGGAAACGGCGCCGCGCCCTCCACGGCGGCGGCAAACAGCTCGGCGAGGAGGGCGCGGGGGGTCGTCATCGTTCAATCATAACCGGCGGGACGCCGATCACGCGTGCCGATAGGCTGCACACGGCGCACGTGGGTCGTGCCAGCGCAGGCTATCGGGTGCGTGACGCCTGCGACACGGCCGTACCGAGATCCGTGTAGGCATCTGCCGCCATCTGGTTGAACGGGGCCGTCATGTACGAGATTTTTCCTGAGGGATCGATCACATACAGATGGCGCTTATTGAAGCCCGTTCCGTTGTTGGCGCCGTACGCCACACCCACCTTCCGATCGGTGTCTGCGGCAAAATGGAATTGGAACTTCGCGTCCTTCGCCCACGAAATGAGGTCCGCTTCGTTGTCCGTGCTCACGCCGACGAGGGTGACCTTCTTTCCACCTTGGAACAGTGTCGCGTACTTGTCGCGATACGACTCCATCTGCACCGTGCAGCCGCTGGTTCGCGCCTTGGGGAAGAACGCGAGTACGACGGTCTCGCCCTTGTGTTCGGAGAGCTTGAACGGCTTGGCGGTCACGCCGGCCGCCGTCACGGTGGTCACCGTGAAGTCGGGGGCCATATCACCGACCTTGAGAGCGGTGGGCGCCGCTTGGGCCCCAGCGAACGTCGGGGCGAAGGCAATCGTTGCGGCGAGCATCGCGACGCGCGAGCGAATGGACATCGAGGAACTCCAGAAGTGAGATGATGGACGACCTGGCGTTTTACACCAATCCGCCGGGAACGGTTGCAGAAGAAAGATGACACGCGATCGTCGCGACTGTCGCACCGCTGATACGCAAGAGTGCCACCACAAGAGGACAACAGAGGAGCACTTTGGCGGGTTTCCGCCGGTTTTGCCGGGATACGCGACGGCACGACTGTTGCTATTACTAATCCGTGAAGTCGGGGAGCAGCCGATGGACTGAACTGGGCGCAGGATGTTGGTGAGGGACCGAAGAGAAGCGTTGTACGTGCTCGTGGAGGGGCGCGCACCCCCGCGGTACCGGGATTCCGGTACCGCGGGGGTTCATCGTTTCCAGACGCCGCGTTTGCCTCGCGAACATTCTCGTGGCCGATACCGACCCGCAATGAGGCGCGGTTCTACTTCGTGATCAAACTGCGCAATACGTACGGCAGGATACCGCCGTTTTTGTAGTATTGCATTTCTTCCGGCGTATCAATGCGGCATCGCGCATGGAACGTGGTCACGTGCCCATCGGCAGCGGTGGCAGTGACCGCCAGTGTGGCCCGCGCCGTCAGCGAGTCATCCATGCCGCCAATGTCGTAGGTCTCGAATCCGGTAAGCCCGAGCGAGTGCCGCGTCTCGCCGTTCACGAACTCCAGCGGCAGTACCCCCATGCCCACCAGGTTACTGCGGTGGATGCGCTCGAAGCTTTCGGCGATCACCGCCCGTACGCCCAGCAACATGGTGCCCTTGGCGGCCCAGTCGCGTGATGACCCGGTGCCGTATTCCTTGCCCGCGATGACGACCTGCGCCACGCCGGCCGCCTGACGGGCCATGGCTACGTCATACAGCGCCTCCGGTCCGGCGCCCGGCGCAACCGCCGTCCACCAGCCTTCCATGCCACCGGTCAGCTCATTCTTCAGGCGAATGTTCGCGAAGGTGCCGCGCATCATCACCTCATGATTGCCACGACGCGCGCCGTAGGAGTTGAAATCCTGCTTCTCCACGCCCAGCGAGAGCAGATACTTACCCGCCGGACTCGCCGCCGCGATTGAACCGGCTGGAGAAATGTGATCGGTGGTGATCGAGTCGCCGAACATTCCGAGCACCTTTGCACTGGTGATCGGACGGATGCCCGGCGGGGTCATCGTCATACCGGTGAAGTACGGCGGATTCTGCACGTACGTGGACTCGCTGCTCCACGCGTACTGATCCCCCGTGCTCGACTGAATTGCCTGCCACAGCGCGTCGCCGGCGAAGGCGTTCGCGTATTGCGCGGTAAACTGCTCGCGCTTCACGCTCGTGAGAATCGTGTCTTCCACGTCCTGCGCCGACGGCCAGATGTCGCGCAGGAACACCGGTCCATCCGTGCCCACGCCGAGCGGCTCGGTGGCCATGTCGATATCCATCCGACCGGCGAGTGCGTAGGCTACCACAAGCGGCGGTGACGCCAGGTAGTTGAAGCGGGTTTGCGGATTGACGCGGCCCTCAAAATTGCGGTTCCCCGACAATACGGCCGCCACATTGAGGCGTCCCGCGTCGATCGCTTCGCTGATGGGCGTGGGGAGCGGCCCGGAGTTGCCGATACAGGTGGTACAGCCGTACCCCACCACGTTAAAGCCGAGGGCGTTGAGCGAGTCCATCAGCCCCGCCTTGTGGAAGTAATCGGTGGCCACTTTTGAGCCCGGGGCCAGCGACGTCTTCACCCACGGCTTGGTCTTCAGTCCCAGCGACACGGCCTTCCTGGCCAGCAGGCCGGCCGCCAGCATGACGCTGGGGTTACTGGTATTCGTGCAGCTGGTGATCGCGGCGATCACCACATGACCGTCCTGCAAGGAAAAGCTCGTGCCACGGTACTCTACCGGCACGCCGACGACCTCCGGAGGGCCGCCCTCGGCCACCATGGTCGCCGCCGCGCTGCCGTTCACGACCCCGTTGGCGGCGCGCTGTGCCGCGAGCGCTTCGCGGAACATGGTCTTGCTCTGCGAGAGCGGTACGCGATCCTGCGGACGCTTCGGACCGGCCAGGCTGGGCACGACTGTGCCCAGATCCAGTTCGAGCGTGTCGGTGAACACGGGGTCGGGTGTCGCGTCGGTGCGGAACAGTCCCTGTGCCTTGGTGAACGCTTCCACCAGCGCCACCTGCTCGGCGCTGCGCCCCGAGAGTTGCAGATACTTGAGCGTTTCCGCGTCCACGGGGAAGAAGCCCATGGTCGCGCCGTATTCCGGCGCCATATTCGCGATGGTGGCGCGATCGGCCAGCGCGAGAGACGACAGGCCGGGGCCATAGAACTCCACAAACTTGCCGACCACCTTTTTCTGACGAAGCATTTCGGTGCAGGTGAGCACCAAGTCGGTGGCCGTGGACCCGGCCGGCAGCTTGCCATGCAACTTGAAGCCCACCACCTCGGGGATCAGCATGCTCACCGGCTGCCCCAGCATCGCCGCTTCGGCCTCGATCCCTCCCACGCCCCAGCCCATCACCCCCAAGCCGTTGATCATGGTGGTGTGCGAGTCGGTGCCTACCAGCGTGTCACAATAGGCCAGCGTCTCGTCGCCCTCGGCGGCGGTGAACACCACCTGTGCCAGATACTCGAGATTCACCTGATGACAAATACCCGTACCCGGCGGGACCACACGGAAATTGTGCAGGGCTGTTTGGCCCCATTTGAGGAATTCGTAGCGTTCGTTGTTGCGCGCGAACTCCAGTTCTGTGTTCAGCAGCAGCGCGGCTTCGGTGCCGTATTCGTCGACCTGCACCGAATGGTCGATGACCAGATCCACCGGCTGCAGCGGATTGATGCGGGTGGGGTCGCCGCCGAGGGCCACCATGGCATCGCGCATGGCGGCCAGATCGACCACGCAGGGCACGCCGGTAAAGTCCTGCAACAGCACGCGTGCGGTGCGGAAGGCGATCTCCTTGTCGTGGGAGGCCTTCACGTTCCACCGAGCGAGCGCTTCAACGTCGCCGCGTTTCACGAAGGCGCCGTCTTCTCCGCGGAGCAGGTTCTCCAGCAGCACGCGCAGGGAGAAGGGAAGAGTGGGCGCGGTACTGCCGGGCAGCGCATCGAGCGCTGCGAGATGGAAGTACACATACTGCCGGTCGCCCACCGTGAGGGTGGTGCGGCTGCCGAACGAATTGGGATGCGACATGGAAGGAATTGGTCCTGCGCGGGCCGTGCCCCATGGGTGACCACGCGCGTTCTGGACGGAGCCACTCATCGCGCCGTGACGCCGCAGCAGCTGCGGCGATCGGTTCCGATGAGGCTACGCGAAATATCGGCCGCCGCACCCCGGAAGGCTACACATCCATCACCACGCGGCGCACCGGGCGGGGCCCGGAAGCACCGTCAGGCGCTCACCGCGAGGACGTCGGCTGCCACGTTGGCCGCCGATCCGACGGGGCCGACCGCAATGGCATGGACCGGGCAGCAGCGGGCAAACGCGCCATCGGCCGGGGAGAAGTCGTGGACGCGGGCGATCGGGTAGGCCTTGCGCTGCTCGTCCAGTGCCAGCAGCCCCGGCGCTCGGACGACGCAGAGGGCGCAACCAGTGCACGTCTCCCGATTGACGGTGATTTCCACCTGTCGCCGCGGGAAAATCCCACCGGGGGCGTCCAGCATGGCCGGCAGGTGGGTCAGCGCCTCCCGGGTGGCCTCGTAGCCGATCTCCAGGAGCTCCTCGGCGTGCGAGAAGCTGAACCAGCCGATGTGCGACACTTTCGGGCGCACCAGCAGCATCGGGGGGGCATTCCAGCGCTCCAAGGCATGTTGCTGCTGCTCATGCATCATCATGGAGGCCGCCCGCATGAATATGGAAGCGAACCCCTGCTCGCCGACGCCCGTGGCGAGGGGGACATCAGCAATCCCCACGTCCACCGCGATGACGGCGTCCATCCCGATGGAGGCGATATCCACCGGGAGGTTATCGGTGGTGCCGCCGTCGATACACACGCGGTCACCGACCACCCCGGGCGGGAAGAAGCCCGGCAGCGCGCAGGAAGCGTACACCGCGTCCCGTACGCGGACGTCGCGGAAGCCCGGCCGGCCGAACACGACCGGAATCCCGTGCTCGATATCGACGGCCGTGACCAGCAACGGCGTGACGAGATCGTTGAAGGTGCCCTCGCCGACCAGTTCGTCGCAGAGGTCGCGAAGCGGCGCCTCAAGGTAGATGGAGCGCGAGAGCATCCGCTCCATCAACATGCCCAGGTGATTGATACGAAACAGATCGCGGCGGCGGAACCGCATGGCGCGTTCGAGCAGCGCGTCGGTGGTGCGCCCGGACGCTGCCGCGGCGGCGATCATCGCGCCAATGCTCGACCCTGCGTACAGCCGCGGCACGATCCCGGCCTCGGCGATGGCACGGAGCGCCCCGACATGGGCGAGCCCCTTGAGCGCGCCGCCACCGAGCACGACGCCGATGCGCGGGCGGATCCGTGGCCGCGATCCGGTGCCAGACTCGGCGTGCGGACCCGTGGCGGTCTCGACGCGGCCGGCCGGTCCAATGTCGGGTGCGTCGCTCATCGGCGTCGCGTCCGTGTCATCAGGAATCGCCCACGACGGTACATTGCACCCATGCGTATCCTGTTGGTCGAAGACGACGACACCCTGCAACGAAGCGCCGCGGCGTATCTGCGCGCCTCCGGATTTGCCGTGGACACGGCCTCCACGGGGAAGATGGCGCGCGAACTCGCTGCCGTCAGCCCCTATGATGCCGTCATTCTTGACGCCCGGCTCCCGGATGATGACGGGTTCGCGCTGTGCACCGTCTTCCGGGACCGGACCCCGGCACCACGCGTGCTCATGGCCACGGCGCGGGATGGCGTGGAGGACCGCATCGCCGGGCTCGATCTCGGGGCCGACGATTACCTGGTGAAGCCGTACGCCCTGGGGGAACTGGTGGCACGGGTGCGGGCGCTGCTGCGTCGCCCGGAAGAGTCTGCGCCGCCGCGTTTGCAGGTGGAGACGCTGATCCTCGATACCGGTACACGGGAAGCACGACGCGGCACACGGCGAATCACCCTGACCACCAAAGAGTTTGCGGTGCTCGAGGTCCTCATGCGCGCTGCGGGGCGCGTACTCACCCGGGAGCACATCAGCGAGCATGCCTGGGATGACAACTACGATCCGTTCAGCAACGTGATCGACGTGTACATCGCGCGGTTGCGCCGGAAAATTGACGGTCCCGGCGAGACGCCGTTGCTGGCGACAGTGCGCGGGGCCGGATATCGCATCGGCACCTCCGGGAGACACTGACCATGCCCGTGGGGCGCGCTGACGGATTGCCGCGGATCCGGCTGCAGTTCACGGCGCTGTACGCCACCACGCTCCTGTTGGTGTTGCTCGCCGCCGCCGGGACGCTGCGCTTTGCCCTTCGCGCGGTGCTGGAGCGCGAGTTCACCAAGTCGGTGGCGGCATCGGCGGCGCTGGTGAGCCAATTCTTCCGCGCGGAGATCGCGGAGTATCAAACCATCGACGCCACGCTCACGCATATTGCCGGTGAGTTGGTCTTCGAGGAGCGAGCCATCCGCATGCGGCGTCCCGATGGCACGTATTTCCGGGTTGGTGGCGCGCCGGTGGTGCGCTCGCGCACCCCGCTGCCGACGCCACTGAAAACCGTGCAGGTGCCGCTCGACCCATCGCTCGCCCCCGGTTGGCAAATTGAGGTGGATGCCAGCGCTGCCAATGTGCGCGCCTTGCAAGCGCGCATCGATCGCTGGTTCGCGTTCGGTATCCCGATTCTGGTGTTGTTTGCGGCGCTGGTGGGATGGTGGCTCACTGGGCGTACGCTGCGCCCCGTGAGCCGCGCGCTCGCCCAGCAGCGGCAGTTTATCGCGGACGCCGCGCACGAACTCCGCACGCCGATCGCGCGCATGCGAGCCCGTGTGGAGGTTGCGCAGCTCGAACAGCGGAGTTCCGGAGACGATACGCCGCCGGGCTTCGTGGACGCACTCAGCGACGAACTCGTGGCGGCGTCTCGCCAGGTAGATGAACTGCTACAACTGGCGCGCGCCGATGCCGCCGGCAACGATGTCCCCTTGCAGCTTGAGCCCTTCTTCCTCGACGATCTGGTGGCCGACGAACTCCCGCGCTGGCAACCGGAAGCGCAGCGAGTGGGCGTGCAGCTGTCGCATGACGTGCTGGAGGAGACGGCGGTCGTCGGCGACGCCGTCCTCTTGCGGCGCCTCCTGAGCGTACTGCTGGACAATGCGATCCGCTATAGTCGTGCGGACGGCCACGTGCGCGTGCGCGTTGCCCCGCATGGCGCGATGGCGCGACTGGAGATCGAAGACGATGGCATCGGTGTACCCGACCACGAGCACACGCGCATCTTTGATCGCTTTTTTCGCGGGGACGAAGCACGCAAGGTGCGCGCCGATGGCAGCGGACTCGGGTTGGCCATTGCGGCCTGGATCGCAACGCGCCATCGCGGATCCATCACGGTGTCGAACGTCACGCCGCGCGGTACCTGCATGACCGTCGACCTCCCGATCGCGCGCGGCTGACCCGCTACGACACTGGCAGATTCCGGCGCACGCGTATCGGCGCCGTTGCTGCTCGGCGCCACGCGTCCCGCAACCCCCGCAGGCACTGGGCGGCTCCGATGTAGTCCCGCATATCCACAGCCTCTTCACACCACGCATACAGCGTGTCAAAGCTGTGCGACGCCGGGGTGTCGAGCTCGAGCGCACCGCGCAGAACACGGATCGCCTCCTGTGCCTGGCGATGGTCGAACGACTCGCACGCCCGAATGGCGCGGTCATACGCCCGAACCAGGCAGCGGAGAGGGTCAGGCGCCTGGTGATCGACGTCGATCACCGCGATGCTGGAAATAGGCGTTGGTGCGTACACGGCTCGATGTGCTTTGGGGGGCCACCACAACGCGGACACTCCGCGTCTGGCTAACTCATCGGCTCGGCATTCGCCCGACTTAAACGGGAATGGTGACAGAAATCGCAAAGAGGCGAACCCCGTAACGGTGGTGCCCGCTGCGGCACGTTCACAGAGCGTTCATGGAACGCTGCTAGTGTGTAGAATGACCTTTTCGTTTCTGCGGACCCTCGCGCTGCTGCTGAGCGTCACCACCGCGTTGACGGCCGGAGCCGCCGCCTCTCAATCGCCGCCAACCGCTGCGGAGTCGCCGAGGACTCGGCCGCTCCCGCTCGATCTGGCGGCCGCATTGCAGCTGGCCCGACGCTCTGGACCCGGCGCGCGCGTGGTCGAGGCGCGGCGCGACGCCGCCGTGGGCCGCGCCCGCGAATCCACGCAATATCCCAATCCGACCCTCGAATGGCGCCGAGAGAATCTCGGCAGTGCACTCGATCCGGACATCTTCGCCACCGCCTATATCCCACTCGACCTCACCGGACGACGGCTCGCGCTGCGTCGCGCGGGACAAGCCGGACGAACCCGCGCTGGCGCCGATGCGCTCGCGCAGCAGCGCGACGCGGAGTTGCAGGTAGCCCGCGCGTGGCTGCGGGCGGCATTGACCGAGGGCAGCGTGCAGATTGCGCGGCAACAGCGGGATGCGATGCAGGAGATCGCCCGCGTGGACGCCGCGCGGCTCCAGGAAGGCGTGATTGCGGATGCGGTGGCGCTGCGCACGGGGCTGGAAGCCGACCGCGCCCGCGTGGTCGTCGCAACCGCCGCCGGTGAGGCCGCCCGCGCCCGGGCCGAGCTCGCGCGGATTCTTGGCGTCCCTGATGACCAACTCCCCCTGCTCGCGCCGCTCGCCGCCCCAGCCCTGCCAGAGGGTCCGGACAGCAGTCGTGTACGCGAGTTGGTGCGCACTACCCGCCCCGAACTGGCCGCCCGCGAAGCGGCCCTCGAGGAAGCCCGCGCCAAAGCCCGCGCGGAACAGCGCGGCATGCTTGGCGATGTCCAGCTGCAGGGTGGCAGCAAGGAAACCGGTGGCTTTCTCACCGGCCAGCTTGGCGTGGCCCTCCCGTTTCCGCTCTTCAATCGCAATGAAGGGGCGCGGCAGCGGAGTCGCGGTGAACTCGCGGAAGCGCTGGCGCTGCGCGACGATGCGCTTCTGGCGGTACGCGGCGACGTGGTGGCGGCGTGGCGCGCGTACGCGGAGATCCGTCGTACCGTGACTCAGGCAGGGTCGTTCAGTACGCGAGGTCGCGAAGTGGCCACCATTGCGCGCGTCGCCTATGGCGAAGGGCAGGCGAGTCTGGTGGAGCTTCTGGATGCCGAACGGGCGGCGGCGGAATCCATGACGATGCATTTGCGCTGGGCCGCCGAGGCTTGGTTGGCGCGCCTGGAATTCGAACGGGCACTGGGCGCACGCCTCGATGCCGATGGACCGCTTGACCTTCCGCTGTTGGCTTCGCTTCTCACGTCGGGCTCCTGATCATGCGCGTATCTCCTGTGGTCTTCGCGGGGATGCTCCCGTTGCTCCTCGCCTGTGGTTCCGAACCGGCGCCTGATTCGGCGACGGCGGCGTTGCCAAGCGCCGATACGGCGACGTTCTCGGCGGAAGCCGTCCAGATCGCCGAGTTCACGTATGACACCTCACGTACGGTCCCGTGGCGCGCAATATCGCGTGCTCCGGCCCGTCTCATGCTCGATCCCTCGTCCCTCGAAACGATCGGGTCGATCACCGAGGGGCGCATTGCGCAAGTGCTGGTACGCGTGGGCGATCGCGTGCAGGCGGGGCAGGTGCTGGTAACCATTCATAGCCACGAGATCATGGACGCGCGCAGCCGACTGGCGAACGCGATCTCGCAGCGAACCGCCACAGAATCCGGGCGCACGCTGGCCACGACGGCCTTGGGACGCGCGCGGCGGTTGCTCGACGCGAGAGCCATGTCGCGCGCCGACGTGGAGCGTGCGGAGACGGCGCAAGTGATGGCCGAGGCGGCGTACGCGCAGGCGATCTCCGAATACCAGCGCGCGGAGGGGCTGGTGCATCATCTGGAAGGCGAGGGGCCCGCCTTTGCGAATGCCGATCCTCACGATGTGCTCATCCGGACGCCGATCGCCGGTGTGGTGACGGCGCGCGAGGCACAACCGGGAACGGTCGTGCTGCCCGGCACCCCGTTGATTACTGTGGGCAACCCCGACCGTCTGCTGTTGCAGATGCAACTCGGCGAAAGTGCGGCCGCGGGTGTCCGGGTGGGGAGCACGGTGCAGTTCACGCTCACGGCGGAGCCGGGCGCTCGCTACAACGCCGTGGTCACGCGCGTTGCGCCCACGCTGGACACGCTCACGCGCACCATCGAAGTGATCGCCCAGCCGTCGGGCGGCAGCGGCGTAGGGCGCGCGGAATCTTTCGCGCAGGCGGAGATCTCCGGAACGGCCGGTGCGCCCAGTGTGGTGATCGCCGCAGGGGCGGTCCAGGCCATGGAAGGGGATACGGTGGTATTGGCGGCGGATCCACGGGGGGAGGGAATTTTTGTGGAAGCCATCCCCGTGCGCGTGGGGCGCAGAGCGGCGGATCTGGTGGAAATCACGTCGGGGCTGGCACCGGGCCGACAGGTCATCGTCGGGCGCGCGGCCGTGGCCAAAGCCGAACTCCTGAAGCGGCGCACCGGTGGGTCTGGGGAATAACCCCATGAAAAAACTCATTCACTTTGCGCTCCATCGGCGCGGCGTGGTGGTGGCCACCGTGCTCGCCATCATGGCGGCCGGCTTGTACGCGCTGCAACACATCCCGTTCGATGCCTTCCCCGACCTGACCGGCACCCGTGTGGAGGTCATCACGGTGGCGCCGGGGATGGCACCAGAGGAAGTGGAACGGCTGGTCACGTATCCCATCGAGTCGTCCTTGATGGGCGTGCCCGATGCGCAAGGCGTGCGCTCGGTGTCCAAGTTCGGGCTCTCGCTGGTGACCGTGCCGTTCCCGGATCACGTGGACGTGTACTTCGCGCGGCAGCTCGTCCAGCAGCGGCTCAACGACGCCAAGGGCGCACTCCCCCCGGGCATCGAACCAGCGCTCGGCCCCGTCTCTACGCCCATGGGCGAGTTGTATCAGTATGTGTTGTCGAGCGATTCGCTATCGCTCACCGAACTGAAAACGATCAACGACTACACGATCAGGCCGCGCTTACGGACGGTGGCCGGCGTATCCGAAGTGAATTCGTGGGGTGGCCTCACCGAACGCATCGAGGTGACGGTGGATCCCATTCGGCTGGCCGCGCGTCGGCTCACGCTGGCTGATGTCCACGCGGCGCTCGCCACCAACACCATGGCGTTTGGCGGCAGCTACCTCGAGCAAGGCGGTGAACGCTACACGCTGCGCGGCCTTGGGCGCGTAGAAAGTGACGAGGACGTACTTCAGGTGGTGGTCGGGTCGCACAACGGCTCGCCGGTGCGTGTGGGCGACGTGGCGACGGTACAGCGGGGCGCGCTGCCGCGGAATGGCGCCGTGACCAAGGATGGGCAAGGTGAGGTCGTCAGCGGCATGGTCCTCAAGCTGCAGGGCGCCGACTCCAAGCGCGTGGTGGCCAATGTGCGCCTGCGGATGGACGAGATCAAGAAATCGTTACCCGCCTCGGTGCTGGTCACGCCGTTCTACGATCAGACGGATCTTGTCGGGCGCACCACGTTCACGATCGTGAAGAATCTGGTGGAGGGTGGCCTCCTGGTCATCGCGGTGCTCTTTCTGTTTTTGCGGAACGTGCGGGCCGCACTCATCGTCGCGTCGGTGATTCCCATCTCGATGCTGATCGCATTTATCGGCATGGCTGCCTTTGGGTACTCGGCCAACCTCATGAGCCTCGGTGCGCTCGACTTCGGCCTCATCGTGGACGCCTCGGTGGTCATGGTCGAGGGCTTCATTCGACGAATCGAAGAGCAACCTGCCAGTGGTACGGCGGAGCACCCCCGAAGCCTGTTCGAGAACGCTGCGATCGAGGTCGGGCGACCGATCCTCTTTGGTATCGCGATTATCGTGGCCGTGTACATCCCGATCTTCACACTGGATGGCATGGAAGGACGGATGTTCAAGCCGATGGCCTTCACGGTAGTCTGCGCGGTACTCGGCTCATTGTTTCTTGCCCTCACATACGTGCCGGCCGTGTCGTCGTGGGCGCTGCGCGCGGGGCCCGCGAAACCGGCCGCGTGGCTCACCAATCTGACCCAGCGGTATGGGCGGATGCTCGACCGCGTCATGCGGCACGCCACGTTGGTGGTGACGGTCTCAGTGGTGCTCGTGGTGATTGCGTTGGGTTCACTCACGCGGATCGGCACCGAGTTCATGCCGAAGCTCGACGAGGGGTCCATTCTCATCACCACGCGACGACTGCCAAGTATCGCGCTGGATGATGCGACGCGCCTCTCCACCGCTGTCGAGCGCATCGTGAAGCGGTTTCCTGAAGTGGTCACGGTCGTAACCAAGGAAGGACGCCCGGACCTCGCCACCGAGGCCATGGGGCTCTTCGAGGGCGACGTGTACGTCATTCTCAAGCCGCAGGATGACTGGACATCGGCGAAGGATCGCGACGGGCTGGTGGCGGCGTTCGATTCCGCGCTGCGCGTGATTCCCGGGCTGGAGATCGCGTTCACGCAGCCGCTGGCGATGCGTCTCGACGAAGCGGAGAGCGGCATCAAAACCGATCTCGGTATCAAAGTGATTGGCCCCGATCTGCAGCAGAATGCGTCGATCGCCGAGCGCATCCGTCGTGTGCTCGTGACGGTGCCTGGCGCCGCCGATGTTGGTGTGGAAGTGGCCGACGGCACCGGCCAGGTGCGCATGCAGGTCCGGCGCGAAGCGTTGGCGCAGTTTGGCCTCTCGGTGGCCGACGTGCGCGACGCGATCGAGATGGCGATGGGCTCGCAGCAGGCCGCAGAACTCATCGATGGGTTCCGGCGCATCAGCATTGTGGTACGTTTTCCCGAAGCGTCACGGGCCGACGCCAGCGCATTGTCGCAACTCATGATTCGGGCGCCCGGCGGCGCGCTGGTGCCGCTGTCGGCGGTGGCCGACGTACTGGCAACCACCGGTCCCGAAATGATCGGTCACGAGGAGGCACAGCGCCGGTCGCTGGTGCTGGCCAATGTGCGGGGGCGCGATCTTGGCGGATTCGCGGACGAGGCACGAACCCGCATCGCACGCGACGTGACGCTGCCGGCCGGCGTGTTTCTCGAGTGGGGCGGCCAGTACGAAAACCAGCAGCGCGCGATGTCGCGGCTCACCTTGGTCGTGCCGCTCGCGCTCGTGCTGATCTTCGGGCTGTTGTACATGTCGTTTCGGTCGGTCGGGCAGGCACTGCTGGTCCTTTCCAACGTGCCGTTCGCGCTGGTGGGCGGTGTGGCGGCGCTCTGGCTGCGCGGCCTCAACCTCAACCTGTCGGGAAGCGTCGGGTTCATCGCCCTGTTTGGCATTGCGGTGCTCAACGGCGTGGTGCTGGTGGAGCATCTCAACCACCTGCGCCATGATGACGACGTAGGGCACGACGTGCTGGCCCGGACGCGGCGCGGAGCAACCGATCGACTCCGTCCGGTGCTCATGACGGCTCTCGTGGCGAGCCTCGGCTTCGTGCCCATGGCACTGAGCACCAGTCCGGGCAGCGAAGTCCAGCGTCCGCTGGCGAGCGTCGTGATCGGCGGTTTGCTCACCAGCACCATTCTGACCCTGTTCGTGCTTCCGGTGCTGTATCGGGCCATGGAGGACCGGCGGGAACGCCGGAAGGCGGCGCGACAGGCGGCCAAAGTCAGCGGGTGAGCACGGCTGCGGCGGTGGCTGGCGCTCCGGCCGCCAAGGCCCCATGTTGCGCGGGTTGCCTCGTGACCCCTGACCCCGAGACCATGAACGCGCCCACAAATCATCCGCCGAAGAAGCTGCGCAAGCAGTACGTCAACAACAGCCATCCGCTGATCGTCCTCAAGTTTGAGGACGGCCACGAGATCAAGATCTATCAGAACACGGGCAAGGTGTTCGACGTCTGGTCCGGCGAGTCCATCAAGGTCATGGCCGTGTTCGATCCCACGTCCAGCGATTGGGAACTGGTGGAAACGAAGAAAAGCGACGCCTTCGACGACGCCACGGATTAAGTCAGCGATTCGCCGAAACTCAGCGCGCACCATCCGTTGCATCAGGATGGTGCGCGCTGTACAATCGGGGGTGCCTGAGAGCCCCGTGCGCCCTCGCAGCACCGCTGGTCTTGCAGCCGCGATCGCTCGCGGGGCCTCGGTCGTTGCCCTCGAAAGCTCCGTGCTCGCCCAGGGGTTGCTGCCGCCCCACAACCGCGAAGCCGCCGAGCGGATGTGCGCCGCCGTCGAAGCGGCGGGCGCCGTGGCGGCGATCACCGCGATCGTGCGCGGTGTCCCATCCCTCGGGCTCGAATCTGAAGATCTCGAGCGGTTTCTTGCCCGCCATGGCGTGCGCAAAGTGTCTGCACGGGATCTCGGGGTCTGCATAGCCGACGGCGCCGACGGGGCCACTACGGTGGCCGCCACGCTCGCGCTCTGCGCCCTCGGCGACATCGAGGTCTTCGCGACCGGCGGTATCGGCGGGGTGCACCGTAACGCACCCTTCGATGAATCGGCCGACTTGGTCGAACTCGCCCGGACCCCGGTAATGGTGGTCTGCGCAGGGGCGAAGTCCATCCTCGATCTGCCGGCCACGCTCGAGCGCCTGGAAACGCTGGGCGTGCCGGTCGTGGGCTACCGCACCAACGATCTGCCAGGGTTCTTCACCGAGCACACCGGCCTGCCGCTGACGGCCCGTGCCGATACCCCCGTCCAGCTTGCCCGTGCCTGGCGCGCTCATCGGGCGCTCGGTCGCACCAGCGCCATGCTCGTGGTGCAAGCGCCGCCGGCCGCCAGCGCGCTGGCGCCGGAGCTCGTCGCCACCGCCACAGCCGCCGCGCTGGACAGCGCCACCGCAGCCGGCATCCGTGGGGCGGCGGTGACACCGTTCCTGCTGGCCGAGATTCAGCAGCGGACCAACGGAAAGTCGGTGCGCGCCAACCTCGATCTGCTGGAAAACAATGCGGCACTGGCGGGGCAGATTGCAACCGCGCTGCAGGCGGCCGCGTTGACGGGAGAACATTGGGGGACTCGCGAGTGAACGAACCGAGCCGCAAATGGTATTATCACGTAACCCGCACGCTCCGGAGGCCTGACAACTGATGCCCACGCCGTTCCTGAGTTCCGAGGAGTACGACGAGCGCGCACACGCCCTGTACGATGAGGGCAAGTACGACGAGGCGCTGGAGATCCTCCGGGAGGGAGTTGCTGTCTATCCCAGTGCGGTGGCTCTGCACGTGGGAGTCGGCTACGCCCGACTCGCCCGGGAAGAGTACGCCTGGGCGCGCCGGAGCTTCGACGAAGCGCTGGTGCTGGATCCCGATCACGAGGATGCGCTGGCCGGATTTGGCGAGGTGCTACTCAAGTTCGGGCAGGTTGACGAGGCGATCCGGTCCTTCGATCGCACCGTTTTACTGGGCTACGATGACGATATTGAGCTCATGCTCCAGATCGGTCGCACGTTGTTCCGCGAGGGGATGGTCGAGCAGTCGCTCTCCTTCTTCGAGCGTGCTGTGGGACATGCCCCCGATTCCGGCGAGGCCATCGCCTGTGTGGGCTACGCCCAGCACCGGCTCGAACAGGACGACGCGGCGCTCGCCACCCTGCGCGAAGCACTGACGATCGATCCCGGACAGGTGGAGGCGCGCGTGTACCTCGCCAACATGCTGTATGACATCGGCCAGCAGGATGCCGCGTTGGCGGAGTTTGAAAAGACGGAGCCCGAAGATCACTGGGACGAGCTGGGCATCTGGCGGCTGATCGAACTCAAACGTTTGCTGTACAAGCTGGACGAGCACGACCCGGAGTTCAAACCGTGGGAGGCCCGACTCGCTGAACTGGCCGCCGAACCCGACGCCATCGACGATCTGCTCGCCGAAGTCGAGCAATCCATGATGGAAGCCGAACATGCGGCCGAAACCAAGGCGGCGGGGCAACTCGAAACGCTGGGCACCCTGCTCAGCGGGCTGGTGACGCAGCAGCAGGGCGAACCTGCGGCGGAATCCGCCACCACCGAGGTGATGGAGGACGAAAACTCTCATCGTGTGGTCATGCGAGATGGCAGCATGTTCGAAGGCACGTGGGAGGAGATCGTCCACGCCCTGCGCGACGCCCGCGATGCAGGACGGCCACTCCAGGAGTATATGACGGCCGAGGCGCGCCGGTTCTACGGAGCCACCGGTGCACGGATCGTCTCGGATGCACCGGAAGCGTTTCTGCGCAGCAGTGCCGACGCCGGGATGCTCCGTATCCTGCGGTGAGCACCGGGTGAGCCGGTCATGACGGGTGTGTCTCCAAAACAGTGGTTCCGGTGAATGATTCCAACATGATGGCCATTCGCGCCGCGCTTGACGCGGCGCGAGTCGTCTTTGACCACGCCGAGAGCGCCATGCCCACCCACGTGTGGAGCGCGGCGCAACGACTGTTACGCACCGTGCTGATGCGTCCTGAACTCGGAGGGCATGCTCTGGTCGTGGAGGCCCGGAGCCGTGAGGTCATCACCAGCTCCGACGCCGACGCACTCGTGGCACTGAACGCGCTCGCTGATCGCGCCGACGGCCCGGTCACGTCGGAGGCGGACTCGCATATTCTGCGTACATCGTGGATGGCGATCGATCACGCTGCGGCCACGCAGATCGCCGTGTTGCGTGCGCAGGCAGCGGCCGCGACCGCTCTTGGTGCGCCGCCGCAGCCCGTGTCGTCGTTTGCGCCGCCGGCCGCCGGAGCTGCGGCCGGACTTGCCTCAGGCAGTGCCCGGTCGGCGTCGGCGTGGTCTCCGCCACCGGCGCCGGCTGCTCGGTCATTCGCAAACTCGCTACCAGGCACCGTCGAGTCAGTGGCGCCCGCCTCAAAGGTCGACTTGTCGCCGGGCGGACCATTCACGGTAAAGGCGAAGATCCCCGCACGACCACGCAGAACACTGGTCATCGCCCTTGTACTCCTCACGCTGCTGATCATCGTGGCGGCCGTATGGTTTACCACTCGCGGGCGGAGTGACGCCAACTATACCGAGGGTGTGGCCGCGTACAGCCGCGGCGCGCGGGAAGTGGCGCGCACCGCGTTCGCGCGCGCCGCTCAGCAGGCACCAACCGACGCGCGGCCGCTGATCTTTCTTGGCCGTCTTGCACGCGAGGAGGGCGATATGCCCGGCGCGCGTAGATTTCTTGATGCGGCGGTTCGCGTGGAGCCATCCAACGCGCTCGCGGCTCGCGAACTCGCGGCGGCTTTGCTCGCGGACCGCCAGCCCGAACTCGCGCGCCGTTTTTATGTGCGCGCGCTGCAACTCGACCCCACCGATCGGGTGGCGCAGGGTTTCCTCGGCTGCGCACTGCTCCAATTGCGGCGCGTCGAAGAAGCGCAGCGCTGGTTCACGCGCGCCGGTCCCGGCGATTGGTCCGCCTGCGTTCCCCCAACTCCGTCGTTGCCATGACTACGCTGTCCATGCGCCCCAGTGACGCGCTCGCGCTCCATAACGAGACTATCCGTGAGGTCCTGCCCAATGGGCTCACGCTGCTCATTCGCCGCGATGTCTCCGCGCCGGTGGTAGCCATCGTGACGCACGTGAAGGCCGGCTACTTCGACGAGAGTGATGATGTGGTCGGCATCGCCCATGTGCTCGAGCACATGTACTTCAAGGGCACGCCAACGCGCGGCGTCGGACAGATCGCGCGTGAAACCAAGGCCAACGGTGGGTACCTCAACGCGCATACCATCTACGACCATACCAGCTACTACACGGTGCTGCCGTCGGCGTCGTTCGTGCAGGGGCTGGAAATTCAGTTTGATGCGTACGCCCGCTCCGTCATCGACGGTGAAGAACTCGCGCGCGAGCTCGAGGTCATCATTCAGGAAGTCAAGCGCAAACGGGACACCGCGTCGGCCGTAGCGATCGAGTCGCTGTATGCGCTGCTGTACGACGCGCATCGCATCCGCCGCTGGCGTATTGGTCAGGAAGACGCCCTCCGCGCATTCACGCGCGAACAGCTGGTGGGCTTCTATCACCACTGGTATCGCCCCGACAACACCATTCTCTCGATTGTCGGCCACGTGAATCCGGACGAAGTCCGTCGTGAGGTGATGGCGCGCTACGGCACACTCACGTCGCCCGTTGCGCCGCGTGAGCGCGGTCCGGTGGAAACGGCACCGCCGTCCTTCCGCGTGCGCGAGTGGAGCGGCGACATCGCGCAACAGCAGATTGCCTTTGGCTGGCGTGTGCCCCCCATGCAGCATCCCGATTCGCCAACGCTCGATTTAGCCGCCATGGCGCTCAGTACCGGGCGCGCATCGCGGCTCTATCGTGCTGTGCGCGAACGGCAGCTCGCGTCATCGGTGAGTGCGTGGGACTACACCACGGGCGATGTCGGCGTTTTCGTGGCCCACGCCGAAGCACCGCCGCATCGCGCGCGTGAAGCAGCGCAGCATCTCTGGCGCGAGCTGCATGCTGCCCGCCTGCACGGGTTCCGGCACAGTGAAGTGGTGCGCGCGCAGCGTATCATCGAGGCACGCTGGCTGCGCCAGTTGGAGAGCATGGATGGGCAGGCGTCGTATCTCGCCAGCTGGGAAGCCGAAGGAGGACTCGGAGTGGCGAGCCAGTACTACGACACCATGCTGGCCCTCCAGCCCGACGCGCTGCGCGCCGCACTCGATCAGTATCTCGATCCGTCGCTCGTGTCGGTGGTGTCGTACCGGCCACATGGCACCGAGCCCTTGGCCGAAGACGCCGACGCACTGCGCGCGTTGCTGCACGCCGAAGAGGGGCTCGGTAGTCGTGTGCTGCCCGCGCCCGATGCACCCACCCCGTCGTATGGGCCGACGATTGGGACACCCGCCATTCACATCGCACCAGCGCGCGACCGCGTCGACGCCGGCGCCTCCGTATACCATACCGCGCATGGCGTGCCGATACTCGTGCTGCCGCGCCCCGGCGCGCCGTTAGTAAACATCGGCGTGTTCCAGCGCGGGGGCAGTGGGCGTGATCCGCTGCACTACGAAGGCCTGGCGCGCATCACCGCGCAAGTGATGCTCAAGGGCACCGAAACACGGAGTGGCGCGCAGATTGCCGAAGCCACCGAAGCGCTCGGCGGCAGCATCGGCGTGAGCGCCGCGTTGGAAAGTCTGGGCTGGTCGCTGTCCGTGCCCACGCGACATCTCGCGGTCGCCACCGAACTGCTGGGCGACGTACTGCAAGCGCCCGTGTTCCCGCAAGACGGCGTGGATACCGAACGCGCGCTGGCCATCGCCGAACTCGCACGCGCGCGCGACGACATGTCCCGATGGCCCATGCGCCTGGCCACGATGGCCGCGTACGGCGCGCACCCGTACGCGCGATCGGTGCTCGGCACCGACGCCTCGTTGGCGATGATTACCGCCGACAGCGCACGGGCGTTTCACGCGGAGCACATCCGAGGCAGTACATCGGTGATCGCGATCGTTGGCGATGTGGAGCCCCACGAGGCGGCCGCACTGGTGGGACGGCATTTCGACGCGCTCACTTGGCGCGACGATGTGATGCCGCCGCCGGTAGTGTGGCCAACCGCGTCCACTCGCGTGCATGAGGAGCGCGATAAGCAGCAGACCGCACTCGCGCTGCTCTTTCCGGGTCCGGGGCGTAACGACCCCGATCGTACGGCGTCCCATGTGCTCGCCGCCATCGTGAGCGGCCTGGGTGGTCGCTTCTTCGAGCAACTGCGCGACAAGCAAAGCCTGGCGTACACCGTGAGCGCGTTCCCGATCGAACGTCGTGTCGGCGGTCTGTTTGCCGCCTACATTGCCACATCGCCCGCGCGCGAAGACGAAGCCCGCGATGGACTCCTTCGGGAGTTCGCGTTGCTGCGCGAGTCCGCGCCGCTCGAGGAGGAAGTGGAGCGCGCACGGCGGTATCTCATCGGCACCCACGCGATCTCGCAACAGTCGGGTGGTTCGGTGCTGGGCGAGATGGTGGACGCATGGCTCTTTGGTACCGGCCTGCAGGAGCGTCTCGAGGAAGAGGCGCGCATCGCCGCGGTTCAGGCCGACGATGTGCTGCGGTTGGCGCAGCGGTACTTCGATCCGGCGCGGGTCATTGAGGGAGCGGTGCGCGGGCGCGTGTCGCTGTAATGCGCTGAACAGGCTGTTCGGGGTGTCGAGCGCTTCTCGACCTTAGTCCTCGCGCGCCCCCGCACTACCACGCGCTGCGCGCAACTGCCGCGACGCATTTTCCAGCGCCGTCACCGCGCCGCGCTCGCGACCGTTGGCGGCGCGGAGTCCCAGCCATGCATCGTAATCGGACGGTTCGCCGATCACCGCTGCCCGTATCCAGTCGCGCGCGAGGGACCAGTACAGCACGTGCTGAATCGCCGCCGTCTGCCCTGCGTCACCATGCGCATGCGGCAATCCTCCAGCGGTCACGATCCAGTGCGGCAGAACGCGCCGATCGCCCGGCTCCGTTCCCTCCGCTCGCGCAACCGCCTGTCCGTGCCATCGCTCAAAGGCGCGCAGTCGCGCGTCGAGTCCAGGAAGGCCGGAAAACGATGGGAAGGCCACCGCGCCTACCACCTCCACCCCGGACCCCGCTGTCACCGCCCACACGTACAGCGCGCTGTCGGCGGCATCGAGCCGAGCGGCGGCCCAGCCCATCTGCGTGCGCGGACGCACGCGCTCGATCACGCGGGCGCTGTACAGCAGGGTGGCCCGCCACCAGTTCTCCGACGGCGTTCCCGACCCGAACGGCGACGGGACTGGGTCGCGGTAGCCGGGGAAGACGACGTCGGGTTTGATCGTGACCAACACTCGCTCGAGAGCCACCAAGCGCCGCTCGTCGGCAGCTGGCGGTACGTCGAGGCCGATCCGCAGGGCAACGGCCACCTTGACACTATCGGCCCGCAGCGGCTCCAGCACACGGCGCAAGGAATCGAGGGCGGATTGCCGCGTGCCGTCGTCGTCGAGCACCAGCAGCACCAGGTTCGGGCGGACCGCGGCGAGTAAGCGGCCGTCGGCCACCACCCTGCGCGCCGACGGGGCGCCATCGAGCGGCGGCAGATACCGGAGGCCGAGCGCAAAGGCGCCGTTGGCCCGCGCCATGAATGGGGCCGTCGATACCGCATCGTAACTGCGCAGCGCCGCAACCCCCCGGGGCCACTGCACCGCGAACAGCGATGTGAGCGCCGTGGCGAGTAACACCAAGAGCGCGCGTGCTACGCCGGACAGTGCCCAGCGTGCCGGATAGGCGGGCGCAATCATCGGCACCAGCAGCGCCAGCGGCGACACCAGCGCGGCGCGTCCCGTGGCAATACCGGCCATGGCGTCGCGTGCGGCCACTGCGGCCAGCAATGGCTCGGGCGCTATCCCCTCAAGCGACACGAGGAAGTCCCCGATGGCGATCGCCGCCACGCACACGTTGTACAACAGCAGTGGCACGGCAATGAGTGGCGAGAGCAGCCGCGCGACCAGCGCGTACGCCACTTGCAAGGCAAACGCCGTGGTGACCAACGCGAGGAGCCACGCGATCCCCGAGATCGTGCGTGCGCCCGTCTCGGTGCCCGTCGCAATCGCCACCAGCAGCGCGGGCGCGATCAACAGCCCACAAAACACGGTGAGCTGGGTGAACAGCGTCGGCGCCTCTTGGCGCGTGGCGATCCAACCGGCCAGGGTAATGTCCCATATCAAAATGGCCAACGACAGCGCCGGGATCACCAGCGTCAAGGTTTCGTTCACGCCGGTCTGCCCAATCGCACGAGACGCTCGGCCGACACCGCCACCGGCTTGAGTCGGCGCGTGAGCACCTCCAGTGCCGTGGCGAGCTGAGCTGGCTCCGGTCCGAGCAGGTCCACGAGCAGCATCTGCTGCGGCACGTAGGCATGGAGCGCGGCATGACCGCCTTCGAGCAACAGCAGCGCGTCGGCACCGCGCGTGTCGTCTACCCGCAGCATAGGGCGGGCCACCGTGTGGAGCCCCGCCGCACCGACGGCGGCGATGAGGACACCGCCAAGGAGCGCGGCATCACGAAGAGCCGCCGGCGAAACGCCAGTGAACTCCGCGAGCAAGTGTACCACCGCACCATGTGCTGCCCCGTCCATCCCGGCACGTTAACGCGCGCGGCGCGTCGCTGGCACCCCAGCCGGTAGCGCGGGTAGTTTCCATCATGGCCCTTCGCACCGTGTCTCCGTCGCTGGTCACACTGCCCAACCTGATGTCGTCATCGCGCGTGCTGCTCGCGATGGTGTTTCTGGCGTGGGATTCCGGGCCCGCGCGCCTTGCGCTGATCGGGATCGCGTCGGTCACGGATCTGCTTGACGGGTGGCTCGCGCGCCGGTCCGGCAGCACATCGCGATTCGGCGCCCTGCTCGATCCGGTTGCCGATCGTCTCTTCGTGCTCGGCGTGGTCGTCAGCTACGTCATCGGCGGCGAACTTCGCGCCTGGCAAGCGGTAGTGATCATGTTCCGCGATGTCATGTCGGTAATCGGCTGGTTCGTGGCGCGCAACGTGAGTTGGCTGCGCCCAATCACCTTTAAAGCACGCCTGATCGGTAAGCTCGTCACCGGCGTGCAGCTGGCCACGTTTCTGGCCGTCCTGCTGGTACCGGCATGGGTCGACGCCTTGGTCCTTCTCATTGGCGTCATGGGGTTGGCCGCCACGGTCGATTACACGCTCATGCTCTGGCGCGAGCGGGCGCGCGATGTGGTGGTGCCGTAGCGGCTGAGCCGGTGTGGGCCGTGACGCAGGCGCAGCATGCCGGAAACGACGAACGCCTCCGGATGGAGGCGTTCGATGCTGCATCGATGCTTTACGCGATCGTGCGTGGATCAGACCGCAGCCGCTTCCTGCGCCTGCTTCTTGGTCGGCTGGGCAAACCGCTCGCCCAGCGTCCGCAGTTCAATCAACTCGGGCGCCTTGAGCTCAGGATACCGGCCCCTGAGATACTCGACCGTGCTATCGAACCATTCCTTCTGGTCTTCGGGATGACACCCGATCACACCGCACTGCATGATCTGCTGAAAGAGCTCATCACGGGCCTCCTGATACGGAGAGGGCACCATGGAGTCACGACGCGGACGAAGCTTGGGTTTAGCCATTTCCTCTGGGAAGTACGTCGAACAACGCGGCCGACGGTTCGGCCAGCCTCTAAATCTAACCAATGAGACACCCCGATTCCTAGTGCTGGTCATTCGGGCGCCTCGCGACGAGTCAACTGCGCTCGCTATACTAATTACGCGGACCGGACAAAAAGCGCTGAGCGCGCCCGGAAGTTTCCGACCGACCGTCCGATGGTGCGCGCCCTCGACAGCCGCAGCGAGCTGCGGTCGGCGCGGGGCAGGATAGCGCCAGCCGTGGGGTCCCCGATAACTTACCGCGGAACTACCAGCTGTAGCAGACGAGCCACGGAGGCGGGATGGCGGACGAGCAGGTGTACGACGACGGACGGGCAGAGATTTTGCGCGAAATGCTGCGCACCCTCGCCAACCGCATCCAAGCGCTCGACGCCAGCGGCCAGCTGTTGGCGAATGGCGGCGAGCTGATGAAGCTCATCGGCGATGTGCGCAGCGAACTGTTCCACTACGAGGTCCGTTGCACGTACGACTCTCCCGAAGTGGCCGAACATCGGCGGCTCGTGGAGGAGGCGCGTGGCACGGACGAGCATCCCTGGACAACTACCGGCTGGAAGCCGGGCGACGAGGAGAACGAGTGGTGAAGGCAAGCCCGAAGAAGAAGTCGAACACTGGATTCCTGGCCATCATCGGTTTGGTGATCGTGGCCGGTGGCGCTGGCATCTGGACCACGATGCAGAACAAGCCGAAGCCGATCGAACTCGCGCCCGGCACACCGCTGCCAGCCGCCGAGGGCTATTTGCGTGGTGACCCGAACGCGCCGATCACCATCATGGAATTCGCTGATTTCGAGTGCCCCGGCTGCGGACAGTTTGCCACGTTGCAGGGCCCGGACATCAAGGCGCGGATCGTGGACGCCGGCCTCGCCAACTTCCGGTTCTTCGACTTCCCGCTCACGTCGATTCACGCCAACACCATGTCCGCGCACCTCGCGGCCGCCTGTGCTGACGATCAGGGCAAGTTCTGGGAAATGCACGACGCGCTGTTCGCCGGCCAGTACGACTGGAGCACGCAGGCGACCACCAACCCGCGCAAGCTCGTCGATGGCTACGCCAAGCAGCTTGGTCTCGATATGACGGCGTTTGGCCAGTGTTTCGACACACAGAAACATGTGGCGAGGATCCAGGCCAATGCGGCGGCCGGTACCGCGCGCGGGGTGAGCTCGACACCGTCGATCATTATCGGCGACCGAGTGTACCCGGGTGGTCTCACGTTCGACAAGATCAAGCAGATCGTCGACTCGCTGCGCGCAATCGCTCCCGCGGCGCCCGTAGCTGAAGCCGTCGCGAAGTAGTCGACGCAGAGTGCACTGAACCAGTACGCGACCGGCGGCGATTGTCTCACGTGAGACAATC
>JBBQUH010000013.1:0-74401 GCA_038212625.1 Gemmatimonadales bacterium | reverse complement strand
GCATTCCCCATCACCGCGCGGATCTCCGCCTCCAGCTCGGGCGCGACCTTCATCGAGTCCGCACGGACCACCGCCGAGTCCAACACCGTGCGCATGGTCACGTCCTTGCCGAACGATTCCGGATTCGATGAATTCAGCATCGTCATCAGAAACCGCGTGACTTCCTCGGCGCGAGTCTGCTCGGCAATCGCCTGCACCCGCGCTATGTCGGCACGCTGCGCTTGCAGCAGCGCGGCACCAGCCCCGCCCACCAGCGACAGCACCGCCACCACACCCGCCGCCGTTTCCCATCGACGCCGGCGGACGAACTTGCGGATGCGATATCCGAGGCTGTCCGGACGGGCCTGCACCGGCAATTGCGCACGGTGATTTTCCACGTCACGCGCGAACGCATCCACCGAAGGGTAGCGACGCGCAGGTTCCTTGCGCAGCGCCATCAGCACGATGGCGTCGAGATCGCCCTCGATCGCCCGCTGCGCGCGTGTTGCTGACCGTTCCGCGAGCTGCCGCCAGCGCGTGCTAGACAGCAGTGTGCCCGGGCGTGGCGCCGGCTGCTCGGTGATGATGCGCTCCATCTCGCCGGCGGACTTGCCCTGCAGGTCGAAGGGACGTTTTCCCGTCAGCAGTTCACACAGCACGACGCCCAAGGCATAGACGTCAGCGGTGGTGTCCACGGTCTGGCCACGCAGTTGTTCCGGTGCGGCATATTCCGGCGTGAACGCCTGCTGCCCTACGTGCGTTGCCGTGACGGGCTCCGACTCCTCCGACTCGCGCATCATCTTCGCGATGCCGAAGTCCAGGAGCTTCACGGTTCCGTCAGTGGTGACGAGAATGTTGCCCGGCTTGAGGTCCCGATGCACTACCAGCTTCTGATGCGCCGCGCGCACCGCTGCACACACCTGCCCAAAAAGCACCAGTCGCGCCCCGATCGTGAGCTGGCGGGCATCGCACCAGCGCGTGATCGGCTCACCGTCGATGAACTCCATCACGAAGTACGGCAGCCCGTCCGCTGTCACGCCGCCATCGAGCAGCGACGCGATGTTGGGGTGCTGCAGACTCGCGAGGATCTGGCGCTCCGCGCGGAACCGGCGGAGCGCGACGGGACCCTCGGCACTCCGGCGCAAGAACTTGACGGCCACACGCTGCCGATACTGATCGTCGGCGCGGACCGCCTCATACACCTCGCCCATACCCCCCACGCCGATGCAGCGCCCGATCTCGTAGCTCCCGAGTCGGGCACCCACCCACCGCTCACTCAGATCCCGCTCCACACGCACCGGCGTGCCGAGGAACCCGTCACTCCGCGCGTGCGCCACCAGCAGTGCGCGCAGCTCCTGCTCCAGGGCTGGATCGTGTGAGGCGCTGCGCGACACGAAGTCGTCCCGCTCCGTCTCAGGCACGCTCAACACGGCGTTAAAGAGGGACTCGAGCAGCGCAAAGCGGGTAGAGGACGCGGCCGAAAAGTCCACGGATCAGGCGGCGTTGAGGGTCTTGAGCAGGAAGGCACGCGCGAAGGCCCAGTCGCGCTTCACGGTAGCGGGGGAGATGTCGAGCGCGGTGGCTGTTTCCTCGATGTCGAGGCCGCCGAAGAATCGTAACTCCACCACGCGCGCCTGGCGCGGCGCGTGGGCGTCGAGCTGCTGCATCGCGTCATCGAGCGCGATCAAGTCGACCGATCGGTCCGGCACCGCGGCCACCTCCTCCTTCAGCGTGACACGCACACCATGATCCCGCTTGATGCGGCGACGCTGGCGGGCGTGATCCACGAGAATGTGTCGGATCATCCGGGCGGCGACCGCATAGAACTGCGCCCGGTGTTCCCAGTGCGCGTGCCGTTGCCCGATCAGCCTTACCAGCACCTCGTCCACCAGCTCCGTGGGTTGCAGCGTGTGGCCGTCTACCTCACGCTGCATCGCGGATTCCGCGATCCGATGCAATTCCTTCATTACAGCGCGAGCCAAGCGCTCCGCCGCATTCGGCGCCCCAGCTTGCAGCGCGGCGAGCAGTTGTGTCACCTCGACGTCGTCTGCCATGCGCGCTGGGTTGTCGGATGGGGTAAAGCTGTGCCAAGCTTGGCTGTCGCCTCGCCGATCTCACGCTGAAACGGTCCGGCGCGCCACGAATCGGTAACGGTTCGCGGGACTCACGGCTGATGCCGTGGTCGATTCGGCCTCCAACGCGTGTTGCAGTAGCGGTTTTCTCCCCCTGTCGAGCGCCCGATGGGGGCGCCTACTCATCGAGCGTCTCCTGAATGTCCGCCGCAGAAGACCGGACGAGATGTTCCTTGTCGATCGTGGTCTTCGTGAACCAGGCGAGTGATTCAACCTTGTACACCTATAAAAGCGATGCCCCAGAGCGTAGCTGCCATCTTAACGACCGTCAAGACACCGTTTTACGGGCAAGGCCTTGGCGGCTCGTGCGCTTGTGAATAACTTCACGAGGTTCGCAGGGCCCTGCGAACACAGGGTGTGCCCTGTCGGACGGTAAAAATTTTCGAACAGGCTCTAGGAGGCCTCTCGACATGCGGTTTCTCGGATTTGCAGTAGTGACGGGCGCAGCAATCCTGCTGGGCGCGTGCGGTGGTGATAAGGCAGCTACGACGGACTCGGCAGCAGCCCCGGTCGCTGAAATGGCTCCGGCGGCCGACGCGGCGCCTGCGGCTGGTGCGATGGCCCCGATTACGGGCACTACGCACGAAGTGAAGATGATCGGCGATGGCACGGGCTACCGTTTTGAGCCGGTGGACATCACGGTCAAGGCCGGCGACGGCATCAAGTTCGTCTTCGTCAGCGGTGGCCCGCACAACGTGGCGTTCGACGCAGCCACGCTGTCGCCGGAAGCCAAGGCGGCCCTCGTGGCCAACATGCCTGAGCAGGCGGGTGAACTGGCCGGCAGGATGATGCTGAACCCTGACGAGTCCTACACGATATCGTTCGCCGGCGTCCCAGCTGGCACGTATGACTACTACTGCACGCCGCACCTTGCCATGAACATGAAGGGCAAGATCACGGTCCAGTAAAGATCAGCCGCTGCGTCTCTGGCGCTGCAGCACGCACGAACACCAAGGGGTCGGCGCTCAGCGTCGGCCCCTTGGTCGTAGCCGAACGTCGCTCAGGAATTCGCCGTGCACAGCGCCGGTCCCCTGCCGTTCTCCGGTCACGGTGGCTAGTCTCCCTGCCATGTGGGCTGATACGTTGTTGGCGCTTGAACAGGGCCATCTGATCCGACTGGCGCTGTGGGCGGCTGCCAGCATCGTTACCGGCTCCGCCATACTGGCGTGGCTGACCATGCGCCACACGGCGGCGCCGCTCCTGCGACACTTTGCCATCCAAAGCGCGGCGTGGGGACTGGTCAACCTCGCCATCGCCGGCTGGGCGTGGCGCGGATTGGCCTTCCGTGATTTCGCGGGAACTCAGCGGCTGCTCAATGTGCTCTGGCTGAACACCGGGCTCGACTTGGGGTACGCCGCCATCGGCGCCACTCTCGCGTTCACCGCCTGGCGATGGGGCCGCCGGCTCGGCGCGGTGGGAGCCGGACTAGCCATCATCGTGCAGGGTGTGGCACTCGCCCTCCTCGATCTGCGCTTGATTGCCGCTATCGGTCCGCTCCGGTAACCACCGCCCGCTTTCGCTGTTCCCCGTCTTCGAGCGCTCATGGAACCCGTCATTCCCGATCTTCGCGCCATCCCGCGCGCCGACGCCTACGCCCAGTTGGCAGCCACGCAGGCACTCCTGCTCGACGACCACACCGACGCGATTGCCGGCATGGCCACGGTGAGCGCGCTGCTGCATCACGCGTTCGGTCACCTGTGGACGGGTTTCTATCGTGTGGTCGAGCCTGGTCGGCTGTTGCGGGTGGGCCCCTATCAGGGGTCGCTCGGCTGCCAGGAAATCACCTTCGGTCGCGGCGTGTGTGGCACGGCGGCCGCCGAGGGACGCACAGTGGTCGTGGAGGACGTGCATGCCTTTCCGGGGCACATTGCGTGCGATCCGCGCTCGCAGAGCGAAATCGTGGTGCCGGTGTTCGATCAGCACGGTGCCTTGATGGCGGTGCTCGATATCGACTCCGCCGTGCCGGCCGCCTTTGGTGATGCGGATCGGGACGGATTAGCGCATCTGGTGGCCTGGTTCGCTCGTGCGTCGTATGTTCCCGTCCCTGCCTGAACCCCAGCCGCCCCGTCTATGACCGGCTACTCCGACCGAATCAATCACGCCTTTGCGTTCGCGGCTAAACACCACGATCAGCAAGTCCGCAAGGGCACCCGTCTCCCGTATCTCACGCAACCCGCCAACGTGGCGGTGATCCTGACGCGCTACGGCTGCTCGGACGACGCGGTGGTCGCGGGAATTCTGCACGATGTGATTGCCGACTGCGTACGCGAGAGCTGGACACGCGACACACTCGATGAACGCATCGGTCGGAAGTTCGGCATGAATGTGCTGGAGATGGTACTGTCCGTTACGCAGCGTCGTTCCGACGACGAGGGTGTCGAGCTCTCCGCCGATGATCGCAAGCACGATGCCATCGAGCGTTTGGCGCACGCAACCCCGGAGGCGTTGTGGGTGTGCGCCGCCGACACGGTGCACAATGCGAATTCGATTCTCTCCGACCTGCGCCGTACGTCGTTTCCAGAAACTGTCTGGGGGCGTTTCGCCGCCGGACGCGAGGGGACGGCGCGCTACTATGCCCGCGTGGCCGACCGTCTGCGAGAGCTCGGTTTCACTGCCCCCATCGTCGACGAACTGGCCGCTGCGGCGGCAGAGCTCGCGCAGGCCTAGCCTGCTTCGTTCCGGTCCTTTGCCTCGAGTCCGATGCTGACTGCCTTGCTGTCCACGGTGCTGTTGCAGACACAGCCCGCCGCGCCGCGCCCGACGCGCATCGAAATATCTCCGGCCGATCCGGTGGTGATCGCCGAAGACACGCTGCGTCTGACAGCGCGGGTGCTCGACGTCAACGGACAACTTGTGCCCAACGCCACGGTCCGGTTCATCGCGGCGGGTGGCCGCTTTGAAGGTGGCGTACAGCAGGACGGGCTCGTAACCTCCGGCTCCACCGGCACAATGCCGGTCACGGTGATTGCGCAGGTGACCGGCTACGCGCCCATCACGCAGCGCGTGGAAGTACGCATGGTGCCCGGGCCGGCCGCGAGCATTGTCCTCGACCGGACTCCCACACGGCTCGTGGCCGGCCAGCGCTTCGTGCTCATGCCCGCCATCAGGAGCGCGGCCGGTGATGTACGCACCGACCGTGCGCTGTTCACGAGCAGCAACCCGGCCATCGTGTCGGTGAACGCCGACGGTCTGCTGGAGGCCCGCGCCGCCGGTAGCGCCACGATCACGGCGCGGGCCGATGCCGCCACTACGTCGTTCAAGGCCACGGTCGTGGCCAGTCGCATCGCGAGCCTCGCCATCTCGCCGTCGTCGCGCGACGCACGCACCGGTGATGTGATCACCTTCACCGCTACCGCCAAGGATGCCGCGGGGCGTGTGATTGAAGGACTCACGCCAACCTTCAGCTTCAATCCCGGTCAGGGCCTCATCGACCGCGACGGCGCCTTTGTGGGCTACGAAGCCGGCACGTATACCATCACGGCGTCGCTGGGATCGCGCAGTGCGGAAGCCGTGGTGCGCCTCACACCGCGCGATGTGCGTCGCCCCGCCACGGTGGTCGGGCGCCTGCCGCGCATGGGCTTCACCACGGAAGAAGTGTGGCTGCACCCCACGCGGGACATCGCCTACCTCGGCACCGGCAGTGGCGGCGATCGCATGTTCACCATCGATCTCACCGACAAGACCAAGCCGGTGGTGACGGACTCGATCGTGGAGAACACGCGACGCGTGAACGACATCATGACGACGCCCGACGGCTCGCACATGGTGTTCACCCGCGAAGGGGCGGCGGATCGCAAGAACGGCATTGTGATTGCGTCGCTCGCTGATCCGTTGCACCCCAAAAAATGCGCAGACTTCACGGATGGCCTCACAGGTGGTGTGCACTCCACCTTCGTCTACAAGCAGGAAAAGTACGGCACGCACATTTATCTCACCAACGACGGGACGGGCGCGTTCCACATCATTGACTGGAACGATCCGTGTAACCCGAAGACCTCGGCCGTGTGGAAGACCCCGCGCCCCGATGCCGGGCGCTCATTGCACGACGTGGATGTGCAGGATGGTCTGGCGTATCTGAGCTACTGGAACGACGGGCTGGTGATTCTCGATATCGGAAACGGCGTGAAGGGCGGTTCGCCCAGCAACCCGCAACTGGTGTCGCAGTACAAATATGATTTGAACGATCTGTATCGACAGGTGGAAGCATCGGGCGGCCCTGGCTTTATCCGTGGTACACACACCGCGTGGCGTCATAAGAATTACGTGTTCATCGCCGATGAAGTCTTCCCCGCCGCGCCGGTGAAGGGGGCAAAGGATGCGGCGGCAGGCCGAGCGTATGGCCGGTTGCAGGTGCTTGATGTATCGGATATCGCCAAGCCCAAATCGGTGGCGTTCTATGAGCCCGAGTTCGGTGGCGTACACAACGTGTTTGTGGCGGGCGACACGCTGTACATGGGCGCGTACAACGCCGGCTTCCGTGCCTTCGATATCTCCGGTGAGCTACGCGGTGATCTGCGCGCCCAGCAGCGCGAGATGGTGCACGTGCACACGGCCGACATGGACGGCTTTGTAAAGAACGCCGCGATGACGTGGGGCGTCGTGGTGCGCAACGGCCTCGCGTACGTGAACGACATGTACAACGGCCTGTGGATTGTGCGCATGGAGCCCAAGCCCGACGCCAAGAAGCGCGCCATCATTCCATGAGGACGACGCGCCGCCTGGTGGGGCTGGTGTTCGCGGCGGCATGCCCTGTGGGCTCATTGATGGCACAGGCTGCGCGTGGCGGTGCGCTACCTGCGGGCACATCGCCCGCGAAAACGTATCAGGCGCTGGTGGCGTCTGAAGCGGTGGATCAGGTGGCGGTGATCGAGTTCGGGCCGTCGGGCGCCTCCGTGGTGCGTACACAGCAGGTGGGTATCATGCTGGCCGATCCCGATGGGCCGCACGGTGTCGCGGTCTCACCGGATGGCGCGTACTACTACGTCACCACGGCGCACGGAACGCCCTATGGCATTCTCTGGAAGTTCCGCACGGCCACGAACGCGTATGTGGAGCAGGTAACGCTCGGGAATTTTCCGGCCACCGCGCAGGTGAGCCCCGATGGCACGCGCATTGTGGTGGTCAATTTCAATCTGCACGGCGAGATGGTGGCGTCAGACGTGAGCATCGTGCGCACCGACAGCCTGCAGGAGATCGCGCGACTCACCACCTGCACCATGCCGCACGGATCACGCATCAACACGCGCGGCGACCGGCACTACTCGGTGTGCATGATGGACGATCAGCTCGTAGAGATCGACATCGCCGGCCTCCAGGTCACGCGCCACTTTTTGCTCACCAAGGGCGCCGAGCAGGGAATGATGGGCGCACCGCCGGTGCGCGGGGCCGCAGCGCTGGCTGGTACCGAGGCCGCACACGCCGGTCACGACATGAGCGGTCATGGCATGACCGCGCCGGCTACAGGCAGCACCATTTGCTCCCCCACGTGGGCACAGCCGTCGCCCGACGACGCGACCGTGTGGGTAGCGTGCAACGGCACGAGCGACCTCGTGGAAATCGACGTGGCCTCATGGACGATGCGCCGCCGCATCGCCGCCGGCAGTGGCATCTACAACCTCGCGGTCACGCGCGATGGCGCGAAGCTGGTGGCCACCAACAAACGCGGCCAGAGCGTGTCAATCATCGACGCCCGCTCAGGCCGTACGCTAGCCGTACTGCCCACGCAGCGTCGCGTGGTCCACGGCGTCGCGATCACGCACGATGACCGCTACGCCTTCGTGACGGTGGAGGGCATTGGGAGCGAGCCCGGCACCGTGGAGATCATCGATCTCGTGGCCCTCACCACCGTGGCCCGTGTCGACGTCGGCCAGATGGCCGGCGGCATTGACGTTATCCCGCCGCCGCCGTAACAGCCGATCCGTATGTGCGCTGCACGTACTCCTCCAGAATGACGAGAAACTCCGGCACGATCTGATCGCCCTTGAGCGTCGTAAACAGCTTGCCGTCTACGTACACGGGGGCTTTGGGCTCTTCAAACGTGCCGGGCAGCGAGATACCGATGTTGGCGTGCTTCGATTCGCCCGGACCGTTCACCACGCACCCCATCACGGCCACCTTCATCTCCACCACGCCGGGGTGCGATTCGCGCCACACCGGCATCTGCTCGCGCAGATAGCCCTGAATATCCTGCGCCATGTGCTGGAAGAAGGTGCTCGTGGTCCGGCCGCAGCCGGGGCACGCGGTAACCTGCGGCGCGAAAGACCGCAGCCCCAAGGACTGCAGAATCTGCTGCGCCACAAACACTTCTTCGCGACGGTCACCGTTGGGCTTGGGGGTGAGTGACACACGGATCGTGTCGCCGATCCCCTCGCTGAGTAGTATGCCAAGCGCGGCGGCCGACGCCACCACACCCTTGGTGCCCATCCCCGCTTCGGTCAGCCCCAGGTGCAGGGGATAGTCGCAGCGCTTGGCCAAGCGGCGGTAGCACTCCACCAGATCGGGTACCACCGAAATCTTGGCGCTCACGATAATCTTGTCGTGGCCCAGCCCGACTTCTTCGGCCAGTGCCGCCGAACGGAGCGCGCTCTCGAGCATCGCGTTTATGTACACGTCCTTCGCTTCACGCGGCTCGACAGATTTCGCGTTGGCGTCCATCATATCGGTGAGCAGATTCTGGTCGAGCGAGCCCCAGTTCACGCCGATGCGCACCGGCTTGTCGTGGTCGATCGCCGCCTGCACGATGGTCGTGAAGTTGGTATCGCGATGCTTCGTGCCCACGTTACCCGGATTGATCCGGTACTTGTCGAGGGTCGCGGCGCACTGCGGGTACTTGGTGAGCAGCAGGTGCCCGTTGTAATGGAAGTCGCCAATGAGCGGCACATCGAGGCCGCGATCTTCCAGCCGCTGCCGGATCTCCGGCACCGCCTGCGCGGCTTCATCGTTGTTGACCGTGATGCGCACCTTCTGCGACCCGGCCTCGAAGAGTTCGGCGACTTGATCGGCGGTGGATTTCGCATCGGCGGTATCGGTGTTGGTCATGGACTGCACGACCACCGGCGCAGACGAGCCGACAGAGACGCCACGCACCGTGACGGTGGCGGTGGAACGACGTAAACCGAAGCTGGACCCAGAGGACACAGTTGAACCCGTTGAAGAGTGACGCCCGTAAGGTAGCGCGCGTACCCTTCAGACCCCAACTTCTACCGTATGACGGATCCAACCGAACACGCAGTCCCGGCGCCAGTCGAGCCCGTTTCACCGGCCAAACCGGCCTTCGCCCGCCGCAATTGGGGGAAGCTCACCCTCTTGGCGCTGGTGGGGTCCCCGGCGCTGGTGTTCGCCCTGTGGACCACGATTGCCCTCAACTGGAGCTACTCCAGTGGTGTGCGGGCGGGGTACGTGCAGAAAATCTCCAAGAAGGGCTTTCTCTGCAAAACGTGGGAAGGTGCGTTGTATACCGACATTGCCAAAGGCTTTAGGTCGGACAGCTTCGCCTTCTCTGTCCGGAGTGATTCCCTCGCGCACGTCATCGAAACTCTGAGTGGCAAGCGGGTTTCCGTGAACTACGATCAGCACATCAATGTACCGACTTCGTGTTTTGGTGAAACGGAATACTTCGTGAAGGGTATAACGGTGATTCCAGAGTGACCGGAGTGCCGGCGGTGACAAGCCGGTTCGTCGATCGCTCACAAACATTCAGAGGATTCTATGATTCGTTCGATGCGGGTAGTTGGATTGGCAGCGCTTCTCACGGCGCTTCCGGCGGCGCTCTCGGCTCAGTCGACACGGCCCATCTCTTTTGGGGTCAGCGGTGGATTGTCGGTGCCCACGGGTGATCTGGGCGATGCAGTCGACGCGGGCTACTCCGTAGCGGGCCACGTCTACTTCAAGCCGTCGGGGAGCAGCATGCTGGGTTTTCGTGGCGACGTCAGCTTTGACCGCTGGGCGTTCAAGGGTAACAGTGATGTGTCGACGCGTAATCTCGCCGTTGTCGCGAATGCGCTGCTTGATATCGGAGCAGGCAGCAGCAGCGCCATCGCGCCGTATGTCCTCGGCGGTGTCGGACTGTTCAACGGCAAAAGTTCAGTGAACAATTCCGAAAGTTCAAGCGAGGTGGGCGTCCAGGCGGGCGGTGGCCTCCGTTTCAAGCTCTCCGGCTTCTCGACCTTCGTTGAAGCGAAGTATGTCAACGTGTTCTCTGATCCCAGTACGGGGTACATCCCGATCACATTCGGCGTGCGCTTCTAGCTCTGAAATGCACGAACATGGCCTGTGGCGATAACGCCGCGAACAGCCGTGGGTCCGTAGCTGTTGAGCAGTGGGGGATGCGACGCCAGTCGCGTCCCCCACATGGCGTTTCATTGGCACACATCGTCAGTATGCGAGATCATGACTGAACCTGTTCTTATCGTCGGCGCCGGCGTGGCTGGCCTTGTCTGCGCGCTCGAACTACAGCGCCACGGCCAATCGGCCATCCTGCTCGAGGGTGCCCCTGAAGCTGGCGGCCGAGTACGGAGTACGCACGCGAACGGCTTGGTGATCGATCACGGGTTTCAGGTGCTTTTTACGGCCTATCCCACCTTGCGCGAGTATCTCGAAACCGACGCCCTGCAGTTCCGTCGCTTTCTGCCGGCGGCCCGGATCGTGCGCGACGGGCGGATCTCGCTGATCGGGGATGCACTGCGCGACCCGTCGCTGCTGATCGATACCGTGCTGGCCCGCGCGGTGTCGATTGGCGACAAACTCCGACTGTTGGCCCTGCGACGGTTTGCGCAGCAGCTCACTATCGACGACTGTTTCGCGATCCGGTTCGCGCAGGTGAGCACGCGCGAGTTCCTGGCGGGGCGCGGGTTTGGTCCAGCGGTGATCGATGGCTTTTTTGCGCCGTTTTATGGTGGCATTTTTCTCGACCGGACGCTCGAGACGAGCGCGTCGATTCTGTTGTTCACGTTCAAGATGCTGGCCGACGGTGACACCGTAGTCCCGGCGGGCGGCATCGGCGCGCTCACCCAACAAATGGCAGCGGCATTACCGGCCGGCAGCGTCCGCGTGTCGTCGCCGGTCGTGCAACTGCTGCGCCACGACGGGCGAGTAACCGGTGTGCGGCTCGCGTCGGGGGAAGAGCTCACCGCGCGTCATGTGGTGCTGGCCACAGATGCGCCAGCGGCCGCGCGACTGGCCGCGACAGCCGATGTCACGCTGCCCGTGCCGGAAGGAGCGCGTGGATGCACCACGGTATATTTCACCACGACCGCCTCGCCCATTCCGGGCAAGGCGCTCTGGTTGAATGCGGCGCCCGATGCCGTCATCAGTCACGCGGTCACGATCAGCGATGTGGCACCGACCTATGTGACAGGCAAGACCCAGCTGATTGCTGCGACCGCCGTGGGCCCGGCCGCCGACCTTTCCGATGAGGCACTCGACGCTGCAGCGCGGCGGGAGCTGGCGACGATGGGGGCCGCTGCCGGAAACTCCGTGAGCGCGCCCCTCGTACGCGAGGTGATCTGGCGTGTGCCGTACGCACAGTTCGCTCAGCCGCCGGGTTGGCGGGAACTCCGCCCCACCATAGCGTGTGGAATAGGGGGGCTGTGGCGCGCCAGTGAAGTGCTGCATTCCAGTTCTCTCGAAGGCGCCGCGCGCGGTGGACAGAGTGCGGCGCGCGCCCTGCTGCAATCCTCCTGACCTTGTTTTTTATGCGCCCTATACTCGCGCTAACGGTGGTCGCCCTGGCAACGTCATTCGTGGCGCTGCCCTCCGCGGCATCGGCACAAACGCTGCGCGATCAGACGCGGCAGCTCGACGCCGTCCTGCGGACGCCGCAACAAATCATTTCCGTGAACCCGTTCCTTCCCCTGTTCGGGTTCTTCCAAGGCGAATACGAGCGGCGTATCAATCCCAACGCCTCGTTCGCGATCGCGGCGTCACACACCGAATGGGACAACGACGTGTATACCAACGTCGACGTGAAATTGCGGCTCTATCCGCAGGAAAAAGGGTTGAGCGGGCTGGGGCTCGCGTCGTCGCTGGGCTACGCGAACATTCGACGCGAAGGGTTCGAAAACTGCACCTTCACGGAGGTTGATTTCGTGTGCAGCACCGAACCACGCAAAAATATCGGCGCGCCGGCATTCGCAGTGGAAGGGCAGTACCAATGGCTGCTGGGTACGAAGAAGGCCACCGCAGTTGCCCTCGGGTTTGGCGTGAAGCGCTACTTTGTGGACAAAGCCGATTTTCAGGATCGCAGTCGAGTGCTACCCACAGGGCGGTTGACCATCGGTTACGCGTTTTAACGCGTCGCCGAGACCGCGTCAGTACCTGAGTGACACTCGCGCAAACAGCAGCGGAATATCTCCGATCCCGACCTGCCCCATCTCGCTCAGCTCGGACCCCAGGCGGAATCGCGCGCCCCCCTGAAAGCCGATGCCTGGTTTCGTGTCGCGGAACGTGGACGGGCCAGACGCCAGCAAGTTGCTGTTCTGCGCCACGCCCACCAATCCTCGTCGCGCTGGAATCCAAGAAATCCGCCAATGCCGAGCTGAATGTTTGACGGCAGCGACGGCACGCCAGATTTCAGCAAGCCCCCCACTCCCGATCCCTCGTAGTCGCCTCCGGTCATCAGCCCTACCGACGCCGCTGTGGAAGCGCATAATGCCTTGGGGGGAAAGTGTTCACGCATATTTCGGGGTCATTCACTCAAACAATTGATCTGCGACGAGCGGAGCCTGCGAAGTCAGCCTCAGCAATGGCAACAGATCGATCATATGCGTGACGGTCGTCACCGCGCCGCCGTCTAGCAGCCGGTCGGTCGCCACAAACTCTGCGAAGCCGATCACGGTCATACCCGCTGCGTGTGCGCCTTGCACGCCAAGCGGGCTATCTTCAATGACGAGCGTGCGTGCGGGGGAGAATCCGAGCGATTGCGCAGCATGCAGAAACAGATCCGGTGCCGGTTTGGGCCGCGCAACATCCATCGCCGAAAATCGACGCCCTGCGAAGCGCGGCAGCAGCCCGGTTGCCCCGAGCGTCGTGAGCATTTTCTCGTGCTCACCGTTGCTCGCCACACCGTACGGAATGCGTGCGGCATCGAGCGCATCGAGCACCGCCACCACACCTGGCACCGGTGTGACTTCCTGCGCCAGTACCGCCTGCACGTCGGCGTAGAATCGCGGCAGCAGCTCGGCAGGCGGTACGCGTCCGAAGGTCTCCTGCACAATCGCGAGGCACCGCGCCATGGAGTTGCCGAGGTAGGTGGCGAGCGATTCTTCAGTCGTCGTGGGCATGCCAAGTTCCGTGAGCAGTCCCGCCCACACCCGGCTCGTGATACGCTCACTGTCCACCAGCACACCATCGCAGTCGAAAATCACGCCATCGATGCCGTGGTCGAGCATGTCATCTAGCGTAGGGCTCGGCCCTGTGCTCACCGGTGAATTTCCAGCGCATTCCCGATAGGCGGGGCCACGCGCGTAAGACGTTCGCGCGCCTGCACCAACTGCGCCTGCACGGCCAGCGGACCCGTGCCGCCTTCGATGTTGCGCGCGGCCAGTGACGCCTCGGCGCCGAGCGCGTCGCGGGCGTCGTCACCGAAGAGTGCGTGTGCGGCGGTGAAGGAGGAGGCAGGCAGGGTATCCATCTCGATGCCGGCCTCTTCGGCTTGGCGCACTAGAGTGCCTACCGCCCCGTGCGCTTCGCGGAAGCTGGCGCCCTTCTTCACCAGATAGTCGGCGAGATCGGTCGCCATCATCGCGCTCGACACCGCGGCGCGCATCCGGTCGCGATTGAAGCGCAATTCACCGATGGCGCCGGCCATGGCGGGTAACACGAGCAGGAGCAGGTCGACGGCGTTGAAAAGTGCGCGTTTGTCGTCTTGAAGATCCTTGCTGTAGCCGCTGGGCAGTCCCTTGATGGTGCCAAGCAGTGCAACCAGATCGCCAAGTACGCGTGCGCCGGAGCCGCGGGCAAGCTCGAAGACATCGGGATTGCGCTTCTGCGGCATCATGCTGCTGCCGGTGGAGAATCCGTCGCCGAACTTCACGAAGCCGAACTCGCTCGATCCGTAAATGATGAGATCTTCTGCGATGCGCGAGCAGTGCACGGCCGTCATCGTGCAGGTAAAGAGCGTTTCGGCCACAAAGTCGCGGTCACCGGTGGCATCGATACTGTTGGGTGAGATGGCGGCAAAGCCCAGCGATTCTTTGAGCAGCACACGCGACACAGGATACGCCGATCCGGCGATGGCTCCCGATCCCAGCGGCAGCACTGCCGCGCCACGCTCGGCGTTGACCAAGCGCGTGCGGTCCCGATCAAGCGGCCAGAAGTGCGCCAACAGCCAGTGCGCGCCACTCACCGGCTGTGCGCGCTGGAGGTGCGTGTAGGCGGGGAGCATGGCATCGGTGAGCGTTTCGGCCTGCGCAAGCAGCGCCCGCTGCAGTTCGCGGATGGCAGCATCGAGCGTGCGACAGGCCGACATCGTCCAAAGTCGGGACGCCGTGGCTACCTGATCGTTGCGGGAGCGGCCGGTATGCAGTTTGGAGGCAACCGCACCGGCCTCTTCGTGTAACAGGCGGTCGATCATGGTGTGAATGTCTTCGTCGGTGGCCACGGGCTGTGCACCATCGGCGATGCGTTGCCCCACGCGATCGAGTCCGGCCTGCAGATCGTCGCTCTCTTCGCGCGTGAGCACGCCGGCATGGCCCAGGGCCAGCGCCCACGCCTTCGAGAGGCGCACGTCGTGCGGCCAGAGGCGGAAGTCGGTACCGATGGACCGATTGATGGCGTCGAGGAGCGGCGACGGACCGCCGGCGAACCGTCCACCCCACAGCTTGTGGGTCCCGCTATCGGAAGAGCTCATGACACAGCGACGAGAAGAAGACAGGGAAGAGGGTACAGCGGAAATCTAGGGAATCAGCTGCGGAGATAGGTGCGCAGCTTCTTGAGGACACGTTCCCGCCCCGCCGAGGAGCGGCAGATGATCAGCACGGTGTCATCGCCAGCGATGGTGCCGGCGACGTCGGGCCACTCCAGCTGGTCGAGCGCTTGAGCCACTGGTTGGGCGCCCGACTTGATCGTGCGGACCACTACCAGCACCTGCACTCCTTCGACGCCGGTGAGCAGTTGCGGCAGCATGCGCGCGAGCTGCGCCACGTCGCGGTCGTCGCCGGCAGTCTCGGGAAAGGCGTAGCGCACCCGCCCTCGGTCATCGGGAATGCGCGCCAGCCGCAGTTCCCGGAGATCGCGCGAGAGCGTCGACTGGGTGACGTCCCAGCCCTTTGTGGTGAGCTGTCGTCGAAGCTCCTCCTGATTGGCCATGCTCTTCGCAGCGACGATCGCTCGGATAGCCTGCTGGCGGTCGAGTTTCTCACTCACGGTGTAAGCCTCTCGGCGTCGCGCGCCCGGGGATCCCGGCGCCTGATTGACAGTCGGGGGTATAAATAATTATGCATTAATTGTGCATACTTTCCCGGACCAAAAGCAACCGTCAGTTTCCGCACCGCCCGCGGGGCGGTTTTCAGTGGGTGTGCTAGGGGCGAGCGGCTATGCCGGTCGCGAACTGTGCGCGCTCATCATGGGGCATCCCCGGCTCTCGCTCGCCTTCGCCACGGCGAATGCTCAGCGCGGGACGACGCTGCGCGTACGCGCCGGTGGCACGATGCACAGCGTGCCGCTGGTGGGCCCGGAGGACGTCGACCTCGGCGCGGCCGATCTCGTCTTTGCCGCGCTGCCACACGGCGCCTCCGCGGAGTGGGTGGGCCGCGTGATCGCGGCCGGTGCGCGGGTGGTGGATTTGTCCAGCGATCTGCGCCCCGGCCATGGCGGCACTGATCATGCGCTGCCGGCCGGTGTGCCAACCGATGCGCCATACGGTTTGCCCGAGCTGTTCCGCGAGCCGCTGCGCGGCGCACGTGTGGTGGCCAACCCGGGGTGCTACGCAACGAGCGTGTTGGTGGCGCTGGCGCCGCTGGCGAAGGCGGGCCTGATTGCCCCCGGCGCAACCATCAACATCGCGGCCGCGAGCGGTGTGAGTGGCGCCGGCGCGTCGCCGAAGTTGGAATTGCTGTTCGCGGAAGTGGCCGAAGACTTCCGCGCCTACAGCGTGGGGAATTCGCACCGTCACCTGTTCGAGATGCGGGCCAGTCTCGCCGCGCTCGGTGCGGATTGCGATCTGCTTTTTACGCCGCACCTGCTGCCCGTCACGCGCGGTATTCTGGCCACGATCACCGTGCCGCTCACCCACGCGATCACCGATGCGCTGGCGCCGTTCAGCGTGATGTATGCCAACGAGCCGTTCGTGGAGTTGACCACTGACCTCCCCACGCTGAGGGATGTGCAGCATCGGAACGTCGTGCGCCTCGGCGCGAGGATTTCCAGTGGCATGCGCACGCCCACGCTACTGGTATTCAGCGCGATCGACAATCTCGTAAAAGGCGCCGCCGGACAGGCGCTGCAGAACGCGAACCTGATGCTGGGGTTGAACGAAGGGGAAGGGCTTGAGAGCTAAGAGCTCAGAGCTAAGAGCTCAGAGCTTCCTGCATTTTTTTCTTCCTTCTCCGCTCTTAGCTCTTAGCTCTTAGCTCTTATCTCTTAGCTCTTAACTTCCCAAAATGCTTCTCGTTAAGCTCGGTGGTCGTACCCAACACGATGTGTTGCTGCCAGGCGCGCTGGCGGCCCTCTGGGCCGCGACCGGCGGTCGGGTGGTGGTGGTGCATGGGGGTGGGGATCAGATCAGTGCGCTGCAGCGGCTGCGTGGTGAGGAGCCGGTGTTTGTGGGGGGTCGTCGTGTGACGACCGATACCGCGCTGGAGTTGGTGCGGATGGTCTTGTCGGGGCTCGCGAACAAACAGTTGGTGTCAGCGCTGGTCGCGGCGGGGGCACCGGCGGTGGGAATTTCCGGGGAGGATGCCGGGTTGTTACGCGCGGTGCCGATTGATGCGGCGACGTTCGGACATTCCGGTACGCCGTCGTCGGTGGCGCCCGGGGTGATCACGGCGTTGTTGGCGGCGGGGTATTTGCCCGTGATCTCGCCGGTGGCGGCGCGTGAGCAGTTGGGCACGGCTGGTGCGTACAACGTCAATGGCGATGACGCCGCAGCGGCCATTGCGGTGGCGCTCGGCGCCACGGAACTGTTTCTCATGGCTGATGTGCCCGGCGTGCTCAACGCGGAAAAGGTGCTCGTGACACAGTTGACGCTCGACCAGACGCGAGCGCTGGTGGTAAGTGGGGTGGCCGGCGGTGGGATGGCGGCCAAGCTGGAGGCGTGCGCGACGGCGCTGGCTGGAGGAGTGTCACAGGTGCGGATCGGCGATCTCGCCGCACTGACTGTCCCCACGGCGGGGACCGCGATCGTTGCGCGCGCGGACGCAGCGGATGCCGACACACCGTCGGCTTGACCAGGTCTTGCCCATGACGTCCACGATGCCTTCGCTCGTTTCTTCGCCGGCGTTACCGGTGACCGTCGCACCGACGGATCCGGTGGCGCTGCCCGCCATTCTGGGTACCTACAAGCGACAGGCGCCGCTGTTTGTGCGCGGCGAGGGCGTGTACATGGTCGATGAGACCGGTAGACGGTACCTCGACTTCGTAGCCGGTATTGCCGTGTCATCGCTCGGTCACCACGACGCGGGCGTCATGCAGGCGATGCAGGAGGCGATCGCCACGGGGCTGATTCACACCTCCAACCTGTACCGTACGGCGCCGGGTGAAGCGCTCGCGCAGTGGCTGGTGGATCACTCGTTTGCGAGCAGCGTGTTCTTTTCCAACTCGGGCGCCGAGGCGAACGAAGGGGCGTTCAAGTTCGCGCGGCGCTGGGGACGGAGTGGCGGCAACGACGACAAGTTTGAGATCATCGCCCTGCGCGGTGCGTTCCACGGGCGTATGCCGGGCACGCTCGCGGCTACCGATCGTTCCGCGTATCGTCTGCCATTCCGTCCGCTCATGGGCGGCGTGTCGATCGTAGAGCGTGATCTGAGCGAGCTCGCGACCGCGCTCAATCCCGACACGGTGGCGGCGGTGATCGTGGAGCCCATTCAGGGCGAAGGCGGCGTGCGCGTACTCGATCCCGAATTCCTGCGCGGGCTCCGCGCGCTCACGCGCGAGCGCAACGTGCTGCTTATCCTCGACGAGATTCAGTGCGGCCTTGGACGGACCGGCTCCTTCTTTGCCTACGAGCAGCTGGGAATTGAACCCGACATGCTCACGATGGCCAAGCCGCTCGCCAATGGTTTGCCCATCGGCGCGATCCTCGTGAACGAGGCGGTCGCGCGCGTGATGCAGCCTGGCGACCACGGCACCACGTTCGGCGGCGGGCCGTTCCTTGCCCACGTGGCGCATCACGTGGTACAGCGCTTGTCGGAACCGGCGTTGTTGCAGCATGTGCGCGAAACAGGCGGCTGGTTCGGCGAGCAACTGCAGGGGATCGCCGATCGCACTGGGCAGATCCGCGCAATCCGCGGCATGGGACTGATGTGGGGGATGGATACGCATGAGCCGGCGGCGGCGATCATTGCCCGTGCCTTCGACCACGGATTGCTGATGGTGAGCGCGGGTGAGCACACGCTACGCTTTCTCCCGCCGCTCGTGATTACGCGTGATGAACTGTCGCGCGGCCTCGAAATACTGGAAGCCGCGATCCGCGGCTGACACTCGAACCAAAGATCCCCTAGTGTATTCGCGCGGAATGCACAATATTGCGGTCGTCTTCACGTGCCTCCGTGAACGATGCGGGATGTCAGCGCCGTGCGTTCGCGTGCTCTGTCCGCGAACCGCACCAGCCCGCGTGATGTAGTCGTTGGTGGTGTGGCCCCTGTCCTGGCGCGTCGATCCGGCGACGTGCACGAGGCCGGACAGGGCCGCCACTGCGATGCTCGTTGAGCGGTGCTCGTTGTGCGGTGCTCGTTGTGCGGTGCTCGGTGTGCGGCATTCGTGACGACGTTGTGGCATGCGCGGTGCGCCCTTACCCGCAGCATCCTCGACTGCGAACGACTAACTTTCAGGGATGTCTGCCGCTCGCTTGTTCCGACTGGCGTCCGCTCTCGCGTCGACGCTTCCCGCTCTCACCCTCTCGGCGCAGCCCGCCGCGCCGTTGCCACCCACGCTGATCGTGCAACTCACCGTCGATCAGCTCCGACCGGACTACCTCGACACGTGGTCGTCGCAATTCACTGGTGGGTTGGCGCGATTGCTCACACAGGGTGCGTTTTTTACCCGGGCCTTTCACGATCATGCGACCACCGAAACCGCGCCCGGTCACGCCACGCTCTGGTCAGGCCGCACGCCGGCCAACACGGGGATCGTGCTCAACGAGATTGGCGTCCCCGATCCGCAGACGCCACTGCTCTTCGGGCGCGGTGGCGGCGCGTCGCCGTATCGCTTCCGCGGCTCGGCGCTCATGGACTGGCTGCGCAGCCGCGATCAGTTCAGTCGCGGACTGTCGGTGGCGCGCAAAGACCGCGGTGCCATTCTGCCAATGGGCCGGGCCAAGCAGCAGGTGTACTGGTATTCCGGCGACGGTCGTTTTACCACCAGCCGCTACTACGGCGATACGGTGCCCACGTGGGTGCAGGCGTTCAACGCGCGTAACGTGACCGCCCCATTCCTCGGCAGAGAGTGGACGCTGTTGCTGCCGGAGTCGGCATACCCCGAGCCGGACTCGGTAACGACCGAGGCGGAAGGGCAGAACTTTCTCTTCCCGCATCGCTTGTCGGAGGATGTGCGCATCGGGACGGCCAGCTTTGTGGACTACCCGTGGATGGACGACATCACCGTGGACATGGCGCTGGCCGGCGTGGAAGCGATGGACCTTGGCAAGGGGCCCACGCTCGATCTGCTGAATGTGTCGCTTTCCACCACCGATGCGATCGGCCACAGGTATGGTCCCAATTCTCGCGAACTGCACGATCAGGTATTACGTGTGGACCGGGCGTTGGGGCGGCTGATCGACTCGCTTTTTAAGCTGCGCGATTCCACGCGCATTGTCTTCGCGCTCAGCTCCGATCATGGCGTGTCACCGGTGCCCGAAGAGTACTTCAGCGGTACGGATCCGATGCGCGGGCGCGTCGATACGCGCCCGGTGATCAACGCGGCGCGAAGCGCACTGGCCGCGCGCGGCGTGGAGGGCGACGCGCTGATGCTGCAGTCCGGTATCGTGTCGCTCGACAGGTCCCGACTGGCGGCGCGTGGCGTCAATGCCGACTCCACCGTGACCGCGCTGCGGACCGCACTGCTCGCGCTGCCTGGCATGCTGCGGGTGGATCGCGTGCCGTCGCTGGCAGCGAAAGCTGCCAAGGGCGATGTGATTGCGCGGCGCTGGCTGCACGCCATTCCCAGCGATTTCGACGCCGTACTGACCGTGACGTTCAAGCCGCATTTTTTTAACGCCACCACGAAATACGCCTCGCACGGCACGCCGCACGATTACGACGCCCATATCCCAATGCTGTTCATGGGCCCGACTATCATTCCGGGACGCTACACCAGGCCCGTGCGTTCGGTGGATATCGCTCCCACGCTGGCTGCCATTGTTGGAGTGCCACCCACGGAAAGGGTAGATGGCCGGGTACTGACCGAGATGCTCCGTCGGCCAGCCAAGCGTTAAGTACATCGTTCGCAACCGCTCACTTCGCGAGGATCATGCGATGAGTCTTCCTCGGGCATTCGACACTCTGCGCTTTGGTGCCTCGCGCACCCTGAACCTGCGTGCGTTGCAACCCACCGCGCTGCAGGCCGCCGCGCTCGCGGAGCAATGGCTGCGCCAGCAGCAGGTGCAGGGTGTTGCTGAGGCGCTGGTGATCACGGGGCGCGGCAATCAAAGCATCGATGGTTACTCGCCAGTGCGTGAAGCGATTGTGCGGCTGCTGCCGTCGCTACGTCGCCGGAACGTGCTGGCAGGGTACGCCGAGCACACACCAGGGTCGTTTGTCGTCACCTTTTCCCCGGTGCGGGCGCTCTTCGAGACCCCCAAGCGACGCCGCGAAAAGCCGGTGCCGGCCGCGCGGCCGCCGTCGCTCGAGGCGCTTGACGAGGAAACGCTACGGCAATTGCGCGATCTGGCGGTGATGGTGCTGGCCGTGCTCGGGATCAAATCGCCCACGCGGGCGCAGCTGGAAGACGAGATGCAACGGCAATTCACGGCGCTCTCTGCGGCGCTGCCGAATACGGAGGATCGCGAAGCGGTGCTCCAGCAGGCGATGATGCGCGCCGCCGAAGAGTACGAAGCGGGCTGATACCAGCAGCACGTGCTCTTGCCGTACCGCGTGAATAGCGCGAGCGTGTGGAGCATCACCCACCGTTCACCGGAGTCCCGCGTGTCCGTTCCCCGCTCTATGGTGCTGGCCATGTCCAGCGCCCTTGCTCTGGCGACTCAGGCGTCCCTGGTGGCCGCACAGCGCCCAATGCCCGGCTATTCGCCGGGCGCCGCCGACACGCAGCGTCGACTCGAGCAGGAGGCGATTCAAGGGCCCCAAGCCACGCGTGCTCGGACGCACTCGGCCGCGCTGTCGCAGGAACCGCACATTGCCGGTACGCCGGCGCAGAAGCGCACGGCCGACTATGTCATCGCGCAGATGAAGGCCATGGGCCTGCAAACGGAGATGCGCAGCTACGACGTGTACTTGCCGCACGCGACGGGCGTGAAGATCACGCGCATGGGACGCGATACCGTGTCGCTGGATGTGCAGGAGCCCGGCATCCCCGGTGACCCCGTGACCATGATGCCGCAGTATCTTCCAGTGAACGGGTACGGCGCGGCGGGGGTGGGGGAAGGCGAGTTGGTGTTCGTGAACTTCGGCCTCATCGAGGACTACGCGACCCTCGATTCGATGGGTGTGTCGGTAAAGGGGAAGGTGGTGCTCGCCCGGTACGGCCGGAGCTTCCGCGGCATCAAGTCGCGCGAGGCGGAGAAACGGGGCGCGGTGGCGTTGCTCATTTACACCGACCCGCTCGACGACGGCTTCGTGCAGGGCGATGTGTATCCCGAGGGTCCGATGCGACCGCTGGCAGGGCTGCAGCGCGGCAGCGTATTCAATGGCACCGGCGATCCGCTCACGCCGGGCTACGCCAGCACGCCTGGGGCGCCACGTCTCAAACCCGAAGATACGGCGGTGCCGAAGGTGCCGGTGGTGCCGATCAGTGCCTTGAATGCGCAGCAACTACTGGCGCAGGTACGAGGCACAGATATTCCGCGCAGCTGGCAGGGCGGCATGCCGCTTCGGTATCACGTGGGGCCGGGGCCGGTGCGCGTGCGGGTGGAAGTCACCACCGATGAAGCCACGGCGGGCACCAAGACCATATACAACACGCTGGGGTATTTGCTTGGTAGTACGTATCCGAACGAATACGTATATATCGGCGCGCACCGCGACTCGTGGGGCGCGGGCGCCGCGGACAACATCTCTGGCACTGTGAGTGTGCTCGAGGCGGCTCAGTCGTTGGCCGACCTTGCCAAGCGCGGTGAGCGCCCCAAGCGCACCATCGTGTTCGCCACGTGGGACGCCGAAGAGTGGGGGCTTGTTGGCAGCACGGAGTACGTGGAGGATGATTCGCTGCGATTGAAAGCTGGGGCCGTGGCTTATCTCAATCAGGACGTGTCCGCGCAAGGCATGCAGTTCGGTGGCGGAGGATCGCCCTCCATGCGTGCGGTGTTGCGCGATGTGACCAAGCTGGTGCAAGACCCGCGTGGCCGCGGCACCGTGTACGACACGTGGCGCGTGGGTACCGGAACACGCGCCGACTCCCTCGAGCCCCCGATGGGCGATCCGGGTGGCGGCAGCGATTTTGCCGGCTTTTACAACCACTTCGGGATTCCGATAGCCGACTGGGGCTTCGGCGGGCCGTCCGGCATTTATCACTCGGCCTATGACACCTTCGCCTGGATGGAGCGGTTCGGTGACCCCGGCTTCCAATATCACGCCACGGCGGCGCGGATTGGTGCGGCCACGCTGCTGCGCCTCGCCAACGCGCAGGTGCTCCCGTACGACTACGCCGAGTTTGCCCGCACAATGACGCGCTATGTCGCGCCCGTGGAGCGCGGGTTGACGCAGAAGGGGTGGAGTCCGGCGGCCGTGGCCCCGTTGTCGGCGGCGATCACGCGTCTTGAGCGTGTGGCAACGGCGTTCGCGACCGCCCGTGATGCCGCCTTGGCGGCCGGCGTGGCACCAGCCGCTCAGGCCGCTGCGAATCAGTCGCTGTTGCGCGTCGAGCGTTCTCTCGCGCGCCCAACAGGGTTGAAGAGCCGTCCGTGGTATCGCTCCCTGATTTACGCGTCGGACGTCGACAACGGGTACTCCACGATGAGCTTTCCCGGGGTGAACGAATCGATACGCTACGGAACGGAGGCGGAAACGGTGGCCGAGATCAACGATCTCGCCATGCGCTTCGGGGCGGCCGCCGACGCTGTGGCCGCCGCGCAGGCGGCCCTGTCGACGCCCACCAAGCGCTGATGCTCGACTCCCGCTATGCCCGGCAGCTGGCCTTGCGCGGTTTCGGGCCGGTGGCGCAGGACAAACTGGCCGCGTCCCGGGTGCTCATTGTCGGCGTGGGCGGGCTGGGGTCGCCGGCGGCGATGTACCTGGCTGCCGCTGGGGTGGGTGAGCTCACGCTGGTGGACGCCGATCTGGTGGACCGGACCAATCTGCATCGTCAGTTGCTCTACACCACGCCCGACGTGGGCCGTCCGAAACTTGAGGTGGCGCACGAGCGGCTCCAGGCGATCAATCCCCTGGTCGCGGTGCATCGGCACGAGGGGCGGCTGACGGCGCAGAACGCCGAGTCGTTGGTGGCGGGGCACGACATCGTCATCGACGCCACCGACAACTTCCCCGCGCGCTATGCCCTCAACGACGCGTGTCTCGCACTCGGCGTGCCGTTCGTATATGCAAGCGTGGCCCGTTTCGAGGGCCAGCTGAGTGTCTTTGCGGCATCGGGCGGTCCTTGCTATCGCTGTCTCTTCCCGGAGATGCCGGCTCCCGGTTCGGTGCCCACGTGCGCCGAAGAAGGCGTGCTCGGCGTCGTGCCCGGAATTCTCGGGTTGCAGCAGGCCACGGAAGCCATCAAGTGGATCACAGGCATCGGCACGCCGCTGGTGGGTACGTTGCTCTTGCTGGATTTCCTGGAGCAGGACACCCAACGTATTCAGGTCGCACGTCGCGATGGCTGTTCCGCGTGTGGCGTACCTCGCACCGCCGCACGCACCGCACCTTCACCTTCCCGTCCAACGAGCATGCCCGTTCAACAACTTTCCCCATCGGAAGTCGCGGCGCGGCTGGCCAGCGACACGCCGCCCGTCATCCTCGACGTTCGCGAGCAGTGGGAGTACGATCTCGCCCATCTCGCCGACAGCACGCTCATTCCGCTCAACACCATCCCCACGCAGGGAAAGGCGTTGGATCCGTCGCTGGAGTACGCGGTGTTGTGTCATCACGGCATGCGCAGCGAAATGGCGGCGAACTGGTTGGCGCAGAACGGGTTCACGCGCTTGATCAACATTGACGGAGGGATCGACGCGTGGAGTCTGGAGGTTGATGCGTCGGTGCCGCGCTACTGATCGGTCACAAGGTCGTTCGGCGGTGAACCAAGCACTTTGGCTGGGCCTTGGTGTGGGTGCCCTCGGCGCAATAGCGGTGGCGATCGGTGGTCGGTCACGACATGTCGTGCGTGCACGCGTAGAGCGGGCGCATGAGGCGCGCTTCGCACGCTCCCCGGGTGGGGTGGTGGTGGGTGCCGAGTCGATCCGGCTCGAGGGGGGCACCGATCGGGCCGTGTTGCTGCTGCACGGATTCGGCGATACGCCGCAGAGCATGCCCTTTCTTGCGGGGGCGTTTCACGATGCCGGCTATACTGTTTACGTGCCCCGGCTTCCGGGCCACGGTTGTGATCTGCGGACCATGGCGCGGGAGGCGCGCGCCTCCACATGGCTGGCGGCCACGGAGACGGCGTATCGGCAGTTACGGTCCAGTCACGCGAACGTGGCCGTGGTCGGCCAATCGATGGGCGGCGCGCTGGCGGTGCTCTTGGCGGGTCGATACCGGGACCTTGCCGCGCTGGTGCTGCTCTCGCCCTACCTCGGCATGCCTTGGGCGATGCAGGCGCGACTCGTTGCCGCGTGGGTGGCGTCACCCTTTCTGCCGTACATCGCCAGTTCCGGCGGCGAGACCTCGCTGCACGATCCCGTTGCGCGCGCGGCGAGCCTGAACCCCGGTGTCCTGACGGCCCGCACCCTGACGGCGCTGCGGCAAGTGGCTGAGGTTGCAGAGAATACGCTACCCGCGCTCACCGTGCCTACGTTGTATCTGCAGTCGCGGGTGGACAACCGGATCGCGGCGGCGCGGGCCGAGCGGTGCTTCGCGGCCATTGGCAGCGGGGAGAAACGACTGCACTGGCTGATCGGCTGCGGGCACATCATTTCGGCCGATTATTGCCGGATCGAGGTGGCCGCTGCGAGTGTGGCGTGGTGCGATCAGCATCGCGCGCGGGCCCAGACGGCTGGAGCGGGAACCTCACTCGCGTAGATTGCCTTGGTGTCCGGCTGGAGCCGACGCGTTTGGCTGGACGAGAGTTGGCAGTGGCGTCGGCTCTTTTTTCTCTAACACAACTCCCATGCGAATCTGCGTTGCCGCTGAGACCGCGCCGCGCGAGCAGCGCGTGGCGCTGGTACCTGACAGCGTTGCGAAGCTGGTGAAAGCTGGCCACGAGGTGGTCGTTCAGGCAGGCGCCGGTACGGCGGCCTTTTTTGACGACGCCAGTTACGTGGCCGCCGGTGCGACGATCGCTCCCGACGGCGCTTTGGCCCATACGGGGGCGCACGTCGTGGTCCGCGTACAGCGCCCCAGCGACGCGGAAATAGCGCTGATTCCTGAAGGCGCCACGTTAGTGGCGATGATGGCGCCCGCTTCGGCCGGACCACTCGTGGAGCAGCTCACGGCTCGGAAGGTGACCGTGCTGTCTCTCGAACTGGTGCCGCGTATCACGCGTGCCCAAAGTATGGATGTGCTGTCGTCGCAGGCCACGGTGGCCGGCTACAAGGCGGTGCTGATGGGGGCGAGCATGTTGCCGCGCTTCCTGCCCATGCTCACCACCGCAGCTGGCTCGATCACGCCGGCCAAGGCGTTCGTTATCGGTGCAGGGGTGGCCGGACTGCAGGCGCTCGCCACGGCGCGACGGTTAGGGGCCGTGACCAGCGGCTTTGATGTGCGACCAGCCGCCGCCGAACAGGTGAAGTCACTGGGAGCGACGTTCGTCCAGTCGGAAGTGGTGAGTGCGGCCGCTGAAGACAAAGGTGGCTACGCCAAGGCGCAAAGCGATGATGAAGCCACGCGCACGCTCGCCACGATCGCGAAGCATATCAAAGATCAGGATCTCGTGATCACCACGGCGTCGATTCCGGGGCGCGCCGCGCCGCGGCTCATCACCGCCGAGATGGTGCATAGCATGCGCCCGGGGTCTGTGATTCTCGATCTCGCTGCTGAAACGGGCGGTAATTGCGAACTCACGAAGGCCGGCGAAACGGTCACGGTGGGCGGTGTGCAGATCGTGGGCGCCACCAATCTGCCGGCCACGATGCCCACACATGCCAGTCAGATGTACAGCCGCAACGTCCTCACGCTGTTGCAGCACCTCGTAAAGGATGGCGCGTTCACCATCGATCTCGCGGACGAGATCACGGGCGCCATGACGCTCACCCATGACGGACAGGTGCGCCGATGAGTGCGACCGGATTCATTCAGCTCTATGTGTTCATTCTTGCCGGCTTTGTTGGCTTCCTCGTGATTTCGCGCGTGCCGCCACTGCTGCACACGCCGCTCATGGCCGCCACCAACGCCATCTCCGGTATTTCGCTGGTGGGCTCGATCGTGCTGGCCGGCGGGCAGTACGGCAAGCTGCCCACTATTCTCGGCGTGATTGCCGTGGCCTGCGCGATGACGAATGTGGTGGGTGGCTTCATTATCACCGACCGTATGCTGAGCATGTTCAAGCGTGCCGAGAAGCCGAGCGCCAAGCCCGGTGATACGCCGGCGCCGGGCGGGGGCCACTGATGCAGGAAGCGATTGTGCAGCTCACGTATCTGGCCGCGTCGGTCATGTTCATTCTTGGACTGCGGAGCCTGACCAAGCCCGATGAAGCGCGCCGAGGCATGCAACTCGCGGCGTTGGGTATGCTGCTGGCCATCGTCGGCACCTTGCTCCACGAGGAGATCCTCACCTACACGTGGATCGTCACTGGCCTCATCATCGGTACGCTGGCGGGCTACCCGCTCGGCAAGTTCGTGCCGATGACGGCCATGCCGCAGCGTATCGCGTTCTCGCACATGTTCGGTGCGCTGGCGGCTACTCTGGTGGGCATCGGCGAGTTCTATCATATGTACCAGGGGGACCACCCCACCAATCCGAGCGCCGCAGAGTCGCGGTTCAAGATGGCCGCCATCGGATTCGAAGTGCTTTTCGGCGCGCTGACGGTGTCGGGCTCCTTCATGGCGTTTGGAAAGCTGCAGGAGTTCATCACCGGTCGGCCGGTGACGTTCAAGGGGCAGAATTTTCTGAACGCCGTGCTCTTCCTCGCTGCGGTGGGGTGTCTGGGTTGGCTGGTGTACGAGCCGAGCAACGTGATCGTATTCTACTCGATCGTGGCCATCTCGTTCGCCATTGGGTTCATGCTGGTGCTGCCAATTGGCGGGGCGGATATGCCGGTGGTGGTGTCGCTGCTGAATTCGTACGCGGGTCTGGCGGCAGCAGCGACCGGTTTCGCGATCGGTAACAACGTGCTGATCATCGCCGGTGCGCTCGATGGTGCGTCGGGCTTCATCCTGTCGATCATCATGTCGAAGGCGATGAACCGATCGTTCGCGAACGTGCTCTTCGGCGCGTTTGGTACCGGCGGCGGCACGGCGAGCGCGAAAACCTCGGAAGGGTTGATCGCCAAGCCGATCACGGCGGAGGATGCCGCGGTGCTGCTTGCGTACGCCGGCAAGGTGATCGTGGTACCGGGGTATGGTAGGGCGGTGGCGCAAGCGCAGCACCAAGTGCGCGAGCTGGCGGAGCTGATCGAGAAAAAGGGGGGCGATGTGAAGTACGCCATTCACCCCGTGGCCGGTCGCATGCCGGGGCACATGAACGTGCTGCTCGCTGAAGCCAACGTGCCGTACGAACGGATGTACGACATGGACGAGATCAACGATCAGTTTGCTGAGTGCGACGTGGCGGTGGTGATCGGTGCCAACGACGTGGTCAATCCGGCGGCCAAGACCGACCCGGCGAGCCCGATCTACGGCATGCCCATCTTGCGGGTGAGCGAGGCGAAGGCAGTCATCGTGCTCAAGCGCTCCATGAACACCGGATTTGCGGGCATCGAGAACGAATTGTTCTTTGACGAAAAGACGAGCATGCTCTTCGGCGACGCCAAGGCGAGTCTCAGCAGACTGATCAGCGAAGTCAAACACGTCTGACCGCGAAGGCGCTGTGACTGGCGCAGCCCGTGGCGTGGGCTAGCTTTCGAGTGCCGCACGATCGTGCGGCACTCGTTTTTTAGTGATCATCGTGTGGAGTGCGCGTCATGCCCGAGTTTGGAAGCTGGGGAGCCGACTGGTGGAAGCCGGTTGTCTTCGTGATGGTTGCAGGACACTTGACGAACATCTGCGTAACGCTGTTCCTGCACCGCGCCCAAACACACCGCGGGGTGCGTTTTCATGGTCTCGTGGAAATGCCCATGCGGGTGTGGCTGTGGCTGACCACCGCGATTCGCACCAAGGAGTGGGTGGCGTGTCACCGAAAGCATCATGCCTTTGCCGACCGTGAGGGCGATCCGCACAGCCCCGTGGTGAGCGGGCTACGTAATATTTTGCTCAAGGGCGCGTTCTTTTACCGGAAAGCGGTGCAGCAACCGGGAGTGCTCGACAAGTACGGCAAGGGAACGCCGGATGACTGGATGGAGCGCCATCTGCTCGACAAGCGCAGCAGCGTAGGGATCGTGCTCATGCTGGGCATCGACATCTGGCTGTTCGGCTTTTTCATCGGCCCGATTGTGTGGGGCATCCAGATGATCTGGATTCCCTTCTGGGCGGCCGGCGTGATCAACGGCATCGGGCACGCGCTCGGCTATCGGAATCACGACGTGAAAGATGAAAGCCGCAACATTTCGCCCTTCGGGATCATCATTGCCGGCGAAGAGTTGCACAACAATCATCATGCGGACCCGCATTCCGCCAAGTTTTCCCATCGCGCTTTCGAATTCGATATCGGCTGGATGTATATCAAGCTGCTGTCGTTCGTGGGCCTCGCCGAAGTGAAGTACGCGCGCCAAGGCGCGCATGTCCGCGTGACGGAGTAACCCGATGGCCGATATCGCCTGCAGTCGCTGTGGCACCACCCGCGAAGGTTTTGATCGTCCCCCGTTTCCCGGCGCCGTGGGCGCCCGGATTCTTGGCGAGATCTGCAAGGAGTGCTGGGGCCTGTGGCTCAAGCAGCAAACGATGCTGATCAATCATTACGGTCTCAACGTCATGGATCCTCAGGCGCGCACGTTTCTGACGCGCAACATGGACGGCTTTTTGTTCAAGAAAGAGCAGACCGAAGACGTCGACACCACCAAGCAGGGCACGATCAACTGGTAGGTTGGTCCCGCTGGTCTCGGAACGCACAACGCCCCGTCTCAGCGGCCGAGACGGGGCGTTGTGTGTGGAGAGCCGACGAGTCAGTTGACGCCGGCGATGTAGCGTGCCAGTCGTCCGCAGCCGGTGCATTGCAGTGTTACGTGCGAGTTCCGCGCCGGTGGCTGCGATACCGGATCTCGGGCAATCTGCCCCTCGCAGGACGGACAGCTGAGCGGGACCCCAGTGCGATCGGCTGCAATCAGATGCAGCGCCTGCGCTGGGTTGTAGGTGTTCGGTCGTGGCTTGCGCATCACGCCTCCTCGCGTTGTTGGAGCCGATCTTGATCGCTCGGCTGACCCTTAAAGATAAAACATCCAGGGTACACACAACACCGTTTTCCGAAAAAACCCGTCAAGCTTAACGTAACCGCCAAAAGATGTAAAGACGGTTTTTCTCCTATGAAACTGTAACGGAGAAAAATCGTCGTTAGGACTCGCGGTTCAGTCCCACGGGTTCGGTCGGCGCCATAAACGGCGACCCAGGCGCCACGAACGTTTGGCCGAAAGCTCGGCGTCGGACCCTGGCGGGAAGAGATCCGGATCGCCGAACTCGTCCACCATATCGGTGGCCTTCGCCGAGGCTTCGTCGGCCCAGTGGACGATCTCGGCTTCTACGGTCATCGGTTGCACCGGGCTGCCGAACTCGAGGGATCCGTGGTGCGACAAAATGAAATGCAGCAGCTCATCGCGCTGCGCCGTGGTGAGTGCCAGCCCGGAGGCGATGAGCTTTCGGTCGAACATCAGCGCGCCGAGTGTCACGTGGCCCAGCAGGATCCCGGTGGACGTATGCGCGAAGCCTTCAGCGGAGGTGCTGTAGGCCTCCACCTTGCCGATGTCATGGAGCATCGCGCCCGCCACGGCCAGATCGGCGTTGGCCTTCCGCACTGTGGTGGCGATCGTCTTGGCAATCTTGGTGACCTCAAAGACATGTAGCAGCAGGCCGCCTACCTGCGCGTGGTGGCCGTTGACGGAGCCTGGCGTGCGTTCGAACTGCACCCGGAAGGCGTCGTCCGCGAAGAAGAGGTCCACGGCTGCGCGCACCATGGGGGAGCTGATGCCGGTGCGGAGCTTATCGAAGGCGTCCCAGAGGCGTTCGGTGTCGAGGTCGATCTGGGGCAGGAAGTCGGCCGGGTTGAACTGGTCCGGCGGCAGCACGCGGAGCGGCGCCGTGAGTCGGAGCTGCCGACGCTTGTTGCCGTCGCTCCCGAATTGATCGATGTCGCCGATGACCTGCACCACCTTCCCCTTCTCGGCGCCTTCGCACCACGAAAGCTGCTCCGACCAGATCGGGGCGGTGTCGATACTGCCACTGCTGTTGGCCAGCGTGAGCACCGCGAAGGGTGCGCCGGTCTTGGCGGTCTTGTCGGCGCGGTCACGCACGAGGAATTCATGCTGGACGCGGGCGCCCACGGCGGCGGAGCGGAGATCGAATCGGGACATCCGGTAAACTCGTGGAGCCCACGCGTGTAGGGAAGAGAGGATCCCACAAACGGATCCCTGAACCGGACCCACCCTTGCGCCACGCGGGTTTCACGGAGAGCCTTGTACCGAATGACCCCCATCACACGTCCAGCGACCGGCGCCGCCGACGCGCACACTCCCGAGCTCGATGCGTCGTCGGAAGCTGCATTGCGGCTGTGGGTGATCCTGTCTCGCGCCCACGCGGCAATTGCCCGCCACGCGGCCGAGGACGTGGCGCGCTATGGCCTGACGCTGGCCGAGTTCGGCATTCTCGAGGCGTTGTATCACCGTGGGCAGATGCTGCTCGGGGAGGTGCAGCGCCGCATTCTGGTATCGAGCGGCGGAATCACCTTTTTGGTTGACCGCCTGGCCGCCAAGGGGCTCGTCGAGCGCCGCACCTGTGCCCAAGACCGGCGCGCCCGTTACGCGGCCTTAACCGACAGAGGACGCGAGCTGGTGGTGGCGATCTTCCCGGCGCATGCCGCCGCCCTCACGCGGGCGATGGCGGGCATCACGCCCGACGAGCAGCGCGTGGCGGCCGGTCTCATGCGGGAGCTGGGGCTCCACGCCGCCAGTACGCCGAACCAGCCGCGTGGCGCGGCCACCGACGCGCCCACGATCTGAAAACCTGCCGCCACTACTTCTTCCAGTTCGCGATAAAGAGATTGGTTTCCCCTTGCTTCGCGCCGCCACGATTCGACGCAAAGATCAACTGCGTCCCATCAGGGCTGAACATGGGGAACCCATCGAACTCAGGATTGAACGTGATCTGCTGCAGGTTCTTGCCGTCGAGGCCAACGGTGTACAGGTCGAAGTTGCGGCTGCGCGGATTCTTGTGATTCGACGAGAAGATGATTGCCTGCCCATCGGGGGTCCACGACGGACCGAAGTTGGCGCCGCCGAGTGTGGTGATCTGCCGGTTGTCGCTGCCGTCGGCGTTCATCACAAACAGCTCCATCCGGTTGGGGCGAATCATGCGCTTGCCGAGCAGGTCGCGGTACGCCTGCAACTCGGCGGGGTCGGTGGGATGCCACGCGCGATACACAATTCTCTTGCCGTCGGGCGACCACCACGGGCCGCCGTCATACCCGGGCGTGGTGGTCAGGCGCTTCACGTTGGAGCCGTCGACATTCATGGTGTAGATGTCGAGATCTCCGTCCTTGAGTGACGTAAAGACGATGGTCTTGCCATCCGGCGACAGCACACCCTCGGCGGTGTACACGCCGTAATTGGTGAGGCGCTTGAGGTTTTTGCCGTCACGGCCCACGGTGTAGATGTCGAAGGGGTCGATGCCCCACACGTAGCCCTGCGACGGGTCCGGCTTGACGGGGCAGACGCTATCGGCCGCGTGCGTCGACGCGAAGAACAGCTCCTTGCCGCCCGGCAGGAACCAGCCGCAGGTGGTCTTGCCGCCCACCGACACCTTGGTCAGCTCGCTGCCATCACGACGCATCACGTACTGCTGATCGCACGTGCGGCCGTCGCGGGTCGACTGGAAGGTGATCCACTGCCCATCGGCGCTGAAATACGCTTCAGCGTTCTCCCCGCCGTTGGTCAGCTGCTGCAGGCCGGCCAAGTGCGTTTCGCCGCTGTCAGCGGGCATGGCGACGCGCACCGGCGGGTTGCGCAGCTGGGCGGCTGGCTCCTGGCGCGAGGAGGAGCTACAGGCGGCGCCGAGTGCGGAGGCTGCGACCGCGACGGTTATAGCAGCGGCGCGAGCGGAGACCCCAGCGCGCGCGCGAACGTTGAAAGAAAAGACCATGGGCTGAACCGTAGAACGGTCCAGCCCATGAGACAATCCGAAGCTTTACGTATATCGGTCCGGGAAGAGCCTAGTTGTTGCCGCTCCGGCGAGCCACGCCCGGCTTGGACAGCGAAGTGCCGGCCGCAGCGGCTGCAGTGAACACGTCCTGCTGCGACCCGGCCTTGTTAAGCAAATCCATCGCGGCGCGGAGCTGGTTGTCATCCTTCAGGCTGCGGCGACGCACCAAGGTGTCACCAAAGGCCAGCTTGGCCACGCGATCCTCGATGGCGCGATCGATGTCTGCGGCGCCCCCATCCCAGATGACTTTGTCGATCGTCACGGTGTCGGCCACGAGCCGCTGATACAGCTCGTCACGCCACGCCGGATTCACCACGAAGTCCGGGCGCACCTTACCCTTCTGCTGTTCGGCGATGGCGGAGACGAGGGCAAGGTACTTCTGGCCGTGCGGCGCGATGGCCCGACGGAAGGTCTGCTCGGCCTTCGACAGGGTGTCCGGCGCGACCGTAATATCCGGCGTGATGGCCCCACCGCCATAGAGCGTGCGGCCGCTGGCCGACTTGAAGGTCGGGCGCGCCTTCCGCATGGCCTCCGTTTCGACCGAGTCGGTGACGACCTCCACGAACTGGCCCTCGGCGTTCATCTTCCGATCCTTCTGGATGGAGCGTCCCGACGGCGTAAACCACTTGCCGGTGGTGATCTTGAGGGCGTAGCCCCCATCGAGATTATAGACCGACTGCACGAGTCCCTTGCCGAACGACGTGGTGCCGAGCACCAGCGCGCGGTCGTAGTCCTGCAGCGCGCCGGCCACGATCTCCGAGGCGGAGGCGGAGCCACCGTCCACCAGCACCACCAGCGGGATTTCTGGTGCGAGGGGATCCTGCTGCGACACGAACTTCTGGAAGTCGCCACGTCCGCGCACGGAGAGCAGTTCCTGACCCTTGGGCAGGAACAGATTGGACATCGAGAAGGCCTCGTCGAGGATGCCGCCCGGATTTCCGCGCAGATCGATGACGATGCTCTTCGCCCCTCGCTTCTGCAGCGCCATGACTGCGGCGGCGACGTCTTCGGTGGTCTGCTCGGAGAAACGCTCCACCGGCACGTAGCCGGTCCGATCGTCGAGCATCATGCTGTACCGAACCGCCGGCGCCTTAATTTCGGCCCGCGTGAAGCTGATCTTCAACGGCTGAGGCACCCCGATACGTCCAAAGGTGACCGTGACGGGCGAGCCCACCGGGCCGAGCAGCTTGTTCTGCACTTGCTGCGTGTTGAAGCCCCGTGCGTTGGAGGTGTCGATGATCATGATCTTGTCGCCTTCCTCCACCCCGCCGCCTTCGGCCGGGGAGTTGGGAAAGACTTTGTTCACGGTCACGTAGTCTCCGATCTTGGAGATCTCCATGCCGATGCCGGCGTAGCGACCGTTGGTGTTGCGCGAGAACTCCTCCAGCTGCTTGGGCGTGAAGAGTTCGGTGTAGGGGTCGTTGAGCTCCTTGACCAAGCCGCGGGCGGCCTTTTCGTACAGTGACTGCGCGTCGACGGTGTCGACGTAGCGCAGCGCGACGAAGGTCAGCACCTGGTCGAGTAACTGGGCGCCTCCACGCGTTGGGCGCGCTTGGAGAGCGAAGCCGCCGGCGAGGACGGGGAGGAGCAGGAGGCCCGCGAGGGCGGCCTTGCGATTACGGGTCATGCGGCGGCTCACGAAGGAGGGAGCAGAAAGCTAGCTCTATAACGTACGCGGCGGAGCACCGACGGTTCCCCCGGCGGGTGACATTCCCGGTCAGGTTTCTTCCCGCGGTCGTGGCCCCAGCACATAGTCTACGTGCCAGACGCGATCATGCTGCCGAATGGCGATGTCCCGTACCAGCCCGGCGCTGAGGAGCATCTCGTGGGCAGGCTGCAAGACGCGCTGGAGGTGCGACGGGTAACGCTGGGTCAGCGGGAGCTGCTCGGCCAGTCGCTCGAGCGAGATGCGCCAAGAGAGGCGGCCGTCGGCGCGGGCCACCTCGAGCATGCGGTAGAGGCGACGCGCCACCGGCGAGGACAGGGCGTGGTAGCGGCTGGCGGAGAGCGTGATGGTGTGGCGCGCGGCCAGGTTGGCGCGCATGGTGGACGACAAGAGCACGCGCGCGTCGCCCGGCTCACCGGCCGACAGGTTGCCGAAGAGATGGAGTTGTTCCCGGTCGGCGACGCGGCGCCGTTGCACGGAGACGGTGCTGAGGACGGTGAAGCTGATATCGTCCATGCCCGTGTTGGCCGACCAGTACGCCCCAACCGATTCCAGCGTGGTGCGCTCCAGACGGGAGAGCGCGCCACGCAGCTGCTCGTAGGTCCGACCGTCGGCTCGGCGGCCCATGGAGCGGAGGAAGGCATGCAGAGTAAACGAGATTGCGCCGTCGGCCGGCGAGCCGACTTCGTTGTATCGGTGCAGTAGCTCCACGTAGACGTCCTGATCGAACGTACCGGGGAGCCTGTCGCCGGGGGCGGGGATGACGCGCCAGCGCCCGCCATTCTCCGTGGAGAACGTAACGGGCGTATCGTCTGCCGAATCACTCAGACGAAAGAGCGGGAGTTCCTCGAGGGCGCGATCGAGGACAACCCCGCGTACCGCGGTGCGGCGGCGAGCTGCGAGTGTCATCGGGAGTGAAAGGTGGGCCGGATGGACCGAATGCGCCAGCTACGACTGCAGTAATGCGTGAATGGCGGCGGCGGTGGCCGCGAGACAGCGGGAGACCCCGTGTACGGTGTGGTCGCCCATGTGCCCGATGCGAAAGGTGGTCGGCTTGAGCTTGCCGTAGCCGCCACCAATCACGAACCCGCGCGCGGCCACCGCTTTCACGATATCGTCGCCCTTGAGCGACGGCGGCAACGCCACCGCCGTAACGGTCGTCGATCGGGAGCCCTCGGGCGCGTAAATGCAGAACGGCTGCCCGGTGGACTCGCGCAGCGCGTGCACCCACGCGTGGGTCGTGGCGGCCATGGTCGCGTGTCGCGCCCAACGGCCCTCGATCGTTTCCCGCGCGATATGGGCGCCTTGCACCTCGGCGGCGTAGAGCAGCGACAGCGCGGGTGTGTTCGGCGTCTGGTTTTTGTGGATGTACTGCTCGAACTCGACCAGGTCGAAATACAACCCCCGCGCGTGGGCTTGGGTGGCCTCGCGGATGAAGCGTTCCGACGCCACGCCGAATGCCAGTCCGGGGGGGAGTGCGAGGGCTTTCTGTGAGCCGGTGAGCACGAAGTCGAGCTCCCAGGCGTCGGTCTCCACCGGGACGCCGGCGAGTCCGGTGACGGAGTCTACCAAGAGTGCCGCGTCGTGGGCGTGCACAAGTTGCGCGAGTTCAGGCAGCGATGTGAGCGTGCCGGTGGACGTTTCGGAATGCACCACCGTGACCGCCGCGAACTGTCGCGCGGTCAGCGCGGCCTCCACTACATCGAGTGGAACCGGACGGTGCCAGTCGCCGCCAACAACCACGGTGTCCCGCCCGCAGCTCTGGGCGATGTTGGCAAACCGTTCGCTGAAGGCGCCGTTGACCATGGCGAGAATCGGCCCCGGTCGTGCGCAGCGGATGGCGGCTTCCATGAGGCCGGTGGCCGACGAGCTTGAGACGTAGACCGGGCGCGTGGTCCGGAATACGGGCCGCAGGCTCTCCTGGATGCGCGCGAACAGAGCCTCGAACACGGCGCCGCGGTGCGGGAGCATCGGCTGCAGCATCGCCTCGAGCACTTCGCGGCGCACCTCGGTGGGGCCCGGCAGAAAAAAGGTGCCGAAGTCCGTCATGAGGGGTCGGCTTGCTCGAAGAGCAGCGTGTGCAGCGCACGGAAGCTGTCGGCTTCCGCATCGGCCACGGCGACCACCTGCTCGCGGCGCGTCACCCCGGTGTAGGCAATAAAGGTGTGCACCACACCGCGCACGGCGGCATCGGTGGAGCCATCGCCGATCATCGCAATGGGGCCACGCAGTGCGAGCTTATGCACCACCGCCGGCTTGCCCTGCTGGGTGGCCAGGGGTTGGTCGCCATCGAGCAGACTGAGGGTGCCGTCGGTATCGGTGGTGACCGACACCGCATGCACGTGATCAGTGGAGACGCCTAACTGCAGCGCCAGCGGAACAATGGCTGAGCGGAGGCCGCCACTCAGCAGGTGCACCTGGCAGTGGGCCGCACGCAACGCGGCGATGAGGTCGGCAGCGCCCGGCTCGATCGCTGCGCGGTAGGCGACGGCGAGCCCGATCAGCTCTGCGGCCGTCGGCCGGATGGTGGCGAGGCGGCGGGCGTACACTGCTTCAAGCGGGATCTCGCCCGCCATGGCTTGCGCGGTGAGCGCGGCGCACGTGTGCGCGATCTGCTCGTCGCGTTGCGCGGCCAGCCAATCGATGCCTTCGATCGCCGCTAGCGTGGAGTCGACATCGAAAATGACCGTTTTGAAGCGCGGGGTGGAGACCGCGAGAGGCGCACGAGTGGTCACAGCACGTTTCCCGGAGCGAGCAGACCATGGGGATCAAACTCGTGCTTGATCGCGCGCATGACCCGGAGTTGGGCGTCACTGGTCTGCATGGGTAACCAGCGACGTTTGATCTTGCCGATTCCGTGCTCAGCCGCGACGGTACCGCCCATGCCGATCACCTCGCGCAGCGTGGCCTGCACCACCTGCTCGATCCGGTGCAACTCGGCGGCATCATGCGCAATAAAGTTTTGGTGCGGATGTCCGTTGCCGGCGTGTCCGTAGGCAATACCGCGCGGGATCCCGGCGTCATCGGCGAAGCGTCGGGCCATGGAGAGCGCGTCGAGCAGCTTGGGATACGGCACGGCCCAATCGGTGCTCACCTTGCGCCCGCCCTGCGGACGGCACGCACCCCCCCGCTCGTTCATGGTGGCGGGTACGGCATGGCGCATCCGGCGGGCGTCGCGCAGCGAAGAGGGTGAGTCGTACACGCGGATGTCGCTGTCGAGCGCCCGATGGGCTTCGGCGAGCGCCAGCCACGCTTCGAGCGGCAGTTCGTCGCTGGCGCGCGATTCGTCGGCGCCGGTTTCTTCCACGTACACCATGGCGGTGGCACTACTGGCCCAATTGGCGGTGCCTTCGGCGATACGCGCAATGTCGAGCGCCCCTTGATCGAAGAACTCCAGGCAGCGCGGATACACCACCCCCGATTGACGCGCCGATACCACGAAAGCCAGCGCATCGGCCTCGCGCACAAATGGCACGGCCAATCCGAGTACTTGCTCCGGCAGCGGGAGCAGCGCCAGCTCCGCTTCGACCACCACGCCGAGTGTCCCTTCGCTGCCCACGAACCATTCGACCGGATCGTGCGCGATCGGGTAGCCCACGGTGTTCTTCTCCAACGCGGGACGCCGCAATTCCAGTCGCTCACCGGTCACGAGCAAGACGGTGAGCGCCCGCACATGCCGTCCGGTTGCGCCGTAACGCAGGGAGCGCGCGCCCGACGCATTGCACGCGATCGCACCGCCGATGGTGGATTCTTCTTCGCTGGTGGGATCGGGAGCAAAAAGCAGTCCCGCGGCTTCGGCGGCGCGCCGCACATCGGCCACAATGGCGCCGGCCTGCACCCGAATGCTGCGCGTGTCGCGATCGACCGCTCCGATGTGCGCCATGCCGCGCAGCGACAGCAATACACCGCGGTCGGTGATCGATGCCCCAGTGGTACTCGACTGCGCGCCGGCCGGTGTGACGGCGGTGCCCGTGGCGCTGGCTTCACGCAACAGCTCCGTTACTTCCTCGATGCTCGAGGGGCGGACGACACCCTCGGGGATCATTTCGAGCCCCGAGGCGTCGCGCGCGTAGGCGTGACGCACGTCGAGGTCGTGCGTGATGGCGACGGCTGTGTGCATCATCGTGTCATCACTCGGCGCGGAAGTGCACGATGCTGGCCGTCACGATATCCGGTAACTCGAGTAAGGCGCGGCGGGTCTCTTCGCTGACCGATCCGTCCACCGAGATCGCCGCGAGGGCGTCACCACCCTGCGCGAGGCGGGCTTGATGGTATTCGGCGATGTTCACCAGCTGCTCGCCGAGCAACGTTCCCACGCGGCCAATGACGCCCGGGACATCATGGTTGGTGAGAATGAGCAGCGTCTGTTTCGGGTTGACGTCCACATGAAACGAGCCGATACGCGTGAGACGCGCCGTACTCCCTTCGGGCGCGGCGCCCGCCACGGCCAACTGTTGCATGCCACCGGCCAATGCGACTTCTACTGCGCGAGAATGTCCCAGCTCGGTGGACTCGCCCACCGATAGCTCGATGCCACGCGCTTCCGCCAGACTGCGCGCATTGATCAGGTTGAGACGGTCCGTTTCAATCACGCCTTCCAAAAGGCCCGCAGCCGCTGCGGCGAGGAGCGGTCCCGCACCGTGTGCGAGATCCGGGCTGATGCGCAGCGAGAGCCGGCGCACGGCGCGCATGCCTTGATCGGCCAGCACAGCCCGCGCGACTGCGGCCGCACGACGCGCCACCATCATTGCGGCGTGCAGATCACTCCACTCGCCGGAGCCGGCGGCCACGTTGATGGACCGCGATAAATCGTTGTGCAGCAGGGCGTCACGCACGGCAAGACAGACGTCGCGCGACACGTTGCGTTGTGCCTCCACCGTGTTGGCGCCCAGATGAGGCGTGAGCACCAGATTCGTGGCCTTCCGGAACGGATGATCGGCCGCGAGCGGCTCACTGGTGAACACATCGAGTACGGCGCCGCGCAGCTGATCGCCGTCGAGGGCGGCCAGCAGCGCGGCTTCCTCGATGATCCCGCCGCGGGCCATGTTCACCACCACGGAGCGTGAGGGCAGTTTGCCGAGTTCGCGCTTGCCGATCATGCCGCGTGTTTCGTCGGTGAGTGGCACGTGCACCGTGAGCACGTTCGTTTCGTGCAGCAGCGCCTCCAGCGACGGCGCCCGTCGCACCCGCAGTGCAGTGAACCGCTCGTCGGCAATGTACGGGTCGTAGGCCATCACGGTCATGCCGAAAGCGTGGGCGCGTGTGGCGACTTCGCCGCCGATGCGACCAAGTCCGACAATGCCCAGCGTCTTGCCTTTGAGCTCGCGGCCCATGAACTGCGCACGGTCCCAGTTACCGGCGGCCATGGTCTGCGAAGCCTTCGGTAACTGTCGCAGCAGACCAATGACGGTGCCGAAGAACAGCTCCGCCACCGCCACCGTGTTGCCCGCCGGCGCATTGATGACCGCGATGCCCAGAGACGTGGCGACATCGAGTGCGATGTTGTCCACGCCCACGCCAGCCCGACCCACCACGCGCAGGCGCTTGGCGGCGTGCAGAAGTTCCGCCGTGATTCGCGTGGCGCTCCGTCCAACGATGGCATCGTAGTCGGGGATACGCCGCAGGAGCTCGTCTTTAGGTAGCGTAGGCAACTCGTCCACCTGCAATTCCGGCTCGGCAGCGAGGAGCGCAAGTCCTTCTGGATCGACTTCGTCAGTGACAAGAACACGATACGGCATCAGCAGCACACCCGGGAAATTCGCGGACACACGAGGAATTGAATCAGCGTCAGGAAGCATCACGCGCGGTTGCGGCGTGCTGCCTGAAGTCTAATGCCGAACGGTGTGTCCGAGCGCCTGCTGACTAACTCCCGAAGGCGTTCCGGCCTAGTGCGTTGCGTACCGTGTCCCGCAAGGCCACAAGGAGGTCGTCGCGTGACGCGGGGGAGTCGTCCCGGACATGCAGCTCAACGCCGTCGGCAATGGAAACCCGCCGCCACGAGGCAACGCCGCTGCCGCCACGAGAGGGCGCCGGATCGATCGCCAGCGCCAGTGCGGGGGCGAGTGAGGCCGCCACGCGACGCTCGAGCGCATCGCCGGTGACCTGCTGCATCTCCGCCTTGATTGCGTCGAGCGTCTGACCCTCGCGCTGCCGGATCTTGATCGCCAGCAGCTGCAACAGATGCCGGTAGCCATAGGTGGCCGCCGTACCGGCGCCCTCCGGCCGATCGAGCAGGCCGTTGGCTACGTAGAAACGGACAGCGCGGGCACTCGGCGTGGCGCGCGCCGACGCATTGGTCGGCTTCATGCCCGCCGCGTCTACGAGCGACGCCGCGTGCGCAGCGAGACCACGGGCATTGAACGGCGCATGGCGCGAATGCGCCCGCAGCAGCGGTACAGGAGACTCGGCCATGAGACCCTCAATATAGGGTCGAAAGAAGCCGAGCGGCGAGGGGCGGTCAGTCGCTTACTCGATCTGCCCGATCGGGCTTGGGGCGATCAGCCGCGATCAGAGGTGGCAAACGCCGTCTTCACGCCTATCGTCGACGCGTGCTGCGCGATGGTGGCCAAGTCCACGGGCTTTTCCAGGAACTGCACCGCGCCGAGGCGGAAGGACGCTTGGCGATTGGAGTCATCGGCATAGGCGGTGAGCACAAGCACCATCGCATCAGGGGAGAGCATCCCGGACATCGCCATCACCTGCAGACCGCCGTCGCGCTTACCGCCAAGCCGAAGATCAGTGACGATAAGGTCGAACTTCTGCGTGCGCAGGCGCTCCAGCGCCTCCGGGAGAAGTTCGGCAGAGGTCACGGCGTTGCCGTCAACATCGAACAACTCAACGAGGATGTCACGGATGGATTGCTCGTCTTCAACGATGAGGACGGTCTTGGGGCCGGTCAGTGCTTCAACGCTGTTGGTCATCTCACACTCTCTTGCGAGAAACGAGCCACGATAGTAGCAAACCAGTAAGTGATAGTCGAATATAATGTTGTCACCGCTCATCCTCACAAATCTGACGGCGTAGACTGTCTGAAAAGCGGTCATCTCGCACAAAGTGTCCGACTTTAAGACGCTCGAATTTACTCGAGGTGATAGCGTTTGAGCTTTTCGAGGAGGGTGGAGCGGGCGATGCCGAGAAGGCGCGCGGTATGGGTGCGATTCGCGCCGCTCGCTGCGAGCGCGATGCGGATGGCCTCGCGCTCCACCTCGGCCAGCGAGCGAGGGGCGGCGGGGTCGGCGCCCGTGCCGCGATCGAAGCGCGCGGTGTCTGCCGGGAGACCGAGGTGGACCGGGTCGATCCGCCCGCCTTTGGCCAGAATGCTAGCCCGCCAGACGGTGTTTTTGAGTTCGCGAATATTGCCGGGCCACGGGTAGGCGAGGAGGGCGGCTTCCGCGTCCGGGCTGATCGTCGCGCCCTTGGGGAGAAGCCCGATGGCCATCGGCAGGATGTCGCGAGCGCGGGTTCGGAGCGGCGGCAGGGTGAGGGTGAGCACCTGCAGTCGATAATAAAGATCGGCGCGAAAGCGGCGCTCGGCGACCTCGTCGGCGAGTGACTGGTGGGTGGCGACGATGACGCGGGCGTTCGAGCGCAGCGACGTGGTGCCGCCGAGCCGTCGGAAGGAGCGTTCCTCGAGAACTTTGAGGAGGCGGGGCTGCACATCGGGGCTGAGTTCGGCGATCTCATCGAGGAAAATGGTTCCGTCGCCCGCCACCTCGAGCAAGCCGCGCTTGGCTTGGCGCGCGTCGGTAAAGGCGCCTCGTTCGTGACCGAACAGTTCACTTTCAAAAAAGGTGCTGGACAGCGAGGCGCAATTGATTTCCACGAACGGCGCAGCGTTCCGTGGCGAACGATCGTGGATCTGTCGCGCGACGTAGCCTTTACCCGTGCCGGTTTCGCCTTGGAGGAGCACGGGGGCCTCGGCGTTCTGGGCGGCAAGATCGATCAGATCGGCGAACGTGGGCGCAATGGCATCAACCGCCGGACTGTCAGCGCGCGCATGGGCCCGGAGCACCGCCACTTCCTGTCTAAGGCGACCACGCTCGGCGGCTCGCGTGACGGCGGCGGCGAGCGTTTCCAGATCGACCGGCTTTTCGAGCAGATCGGCGGCCCCACGATGCATCGCCTGCACCGCCGTGCGGACGTCAGCGAATCCCGTGAGGACGATGACGGCGAGATCCGGGTCGTCGGCGCGCAGGGCGTCGAGGGTGCGGAGGCCGTCGGCATCGGGTAGACGAAGATCGAGGAGCACCACGTCGGGCGCGTGCTCGCTGGCGAGGCGGCGTCCTTCCGTCGCGGTGGCGGCGCCGCGTGCTGTGTAGCCGAACGTTTCAAAGAATTCGACCAGCGTGCCGCAGATGCTTTCGTCGTCGTCGATGACGAGCAGCGAGAGCGTCACGTGGCGGCCGTGGTCGGCAGCGTGAGCGTGACCGTGGTGCCGATTTCCGGGATACTGTCGATGGCGATGCTGCCACTATGCTCGTCCATGATCCGCTGACAGAGCGCGAGGCCGATGCCCGTACCGCCAGCCTTGGTGGAGTAAAAGAACTCGAACACGTGGGGAAGTACGTCGGGCGGAATGGCCGGCCCGCCGTTGGTCAGACGGCAGCGCCAGCCTCCCGAGGGCGACACCTGCGCCATGAGGATCAGCTCTGAGCCGTCCGGCGCGGCGTCACAGGCATTGACGAGGATATTGCGGCACACTTGGCCCAGCTGTTCCGTGTCGATGAGGCAGCGCATGGGCGGCGTCAGGCGCACCCGGCGCAGCCGCAGGCCTCGGGCTTCCAAGCGGGCGCGTTCGCCCTCCAGGATATCGTCCCAGACCGTTTCCGGGTCGCCGGGCACGAGATGCGCGGCATTGGGACGTCCGAACTCCAGCAGCGAGGTGACCATCTTGTTGAGTCGGTCCACCTCGCGAAGAATGCGGCCCACGTTTTTGTCGACGACCGGATCGTCGCGGAAGCGGAAGTTGAGGAGCTGCGCGGCGGAGGAAATGCCGAACAGCGGGTTGCGCAGTTCATGGGCCACGCCGGCAGCGACCTCACCGATAGCCTCCAAGCGCCGTTTCTGCTCCACGCGGCGCACGAGCCACGCGCGCTCGATGGCCACTGCCGTCTGGGCGGCGATCACGGCCAAAACCCGCTCCGCTTCTTCGAGCGCCTGCTCTGACTCGATCGGCTCGGCATAGAGCGTGATCGCGCCGAGGACGCCTTCGGCGCTGATGAGGGGGGCGGAGATCTCGAGGCCGGCACGGGTGGCCTGACGGACCACGTGGCCGCTGGCGAGGGCGTCGAGCCAGGTGCGGAGCAGTCGGTGTTCCAGATCCGCCGACGAGGTGTCGTCATACCCCTGCCGGTGCGCGACTTTAAAATCGGCCGTGTCATCATCGGCAAGCGCGATGACGAATCCCGTAGAGGGCACGGCACGCTGCAGTTGGTGCGCGACCTCCTCGTACACCCGATCGAGGGCAATCACCTCGGCCAGCGCGATACCAGTGTTGATGAGCGCTTCACGCGAGCGATGGCTCGGGGTGATATCGACGGTGGAAAAAACGAACCCCGAGACGACGTCGCCATCGTCGATGGCGGTGACCTGCATGAGGAAGACGCGTTCTTCAGTCGGCGAACTACAGGGGAATTCCCAGCGAACCACGGGCACCCGTCGCTCACGGAGGAGCGCCATGGCGCGTTCGATCTGCACGCGCGATGCCTCGTCGGCGACACTGTCGAACACGGAACAGCCCAGCACCGCATCTTCTGCAGCGATGCCGGGTGCGCCGTTGTTGGCCGCAAAGCGCGACCACGACGCATTGGCGGCAGTAATGCGACCATCCAGATCCACCGACCATACCGTCAGGGGCAGTGCGTCGAGCAGCCGCCTGGCTAACGGCGGCTGCTCGTCAGGAGCGGTCACCGGCGCTTCGCACCCTTCTTGAGCACCGTCTTCCCGGTTTTCTTCACCACTTTCGCCGGCGCGGCCTTCTTCACCGGAGCTTTTTTCACCGGCGCCTTTTTGGCCGACGCCTTCTTGGCTGGTGCTTTCTTCGCGGGTGCGGCCTTCTTTGCGGGCGCCCTGCTGACGGGTGCCGCCTTTTTGGCCGGCGCCTTCTTCGCTGGTGCCTTCTTTGCGGGCGCGGCCTTTTTGACCGGCGCCTTGGTGGCGGGCGCCTTCTTTACGGGAGCCGCCTTGGTAGTTGCCGCCTTTGGGGGGGCTGCCTTCGGGGTGACCGCCTTCGGGGTGGCTGCCTTTGGTGTCGCGGGCGTCTTCGGCGCTTCCGAGGCCTTGGGTGCCTTGGCGGCTTTCGCGGCTTTCGGCGCCTTCACGGCCTTGGGGGGAGCATCCGACAGATCATCCGCGTCAAAATCCGCGAACTCATCGACGTCCGACTCTCCCGACTCGTCTGCGCCGTCGGAGTCGTCCGTGTCGTCGGCCGATTCAACGGGAGACACCGGATTGAGCGACTTCGCTTTGAGAATCGGGCGCGGGGCACCGGGGTTCTTTGGTGGACGGCCGGGACCACGACGCACGACCGGGCGGCCGAAGAGATCATCCTCGTCGTCCTCCTCCTCGCCGCCTTCGTCCTCGTCGTCGCCCCCATCATCGTCCTCGTCTTCGTCATCCTCGTCGTCGTCGGCGCTATCCCACAGGGAGTCGCCGGATTCGGACCGAATGCCGTACCCGTCGTCTTCGTCGTCTTCGTCGTAGGACGAGCCGCCGTAGCCCCCCTGATCATCCGGGTCGTCGTCAATCAGATAGCGCTTGTCAGACATCTCGTCGCCACGCGGCATGACCGCCTCCTCTCCTCGGAAAAGTTCGTACCTGCTGGCGTGTTCCATATCCCATGGCGTGTCACGCTTTCATACGTGAGCTAGTACATGGGCGCGGCGCGAGAGTCAAGCGTTGCGCAACGATCCGATGTACGGCGTGCGTGAACCGTCAGTGCATCCGCGGGAGACCGGGCACGATGCCGCGACGGATAACCAGCTGCAGCGCGTCGAAAATTTGCGGTTCCAGGAGTCGTTCGGTCTGCGTGCGCAGGTAGTCCAAGGTGACGGTCGCCGTCATCGGTTCGCGATAGGCGCGCTTGGAGGTCAGGGCGTCGAAGGCGTCCGCCGCCGTGAGAATCCGACCGCCGATGGTGATGTCTGCGCCGGCGCGGCCGTTGGGGTAGCCCCCGCCGTCCCAATGCTCATGGTGATCGCGAATGAAATCCAAGGCTTCGCCCAGGTGTTGCAGCGGAGACAGGATCTCGAGCCCGATGCGCACGTGATCCTTGACGTGCGAGAACTCCTCCAAGGTCAGTGGGCCCGCCTTGTTCAGGACCTCCTCGCGGATGCCGATCTTGCCCACGTCGTGCAAGCGACCCGCCGTATGCACCAGCTCCACCATGTGGTCGCCGAGTGCCAACTCGCCGGCGATGGCGGCCCCCAGTTCCGCCACGCGGTGGGAGTGCCCGCGCAGGTAGACATCTTTCGCTTCCATGGCGTTGATCAACGTCTCGGCCACACAGACGGTCATTGCGCGCAGGGCGCCCTTCTCGCGCTCCAGCTGCACGGTGCGGAGCGCCACCTCTTCGCGAATGAGTCGATCCACGGCACGCCGCTCGATGTTCCGCACGCGGCGCATCATGGCCCGCTCCACGGCGGCCTGCAGATCGGGGAGTTCGACCGGCTTCGTGAGATAGTCGAACGCGCCGCTGGTGAGCGCCTCCGTGGCACTGGACGCATCGTTGACGGCCGTGAGCATGATGATGCCCAGATCGTGATCGATGGAGAGCGCGCGGGGCACCACCTCGAGCCCAGTCATGCCGGGCATCCGCAGATCGCAGAGCATGAGCGAAAAGCGCTCCCGCGACAGCAGCTCCATGGCGGCAATGCCCGAATCGGCCGCCTCAACTTCGAAGCCGCGCGTGCGCAGGAAGCGACTGAGCGCCAACCGAATGGTGGATTCGTCGTCGACGACCAAGATCCGGCGCATCGCGTCCTGTGCCGTGGCGGCACCGGCGGCTTCGATGGCGACAAACGGGTCGTGTGCGGGGGTCAGCGACATAGGCGACGGTCAGGCTGGAAAGAGGGCCGGCAACGCGATCGTGACCGTCGACCCGATATCGGGCTCAGACTCCACGCTGATCGTACCGCCATGTGCCTGAATAATGCCATAGCTGACACTCAGGCCCAGCCCCGTACCGACACCGGCGGGCTTGGTCGTGAAGAACGGTTCAAAAATCCGCCGCCGAATATCGGGGCTCATGCCGCGGCCCGTATCGGTCGCGCTGATCAGGACGCGGTCGCCATCGTGGGCGGTCCGCACGACGAGCTGGCGCTCCACGCGCGACTCCATGGCATGCTCGGCGTTGCCGAAGATGTTCAAGAGGACCTGCTGCAGCTTTTGTGAATCGCCCGTCACGAGCGGCCCTGCAGGGGCGAGGTCCAGCACCACGCGGACATCGGCGGTCCGCAGGGGATAGGCCCGGAGGCGGACGGTCTGCTCGATGAGCGCATTGATGTCCACCGGCCCCACATTGCGTTCCGCCTTCCGAGCGAAAATGAGCAAGTCCTTGATCACCGACTTGGCCCGATCGCTTTCCTGCTTGATCAGTTGGATGGATTCCCGCTGGTCATCGGACAGCGTTTCCTCGAGCAACAACTGCGCGAAGGCGGAGATGCCGGTGAGTGGGTTGTTGATCTCATGAGCCACCCCAGCCACCAGCTCTCCGAGGGCCACCATTTTCTCGGTGTGCCGAAGCTGCTCTTCAAGGCGCCGGTCCTGACTGACATTGCGCACGCTCACCACTTGCCCGAGCCGGTCGCCGTCGTGTCCGGTGAGTGGGCTGAGCGTCACGGCCGCAGGGAATTCGCTTTCGTCACGGCGGCGATGCACATGCTGGGACAGGCTCACGCCCGGTTCGCGCATGCCCGCGGCGTCCTCCATGCCCGCGCGCGGCTCCTCGCGGGCCACCAGCTGCTCGAACTGCATCTCCATGAGCTCAACCTGCGTCCAGCCGTACTCACGCGCGGCGGCCGGATTGGCGTAGCGTACCCCGACCCGGTCGAGAATGAAGATCGGGTGGTCAATGGTGGTGAGCGCGGTGGCCAGCAGGTGTTCACGCTCTCGGGCCAGCCGCTCCTCCTCGTCCAGCAACAGTGCATCGAGGGCGAGGGAAAGCGACGACGACAGCCGCTCCAGCGTGACCCGATCGCGGCGGAGCAGCGGCGCCGACCGCGGCGCCGACACCAGAAGCACGCCGAGGGGGCGCTCGCGGGCGACGAGCGGGACGAGGAAGGCCCATTCGTCGGGAACGTCGCGGTTGATGTCGGCGGGGGTGATATCGCGCAGGCTGGCCAACTCTACCGGCCGCCCTTCCGGTGACAACCCGGTCACCCCATACGAGCCGCTCGGCTTGTGGCCCAACAGGACGTCGAGGGTGCCACTCGTGGCAACGTATTCGATGATCCCGTCCCGAGCCCGTGCCACGCCGATGGCCTTGCCGATAGACGGCACGAAGCGATCGAGTACGTGCAGCAGCTCCTGTGCCCCATGCGCGAGATTTGCCGCAAGGAGTGTCACGCGCGCCAATTCAGCGGCGCCTTCGGCGCGTTGCCGCTGGAAATCCTGGAGGGAGAAGAGGCGGGACGTTTCGGCGGCGGTCCCGGCGTGTCGGGCAATGATGGTGAGCAGGTCGAGGTCCTGCAGATCGAACGTGGCCCCCTTGGCGGCTACGAGGCGGATCACACCGGCGCTCCGTTGCCCGAAGCGTACCGCCGCGCAGAGTTCGGTGGTCCCGCGCGGACCACTGGGTCCGTCTTCCACGGTGGCGGCCAGCCGGGAGATGCCAGTGCGCGCGGTTTCGCGGGCCAGGAGGGAGTCTTCGGGGGGGATCAGTTCCTCGGAGACCAATTGGCCGTCGTGCATGCGCAACACGCGCTTGGTACTGTCGCGTGTGGCCGTGAGGATTTCGCAGACGGCGCTCGGGATGACCATCTGCACCGCTTCAGCGATCGCCAGCGGCAGATTGTCCTCGCTCGTCACCTGCGTGAGTTGCTGCTGGGCGCGCGCCACGGTGGTGAGCCGTTCCGCGCGGCGCTCCAGTTCGCCCAGGTGGACCGTGTTGCGGAAGGCCAGCGCCACCTGCGTGGCCAGATCCCCCAACAACTGTCGCTCCTCGTCATCGAAGGAACGCGCGGCGCGATAGCGTACGGCCAGCGCACCTTGGACGTGTTCCTCGAGCACCAGGGGGATGAGAGCGAGGGCGTGCACGTCGGCCTCCATAAGCACTGGCGCGATCGTGGCGCTACTCGGATCTGTGGCGACATTTTCAATAAATCGTGGTTCGCCGGTGAGTATGACCTGGCCCAGTGGTGCGTCCCAGGCAGTGCGCACGATCCATCCCGCATCGTACCGGGCGGCGCCCCATTGGTACTCGAGGCGCAGGTTACGCAGCCGCGGATTCGCATCGTACACGGCAAAGCCGACGGCCTGCATGTCTTCGGTGAGGAGCCCGGCGAGTCCTTGATACAGCGTCTCGCGGGTGGTGGCGTCGGCGAAGGTGCGCGCGGCCCGGACGAGCACCGCGTTGCGCTGCGCGGCGCGGGCGGCGTCATGGGCGCGTGATCGCGCATCGGCGGCCGCCGCCTCCGCTAGATGCACCAGCCGCTGGCTGCGCAGGACGAGTGCCCCGAAGGCCGCCACACGCTCAAGAATTTCCAGGTCGACCGCGGTAAAGTCGCCGTGGGCCGAATTGATGCTCACCAGAAGGCCTTCTACTTCTCCGTCCAGCAGAATCGGCGCGACAGCGAGCTGGCGGAGCGCCAGCGGCCCATGGAAGCGCGGGTCGATGCGCGGATCGGTCGCCGTGGTATTTGTGAACGCCGACCGGTGCGTCGCGAGGACCTCCCGAAACAGCGAAGGCGCCGGCTTGATCGAGAACTGCTGCCCATCGAACGGGAGCATGGTCCCCGTGGCAGCCGCCACGCGAAACGCCTCGCCCTCGATGATATCCAGGATGCTCGTCCCCGCAGCCCCCAACAGATCGCGCGCCGCGTTGGCGAGCCGCTCGTTCAGCGCGCGCGTGGTGAGCGCGCTGCTGGAGAGATCCAGGACGAGCTGGGTAAATACGGCCGCCACCCGCTCCGGAGAGGGGACAGTACCGGTGGTGACGTCCGGGGATCCTGCGTCGGTACTTGCCATCATACCTGTTTTGCGAAGGTTTCGGCCTGTGGCGAAGCGAGCGCCCGATCGGTCAGTTCGGGCGCCGGGCGTCCTGCATGGCGCGATCGATTTCGGCGCGGTGTACCTCATAGTCGGGCAAGCGGCTGGCCAATTCCGACTCGGCCGCTTTGAGCAACCGCTGGTCGAACGCTTTGGCGGCGGCGACATCGCTCGTCATACGCGCGGCACGCGCTCCCAGCAGCAGTCCCAGCAGGTTGGTTGGGCTCTGTTGGAGGATCGTGTCGGCCTGGGCCTTTGCGATCACCGGCACGTTGGTCACCTCGGCGATCCGCCCGAAATGGTACCGTTCGTCGATCGTTGGCCCCTGAAGCATTTCGTGGGACGCCATGGCCATCGGGGCAAAGAAGGCCACCGAATCGACCTTCCCGAATTCGGCGTATTCCATGATGCGCGTGTAGAGGCGGTTGGCGCGCTCACTGGGCGACAGGTTCGCGATATTGGGCGGAGCAGCCGGGGAGCCGGCCGCGCCTGGAGGCGCGCCAGCGGACTGGCCGTCGATCGCCTGCGTGGGGAGCGAGTTGGAGGAGCCGTCGATGCCCGAGCCTTTGGCGGCCCCGAAGTTCTTCCCGGCGAAGTTGGCCACGAGAGCCAGAAGGGCGACAAACGCCACGCCCCACGGGAGCATGGCGGCCGCGCCACCGGGGGCGGCCGCAGTCCGGGTCAGGGGCAGACCCTGACCGAGCGGGGTGCCACAGCGGTGGCAGAAACGGGCGCCCGCAGAGAGGGCCGAGCCGCAGGCGGCGCAAAACCCGGGAGTATTTGAGGAAGTCATGAGATGTGAAGAATACTACAATACATGGGTTGTGTCCTCCTCCCTTTCCCTGACGTTGTGCCCACACCGAGCCGCTCCCTCGTTCCCGCGTCGCTGGCTGGCGCGACCGCCACCGATATTCTCGAACTGGCCGAAGACCGGCAGGTGCGATTTCTCCGGCTGCAGTTCACCGACATTCTCGGGGTCATCAAAAACGTCGAGATCCCGAGTTCGCAATTCAGGAAGGCGCTGAATGGCGACATCATGTTTGACGGATCGAGTATCGAGGGCTTCGTGCGGGTGGAGGAGTCGGACATGCTCCTCGCCCCCGATCTGAGCACCTTTCAGATCTTTCCATGGGGCGATCCGTCATCACGCGTGGCTCGCATCATTTGCGATGTCACGATGCCCGACGGCACACCCTTTCTGGGCGATCCGCGCGGCGTGTTGAAGCAGCAGCTCGCCAAGGCCGCCGCGCTGGGCTACGTGATGAACGCGGGCATGGAGGCGGAGTTTTTTCTCTTCAAGCCGACCCCCGATGGCCGGCCGGCCACCGATACACACGACGTGGGCGGGTACTTCGACCTGGCGCCGATGGATCTGGGGGAAGACGCGCGCCGCGCTATCGTGGATACGCTCGAGCAGATGGGCTTCGAAGTGGAAGCGGCACATCATGAAGTGGCACACGGTCAGCACGAGATCGATTTCCGGTATGCCGATGCGCTGCGCACCGCCGACAACATTGCCACGTTCCGGTTTGTCGTGAAACAAGTGGCGCGGCAGTTCGGCTTGATTGCGTCGTTCATGCCCAAGCCCGTGTTCGGGCAGAACGGCAGCGGCATGCACACGCACCAGTCGTTGTTTCTGAACGGGCAGAATGCGTTCTGGGACCCGCAACGCGAATGGGGGCTGAGCAAAGTGGCGCTACACTACATCGGCGGCCTGTTGCGTCACGCGCGTGCGTTGTGCGCGGTGACCAATCCGCTGGTCAACTCCTACAAGCGGCTGGTGCCGGGCTTCGAGGCACCGGTGAATGTGGCGTGGAGCATGCGCAATCGGTCGCCGATGATTCGCGTACCGGAGCGTCGCGGATCGGGCACGCGCATCGAATTGCGCACGCCGGACCCCAGCGCGAATCCGTATCTCGCGCTGACGGTGATGCTCGCCGCCGGGCTCGACGGACTGGCCACGGAAGCGGATTGGCGCGAACCGGTGAATACCAATATCTGGGAGATGTCGTTCCGCGAGCGGCGTCGGTTGCGTGTAGACGACCTGCCGCACGACCTCAACGAAGCGTGTGATGAGCTTGAGAAAGATGACGTGCTGACTTCCGCGCTGGGTGAGCATATCACGCAGCATTTTCTGGCGGCCAAGCGCGCGGAATGGCGGGAGTACAACCAGCAGGTGAGCGCGTGGGAGCTGGAACGTTATCTGGCGCGCTACTGATGCGTCGTTTATCGGGCGGTCCGGAGGCAGTGTACGAACAGCGGTATCCGTTTATGCTGCCGGCGCTCGGGTATCCACCCAAGGCGGTGGAGCCGGCGCTCGATGCGAAGCTGTTGGCGAGGCACCACGACGTGTTGCACGCGGCGTCGGTGGCGAGCCTGAATGCGGCGCTGGCGGTCGAGCACCCGTTGCAGGAATACACGTTGGGGGAACTGCTCATGGGGCTCCGCAAATGGCCGACTGCAGTGCGCGCGCTCATTCGGGAGCACGGGGGCAGTCACGCCAATCATGCGTTGTGGTGGAACCTGCTGGCGCCGGGCGCCGAGGCGTCGCGATCGCCGCAGGGCCGGCTGGGGGAGATGATCACCCGCGATTTCGGCTCGACTGAGGCGTGTCTGGCGGCGCTCAGCACGGCATCGTTGGGGCAAGTCGGCAACGGATGGACGTGGCTGGTGAAAACGGCTACATCGCGTGTGGCGGTGCGCGTGCTCGCCCACGAGGATTCTCCGCTGCTCGAGGGAGAGTTGCCGCTGGTCGGGATCGATGGCTGGGCGCACGCGTGGCGGGCTGACGCGCCGGCGAAAGATCCAGCGAAAGACAAGGTCATGCAGGCGGCGTATGTCGCGGCCGTGCTCGCTCGTGTGAACTGGGATGTGGCCGGCGCGCAACTCGGGGTGTAGCAGCAGCGAGGCACGCTTTGTCACGATCGCACCCCTTATTGTGAGTTCTTCATGCACGCACAGAGATCCGGCTCGCGGCGCTTATCCGTTACGAAGTTGCTGGTCGTCCTCGCGCTCGCGGCCTGCGATAGCGCGGCCAACCGCGAGCCGTCGCCGGTAGCGCCGCCCAACACGCCGACGCCGGCTACCCCGCCGGTCACCCCCACGCCGGTGGTGACGCCCACGCTCACGCGCACTGTGGTGCTCTCGGGGTTGAGCGGTCCGTGGGACATTGCGTTCGCTCCTGACAGCACGATGTTCTTTACCGAAAAGTGCCGCGGCCTGTCCGTTCGCCGCCGCGATGGCACCATCGGGCGGCTCTTCGGCAGCGCGGGCTCCGCCCTCGTGGCCAGCGACCTGCTCTGCCTTGGCCAGAGTGGCGTGCACGGCGTGGCGCTCGATCCCGCCTTCGCGACCAATCGCACGGTGTACGTGTTCATGACGTCCAGCGCGCGGACGAATCCCCGGACCAACCGTGTGGTACGGCTACAGCTCGATGCCGGCTATACCACAGCCACCGGGCGCACGGATATCGTCACCGATATCGCACTGAAAGACGTCCGGAACGCCCACGGTGGGGCGGGGGCGCACAGCGGGGGGCGTTTGGCTTTCGGGCCCGACGGGTTCCTGTACATCAGCACCGGCGACAACCACAACGCGTCACTGCCGCAGCACCCCACCCGCCTGGGCGGCAAAGTGCTGCGCGTCACGCGCGACGGCACGGCCGCACCGGGCAACACCGCGCCCGCCGGCTTTGATCCGCGTGTCTACAGCTACGGCCTCCGCAACGTGCAGGGGCTCACCTTCCGACCGGGCTCGGGGCAGCCGTTCATCGCCGAACATGGCCCCAATCACAGCGATGAAGTGACCGCACTGGTGGCCGGTGGGAACGGCGGCTGGGATCCGCAGAATCGTTCGTCACTGAACTGTCTTGATGACTACTGCGGCTATGCGGGTTCGCCCACGACCATGCCGATGACGGATCTGACACGTTTCCCTTCGGCGATGCGCCCCTCGTGGACCAACAACGGCGCCTCCCAGGGCATGGGGCCGGCCGTGTTTCTTGAGGGTGCCGCGTGGAGCGCCTGGAACGGGCGTCTGGCCGTGGGAATCATGGGCGGCCAGCGGCTGGTGATCCTCACCCTCGATAGCGCCGGCGTGGCGACCGAGGCGATCAATGCGGCACTGCCTGCGGTGCGATACCGCGGACTCGCGCGTGGCCCCGACGGCAGCTTGTGGGTGGCGACAGATGCGGGTGAGATCTGGCGGGTGACGCCCGGCGCGTGAATGGCGCGTTGGCGCCGGAACGCAAGCGGCGAGTTACGCCGAGCGCACCGGGGCCTGAAGTAGGCAACCCCTGCTCTCCACGCCACTGACATACCTGACATATGTCGACACGACATATGCGACGAACGACCGTGAGGCTTCCTGACGCACTCCTGGACGAAGCCAAGCGCCACGCGCGCCAAACTGACCGCACCCTCACGCAACTCATCGAAGACGGCGTTCGGTCCGAGCTGGCGCGCGGATCCCCCGTGCAGGGCGCTGGTGCGCGAGTCGGAGAGGCCACGCCACGCTATGGCGACCCGCATCAGTCGGACGTCAGTGATGTCACGGCTGGCGATGCTCTTCGGCGAGCCCGAAGCAACGCCCATGGTCAAGGCGCTCGAAGAAACGAGAGAGCGCTATGTGTCGGCGCCGACGTTGACGGAGGCCGGCATGGTAGAGTTCGCGCGTCTTGGTGCGGAGGGTGAACTGGCGTTGGACGCACTGTTACAGCGGTTGTCGATCCGCAGCGTGGCGATGACACCAGCCGCCGCCAGTGCAGCGCTCGCGGCGTATCGTCGGTACGGCAAAGGTGTCAGGGCACCGGCCGTGCTCGACTTCGGTGATTGTCTGTGCCTGTTTAGTAATCACCAGCGTATCCGGCGTCGCGGTGAGCGACAGCTGACGATCGAGCATCGGCAGCTCTTCCTGCACGGAAATCGGCAGGCGGAGCGGCCGGAAGAATTTTTGTGGGATCTTCACAAGAAAGCCTCGGCCAACCAACTCCAGCACTTTGGTTTCGACGTTCCCCTTCGATGTGGCGATGTCGCAGAGCGGGCCTTTACTTGCGAGCAAAGTCCCAAGCGCACGCAATGAGGCAGGCGACGGCCGGATGCGCAGACGAATGGCGAGCCCGGGGAACTCCGGATCGGCCAGCACGCCGCCCTCCAAGGCGCTGAGCTGCAGACGGCGCGTGCCAGTCCGCGAGAATCCCGGTCGAACATCTCCTCGTCACCGACGGCGGCTTCCGGCCCGACGGGTCGTTCGTCAGGTGGCCGGTGCACGAGACCGCGCGATGGACTGAGGCGTTCCGCCTTGTCGTGCTCCGGTTGTTCGTGCGGCTGGGCCTGTTCGATGAGGAGCAGGCCGCCGGGATGCTGACGTGCCGCATTCCGGGTTCCACGTGCACACGGCCGTGTGGGTCCCCGAGGAGGATCGCGCGTTTGCCATATGGCTCGCACCGACCATGGCACAATGCGTGTCATCGCTCGCATCACTCACCCCACCCCGATTGAAATTCCTATAGTCGCGTAGAGCAAACCCTTCGGTATGACCATGCTCATCGCGCGAAAAGATCATATTGTGCGCCGAGGCAGCGTCGAGATTCAAATACAGCGACTTGACGACCCGGCCACCTTCGCGCAGCTCAATAGGCCCCGGTAAGGCGAGATCTCCCAAAATGCGTCGTCAAGGCCGAGGTCGGCGTAGAGAATCAATTCGACGTGGCGGTCAGAGCGATACAGCGACCGCTCCACGAAGCCCAATGAGGCGGGCGCGAGCCGAACCAAGGCTGTCGTGCTGCCCACTCTCCAGCGGATCAGCCGCAGTCGCCGTTCGGCGCCAGCGTCATCGAGCACCGGCTGTCATCTTTACGTTGCATTGTCGTCTCCTTGAGTAAGCGCTTCAGCTTTGCAATCCATTGCACTTCTAACGTGCGAGAAGCCGGATAAGTCGGTCACTTACCGCTGGGACGATCTTCGTCCACCTCTCGCGGATCAGCGCGCGTGTCCTCTCTCAAAAGGAGGAGAACGGAACTTCCTGAAAGGACAATGGTAACCGTCCGCTACAAATGGCATCATGAGTGGGAAGACGGTCGTGCTCACGCTCATGCTCTATTCGCTGTACACGGTAAATCTGACCGTACATATTGATTGGCCCGATGGTCGTCGCTGTGAATCCCTCACCGTCGTGGTTAATTGCGCACAATGCATGATCAATGATTGTCCGGATAATACGTAGTGTGTAAGCAAGACCTAGATCGCTGCCGGAAGGTGATTCTGGAATGGTCGACTGTCTCGTTATAGCGTTTCTTCACATGGCAACCATACCAGGAGTAATAGACGATGTCTGAATATCGCGATCAGAAGGACCAAGCCGACAAGAATGTTGATGATACGACTCGTCGTGCAGCAAGCGGCGAAAACGACATGGGCGACGAGGACCGCAAGGTGCGGGAGCGCGAACAGCGCGAGCGCGAGGAGCGTGACCGGATGCAGGCGCGAGACAACGAAGACAACGAGGAGGGAGACCGCTCTCGCACGCCGTCTTCGAAGCCGGACTCTTCGCGGTAACCTTCCCGTCGCGCGAAGGGAGCACAGGGCGAGCGCTGTATGGCGCTCGCCCTGTGCGTAGCGTGAAGGCGGTCGGATGCGGCCTGCAAGATCTTGAAGTGCGTACCATCGATGAGTTTTATCCCGAGTCTCTCCATGGTTATGTCATGGCGCGTCGCCTCTCGGTCCATCATCTCGTGCAGTTCGGCGGTAGTACGCTCGTCGCAATAGAGACACTCGGCGTGATTTGATTGCGTCACGCCGAGCCATGAATGCTTATCGTAAGCCTCATCGGTCAAGGTTGTGAGCCGTCGCTCCGACAAGGCCGCAGGGCCAACGGCCGGAGTATGGTTTTGCAAGCGGCACTACGGCGCTTTCACCGACTTCGGCACCCGTCGCACCGCCACGTTCGCTGAAATCCACACCGCCTGTTTGGTAATCACCAGCGTATCCGGCGTCGCGGTCAGCGATACCTGACGATCGAGCATCGGCAGCTCTTCCTGCACGGAAATCGGCAGGCGGAGCGGCCGGAAGAACTTTTGTGGGATCTTCACAAGAAAGCCTCGGCCAACCAAATCCAACACTTTGGTTTCGACGTTCCCTTTCGATGTGGCGATGTCGCAGAGCGGGCCTTTGCTTTCGAGCAAACTCTCGAGCGCACGCAATGAGGCCGGCGACGGCCGGATGCGCAGACGCATGGCCAGCCCCGGGAACTCCGGATCGGCCAGCACGCCGCCCTCCGAGGCGCTGAGCTGCAGTCGCCCCCGCGCGATATAGCGTTGGGGCATCACGGTGCCGGCGATGGGGCGCTCGGCGGTCAGATCGCCGCAGACGGCCCGTGCCAGTCCGCGTGAATCCCAGTCGAAGGTGAGTTCGCCGTGACCCTCGCCGCCTACCAAACGCACGGGAAGGACGATACCAATGCTATCGCCGCCGAAGGTGAGTTGCGGCGGGTCGGGCTCGAGACGACCAGTCACTTCCACAATGTGAATACGCACCGCGTAGTCTCCCACGGTGCGTCGGCCCAGCACACCGAGGCGCGCTTTCACCGTGCCGTCTTTGCCCACGTGGAGGTTGCGCAAGCGCAGATCGACTTCATGAAACCAGCCCGTGATGACATCAGTCATGATGCTCGACACGAATGCTGTCGGCAGGGCGATGAGCACATCGCCCGACGGACGGCGATCGAGTAGATCACTCTGATTCTGCGCATCGACGAGCCGCGTCTGCAGTGAATCGCGCTGCTCACGCAGACTGTCTACCTCGGCGCGCATCTCCGCCACGTTCATGGCTGCAGTGGGCGGTTGGTAGCGCCAATTCAGCCAGCCGATAGTGGCCGCCACGCCAAGACCAGCAAGCAGCGCCGCCGATCCGAGGCCGAAAATTGAGCGGCGCACGCCGCGCTTGGTGAGTACGCGCTTGGGCATCAGCGGGGCCCGAGAGGAACGGGTCCCAGCGGCCCGCGGTCCACGCGCAGTACCACGGTGAGGCGATTCTGAAAGGCGATCACGCGAGTGGCAGTGATCTTGAGCGCAGCGGTGGCCGGTTCGACGGCGAGGGCGCCCTCGGGGCCGAAGCCCGGCAGGTTGAGCGCGCTCTCGAGCCGCACGGGGAATACGACGCTGGGGAGCGCCTCCGTGATCTGCGGCAGCGCGCGGTCCGTGATGTTTTGGAGAATCGAGAGCGCGGTGGGGCCGAGCGCGTTGGGGACACCCGTTGGCGTGCGCAGGTCGGCGCGGTCAAGGCGGATCCGCGCGTTGAGCGCCTGTGCGCTATCCATTCGGATCTCGTCGATGCCGCCCTGCAGCACGAGGAGGGCGGCCGCTTTGGGAAAGGACATCCGCTGCACCGTACCGGTGACATCCACGCGGGCCACGTTGGCGCGGAAGGTCAGGGCCACGGTGTTGAGATTCACCCGCACGTCGCCCGGGATGTCGAGGCTGATCGGCAGCGAGACCTCAAGAATGTTTTGTAGCAGCGAGTCGGTGACGCTGAGCACCACTTCGTTGGGGTGCTGCACGAGGCCGCGTTCCGCAACGTCCTCGAGGGTCCGGTAGCCGGCAATCTCCCGCGTGAGCTGATCGCGTTCGGTCACCAACTCACGGGCGGTACGATCGTTACGGCACGCACCAAGCCCCACCGTGCTCATCAGGGCGAGCAGGCCCGCGTGACGCAGGGCGTGACGCACAGGCCGGCGCAGCGCGCAGCGCACAAGAAGCGGCGCGGTCAGCGGCTCCCCAGTCGAATGGACACGCCCGCGTACAGCGCGAACGTGCCGGTCGTGGCCGATTCCCGGACGTTGTTCACGTCGAAGTCGATCACCTTGGAGACGCCGAATCCATACCGTGCGCCGCCGGTCAGAATCAGGCTACCGAGCGACAGATCGAGACCGCCACCCACGATGCCGCCCACATCGGCCGACCGCGTGCTGATCGTGCCCACGTCGTCGCAATCGGTATCTCCGCCCTGCAGCGTGCAGTTGATCCTGAGCCCGACGTAGGGGCCGGCGTACACATGCGGGGACAACACGCCGGGAGACGGCGTGAAGCGCAAGAGCAGCGGCACCTCGGCGTACGTGAGTCTGACGCCATTTGTTGACGACCCGATCGTGCCGCGCGCACCCTTGGTCACGCCGAGGAGTTCAGCCTGCAAGGCGAAGGCTCCGACCACCGGAAAGAGCACTGAGAGCCCACCCATCGCGCCGTCGCGCTGATCCAGGTTGTCGACGCCGCGCAGCGTGGCGAAGGTGGCGCCGCCGATCACGCCGATACGGCTCTGCGCTTGGAGGGCCGCAGCAGGCAGCAGCAGGGCGGCCGCCATGGTCAAGGCGCGAACGACGTCATGGCGCGCGGGTCTCGACCGATGGGACGTAGACTGCATGGCGGTCATGGAAGCTCCGGGATTGGACGTTACATTCTGCGCACGTGGCGGGTAGCACCGACGATCCCGTCGCCCCGCATTCGTGTGCACGTTTACTCTTGGTCGAACCCGACATCATGATGATAAGGTCCGCATGCTAAGGTCCGCGATCTGCTTCGGGCGCCTCGTCGCGGGCGCCTCCATGGCGATGCTGTGTCTGGCGGCCCCACTCGCGGCGCAGCCCTCGCTGGTGGTGTTGGTGCGGCACGGCGAGAAGCAGCCGACGCCAACCGACGACCCCTCGCTCAGCGAGGCTGGCGTGGCCCGCGCCACCGCGCTCGGCGTCGCCCTGGCTCATGTGACACCGGGTACCATCATCGTGTCCACCCGCAAGCGCACCGTGGAGACGGCCGCTGCGGTGATTGCCGCCACGGGTCTCACCCCCACGGTGATCTCGCTCGACGGCGGTGGCGCGACGCACATTCGCGCGGTCGCCGACGCGGTGCGCCAAGCCAAAGGCGTGGTGCTGGTGGTGGGCCACAGCAATACCGTGCCGGCCATCGTCACGGCACTGGGCGGACCGAAGCTCCCCGATATTTGTGATGCGAGCTACGCCACGCTGTTCTTGCTCACCCCGGCGCAGGGGGCAATGCCTGCGCAGGTGATCAAGGCGCAGTTTGGCGCGGCCGATCCACCGGGGGCTGCGTCATGCCCCGGTATGATACCGCGGTAGTTCGGACCCGAATGACTATTTCACTTGGTATCGTGACGATCTCGGACCGGGCGTCGACTGGGGTGTACGAGGATCGTTCGGGACCGGCCATTCAGTCGGTTTATGCCCGCTGGATCGTCACACCGTGGCAGCCGGAGTATCGGCTGGTGCCCGACGAGCAGCCGCTCATTGAGGCTGCGCTGCGCGAACTCGCCGATGAGCGGCAGTGCCCGCTCATCGTGACCACTGGTGGCACCGGCCCGTCGCCGCGCGACGTCACGCCGGAAGCCACGATGGCAGTGTGCGACCGCCTGTTGCCAGGGTTCGGCGAGCAGATGCGGGCCGTGTCGGTGCGCACGGTGCCTACCGCGATCCTCTCACGGCAGGTGGCCGGCACCCGGGGCGCTTCGCTGATCATCAATCTGCCGGGAAAGCCGGCGGCCATCGAAGAGTGCCTCAGCGCGATCTGGGCGGCCGTTCCATATTGCATCGAGTTGATCGGCGGGCCCCGGATGCACTTCAGTGCCGACGCGCCGGCCCCGTTCACCCCGCGCACATAGCCGCGGGTGCCAATCGCGGGACATCGCCCGATGTATCGTCCCGTTCCACCTCACGCTGCTGAGCCGCGCATGACGCTGTCGCCCGAGCTGTTGAAGATTCTCGTTTGCCCCAAGAGCAAGGCGCCGCTGGAGTACCACGCGGGTCCACCCGAAGTGCTGGTGTGCCGCGAAAGCCAGCTGGTCTACAAGGTGGATGACGGGATCCCGGTCATGCTCATCGATGAGGCGGAGCCACTCGACGAGTCCGTCTATCCGCCCTTGGCCTGACCCCGCGTGTCGGCCATGAGCGATCCGCGCTGGCACGGCGCCACGCGTGTGGTGCACGCCGGTCTGCCCGACGCGGTGCCGGGCACGCCGTATCTGCCCGGCCCGGTGTTCGCAGCACCATTTCACGCGCCGGGCGATCCGGCCGCGTCGCCGTACACCTACGGGCGCTTCAGCAATCCCACCTGGCATCAGTATGAGCTGGCGCTGGCCGATCTGGAGGGCGGCCCTTGTGTGTTGTTTCCCAGTGGGATGGCCGCCACGGCCGCGCTGCTGGCCACGATGGCGCCCCCAGGCAGCACGGTCGTCATGCTCGACACCGCATATTACACCACGCGCGTGATTGCCACGGAAGCGTTCGCAGGGGCGTGGTTTGCCGCGCAGGGCATCACCGTGCGCCTGATTTCGGCCGCCGACCTCACCGGTCACGCGACATTCGATGGCGCCGCGCTGGTGTGGCTGGAGTCACCCACCAACCCGCAGCTCGACGTCTGCGACATCGCCGCCCTGTCGAGTGCGGCGCATGCCGCCGGGGCGCTGGTGGTGGTCGACAACACGACCGCGACGCCGTTGTTGCAGCAGCCGCTGGCCTTGGGGGCTGACTTTGCTGTGGTCTCGGACACCAAGGCGATGACGGGTCACGCCGATGTGATTCTGGGTCATGTGGCCGCGCGTGATCCGGCGCACGCGGAGGTGCTGCGGACGTGGCGTACCCGGATGGGCGTGATTCCCGGTCCGATGGAAGTGTGGTTGGCGCATCGCTCGCTCTCAACGCTGGATGTGCGGCTGGCGCGTCAATGCGAGAGCGCGATAGCGGTGGCCACCATGCTGGCGGCGCACCCCGCGGTGCACGCGGTGCGCTATCCCGGGCTTGCTCACGATCCGTCGTACGCGATTGCCGCTACACAGATGGCACGATTCGGTGGCGTGATCAGCTTTACTCTGGCAGACGCGGAGTCCGCCACAAGGTTTTTTGCGGCGTCACGGTTGGTGCACGAGGCGACCAGTTTTGGTGGCGTGCACACCAGCGCTGAACGTCGCGCGCGCTGGGGCGGTGATGCCGTGCCGGAAGGATTTGTCCGGTTGAGTATCGGACTCGAAGATGTGCGCGATCTGTTGCACGATCTTACCGTGGCGCTGGCTGCGGTATGAGTGCGCGACGCCACCGACATTCACAGCGTGAAGGAGCAGGGTGATGGCGAAGGACATGGACCGCCGGGATTTTGTGGCGTCAACGATTGTGTCGTCGTTGGCGGCGGCGTTGGGTACTGTGACGTTCCCATCAATGGCGTCGGCGCAGCCGACGCTATTGCCAGCCGACGTGGCGCTGGTAGAGCTCGGGGTGGCCGAGGCGCAGGCGCAGATGACGCGCGGCACGCTCACCTCGCGTGACCTGACGGCGGCGTATCTCGAGCGCATCGCGGCCATCGATCAGGCAGGACCGAATCTGCGTGCGGTGATCGAACAGAATCCCGACGCACTCGCCATTGCGGCAGCGCGCGATGCCGAACGGACGCGCGGTGTCGTGCGCGGTCCGCTGCACGGGATTCCGGTGCTCATCAAGGACAACATCGATACCGCCGATCGCATGCAGACCACCGCCGGATCGCTGGCGCTGGTGGGCAAGCCGGCGCCTCGCGATGCCCACGTGGCGGAAAAGTTACGGGCCGCCGGTGCCGTCATCCTCGGCAAAACCAACCTCAGCGAGTGGGCGAACTTTCGCAGCACGCGCAGTACCAGTGGGTGGAGCGGGCGTGGTGGACAGACGCGTCATCCGTATGTGCTCGATCGGAATCCGTGTGGTTCCAGTTCGGGCACCGGCGCTGCCATCGCGGCGAGCCTGGCAACCGTGGGGATCGGCACCGAAACGGACGGGTCGATCATCTGTCCGTCGAGTATCAGCGGTCTGGTGGGACTCAAACCCACGGTCGGGCTGGTGAGTCGCGCGGGCATCATTCCGATTTCCGCATCGCAGGACACGGCCGGACCGATGACGCGTACCGTCGCCGATGCCGCTGCGGTATTGACGGCAATTGCCGGTGTCGATGCGCGTGATCCCGCAACGGCGGCCGCAGCCGGTCATATCGCGGCCGACTACACTGCGTTCCTCGATCCGCAGGCGCTCAAGGGTGCGCGCATTGGCGTGGCGCGTAACATGGCGGGCTTTCATCCCGCCGTGGATGCGATGTTCGACCAGGCGTTGGTTGCACTGCGTGCCGCTGGTGCGGTGCTCGTGGATCCGGCGGACGTCCCCACGGTCGGCAAGTACGATGATGCCGAATTCGATGTCCTGCTGTACGAGTTCAAGGACGGACTGAACGCGTACCTCGCGTTGCGCGGCGACACCGTCACGCCGCGCACGCTTGAAGATCTGATCGCCTACAACCTGGCGCATCGGCACACCGAGATGCCATGGTTCGGGCAGGAGCAGATGGAGAGCGCACAAAAGAAAGGACCACTCACCGACGCAGCGTATCGCGACGCCCTCGAGAAGTGCCGTCGGCTCTCACGCGACGAGGGACTCGATGCGGTGATGACCACCCACACGCTGGACGCGATCATCGCGCCGTCGAACGGGCCGTCATGGCCCATCGATCTCGTCAACGGCGACCGCTACTCCGGTGGGAATTCGAGTGTCGCGGCAGTGGCTGGCTATCCGAGCATCACGGTACCGGCAGGATCGGTTGGCCCGCTGCCGCTGGGCGTGTCGTTTATAGGGCGCGCGTGGAGCGAGGGGCGGCTGTTGGCGCTCGCGTATGCGTTTGAGCAGGCCACGAAGGCACGACGAGCCCCGCAGTTCCTGCCCACCATGCCACTGACCCTTCCTGTCACGCCATCGGGGGGCAAGTGAACACGCCGGACATAGAGGGAGCTGATCCGCAATCCAAGCTCGTTGCCGTGGTCGGCCTCGTGATCGCGCTGGGGCTTGGTGCTGCCGGGTGGGTGTTTTTGGGCCGGGCGGCCGACACCGGCGTGGAACGGTTGGCACGCATCGATAAGATGCGGGCCCTATGCACCGAGGCATGGCAACAGGCACGTACGGAATCGGACTCGGCGCGGGTGGACAAAATGGCGCTGCCGGATACCATCGATCCCCAGTCGGAACGGCGGATCGCCCGCTGTGGCCTCCTGCGCGGCGAGAGCATTCCGAATACACTGCCCAACCCGCGGGAAATGTCCGGTGAGCCGATGCCGCGTGGACTGCGCTGATGGCCGGCGCGGTCCACCGCCGCAGCGCGTCGTTCGATCGTCGGGTGGGCACCAACGGGCTGGTCGCGGTGTTTAAACGGGATGCTTCATCTAGTGTCTGTCAGGCCGGTGATACGCGTGAGCGATGTGCTCCGCAGCCTCTCGTGGTATCGCGATAACCTCGGGTTCACGCCCGAGGCCGAACCGGCTGAGCCGCCCCATGTGCGGTGCGTGCTGCAGCGGGATGGCGTGTCCCTCATGTTGCGGCATGCCGATGCCGTCCCCCCGCGCTCGCTGCTGCCCGGTGACTGGGATGTGTATCTCACGCTCGAGGGTGAGGCGCTCGCCGAACTACTCGATCACGCCCGGCGCCGCACGCCGCTGGTGCGTGGCCCGGAAGTGATGCCGGGTGGTATGGTCGAGTTCGAGCTGGAGGATCCGGACGGGTACCGCGTGTGTGTAGCCGAACGACTGTCGGATGTGACGGGATTTCCGCCGGCCGTGGGGTGACATGCGCAGCCGGATCAGCGGCGGTTCGCCGTTGATTCGTCGCTCGTAAGAGGATGCACTACGGGCGCGCGTACCTGAACTCGCGCCGCCTGACAGAGCGCCTGATACCATGCCCCCGAAGCTTTGAGCGTGCGCTGCTGCGTGTCGTAATCCACATGGACGATGCCGAACCGCGGGCGGTAGCCGGACGCCCATTCGAAGTTGTCGTACAGGCTCCACGCGTGGTAACTCTGCACATCGGCGCCGCCGGCAATGGCACGCGCGACGGCGTCCACATGCGCTTCGTGATAGGCCTGACGGGCTGTATCGATCACCAGCCCGTCGGTGTTCACGGTATCAGCAAACGCGCAGCCACTTTCACACACGTGCACCGGCGTGCCCGGGAAATCCCGGTGCAGACGCATGAGGACGTCGTGTAAGGCATGCGGCCACACCTCCCACCCCATCTCCGTGCGCCCGCCCTCGTTCCGGCCAAACGCTGCCTGCACCGTGGTCATGACCGCGTGCGTATCGGTGAAGTCCGCGTGACCACCACTGGGGCGCGAGTCGGCGCGTAATCCGAACAGCAAGAAGGGCAACTCCGGTGGATTACTGCCGGCGCTGATCACCAGCCGGTAATAACAATTCACGCCGATAAAATCGAGTGGCGTTTTTATGCTCTCCATATCGCCGGGGCGGATATCCATCGCCTCACTCGGCATCGCATCGAGAAACGGCTCTGGATAGTGCCCGGTGAAGAGCGTACCGGCAAAGAGCCCGTTGAAGAGCGCGTCGGCATATAAGGCCGCGTTGCGGTCATCGTCGGAATCGGTCGCGGCCTCTACCGGGGCCATGGCAAACACTGAGCCCACCGACAAATCGCTGCCCTGCGCCTTCGCGGCGCGATATCCCAAGGCGTGGGCCCGCGTAACGGTGTGCACCGCCTTCAGAAAGTCGTCGAGACTCGTACGACCAGGTGCATAGCGACCCAGCAGGTAACCGCGTGAGGTGAAAATATACGGCTCGTTGAAGAGCGACCATTGCTTGACCCGATCACCAAGCGCGCCCACCACATGTGCCGTGTATTCGGCAAATCGGTCGGCGGTGTCGCGTGCCGCCCACCCCCCTTCATCTTCTAACGCTTGCGGCAAATCCCAATGATAGAGTGTGGGAAACGGGTGAACGTCTGACTCCAGCAGCCGGTCCACCAGTTGGTCGTAGAAGGCCAAGCCAGGGGCATTCACCGCGCCACGCCCAGTAGGCTGAATGCGCGGCCACGCGATGGAGAAGCGGTAGCTGCTCACGCCGAGGTCGCGGATCAACGCCACATCCTCATCACGTCGCAGATAGTGTTCGCACGCTCGCGCGGCATTTTCTCCATTCTCGATCTTGCCGGGAATCTCGGCGAACGTTTCCCAGATAGAGCGCCCACGCCCATCAGCCTCTAGCGAACCTTCGATCTGATAGGCCGATGTCGCCACGCCGAAACGAAAGCCGGGTGGGAACTGGGCTGCCCGATCGACAATGTCGGGTGCGTCAAGGCGATAGAGAGTCACTGGGCGCGTAGTTCCTGAGACGGGGTGAACAACGTGACCACCAGCATCATCGTCACGTTGGCAATCAGTGCCACGAAACCAATGTTGATGTCGGTGATCTCCGCTGGCCAGGACGGCAGTGCCGCCGCCAGCGTAATGTTTCCAAGGGTGGACACGGCGACCACAACTTCACCGATCACAATCCCGGCAATCGCTGCCGCCGCCGGCACCCGCCAGGCGGGCACGAACGACGCGATCAGTGCGGGAAAGAGTTGCGTGACCATGCTGTAGGCCATGAGCAGCAGAGTGACCAGCGTATCACCACCTTGAAAGGTGAAGAACAGTGCCAACAGCGCGAGTAGCGGAACAAGACTCCGTGCGAACGTGGCGGACACCGCCGGCGCACCAGCCACCGGCGCACGGATGATGCGCGCCAGCGTGGTGGCGATCGTCATGAGAATGAGCGAGCCTGGCACCAGGGCGGTCAACAGTCCAGCCGCGCCAATAAATCCAACCACCCACGGGCCAAAGGTGAGTTTGGTAACCCGCAACAGCGCGAGATCCACATCGGCGCCGGTGAGTCCCGGCACCGCCAGGAGTGCCGCGAACCCGATGAAGAACACAAACAGTAACACCAACTGATACAGCGGCATGAGCGCGGCGTTCCGCCGAAACGCCTTCCCATCGGCCGCCGTGAACACCGAGCCGAACGTATGCGGCCACATGTAAAAGCCGCACACGGTCAGCAAGACGGTGCTTGTGAACCAACTCGGCGACAAGCCACTCGTCGGTAGCGTGAGAAAACCGGGGCGCGAGGCCTCGATCTGTGTGAACATCGGTCCGATGCCGCCATGAAGCATGCTGGGGAGCAACAAGCCGAGGGCAAGCACGGCGGCAAGCACCAGCACATCCTTGAGTGCCGCCGTCGCCGCAGAGCCATGAACACCCCCCACCGTGACGTACACCACCGTGGCGACAGTCCCGATCCAGATCGCAGTGGTGGCGCTGATCGCACCATACGACGTTTCCGACACGATGATGCCGAGCCCTTTGAATTGCAGCACGAGGTACGGCATCAGTGCGGCGATACTGACCAACGCGACCAATTTTCCCAGTGCCGGACTGTCGTAGGCGCGCGCAAAAAACTCGGACTGCGTCAGCACCTTCCACGCGGTCGCGCGTCGCCAGATGGCAGGCAGCAGCCAGTACGACATGATGTACGCGATGGATCCGTACACGATGATGTAGAACGATGGCGCGCCTCGTCCGTATGCCCAGCCACTGCCGCCGAGAAACGTGAACGTGGTATAGATCTCGCCAGCCATCAGCATGAACACGAGAACTGTTCCGAAGCCTCGGCCCCCGACGCTCCATTGCTCCAGACTGGTGGCACCTCGTGCTCCCCGCACGCACAACCCGAGAGCCACCAACAGCGTGGCCGCGAGGATGGACAGCGCAATCGTGGCTGGCGCCATCATGGAGGCGGATGACGACTATCGACCGCGCCAATGAGCGCCATCACGGCGGACGTGATGACGATCCACGCCACGATCCACGCCAGGAGGAAGGGCATGCCCAGGATGCGCGGCTCCAGGCGATTGGCGAACCATGGGGCGCCCACCAGCGCGATGGCGGGTATCAGCGCGAGCCAGCGCACAGCGCGAGCTATCGAGCGATCACTCATACAGGCGAATCAGCGACCTCTGGACGTTCCAGCAGCTCCAACGTGGCGGCGGTGAGGTAGCGCAGTCCGACGTCCAGCGCGCGTTCGTCGATCTGGAAGCGCGGGTGGTGATGCGGGAACGCGATTCCGGCGTCCACGTTGCCAGCGCCGACGAACGCGAACGTTCCCGGCGCGCGCTGCTGATACGCCGAGAAATCCTCGCCACCCATGGTTGGACGGAGGGGGGTCAGCGTGTCGGGGCCGAAGGTGCGCGCCACGACCCCGGCGAGGCGCGCCGTGAGCTCGGGGTCGTTCACCACGGGCCGGTAGCCACGCTCGTAGCTCAACTCGTACGTGGCGCCGTGTGCGTCGGTGACGCCCTTGATCATCCGCTCCATGATGGCTGGGATCCGCGTGCGGAGCGTGGCGTCGAAGGTGCGTACGGTACCGGCGAGATAGGCCGAGTTCGGGATCACATTGAACGCGGAGCCGGCGACGAACTGGGTGACCGAGACCACGATCGGATCCAGCGGATCCACGATGCGCGATGCAATGTGCTGCAGCGCGGTGACCACCTGCGCCCCCACCGCAATCGGGTCGACGGTGTCGTGCGGCGCTGCGGCATGACCGCCCTTGCCGATGATGGAGCACTGAAACGTGTCGGGCGCCGCCATGGCTGGCCCCGAGATCAGTCCGATGAGGCCCAGCGGCAGCGTGGACCACAGGTGCAGTCCGATGACCTGTTGTACGTCGTCCATCACCCCCTGCTGCACCAATTCTTCGGCGCCACCTGGGCTGAGCTCCTCGGCGTGCTGAAAAATGAAGCGTACCTCGCCGGAGAGTGCCTCGCGATGCGGGGCGAGCAGCGTGGCGAGGCCAAGCACGATGGCCGTGTGTCCGTCATGACCGCAGGCGTGCATGGCGCCATCTAAGCGCGAGCGGTAGGCGACGTCGTTTTCCTCCAGAATAGGGAGGGCATCGATATCGGCCCGCACGGCAATGACCGGGCCCGGCTGGCCACCAACCAAACGGGCGAGCACGCTGGTTTCGGTGGGACGACTGATGGTGAGGCCAGGAATGGCTTCGAGCACCGCGCAGATGTAGCGCGCCGTCTGGTGCTCCTGAAACGCCACTTCGGGGTGCTGGTGCAGATGCCGCCGCCACGCGACCAATTGAGGGGCGAGGGCCGTGGCCTGCGTGAGCAGGTCGGCGCGGCGGGGCAGCGTGGCGTGCTGTGGGGCGGGGGTCACCGTGATCGTCATAAGGCTACGCTCCTGGTCGTGTCGCCTGCGTTCCGGGCTCTCGTTCTTATGTAACCTCTGCACCGCATTCCGCGTAGCTTCTGGTATGCCTTTTTCTTTTGCGCCTTTGCAGGCGGCTCCGCCGGCCGTCGCCGCTCCGCCGCAGCCGCCGGCGTCTCCTGGGTCCCCGACTGGCGTCATCATTGGCGGGACGACCGTGCCGCTGGATCAGGCGGCACGCACGCTCACCCGCGCTGACGTCAGTGCGCTGCGGGCCAAGCGAACTGAGCTTTCCCGCCAAATCAACTCGGCCCAGGACCGCCGCAAGGATGTGGCGCGGGATCTGGAGCGCACCTCGGGGCCTGGAGCCGCAGGCCTCGAGCAACGGCTGGCCGTGCTCGACCAGCGCATCTTGCAGCTGGAGCAGGAGATTGCGCTGAACGGCCGCGAGCTCGCTCAGGCGCCGTTGGAGTTGGCGGAGGGTGAAGAGGGTGTGGCTCCGGCCGAGCGCATTGGACCGTTCAGCTCCGGTCAGATGACGGCGATCTCCATCGTCTTCATCATCGCCGTCTTGGTGCCATTGGTGACGACAGCGGCCAAAGTCATCCTGCGACGCACCAGCGTGCCGAAAGCGAGCCCGCAGATCCTGGAAAGCGCCGAGCGCCTGGAACGCATGGAGCAGAGCCTCGACGCGCTCTCCATCGAGATCGAGCGGATTTCCGAAGGACAGCGCTTCGTCACCCAGCTCATGGCGCCACGGGAGAGTGTCAAAGCGCTGGTCGACAAAGACGAACAGCCGCGCTGATCGCCGCGCGGCTGTTCGTGGGTCGGCGGTACCACGCCCTGCGCGTCAGTTCGTAGCGCGCGTTGGTGTATTGATCACCAAGTGCTCGATGAAGAACTCCATCATCCGCTCACTGCCAAGTGCGGTGTGGCCACGGTCGGGCCCCACCTGCACGTCGAAGGATTTGCCCTTGCTCTGGAGCGCGGCAATGAGCTGCATGCTGTTGCTCGGGTGCACGTTGTTGTCGGCGGTTCCGTAGTACAGCATGAGCCGTCCCTTGAGCTTATCGGCATAGGTCATCGCGCTGCCGGCGTCGTAGCCTGCGGCGTTCTCCTGCGGCAACCACATGTACCGCTCGGTGTAGATCGAGTCGTAGTGACGCCAATCGGTCACGGCGGACATCGCACTGGCTGCCTGAAACACATCGGGGTGACGCAGCAGCGCCAGCGCCGACACATACCCGCCGTATGACGTGCCGAAGATGCCGACGCGCGACAGGTCGGCGTAGGGCCGCGAGGCGAGGGCTTTCACGCCAGCCGCTTGATCGTCCACTTCCACGGTACCGAGCTTTCGATAAATCGCGTCGAGAAACCGCTTGCCGCGACCACCGGCGCTTCGTGAGTCCAGCTGGAGGACTAAAAACCCGTATTCGGTGAGCGGGTTGGGCAGCGTAAACGTTTCACGCGCGCCGTTGGTGGCCGGCCCGGCGTATACGGTCACCAAAATCGGATACTTCTTGGTCGGATCGAACGTGGACGGCTTGTGCAGCATGCCATGCAGTTCGGTCACGCCATCGGCCGCTTTGTACGTATAGAGCTCCACGCGCTGCAGGCCAAGCTGTGTGAACTTGCTCTCGTCGCTGGTTGCAAGCTCGGTAACGAGTTTGCCATTCGCATCGAGCAGTCGCGTGACCGGCGCCTTGTCATGCGTTTGCGCGATGTCCACAAAATGTTTGCCATCGGGCGCCAGTGAGATGGTGTGATGCAGCGTCGGGTCGGTGAGACGTTTGTCGTTCCTGCCATCAAGGCCCACGCGATGCAGCTGCATCTTCATATGATTGTCGCCGCTGCGCGCCATATACCACACCACGCCGGCCTTTTCATCGACACGCACCACGTTGGCGACGTCGAACGCGTGCTTGGTGAGCGCAAAGAGCAGCCGGCCGTTCAGATCATATAAATACAGGTTGTCGAAGCCGGTGCGCTCGGAGGTCCAGAGAAAGCGCTTGCCGTCGGCGAGATACTGCATGGGCGGAATGTTCTCGGTCCAGCTGGGTGCCCATTCCTCGCGCACCACCACGCGGCAGCGGCCGGTGGTCGGATCACACGCCGTGAACTCCATCACGTTCTGCCGGCGATTAGTCCGATTGAACGTGAGCTGTGTGCCGTCGGGTGACCAGTTCACGTTATACACGTAGTGGCCCACCACATCGTTCGTGAACGGCGTGCCGTCGCGGACGTCGAGCTTGACCGTGGTCTGCGTGGTGACGTCGTATACAAAGAGGTCCACCACCGGGTTGGGTGCACCGGCCTTGGGGTACGCTTCCACATCGAGTGCGCCCTGCACCTTGGTCTGGTCCATGCCCAGGTAATAGTCTTTCACCGGGGACTCATCAAACCGGTAGAAGGCGAGCTTGGTGTTGTCCGCGTTCCACCACATGGCGGTGGTCTGTCGCAGCTCCTCGCCGTACACCCACGACGCGGTGCCGTACTTGATGCGGAGCGCCTCGCTGCCGTCGCTGGTGATGGCGCGTTCGTTGCTCCCGCTCTTGTCACTCACCAGCAGATTGCGGTCGCGGTAGAACGCCTTGCGGCTGGAGTCAGGGGAGAACGCCGTGCCCACTTGCCGACCGCGCTCCACCCCTCGCCCGCCGCCACGCGGCCCCACCGCCGGCGTCGTGGTATCGGTCGTGCGCCGCGTGGCTACGTCGAAGCGCTGGAACTTGCCGTCCTTGGCGTACACGAACGCGCGCCCATCGGGGGTCCAGGTAGCGTTCAGCGCGCCCAGCCGGACTGAGCCCGGGATTTCGCGGGCGACCTTTTGATACTGCTGATACCCGGGCATGGACCGCAGGCGGTCCTGCGCCTCGAGGGCAGTCGGCAGTGCGAGGGAAGCGCACAGCACCGCCACACGAAGCGCGTGGCGGGCGAGCGGACGAATGGTAGTTGTCATAGCAGTGGACATGGCCGGGAGCGTGGAGGCAGCGTCGAGCGCGGGAGTGTGCTGGGCCGCGTTCAGACCGGGAAGAGCATCTCGCGGTAGCGCGGCAGTGGCCAGTAGTCGTCGCCGATCGAGAGCTCGATAGCGTCGCACGCATCGCGCACGTCACGCATGGTGTCGCACCCCGTGGAGGTCAGATAGCTCGACTGCAGGCCCACGTCGTCATGCATCTGCTCGGCCTTCGCGATTGCCTTGCCCAGCTCGGCGCGCTTCTTCTGCAGCGTGGCGATGAGCTTCGACGTGGAGTTCGCCGCGTCGACCGTCGGCTGCATATTGATGCCGGCCGTGGCACCCTGACCGGCAGCGCCCGCGAGCTGTCCGAGAAACGCGTACGCTGCGGGGAGCACCTGCGTATCCACCATCTCCTGCAGCGTGTGCAGTTCGATCAGAATGTCCTTCACGTAGCGCTCCAGGCGCACGTGATAGCGGCTCTCGAGCTCGACTTCGGTGAGGATGCCAGTGCTCTTGAACAGCGCCTTCGCATCATCGGTGATCAGCTGCGCCAGCGCTTCCGGGGTGCGCCGCAGATTGAGCAGGCCGCGCTTGTTGGCTTCCACCACCCACTCATCGGAGTAGTTGTTGCCCTCAAAGCGTACGGCGGCGGTTTCCTTGAATGCCTTGCGCACCACGGCCAGCACCGCATCGTCCACGCTCTTCTCCGACTTGAGCTCTTTCTTGACTTGCTCGAGGATCTCGCCGATCGCTTCCGCGACCGCGCCCTGCAGCAGCATGACCGGGAAGGCGATGCTCTGGGAGGCGCCCACCGCGCGGAACTCGAACTTCGCACCGGTGAAGGCAAATGGTGACGTCCGGTTGCGGTCGGTGTTGTCCTGCTCCACCTCGGGCAGCTTGGCGACGCCCAGCTTGAGCATGGCCTGCTCGGCATTCTTAGGCGACGTCTTGCCGGCGGCGATGTCTTCGATGACCTGCGTCAGTCCCGAACCAAGGAACGCCGAAATAATAGCCGGCGGCGCTTCGTTCGCGCCCAAACGATGCTCGTTGCCACTCACCGCGATCCCGGCGCGCAGCAGCCCGGCATGCTTGTGCACCCCCTTGAGCACTGCCGCCAGAAAAACGAGGAAGCGGAGATTCTGATGCGGCGTCTTGCCGGGCTTGAGCAGGTTGGTGCCATCAAGTGAGTTGTCGGAGGTGATGGCCATGGCCCAATTGCAGTGCTTACCCGAACCATTCACACCGGCGAACGGCTTCTCGTGCACAATCGCCTGCAGGCCGTGACGGAGGGCCACCTTGCGCAGAATCGCCATCACCAGATGATTGTGGTCCACCGCGATGTCTGAATCTTCGAAGATGGGCGCCATCTCGAACTGTGACGGGGCCACTTCGTTGTGCCGGGTGACAATGGGCACGCCAAGCTTGTAGAGCTCATGTTCCACTTCACTGATGCACGCCTGCACGCGCTCGGGAATACCGCCGAAGTAGTGATCTTCGAGCTGCTGGCCGCGCGACGGCGGCGCACCAACCAGCGAGCGTCCGGCCATGACGAGGTCGGGGCGCAACGCAAAATGCGCGCGGTCGATGATGAAGAATTCCTGCTCCACGCCGAGCGTGGTGTTCACGCGGAGTACCCCCTTGTCGCCCATGAGCTCGAGAAGCTCCATGGCCCGGTGCGACAGCACATCGGAGCTGCGCAACAGCGGCGTCATCTCGTCGAGCGCTTCGCCGTTGTAACCAATGAACACCGACGGGATGCAGAGATACTTCACGCCACCCGTTTCGCTGATGAACACCGGCGACGCCGGATTCCATGCGGTGTAGCCGCGTGCTTCCCACGTGGCGCGCAGGCCACCTGACGGAAAGCTCGAGGCGTCGGGCTCCGACTGAATGAGCTGTTCGCCGGTGAACGACTCAACGGGGAGCTTGTTCTCGTCGAAGTTGAGGAACGCATCATGCTTTTCCGCGGTGAGACCGGTCTGCGGCTGGAACCAGTGCGTGAAGTGCGTCACACCGCGCGACAGCGCCCACTCCTTGATCACCTGCGCGACGGTGGGCGCGATCTCCGAGTCGAGCTTTTTCCCAAGCCGGATGGCGGCGGCGAGCTTGTTGTAGACGCCCTTGGGGAGCTTCGCCTTCATCTGGCGCAGCCCGAACGTGTTCATGCCGTACCAAGCGCTGGTGGGCTGCTGCACGCCATGCTCTTCCGGGCGTAACGTGACGCGCACAGGGCGCTGGGTGATCTCGCGCGTGGCGTCAGCGCGTGGGGTGTGTTTGGTAGCCATGAGCGGGCGGAGTGAGAGTTGTGACAGACGAACGCATCTTTAAGAAAGTGCGCGAGCGGACTCAGCGTGCGTTCTAAGTGTATTGGTGTCCGTAATATCGCCGCATTTACGCACAAATCCAAGCGCTAGCCGCGCGAAACGCTACGTGTTCGTGTACTTTCTGCACGATTCGGCTGTCACGTGTATCGAAACCCGGCTTTTGCCGAATACACGCCGAAAGTAGC
>JBBQUH010000012.1:0-75155 GCA_038212625.1 Gemmatimonadales bacterium | reverse complement strand
TGCGCCACGGCACGCACGGATCGATCTCCAACGACCGCGAGACGCACGGCCTCCCGTTTATACTCGGGCGAGAACACCCGCCGTGTCGCTGCCTCTGCGGGCGCTTTGGCTCGCTTCCCTTTTCGTGCTGCGCTCATCGCTCACCTCAACCCTGAAACTACCGCCAGGGCTATCAAGGTGTCCACTTTACTCTGGGAGGCTCACCGTAATTGGGCATACATCGACCACATGTAGCCTAGTATGATGAGTGCCAGTGCGGCGCGCCCATGACCAGCAACATATACGCGCGGGTTTCACTGAGGAAAATGTGTCCGATCGAATAGGTATTCAGATACATGATTCCGAACATCACCATCGCGGATGTCGTGACCATCAACGCGAAGCATGTGTACTTCGGTTCGTACACTGTTTGTCGCTGCGCGCTGGGGTTAACCAAGTGCCTGCTGTCCTCGTGCACATTCGCGGCGCAGCGCAGGCGGCATCACGAGGAGCACGAGCGCTCCATCATCGATGACTGATCAGGCGAAAACCCGCGCACCCACGTCCTTCTCCACTGGGGCACTCTCTCCGGGAATCGGCTCCCTTTCTCGGCGGAGCGGCCTTCACGTGAGGTGCCGTCTACTCCGATGCGCTCACCGGAACGCACCACCGGGCCTGATCGCCTGGTTGCACCAAGTCAATGACAAACATCACTTTACGACCGTCACGCAGGATGGTTGCCGACGAGGGAGCGAGGGCGGAGATGGCACGACGCGCGCGCCCGAGGGTGCAGCCCTCGAGTGCGTGTCTCAGACTGAACAAATACACCAGCACCGCCCCCTCGGTCTATTTCCCGATTGCGGTAGCCCCAAGCGCCGCCACCAACATCAGCAGATGTTTTTAAGTGGCGAAACATCCCCGAGCCGGCGCGCAATGTTGGTACCGGACACTCAGGTGCCGGGGCGTCGCAAGTACGCACTGTCGCGATGCGCAGGTTGCCGTCTACCCTCCAACAGGCGACGATCATCGAACTGCTCACCGTCGTAAAAGTCGCGTTCCGCGTTTGTGGACACCACGTGCGCTGACGCCGGCGCGAATCCGTCGACGATCGATTGCTCGTATTCGCGCGAGAGAGTACCTCGCACGTAGGGAGGCAGCGTGAGGAGTCGTTCACTGCCGAGATTGATCACTACGTCGTCCTTGTCACTGTTCAGGCGCGCCGCACCGATCGGAATGAGCGCATGGCGACGATCGTTGTCGGGCACGAGATCTTTGTTCAGCTCCACTTCGATGTAGCGCACCCGGAGCGTGGCTGAGTCTACGAGCAGGTCTTCCACTTCCCCGATCTTGTCGCCGTTCGAGGCGCGTACATCCCAGCCGCTGATGTCTGGCTCACCGTCGACAATTTCGTAATCGTCCATGTCACTGAGGTGCATCAGCTGTCCTAAAGTGGTGTTGTCGAGCCGACCGATGTCGCCAGGCTTCGATCGCGCGGTATTGAGTTGACTATCCATGGCAGTCTCCTACGGGGTGGATGGGTTGGGCGCGTTCGGCGCAGCAGGAGCTGGCGTTGTGTACGTAGAATCCGCTGCAGCTGCCAAACCATTATTTACATTATCGTTGCGACCAAACGCGAACCAGAGCGCGGCCACCAATATCAGAAGGCCTACTATCCAAGGCCAGATACCGGTGTCCTTCTTTTGTACATGGAGCTCAGCCATTCGTCCTCCCTGTGATGTGGATGTCGCTGACGACGCACACCGAGTCACGGAATGCATCATGCAGGCAACTTCGGTGGCACGAGGCGGTGAGGCTATCCGCCAAAGGGGTGAACTTCACCTGTCCAGATGGGTGACGCGCGGGACAGCGGCAGCTACGGGCGCGGTGACTCGCCGGTGTAGTGCCACGACAGCCATACGGTGTGATTGATCTCATTCGCGCGCCGCGCAGGGAAGGCGTTGTAGAGGTTCATGTAGCCGATCTCGAGCCGTTGTTTCGGCGTGACCGGGACCCCAATGCCCACCATGGCGCGGTTTTGCGCCAATGTAAAGAGCTGTGTGCTGCCGCCCAGCGGCATGAAGAACTCGCCCCACGCCAGTGCGATCAGCGGTCGACGTTGGTAGGTCAACGCGGGGAGATTCACCTGCCCGCGGCCGAGATACCGAAATCGGTTCTGGTAGGTGGTGGGGCCAAGTTCGCGATCGTTGTCTGCGGGCAGCGAGAGCGCCGCTGGGACAAGCGGCCGATTCCATCGCTGCTCGAGGCGATAACGGTGGCTGAACACCACCGGGCCACCTTTGTGCGTGAGCAACAGTTGCTGCCATGTTCGCTGCTCACGCAGCGGATTCGCGGCAGGCAGTGCGCCATATGGCGTGGAGGCAATGTAGGCGTAGCCGGCCGCTACGCGAACGCCCGGCGAGAGGGTGTACTGAACACCGGGCCGCAAGAGCACCTGTTGCGGACGCGCCCCGAAATCCATGCGGCGCCACGAGCCATCAAACCAGAGCGCCGTCTTCGCGGTAATCGGTTTGTCCACGAAGGCGCCGGCCCACAAGGCGTCCTGCGAAACATTTTGCCATGCCTGCGCGTGTGTGGCGACTGGCGCCATCAGCATGGCGCTCAACAGCCACGTTGCGCGTGCTCCGGTCAAGCACTGTGTCAAACCGCTCATCAACCTGCTCCGTAAATGTCGACCAATGGCGAGCAAACCAGGCATCCGCAGCCGCACTATCTCGTATCGAAGGAACCCGTGCAATGCTCGGTTGCTCGGGTCGAATACTTTAGCAAAACGTTTAGTGGGGAAATCTGTCCCGCTCCGCCCGTGACGACCGGACATCGCCCAACGCGCCTACGTCTGCCGCATCCGTTCCAATCGTTCGTCCACGTCGGCTGGCAGAAACATCCCGTCGGCGATCGCGGCGATCTCTTCGGCCTCGCGCCAGCGCGTCTCCAGCTCGTGCAGTTCTCCTTCCAAAGCGCGTCGCTCTTGGGCTTCCTGCGTGACCATCTCCATCGCCAGACGTACCGGGCCCGGCATGCGGCCCAGCACGGTGGTTCCCATTCCGTCGGACCTGGTGCCGTCAGACCAGCGCCATCCGCGCAGCATCTCCCCGATATCACGGGTGTCGATGGCAAACGCGACCGCCTGCTCGACGTGTTTCTTCGTCTTGAGCGACGCCGCGATGCCCGCAGTGTTTTAGAAGGTCGCGCCAGCCAGAAAAGCAACGTTGTAGCCCGTATAGGCCAGCGGCAAAGCGAGACCGACCGCCGCATACGGGGCAATGCGCCTCCAGCGTCGCCGAAACACATCGCCATACCGCCACGCGGCAAACTCCGGCAGCAGGGGTTTCCCGATGCGCACCAGCTCGGTGCCGTCGTTCAGTGTGGCGAGCCCGATGTTTTCAGTGGCGGTGCGCAGTTTCATGTCGCGATACGCACGCTCTGCTTCCTCGATGGCTTCCCACCGCACCTCAAGGGGCGTCAGATTCCAGCGCGCACACGACGGGCACACCACCCATAGCCGCCCTTTCGCCGCATCGAATGCCAGACGACGGCCCACCGGGAAGTTCTCGATGGATTCATTGCGGCCCAGGGCCTCGCTGCAAAACAGACACGTGGCGTACACGCTGCGAATGTACCGATGAAGGGCCCAAGCCAACAGATCGTCCGCCCACAGGCTGGCATCGCCCACCCGCCGTCCCTTCCCACCCGTCCCGCGCTCGGCCCGCGCTTGCGTGTGGCAGTCGATAATACTGGTAACCAATGCCATCCGTGTAACGCTGCTGCCCCGCCCACGCATGGCGCGGGCCATCCGAACTTCCTAACGTCCTCCCATGTCTTCGGACGCCCTCAACAGCGCTATTCTACAGCCCGTACGCCGAGTTTCCGGTCGTGACGTCCTGCCGAGATTTTCGGCGGGTGACGCGGTGCAGTTTCAGGTGGACGACGGTGTGGTGCGTGGCACCATCCGCGGCATCGATACCGCCGCTCGTCGCGATCTGCCGCTGGGTCTCCCGTATCGGCTCTTGGTCGTCGATGCGCCGCCGAATGGCAGTTATCGCGTTGGCGGGGAGATCACCATCCGGTCGGGCTGTCTGGAGCGCGACGGCAGCGTTCCGGTTTCACCCGCCATGTTTCTGGTGGCCTTCCTGCGAGAGGGCGGCACCATGCCCACCCAAGGGGCACTCCTCGTACAGGGCGAGAGTCTCGAAGCCGCCTCGGCTTCGGCCATGCAGTCGCTCACCGCCGAACTGGAAGCCGACGTGCGGGAACGCGGAGAGTCGCCCGACGCAATGGTGATGCTGCTGAACGCCGCCGAAGTGCCGATGCTGGGGGCGTCGCCAGCCAGCGGGGGTGGGGCGGTGTTGTCGTCGGTGACCTGGTAAGACGCGCTTGGAGCGATCGGTCGCTCGCTGACCGCCAAAGGTGTTATCTTTAGAGACTGGTGGGTAACGCCCCCTGAATCGGCGAGCTGGTGATCGCCCTTACCCTCTCGTTGGTGGAGTTCGATGAAAAAGAAACACAATGTCGCGATCCCCGATTTTTCGCGGAAGCGTCCCGTACCCGGCATGCCGTCCACGGCGGCGGGCTCCAAGAGCGTAGCTCCGGATCCTCGCAAGAACCACGGGCCGCCGGTGAAGGCCAAAAACGGCGGGCGCCGCGGCACCTGAGCCCGGGGTGACGGCGTGTTGACCGCAGTGAGCGCGCGCTAAAGCGGCGCCCCGCAGCGTCGACAATACGTCGCATCATCTGCATGCGCATCGGCGCCGCATGAGACGCACTGCTGCGTATTGAGCGCGACCGGCGCGCGAGCCGCCAGTGCCAGTTCAGACGTCACGATCCCGGTGGGCACCGCAATGATACCGTACCCCAGAATCATGACGAGCGACGCCAGCGCCTGCCCGAGACCGGTGCGCGGTGCAATGTCCCCGTATCCCACCGTGGTGAGCGTCACCACAGCCCAGTACATGCTGGCGGGAATGCTGGTGAAGCCATGCTCCGGGCCCTCCACCACGAACATGACCGATCCCACAATCACCACGGCCGTCGCCACGGCAAACAGGAACACCGCTATCTTGCGTTGGCTCGCACGCAGCGCGACACCGATAGTCCGCGCCTCGGCGAGATAACGTGTGAGCTTGAGTACGCGAAACACACGGAGCATGCGGAGCACTCGCACAACCATGAGCACGCGCATGCCGGGCACCACCAGGCTAATCCACGTGGGAAGAATTGCCGCGAGATCCACCAGCCCATAGAAGCTCGCCGCGTACACCACTGGTCGACGCACGGCGATCAGGCGCAGCACGTATTCAATCGTGAAAAGCACGGTGAGCGCCCATTCGAGCGCGCGCAAGATCGCGTACGCACGTGCCGAGAGCCCCGGGACCGTCTCTACGCTGACCACCAGCACGCTCACGGCGATTAACGCAATCAATAGCAGGTCGAAGGCGCGTCCGGCCGCCGTGTCCGCCTCGAAAATGACGGTGTGGAGTTGCGTGCGCCAGCCACGCCCTTCGGGGGCGCAGTCCGGTGCGGCGGGAGGCGTCTCAGGAGACATGGAACTGGGGGCGAGGGACGAGCCGTTCGTGACGGGGAGTACGCGGTGGCACGCCAGATCACCGACCACGTTGAGAGGCGCTAAATTAGCGCACGGCGAAGACGCCGCGAACAATACCCGGCGCCGAGTCTGCAAACTTATGGTCGAACTGAATTTCCCGGATGTGCCTGACCCGCTGATGGCGCTCCTGCTGAACGTCCTTGACGCCGGCTACTGGCAGGTCGCCCACGATGGCTCGGTGGAGCATGTTTCACCGCCGTTGCTGGCGCTGTACGGCGTCATCGGAATCACCGCATCCCCCCTACTCGACCGGGTACGCGCCTGTATTGAACCCGGCGATCTGGCGGCACTGGACCGGGTCGCGGCCGATGGCGCGAGTCATGGGCAGTGCTACGCGCAGATCATCCACATTCGTCGCGAGTCGGACGGTGAGCGGCGTGTGCTGCGGGTGAGAGGGCGCACGCTCACCGACGAGCAGGGGGGGAGTACCACTGTCGGTACCCACGTCGACATCACGGATTCTCAATCGGTGCTTGACGCGCTGCACGAGGCACGCGCCCAGCGTGACGTGGCCGAGCAGTTGGCCGGCGTCGGCAGCTGGAGTTGGGAGTTGGCGACGCAGGCGGTGCACTGGTCGCAGGAGACGTATCGTATTCTCGGGGTATCGCCGCACATCACGCCGTCGTTTGACCTGGTGATGGCCAAGCTGGTCGAACCGGAGCGGGAGGCGGAGCTCCGGCAGCGCATCGCGGCGGCGCTGGATCACGATGCTCCCTATGAGGTGGAGGCGGAATCACGCCGCGAGGATGGGGCGACCCTCATTACGCTGACGCGCGGACGGGTGGAACGCGATGCCACCGGCGCGCCGCTGCGCATGGTGGGCTCCATACAGGATGTGACCGCAGTCTGTCTCGCCGAACGTGCACTGGTGGAACGGGAGGCCCGATTCCGTACGCTGGCCGAGGCCTCCCCCACGGGGGTGTTTTTGACGGAGGCGACGGGCACGCCCACGTACGCCAATCAGCGACTCCTTGATTGGTTCGGGCTGACGCTGGAGGGATTTGCTGCCGACCAATGGCTGGATCGGATTCACCCCGACGATCAGCACATGCTGGCCGCCGAAACGGCACAGAATGACAGTCGCCGTGAACCGTGGGATGCGAGCTATCGCATTGTGCTCAATGAGCAGGTGCGATGGATTCAAGTGCGAACGGCTCCGGTGCGCGGTGATGATGGCTCGGTGCGTGGGCATGTGGGCTCCGTCCAGGATGTCACCGCCGAACGGTTCGCCGCCGAAGAGCGGGAACGATTGCAGGGGCAGTTGCAGCAGGCGCGTAAGCTCGAGTCTATCGGACTCCTCGCCGGTGGCGTGGCGCATGACTTCAATAACCTGCTCGTGGGGATCCTCGCGAACGCGTCGTTGGCGCGCGATGCGCTGCCGCCGGAGCTTCCCCTCGCGGATCTGCTCGCGGACATCGAACGCTCCGCACAACGCGCTGCGGAACTCACCCGTCAGCTCCTGTCGTACGCAGGACGTGGGCATCTGGAACGCGCACAAGTGGACGTGGTCGCGCTCGTCACCGAGCTTCCCGCGTTGCTGGGCGCGCGCGTGCCAAATACGGTGTCGCTGCGCGTGCGGCACGAAGTCACGACCGCGCTGGTCACTGCCGACGCCACGCAGCTCCGCCAGATGATCATGAACCTCGTGACCAATGCGGTGGATGCTATCGACACGACCGATGGCTCCGTGACGGTGACGCTGTCGCGGGCGTGGTGCTCGCGGGCGCGACTGGCCGAATGTGTGTTGGGCGCGTCACGGGCAGACGGCGAGTATGTCATCATCGAGGTGTCGGACACCGGACGTGGCATGACGCCGGATGTGATCGAGCGGATGTTCGATCCGTTCTTCACCACCAAAGGCACCGGCCGCGGCCTAGGACTCGCCGCTACGTTAGGTGTGCTGAACAGCCACTTCAGCGCGGTCGAAGTGCAGTCGCAGCCGGGACGGGGCACCGTCATACGTCTGTTGCTGCCGCCCGTACCGGGCGCGACGGAGCAGGTGACGGCGCGAAAAGCCGAGCACCCGCCCGCAACCGGGACCGGCACGCTGCTGCTGGTCGACGACGACCTTTCGGCGCGCACGGCAACACGACGCGTGTTGCAGCGCGCAGGCTTCCACGTGATTGAAGCCGGAGATGGGCAGGAAGCGCTGCTCCGATTTGCTGACTGGCAGGGACGGCTTACTTGCGTGGTGCTCGATCTCTCGATGCCGGTAATGCGCGGCGACGCGTGTCTCCTCGAGATTCGTCGTCGCGACCCGCACGTGCCGGTGTTGCTCGTGAGTGGTTATGACGCCGAAGAGGTGGCGGCCGGACTGGTGGCGCGTGGCGATGCGCTCTTTCTACCAAAGCCATTCACGCTATCGGACCTGCTGCAGGCGGTCGGCGAGGCGGTGCGGAATGGGACTGGGGCACGCGACGACGCGTCCGGCTGAAATTAGCAGCCCGGGGATTAGGCCGGCCACTCAGCGCACCGACGATATATTACGGCGTATGACTGTCTCAGTTCTTTTCGATGCCGATCGCGACTCCGCGCTGTCTGCAACTTCCGGCGTGGTGGTGGTTGACGTGTGGGCCGCGTGGTGCACCCCGTGTCGCGCACTTTCGCCACTGATGGACCGACTCGGCGCCGAGTACGCAGGACGCGCGGCGGTCTACAAACTCGATGCCGACGCCAATCCAGACGCGGTCGCGGAGTTCGACGTGCGGGCGTTACCGACCGTGCTGATCTTTCGCGATGGCGCTCTGCTGCAGCGCCTGGTCGGCGCGCAGTCGTACGGGGTGTACCATACCGCAGTCGATGCGGCGCTGGGCGGTGCCGCTCCCGAGCGTGCCGCGCCGGTACCTGCCGCACCGTCGGATGAGGCGACGGTGCGCGCCGCCACGCTGCTTGACGTCGGTGCAGCCACGCTCGTCTTCAAGCACAGCAACAGCTGCCCCGTGTCGTTCACAGCCAAACGTGAGTACGATCGTTTCGTGGCGGATCATCCGCACATTCCCACGCACCTGGTAGTGGTGCAGCAGGAACGTGCGGTCTCGCAGGCCATTGCGCGACTCACGCATGTGGAGCACGCGTCACCGCAGGCGCTCATTGTGCGGCAGGGCACGGCACTCTGGCACACGTCGCACGGCGGGATTACCGCGGCGCGGCTCGAGGAGGCATTTGCCAAGCTCGCCGCCGACGCACCGGCGTTGTAAGTCGTGCCGGTCCGCGCCGGTTTGGTGGGGCGATCTCCCGCCCGACACCTCACCAAACGGCGTCGGGTTGGCTAGTCATTAAGAGTTCCGGCGGTTTCCATTCCGGCCCTCTGTCCGACTTCCATGCCCCGTTTTCAGTGTTCGTCCTCCGCGCGCACCGGTTCGCGTGCGGTTGCTTCGTCCCGCGCGTTGGCTACGGCCATGGTCAGCCTGCTGGCCGTGATTGCGCCACCTGCAAGCGCACAGTCGGCTGCCGCTACCCGCCTCCCAGAGCGCGCGGTGCGGCGTGAAATCCCGATCACGAACGCCATTCGGCGCGCCTTGACGGCCGGCACGCGCGACTCCACCGGGCGCCCGGGGCCGCAGTACTGGCAGCTGCGCACCGACTACGTGATTGATGTCTCGCTCGATCCGACCATGTCGCGACTCACGGGCAAGGCACGCATTACGCTGCACAACACCAGCCCGGATGCGCTGACGGAGATCGCGCTGCGCCTGGACCCCAACCATTTCCTCGGCAACGCCCCGCATGCAGCCCCGTGGACGCCCGCCGAAGTCACGGAGGGCATGGAAATTTCGCGCATGACCGTCGATGGTCGTACCGTGAATCTCGGAGCGGCGGCACCGCTGGGGGATGGCAGCACCGGAGCACGTGCGGCAGCCGCTGCTGCTGCTGCCGCCGCCAACGCGGCGGCCAGCGAGCCGGTGCTGCGCAACGCGCGCTCCACGCGTGCGTCGATTCGGCTTGGCTCGCCCATCGCGCCGCGGAGTACGGCCGTATTGGAGATCGATTGGTCGCATAAGCTCCCCGGTGGTGCGGGGGCCGGACACCGGATGGTGCAGCGCTGGGCGGACACGTTGTACCAGCCTACGCAATGGTTTCCGCGCGTGGCCAAATATGACGATCTTCGTGGCTGGGACCCCGAGCTGTATCTCGGTCCGTCGGAGTTCTACAACAATTTCGGCTCCTTCGATGTGAACATCGACGTGCCGGCGGGCTGGATCGTGAGCGGAACCGGCGTCTTGCAGAACCCCGAACAGGTCCTCACCGCGACCGCCCGCGAACGGCTGCGTCGTGTGACGGCATCCGATGCCATCCTCACGATCGTCGGCGCGGACGAAATCGGTCCGGGGCAGGCCACCGCCACCAGCACCACGGGTCGGCTCGTATGGCGCTTTCATGCGGACACCGTGAATGATTTCGCGTGGGCGACGGCCAAGAAGTACGTGTGGCAGGCTACACGCGCCACCATCCCGGGCAAGGGCGTCGTGCCCATTCACATGCTCTTCCTGCCGGGCCGCGCGAATCTGTATGCGCGGGCGGGCGAAATTTCCCGACATGCGCTGGAGTTCTATTCGGCGCTCTGGTTTCCGTATCAATTTCCGCAGTTCACGCTGCAGGACGGGCCGAGTGCCGGGATGGAGTACCCCATGGTGATCAACTCCAACCAAGGAGCGGCCGACCATGAGACGGCGCATCAGTGGTGGCCGATGGTGGTGGCCAATAACGAAACGTGGTACGGCTGGATGGACGAGGGTTTCAATCAGTACATGAACGTCCTGTCAGATGCGGATGCCGCAAAGACGCGCCCCGATCTCAACGGCCTCGGCCAGAGCTATGGGCGCATCAGCGGCGATGAGTCCGAGGCGCCGATGATGTGGAACGCGAACTACGGCGGCCCGCAGCGGTACGGCTTTACCACGTATCAAAAGACCCCGCTGATGCTCTCGATGCTGGGCGGGATCGTGGGCGACAGTGCGGTACAGCGCGCACATCGCGAGTGGGCGCACGCGTGGATGTTCAAGCATCCCTCGCCGTGGGACTACATGTTCTTCATGAACAAGGCGCTCAACCGTGATCTCGGCTGGTTCTGGTACAGCTGGCTGTTCACCACCGAAAGTGTCGATGGACGCATCGAGAAGGTCACGCCGGCGGGGATCCGCACGACGGTCGTGGTGGCGCAGAATGGCATGATGCCGTCGCCTGTGGTGCTCGAGGTCAAGTTTGCCGCCACGGGGCCGGCCTTACGCCCAATGAAAAACGCCGTCATGACGGATAGCGTGACCGCGCGGGTCACGTGGCCGGTGGACGTGTGGTTCAGCGGTGACCGACGGTTCATTGCCAATCTGATGTTCGGTGCGCGTCCAATCGATTCCATCACGCTTGATCCCGACCGGCGTTTCCCCGATCGGAATCCGGCGGACAATCGCTGGCAGCGGGCGAAGTAAGCGGAGCGAACGGCGGCGTCGGCTGCGAGAGAGACCGCGCTCAGCGCCAGCGGTACGTCGACACCGACGACATTTTTTGCGTGGCCGTCATCGAAGTACCGTCTGGCCCTGTGGTTACAGTACGACTGTCGAGTGCCACACCGTTTTCGAGCGGCAGGAACCCTTCAGCATCCACCACCAGAAACCCCATAGTTTCGGTCTGTGTCGTCGGCAGAGGGACCTGCGCGATGGCGTCCTCATCGAGACCTGCTCGGCGGAGCATGTCCAGCATCATCCGTTGCATGGCCTCGGGCGCGATGCGTTGCCGCGAGGCGAATCGCCAGCAGGTGGCCCGCAGACGATCTGGCGGGCACGGTGTGACGCCGTCGTAGCGATACACGAAGGTCACAGGGAGTTCAGTGCCGGGCATGCCGGGCATCGGTTGTTTGATGTCTCGCTGTAACGAGTCGCCAAGAGCCCAGGTCCGACCAAGAAACGCACCAGCCAGCTGCATCCACGCCTGTTCTGCGCCCTGCGCGAGCGTCGCGTTTGAGAACGCGCTTTCCATGGCCTCGCGCAACGCGGGCGGCGACGAGGCCACCTGGGCGAGCATCGGTGCCGCCACGGAGTCCACCGCGCGCCGAAGGGCGAGGGTGTCGTCGAGTCGCAGGAATTTACCGTCGGCAGAAACCACGGAGCGGGTCACGATGGCCTGCATGGCCTCGACGTTCAGGCCGCCGATGGCCGCGACCATGCTGCCCTCCACGGAGCGGGTTGGACCGGTACTGATTTGTCGGCCATCGGGATGTGCGGCTACGGACAGGGCGCCAGTGAGCCGGAACGCCGTGGAATCGGCGGTGGGACCGGTGGAGGCGCGCCAGCCCACGGTGGTCACCTCCGCGCGGGCACCGACCGGCCAGGCGAAGCGAGGGGTGATGGACTGGGCCGCGAGGGTACCCCCCACGGGGGCGGCTGCCAAGAGAAAGCCGGCGTGAATGGCGCGAGTGAGGCAGAGCATTGAGTGTCGCATAGAGGGAAGGGCCAGAGTCGCATTGCGTCGATCGGGCGTTCAAACATGGAGCGATGTGCATCGGCACGCCAGCAGTTTCTGACGAACCCAATCCTATATCTCAGTACTTGACTAACGGTATTACGCTTGATAACGTCAAAGGATAACTGATCCGTGGTCATTTGCCGCCTATTGCCGCCACGTAAAACAACGAGCTAAAACGCAAGCGCCCGGGCGGGTCATTCGCCCGGGCTTTGTCGTGTCAGGCCGGCGTCCCATCACGGAGCATCGTCATGAGCCCACGTCCCATTGCGATCTATTACGAGCACCCCGACTGGTTCCGGCCTCTGTTCGCCGAGCTGGACGCGCGGGGGATTCGCTATGAGCGACTCGATGCCGCGGCGCACCAGTTCGATCCGTCGGTGGACTCGTTACCGTGGTCGCTGGTGTTCAATCGGGCCAGCCCCTCGGCGTATCTGCGCGGTCACGCCCACACCACGTTCTACACGCAGCACTGGCTCCGCCACGTGGCGCGTTGCGGCGTGCCGGTGGTCAATGGCGCGTCGGCGTACGCGCTGGAGTTATCGAAGGCCACGCAGCTCGATCTCCTGCGCGAGCTCGGCTTGCCGTTTCCACGGTCGCGTGTGATCAACCATGCGTCGCAGATACTGAGCGCGGCGGCAGGATTGCGCTATCCCGTGCTGGTGAAGGCCAACGTGGGTGGCAGTGGCGCGGGTATTGTGCAGTACGATTCCGATGCAGCGTTGCGTGAGGCTGTGCAGGCGGGCACGATCGATCTCGGTGTCGATGGCACCGCGCTCGTGCAGGAGGCGGCGCCGCTCCGCGACGGCCACATCACGCGCGTGGAAACGCTTGGTGGAAAGTTCCTGTACGCGATCAATGTCTACCCGGCCGCTGGCTCCTTCGACCTGTGCCCGGCCGATGCGTGTCAGACCACGAACGGCATGGAGTTGGTGCGAGGCGCGTGTGCGATCGACGCGCCCAAGTCGGGGATGCGTGTGGAGCACGTAGATCCGCCGGCACATATCATTGCACAGGTGGAGCAGGTCGTGCGCGCGGCTCAGATCGACGTGGGCGGTATTGAGTATCTGGTGGACGACCGCGACGGGCGGCACTACTTCTACGACATCAACGCGCTGTCGAACTTTGTGGCTGACGCGGCCAGTGTGGTGGGGTTTGATCCGTTTGTACGGCTGGTGGATTACCTCGCGTTACGGGCGGGTTTCGGTCTCGAAGCGCATTGACCGCTGTAACGGCGCTACTACGGATCAGCACGGAAAAGGCGCCGATCAGATCGGGGTATCCGTTTAGTCGCCACGCTCCTCCGAGGTCGGCTGTTGGATGAGTCTGCGGGAATCAATTTCGCTGCCGTCGCGGTATATTCGGGGATGATTCGTTTTTGTTCGCTGCGAAATGTTGGGGGGCTGATGGCCTCACTCGCGTTGAGTTCCGAGTTGCGGTCTCAACCAGCGCTCCCCGCTTTCACCGTGGAAGAGACCACGGTTGCCAGGATCCACGCAGCGCTTCGTGCACGAACCCTTACCTGTCGTTCACTCACGGCGGCGTATCTCGCCCGCATTGAGGCGCTCGATAAGCAGGGGCCGGCCGTGAACGCGCTTGTCATGATCAATCCGCGTGCGTTGGCTCTTGCTGACTCCCTCGATCGGCATCAAGCGTCACATGCTGTACTGGGCGCGCTGCATTGCGTGCCGATGATCGTGAAGGACAATTTCGAGACGCGTGATTTGCAGACCAGCAACGGCGCCCTCGTGTTCGAGGGCTGGGTGCCGCCACAAGATGCGACGATGGTGAGGCAGATCCGCGAGGCTGGCGCGATCGTGCTGGCCAAATCGAATCTGGCGGAGTGGGCGTTTACCCCCTACGAAACTGTCAGCTCGATTCTTCCCGGCTACACCAAGAATCCATACGCACTCGACCGGGTCACGGCGGGCTCCAGTGGTGGCACGGCGGCGGCCATCGCCGCGAACTTTGGCGCCGTGGGACTTGGCAGCGACACGGGCAACTCCATTCGCGGCCCGTCGGCGCATCAGGCGCTGGTGGGGATTCGCTCCACCATGGGACTCACTTCGCGGGCTGGAGTGATTCCGCTCAACAGTACCGCCGATATCGCCGGACCGATGGCGAGGACCGTCGCCGATGCGGTGGCGGTGCTCGATGTCGTCGCGCACACCGATCCCGCCGATCCGGTGACCGCCGACGCTGAAGCGCGCCGTGCGCCCAGCTATGCGGCGGCACTCGTGCGCGGGAGCCTGGATGGCGCGCGGATTGGCGTACTGCGGCAGGCGTTCGAGCGCCCTACATTGGACCCCGAGGTAATGGCGGTGTTTGAGCGTGCCCTCGATGCGCTGCGTGCGCAGGGAGCCGTCATTGTGGACGCGCGCGTGGACTCGCTGGAGGCTATTCAGCGACGTCAGGTGGGCGGCTGCAACCGCTTCAAGGCCGACCTCGAACAATATCTCGCCGCCCGTGCGCCCAACGCGCCGGTACAAACGCTGGCCGACATTCTGCGCAGCCGCCGCTACCATCCGTCCGCAGAGCCACGGTTGCGCGAGGCAGCGCTGGCGACCGAGCGGCCGGACGAGAGTGCGGGGTGTCAGAGCCGCGAACGGGTACGTGCCGCGTTGCGCACGGCGGTGCTTGTGATGATGGACTCGCTCCGGCTCGATGCGGCGGTGTATCCCACGTGGAGCAACGTCCCGCGGCTGATCGGTGATCTCAACACGCCCCACGGCGACAACAGTCAGCTGTTTTCGCCGGCCACCGGGTTCCCGTCGCTGACGGTGCCCATGGGATATACGCGTGGAGATCGGCTACCGGCTGGGCTTTCGTTTTTCGGACGGCCGTGGAGTGAATTGCGTCTGATCGCGCTGGCGTATGACTACGAACAATCCACCATGCACCGGCGGCCACCTGCGTTTCAGTAGTCGCTGGCGCTGCGGATATCGCTGCGGTTTTTCACGTTTTCAAGGACTGGATCATGTCACACGTTGCCGTGCTGGGACTCGGGTTGTTAGGCAGTGGTTTCGCTGAGGGACTGCTGTCTCGTGGTGGTCACAGCGTCACGGTGTGGAATCGCACGCGCGCCAAAGCAGAACCGCTGGCAGCCCTTGGCGCCACGATTGCCGATACGCCGGCTGAGGCGGTGCGCAACGCCGACCGCGTCCACCTGATCTTGCTTGACGACGACACCGTCGATACGACGATCGCCGCCCTTCGTGGCGAACTTCGCGCCAAGGCAGTGATTGTCGATCACACCACGACGCAGCCGGCGCGTACCGCCGCTCGTGCCGCCGCACTCACCGCCGATGGGATTCACTACCTGCACGCGCCGGTCATGATGGGCCCGGGCGCCGCGCGTTCCGCGACCGGGATGATGTTGGTGGCGGGACCGACGGACCAACTGGCCGTCGTGCGCGACGGCCTTGCCGCGATGACCGGTGAGCTCTGGCACGTGGGCGAGCGCGCCGATCTCGCAGCGGCGATGAAGCTGTTCGGCAATGCCCTCGTGCTCAGCCTCGTGGGCGTCGTGGCCGATGTCATGCACATGGCCGACGCCGCCAATGTGGCGCGTGCTGATGCACTCACCATGCTCACGCGCCTCAACCCGGCCGGCTCCATCGCCGCGCGCGGCCCCATGATGGTGACCGGTGACTACACGCCGCAGTTCACGCTTGATGTGGCCCGCAAGGATCTGCGGCTGATGCTGGAAACCGCCGGGTCGGCGACCGTACCGCTACTGCGTGCACTCGCCGATCGGATGGCGCAGGTGCAGGAGGAAGGGAATGGCGCGTGGGATGTGGCGGTGGTGGGGAGATGAGGAGCTAAGAGCTAAGAGCTAAGAGCTAAGAGCTAAGAGCTAAGAGCTCAGAGCTAAGAGCTCAGAGCTAAGAGCTCAGAGCTAAAAGCAAACAGCGGTAAGCTCTGAGCTCTTAGCTCTTAGCTCTTAGCTTCTAACTCGAATAATACGCCGCATTCTCCTCCACATACCCCTTCGTCAAATCGCAGCCGTATGCGCGGGCCTGGCCCGTGCCGACGCCGAGCTCGACGTTGAGGTCGACCGTATCGCGCGCCAGGGTTTCGCGGACCACGGCGTCATCGAAAGCGAGACGCTCGCCGCCGCGCACCACCGCGAAGCCATTGATCGACGCATGCGTGGTGCTCGGGGTGATCGTGCAATCAAAGCACTTGCCAATCGCCATGAGCAGACGCCCGACGTTCGGATCGGCGCCGTGTACCATGGTCTTCACGAGCGGGGAGTTGACAATCGATTTTGCCACCACATGCGCTTCCTGATCGTTGAGCGCGCCGCGCACGTGCACACGGATCATCCGGGTGGCGCCTTCACCGTCGCGGGCGAGCGTTTCGGTCATGCGGATGCACCCGGCGAGCAGCACCTCATAAAACACCGCTTCATCAACCGTACCAGCGAGGCCGTTGGCCATCAGCACGCACGTATCCGAGGTGCTCGTGTCGGTGTCCACCGACAGCATGTTGAACGACTCGGCCACGGCACGACGTAGCAGGCCGTCGAGTGTTGCCGCATCGAACGCCGCATCGGTAAAAATGTATGCGAGCATGGTGGCCATGTTCGGCTCAATCATCCCTGAGCCCTTGGCCACCCACGTCATCGTTGCGTCGCCTACCTGCGCCGAGAGCGCCTTGGGGAAGCTGTCGGTGGTCATGATCCCCTCGGCGCCCACAATGGGATCGCTTTGCAGATCCGCCGCCATGCCGACCATGCCCTGCTCGATCTTCTCAATCGGCAGCGATACGCCGATCACACCCGTCGAGCTCACGAGCACGCGATCAGCGCTGGTGCCCAACTCTGCGGCGGCGGCGCGCGCCATGCGACGTGCGTTTTCCACGCCCTGCGGTCCAGTGGCCACATTGCTGACCTTGCTGTTGGCGATGACCGCGCGGAGTAGGCCACCACGCAGCGTCTCACGCCCCAGAATGATCGGCGCTCCCGGGAAATGATTACGCGTGAAGACTGCGGCCGCGGCGGCGTCTACGCTGCTGGCGAAGAGCGTCAGATCGCGGGCCGACGGCTTGAGCCCGACGTTGCGGCTCGCGCACTGGAAGCCACGAGGAAAAATCGGCGTGGCATGGAACGGTGAGAAAGAGGACATTCGCGAAAAGTGAGGACACCGCGAAGACTACGCTAGCGCCGTCACGACGGAGACGGCTTTAGCGGGAAGTTGGTGAGCCGTATCAAAAACGGTTTCAAGTGCCCAAATGGTGGGACGTACAGTGCGTTCTTGGGTATATCACGGTTTATGTACTGGCCTTCATGATTTACGGCTTTTAGGTATTGTTCTGAGAGTTGCTGCTCAGTCTGGAAAACGTCCCCTTGCCGAGTCTCGCATGCCGTCTCAGCCTACGCTTCGCCCGTTCGATGTGGCTGTCGCTCTGCGTCTTCTGCTGGTTCCTCGTGAGCGCTATGTGCCGCTGGCGGGCGCACTCGCCACGAGCACGAGCGCTGTTCACCGGTCGGTGGCGCGGCTGCAGCACGCACGGCTGTGCCAGCCGTTTACACGGGAGGTGAATTGCCCGGCCTTCCGAGAATTCCTGGTGTATGGGGTGCGCTATGCGTTCCCGCCAATCCACGGACCGGAACGCGCCGGCATCGCGACCGCCGCGTCACATCCGGCGCTCGCCGTGCTATTGGCCGATCAGTCGCTGCCCCCCTTGGTGTGGCCTGCTGCCAACGGAAGAGAACGGGGCGAGAGCCTCGTGCCGCTCTTCGCGGGCGCTCCCAAGGTGGCCAGCGGGGAGGCACCGCTGTACGAACTCCTCGCGTGCGTCGATGTCCTGCGCGTGGGCAATGAGGCGCAAGTGGACATGGTGATCGCGCATGTGGAGCAGCTGACGAACCTGGCCGCGTAGACGGCCGGGTTCGCGAGGGCGCTGCCTATCAGTCAGGCGGTGAGGTCGGCGCTGACAGCGTCGCGGACTGTCCGCCATGCCGCGTAGCCGCCCTGCAAATTGCTCACCGCCTCTTTACCTAAGCGCTGCAGAAGGCTCGCCGCTATGGCCGACCGCCCTCCGGCTTGGCAATGCACAAGGACCGCTCCCTCGGGTAACTCTCGCCAGCGGTCGACCACGTCGCCGAGCGGGATGTGCCGCGCCCCCGGCATGTGGCCGGCCTCCCACTCCGTCTGCCCGCGTACATCCAGAATCGTGGCACCGCGAGCGGCGCCAGCATGGAACTCGGCCGTCGTATGCTGCACCACGGTAGCCAGCGGCCGCTCGGCGGCCCCCCACATCGCGAGCGCCGCGCCTGCAGGCATCCAGCCCCGCACGCGATCGAGACCAATGAGCGACAGGTCATGCATGCACGACTGGGCCTGAGCATTGGCCGCCTCGCCTTCGCCGTCGGCCAGCAGAACAATCTCGGCGGCGTAGGGAACGATCGAACCCACATAGGTGCTGAAGCTGCGAGACGACGGCACGGAGAGGCTTCTTGGAATGTGCGACGCGGCGAATTCCGCCGCGGGGCGCAGATCGATCAGCCACAACGACGAATCCGTCATGCCGAGTACCTCGGTGGGCGGAAGCTCCGTGGCCGTTGCCGGTGCGCCGAGGATGGGCGGACCGTCCCGATTGATACGCTTCATCTCGGCGAAGTAACGTGGCGGTTCCGGCTGCCCTTCCAGCACCATGCGGACAAACTCCCCTTCGTCGGTGGTAGCGACGCCCCAGTTTGCGCGCTTCTCGTAGCCCACCGTACTTGAGGGGACAGCGCCCAGTGATTTGCCGCACGCCGAGCCCGCGCCGTGGCCGGGCCAGACCTGCAGATGGTCGGGCAGGGCCCGGAACCGCTGGAGCGACTGAAACAGCGTGTGCGCCCCTTCTTCCATCGTGTTGGCGATCTTTGCGGCCTTCTCCAGCAGGTCGGGACGTCCCACATCGCCTACGAAGACAAAATCCCCGGTGACGATGCCCATCGGGCCGACGCCGGCGGGGGTATCGGTCACGATGAACGAGAGATGCTCGGGAGTATGCCCCGGCGTATGCAGCACGTCGAAATGCAGATTGCCTACGGTGATCCGGTCCCCGTCGTGCAGCAACACGGCGTGATCAGCAGCCGCGAAGGCGTACTGCCAGTCACGGCCGCCCTCGGCGGATAGAAAGAGTTGTGCGCCAGTGGCTGCGCACAATTCCCGTGCGCCGGAGACGAAGTCCGCATGGATATGCGTCTCCGTGCAGTGGGTGATCCGCAATCCTTCGCGTGCCGCAACGGCCAGGTACGGACCCGGATCGCGCAGCGCATCGATAACGATCGCCTCGCCAGTCGCCTGGCATCCAATCAGGTAGCTGGCTTGCGCCAGCGCCTGATCGTAGAACTGATGAAAAAACATGTCGCCATCCCACGTCAGAGTAAGTAACTCCTGATAATTTCGCGTCTTGTCACAAAAACTTGCACCAATTGCCCGCGCTGTGACAGCGATGCCGATGCGACTATGCCACTGCACGCGTCTAGTCGGTAACATGCGTTCATGTCTCTCCGGCCTCCCCGCCGCCCCTCGACCCTTGCCGCTGAGCGTCACACTGCAGCGAATCGGCCGATCGGGTGGGCACCCGACCCTCGCCTCGCGGCGCGACCCGCTCCAGGCGCGACGTCGGGCTCAGCGGGCCCCATGCCGTCCGTAGCGCACGGCCAGAGGCCGTCGGTCGCGGCTCCATCTCAGGCCGCCGCGCCGGGTCGCGCGCGGGCGGTTGAGCCGAAGGGGTTCAAACCGCCTAAGTCCTCCGCACCGGTTGCGGCATCGCGTGAGGCGCAGGACCGGGCGGTGGTCACGAGCCTGGTGATCGCGTTTACCTTCGTGTTGCTGGGCTTTGGCTCGTTGCGATTCACCACCGTGCGCGGCGTGAGCCAGAGCGAGGCCGCCTTAGGCAGCACGCTCAAGGTGGTGCACACGCGTCAGGGGGAGTTTCGGATGATCAACCAGCGCTTTGCCACGTGGCGTGAACTGGAAGCGCGTGGTGCGAAGCTTGGTCCGGAGCAACGCGTGGTGGTTTCGAATGCCAGCCCGTCGCATTGGTTCCTGTCGGTGCGCGATACGAAAACCGGCGTCATCTGCGATCAAACCGGCGAACTGTTCGACGAAAGCGCGGAGGAGCGGAAACCGCGCTGCCGCGAATAGACGCGGCGCGAGGTGCGGCGGTGGGTTCCATTAGAGGTGACAACGCGCTAGATCGGAGCGTGGCCAACTCTCTGATCCAACTCGTCGTCGTCGCGATCTCGGCTATCGCCCCTGCGCTCTTGTCCGCCCAGCAGGACTCTACCCGACGTGTTCCACCACGCCCGGCCGCCGACACTGGCGCGCAACCACTGGGACCCGTGCAGGTCACCGTCACGCGGGATGCGGCGCGGAGTACGCTGGAACTGCCGTTTGCGATCTCGCGCCTGACGCCGGACGCGACACGCCCCGGACTGCGTCGTGCGTCGGTGGCTGAACTGCTCCTCGGCGTGCCTGGCGTGATGGTGCAGGAGCGCGCCAATCCCGCGCAGGATCCGCGCATCGCGGTGCGCGGCTTCGGCGCCCGATCGGCGTTCGGTGTGCGCGGCGTGCGCGTGATGCGTGACGGGATCCCGCTCACGCTGCCCGATGGACAGACGCCGATCGATTGGCTGGATCTCGAAAGCATCGGACAAATCGATGTCATTCGCGGCACGGCGGCGGCGTTGTACGGCAACGCGGCGGGTGGCGTGCTCGACTTCCGCTCGCGGGCCCCGCAGGCGCAGCCGTTCGCACTCGATGCGCGCCTCTGGGACGGCGGCGGCATGCGCCGTAGCAGCGTGCAGGCGTCGGGGACGCTTGGGGATTCGGTGGGCGTGCTGCGGGCTCCGGCGTGGTCAGGCGCCTTCACACGCAGCGTCGGCGACGGACCGCGGGCGTGGTCGCGACTTGAGGCCACGAGTGGGGTGGCCCGTGTGCTGGCAACTGTTGCGGGCACCCGGTTGGAGGTGCAGGGCACCATGTATGATACGCCGCGTGCCGAGAATACCGGCGCACTGACGGCGGAGGAGCTTGCCCGTGATCCGCGTCTGCCCGATTCACTCAATGTCCGACGACGCTCGCGCAAAGCGGTGTCCCACGCACAACTCGCGCTGCTCGCCTCACGAGGCTCGGGCGCGAACGTGCTGGACGCGTCGCTGTTCACCAGCACGCGTTCGCTCGACAATCCGTTGCCGTTCGCGATTGTTGGCGTAGAGCGACGCGTGCTGGGGGGATCGCTGCGTGGGGCGTGGCGCACCGAGCGCCCTCCGTTTCCGCTGCGTCTGAGTGCGGGAGTGGACGGACAACACCAGGTGGACGATCGCGCCAACTTCGAAAACTGCGCCGAGGTGGCTCCGACGGCGCCGGTGTCGGTGCGTTGTCCCGCATCCGGTCAGGAACGCGGGGCGTTTCGTCTGGACCAGCAGGAGCGGGTCACGGGGGTGGGCGCGTTCGTTCGTACGGAAGCCGAGTTGCCAAAGCAGATCTATGCGAGTGCGGCGCTGCGCTACGATCGCGTAGGTTTTCGCGTGCGCGATCGCTTCATCGCGGGCACCAATCGCGATGACTCCGGTATGCGGACGCTCGATGCCATCAGCCCGATGGTCGGTCTCGCGTGGCGGATGGCGCCGCTCTGGTCGGCCTATGTGAACGTGTCATCGGCGTTCGAAACGCCCACCGTTACCGAGCTCACCAATCAGGACAACGGGGCGGTCGGCCTCAACGCGGTGCTCGATCCGCAGCGCACGCGCACGGCGGAGCTGGGCCTTCAGGGGGTGATCGCTTCGCGCATCAAGCTGGAAGCGGCGCTGTTCAACGCTTCGGTGCAGGACGAGCTGGTGCCCTTCGATGTACCCAATCAGCCGGGGCGTCGCGCGTTCCGGAATGCGGGAAAGACCTCGCGCCGTGGCGTGGAGTCGAACGTGACGCTGCTCCTGCCACTGGTGGACGTGGGCGTGGCGTACACCGCATCACGCTTCCGCTTCGATCGCTACGTGGTGGGGACGGTGGATTTTGCGGGGAACGCCATTCCCGGGGTGCCGTCCCAGATGCTGCAGACGTACGTAACGGCGCGCCGCAGCGGCTGGTTTGCCACGATCGATGGCGTCGCGGCGTCGCGTGTGACGGCGAACGATGCGGCCACGGTGTTCGCGGCGGGCTACGCGGCCTGGAACGCGCGAGCCGGCTACGAAGGCCCAGCGCTCCGCGGGGTGCGCATCGAGCCCGTGCTTGGCGTAGAAAATCTCTTTGATCGCCGCTACGCGGGTTCGGTCGTGGTGAATGCGACCCGCGGACGTTTTTACGAACCCGGGCTCCCGCGACGTGTCACGTTTTCGGTCCGCGTGCGGTAAATTACGGTGTTGGTGCCGTTCTCCCCGTTTGGGTGCCTTTCTTCCCTCTGCCCCATGATCATGCATAGCGACGCGACGACTTCCTACGTTCCCGAAGATTTCGACGGCTTCCTGCTTGATGCGATCCCACTGCGCGACGGTGTCTGGTCGCTGTACGGCATCGATGACGATCGCAAGATCGCGGCCTGGAGCCGGCCGCATGTCGAGCGTTGCGTCGAACGGTTGCGCGAGTCGCGCGCGCGCGTGCGGGTGAGCGAGTGGGCGCTGGGCGATGTCACGACCCGCGGCCACGTGGCGTGTATTGCGAAGGCAGCGCTGACGCTGGCCACGGCACGTGCCGAGCTGGCCGAATGGGAGTCGCGGGCACGGGTGTTTGAGGCGGCGCGACTGACGGACCCGATGGCGCCGTCAGTTTCGCCGTTTACCCTCGAGTAGCCTACTTCGCTAGCGGATGCGGAGTACGAACGGCATGCGCGCGTACACACCGCGAGGGTCGTTGTAGGTCAGCAGGAGATCAAACTCCCGCACCAAATCCCGCGCCATGGTTGCTGCCGCGCCGCGCCCGTTGACGAGTGCGCGCGCGGCGGCCACGTCAGACGACGACCCGCGCACCGCAGCGAGCGGCACCGGCTTGCTCTCGAACATGTCGGTGAGCTGCTCCGTGGCGCTTTTCACCCGCGGGTATTCCCGCACATCGTAATCGCCGGTGATCTTGGCCAGCCCTGCGGCGCTCTTGAGTGCCACGTCCAAGCCGCCCAGCGAGTCAACCAGACCAATGCGTAGCGCATCGTCACCGGACCAGACCCGTCCTTCGGCGATCATCCGCACGGAGTCGACCGACAGGCCACGCGCTGACGCCACGCGATCGATGAACGCGGCATAGATCGCATCCGTGCCGCGTTGCAACACCGCCATCTCCTGCTCGGAGCGAGGGCGCGACAGCGAGAAGAGATCGGCATAGCGTCCGGTCTTCACCGAGTCGAACGTAATGCCGTTCTTGTTCGCGAGTCCCTTCACGTTCGGCACCAGCGAGAACACGCCGATGCTGCCGGTGATCGTGTTGGGCTGCGCAAACACACGCGACGCGGCCGTCGCAATCCAGTAGCCACCACTGGCAGCCACCGTACCCATGGAGACCACCACCGGCTTCTTCAGCTTGATCAGTGCCAACTCACGCTGAATTTTCTCCGAGGCGATGGCGCTGCCACCGGGGCTGTTCACCCGCAGCACGACCGCCTTGATCTTGTCGTCCATGCGTACGCGCCGGAGTTCACGCGCCATGCCGTCGCCACCGATCTGACCGACCGATCCCTGACCGTCCACGATGTCGCCCTCGGCGTACACCACGGCGATCACCTGACTGGCGCTGAACAGCCGTTCCTTGGCTACCGCAATCGGGGCGTACTCCCCAATCGTGATCTGCGGCAGCGCCGGGCGGTCGACAAGCGCCGCCATATCCTGCTGGCGGGCGCTGTCCTTTGGGGACACACCCGGCAGATTCGCGGCATTCGTGAGGCCGGCGACCTGCTGGAGATCCTTGAGCACTTCATCGAAGTAGGCCACGCGATCCACGAGCTTGGCCGCGAGCGCATCCGCCGGCAGGATAATGCCTTGGCTGTCCACCAACATCTGCAGGGCGACCGTATCGATGCCGCGGCTTTCGGAGATGCCGCGCTTCACCTCGCTCCACAGGTCGTTGAGGTACATCTGCGTTTGCAGCCGGTTCTCGGGGCTCATGTCCTGGCGCGTGAACGGCTCCACGGCGGCCTTGAAGCGGCCCACGCGGCTCACCTGGACACCAATGCCGTACTTCTCGAACATGCCCGCCAAAAACACCGGCTCGGCGGCAAGTCCGGGCAGCAGGAGCGAACCAAACGGGTCAAGTGTGACCACCGACGCCGCCGACGCCAGATAGATGTCACGCGGTTCGGGATTCACGAGGTACGCGTGGACCGGCTTCTTCGACTTGCGGAAGGTCGCGATCGCTACGCGCAGCTCGCGGAGGGCCGCGTAGCCCGAGGTGTAGCCGTCGCCGCCAATGCTGCCGCGGAGCAGCACGCCGCTGATCCGGTCGTCACCGGCGGCCCCTTCCAGCGCCAGGATGGCAGACCGTAACGGAACCACCTGACGACCCTGCGCCAGCGCTTCATCGAGGAAGGAGTGCGTTTCCGCGTCGGTGGGGGCGTCCGAGAACGATTGATCGAGGTCGACCACGAGAATGGCGCCCTGCGGCACCGACACCTCTTTGCCCCCGGTGGCCGTGGCTGCGATGCCCACAATCAGCATCAGCCCGCCCACCACACAAATCGCGATGGTGATCAGGTTCGCTGCAATGGCCGTAAAAAACTGCTTCATGCCTCACTCCGGAATGCCGTTCGTCAAGTTCCTGCCGTGCATGGAGTCTAGCAGGACTACCGGATCGGTGCGCCCTGCACGAAGTCGTACAGGGTGAGCCGGCGCACCCGGTAGAAGGCATCCCAGTAGCTGCGCAGGGCGATGACGTAGCTTTCGAGGGCCTGATCCTTCTCGGTCTGGGCGATGTTCAGGTTGCCGAAATCGATGCGCCCGATTCCATACCGGTTGCGAGCCACCTCGAACCGTTTGGCGCCCACGCTGTCCGCCTTGGCGGCCGTCGCCAGCAGTCGCGCCGCCTGTTCGAGTTCGAGCACCGCAAAGCGGGCGTCCTGCACTCGCCGCTCGCGCGCCGCCCGGGCGTCTGTACTCACACGATCCTGGTCCGCCTGCGCGGCCTGAATCTGGGCACGCCGGGCGCCCCACTGGACCAACGGCATTTCGATGCCCACCGACAGCTGCTGGCTCTGCAGCGGCGAGCGATACGAGTCGCCGATGGTTGGCGCGGTCTGATTGTATCCCACACTCGCACTGACGGTGGTGCCGAAGGAGGTGTTGCGCCGGGCTTCGGTGAGTCGGCGCTTTTGCTGCAGTTCCTGCAGATCGAGGTCGCGCATCAGCGCGGCGTTACGCAGTGCCTCTCGCACGGCCACCACGGTATCCGCCGAGATAGCCGGCACGTCGTTCGACACCTGCAGACTGATCTCGGCGTTGTCCGCGAACCCAAGCTGCAGGCGGAGCGAGGCGGCCGTGCGCTGCGCGTTGAGTCGGGCCGCATCCACGGCATTCCGCGAACGGAGCACGGCGAGCTCACTCTGCAACAGATCGTTCTCGCCAATGCGTCCGACCTCGTACCGCCCCTTGTTGAGCGTGAAGAGCGTGTCGTTGACGGTCGCGTTCGACTCGGCGTTGGCAAGCGCGGTGCGCGCCGCGAACAGATCGAAGAACAAGGCGGCGGTTTGCTGGGCGATCGCTTCCCGGTTTTCAAGGTACTGCTGCTCCGCGACATCGGTGCGGAGGTCCTGCTCCCGGTTATCCCACGCGAGGGCGTTGGTGCGGAACAGCTGCTGGCGGATGCCGATCTGCACGGGGGTGGCGCGCCAGAGCCGAATGTCTTGCTCGCCGAGAATATTCAGGTTGGTGAGCCCGGACGACACAAACAGATCGCCGCCGGTAAACGGCAGGCGCTGCGCCATTTGCATATTCAGCGCGGATTGGCGCTGCTGCTGGGCCACGAACCGGGTGGATCCATCCGGCTGGACCACCGGAATGATGGCGCGGGAGTAGACCGGTGCGTCGCCGCTGAGTGACAGCTGCGGGAGCAGTCGCGCATTGTACGCCAGATCGCGGTAGCGCGCGGCGTCACGGGCGCGGATGGCCGAGCGCGCCGCCGGCCCGCGTGAAAGCGCGATGGCAATGGCCTCATCGAGCGTGAAGGACGCGGCGCCACGCGCATCGGGCTGCGGGCTCGCAGTGCGCGGGGCGGCGCTCACGCAGGCCCCAAGGCACAAGGCCGCAGCAAGACGACGCGTGGCCACTGCACGTACAAAAAATGGAGTGATGCGCATCATTCGTATCGAAGACAGACCACGGGATCCTGGCGCGCCGCGCGCCAAGCAGGGATGATGCCGAAAACCAGGCCGACGGAAATGGAGACACCGAACGCTACAAACACCGACGCGCCGGAGACAATGGTCTTGATGTCCGCGAGCTGCTCGATCGCGACACTGATGGCGACACCCAGCACGATGCCAGCCAGACCACCGGCGAGGCTGATCAGCACGGCTTCAGCGAGAAACTGGGCAAGAATTTCCCGCTGTGTCGCACCGAGCGCACGCCGCACCCCAATTTCGCGAATACGTTCGAGGATCGAGGCGAGCATGATGTTCATGATGCCGATCCCGCCAACGACAAGAGAAATCGACGCGATGGCACCGAGCACCAAGTTGAAGATTGAGCGCGTGCGCTGTTCCTGACGGAGAAGCTCTTCCGGCACCGCAATCTCAAAGTCGACCACATTGTTGTGGCGGCGATCGAGCATCCGGCGTATCACACCGGCCACGGCGGATACCGACTCGGCGTCCCGTACACGAACCACGATCCGGTCGAGTTGATGATAGTTGCGTTGCTCGGCCAGCTTGTCTGCATCTTCTCCGGAGCCCGCACCAACCACCACCACGCCGTCATCGCGCGCGGCGCGCTCGATGTCCTGCGCACTCACGCGCGCGCGATCCCGATACCGCAGCAACATCGTGGACAGAGGGATATAGACGTCGAGATTGGCGTCGCGGATTCCCAGTCGCTGTGCCGTGGCTTCGGAAAGCGTGCGGTCGGCAAGGACCCCCACCACCGTGAGCCAACTGTCACCCACTTTGATGGTGCGCCCGATCGGATCGTCGCCGGTGAAGAAGCGGGCTTTCACGCCAGCCCCAATGATGGCGACGGGGCGTCCATTGGCGATCTGTGATGCGCTGAACAGATGGCCGGCGGCGAGGCTCAGGTTGAGTAGTCGCAAGTAGGCGGTGTCGACCCCCACCACTTTACCGCTGCGCCGTCGGCCTTGCCGTGTGAGCAGCGTGTTGAGCACAATTTCGCCCGTGGTGGTCTCTACCTCGGGAATGATCCGGGCAATGCTGGCGGCATCGTGTACCGTCAGCCCTGGTGAGAATTTGCGCGGCTGCTTTTCCCCGGCTTGCTGCGCCGCTTCCTCCTTTTGTTCGACAATGGGCGTGATCACGATGTTGTTCGAGCCAAGCAAGCGCATTTGCTGAAGAATCTCCTGCTCCGCACCGCGCCCGATGGCGAGCATCGCAATCACCGACGCCACGCCGAACAAGATGCCCAGCGACGTGAGCGCGGCGCGCAGCGCGTTGTGCGAGAGCGCCTCGATACCCGAGCGGAACGCAAACGTGGAGATATCGAGCAGCGCGCGCCATTGCTGACGGCGCGACGTCATTTGGGCGTGCCGCTGCGGGGGGGCGTGACGTCTATTTTTCGCCCGCCGAGTCCGGTGTCGGTTGGCGGAACACCGGGCGGCCCACCGGTGAGCAGCACGAGGGCCATTTTGAGCCCGTTGACGGGCGGCACCAACAGTACCCGATCGTCGGCGGTGAGCCCACGCACGACCACCACTTCATCGTCGCTCATCGCACCCGTCGCGATCTCCTGGCGGGAAATCGTGCCCCCCGTTTTCCGGTAGACGAACGTCCGCCCACTGTCGCTCTGCACCGCCTCCAGTGGAATGAAGAGCGCATCCTTCACCGTCTGCGTGAGTACGGCGTTGGACGTGGTCATGCCCGGGCGAAGCGTGGTGTCGGCCACCTCCACGTTGACGCGCACCTCGAACACCTTCGCGTCGGCGTTCGGGCGCTGCTCACCCACGTTCGCCACCTGCACGACGATGCCCTTGAGCAGCTTGGACGGATCGGCATCGAGCGCGATCGCGACCGACTGGTTGACCGACAGCTTGCGCACGTCGATTTCGTTCACGTACGTGATCGATTCCATCTGCGACAAGTCGGGCAGTGTGGCCACCGCCGGCTCCCACGGGGACACTTGCGAGCCTGCGGTTTTCTTGCGGCCGTTCCACTCCTTCACGTAGATCACCATGCCGGCGGCGGGCGCCTTGATGGTGAAGCCGGCCATGACGTCGTTGATGATGCCGAGGCGATTGCGCTGACGTTCCAGATCGGCGCCCACTTCGCGCATCTTGGCGACGGCCTGTTCTGTTTTTGTTTTGTAGTCGGTGGTCGCTTTGGCGAGTCCGCGGGTGGCTTTCTCGTTGTCAATTTCTGCCTGCCGCCGGACACTGGGCGCCTCGTACACCGCCTGATCCTTCGCAATGCGCTTTTCCTCAAGCTGCAGCTGCATCGAGCGTAGGTCTTCGCGGGCCTGCGACAACGTCAGCGTGGTATCGAGCTGCGCCTGCGTGTGTTGCGCTTCCGCTTTCTGCAGCGCGAGCGACACTTCCTGCACCTTGGCCGCAAGCGGTGAGCGATCCAGCTCGGCGACCACCTCGCCTTCCTTCACCACCGTCCCCTCGGGGACCAGTGACGCAATCTTGAGCTGATACGCCTCAGCCTGTTGCGCGTTGGCCGGCACAGTGATCTGCACGAACTTGCGGGCGCGCAGTTCGCCGGAGGTGGTGACGGTAACCGAGAAGTCCCCCCGCTTGACCGGCACGACCCCCAGGTCGGGCGCGACGGTGCCCTCACGGAGGTACAGCCAGGCGCCGACACCCAGCAGGACCAGCGTGGAGACCGCGATCGTGCGGGGACGCAACGCGAAGAATCGGGACATCGAAGAGGGCACTGTTGGGGACGCTGGCGGGGATCTGGCGACAACGCGGGCACTGGCGCGAGCACTCACCGAGCCTACAGTAAGCGCGACTCGCGCATCCCGCAGCAGGGCGATGGTTAAAACTCATCGCATCGTCATTCAATCTTCATGCCCGATCCGGAACTACAGAGCGCCCGATTTCTGATCCCTCGGGGGCATGAAACGTGACGCCACCGTCGCATATGGACCTTGCCGAGTGCGTGCGCCGGCCGCAGCTTCCATGCAAGAGTCCTGTCTTCCCGCCCCCTGCACGAGGACGCTGTCCATGCCCAGCTACAAGGCCCCGCTCGACGACATCCGTTTCTTGCTGCACGACGTCCACCAGGTGGCGCAGTTGACGGCGTTGTCTGGCTTTGAGGAGGCAACTCCCGAGTTTATCGACCAGGTGCTGGCGGCTGGGGCGACGATCTGTGAGGAGGTGCTCTTTCCGATCAATCAGAGCGGCGATGCGGAGGGGGTGCATCTGGAGGACGGCGAGGTGCGCACGCCAGCGGGGTTCAAGGCGGCCTACAAGGAATACGCCGAGGGTGGGTGGACGGCGGTGGCCGCCGATCCGGCGTTCGGTGGGCAAGGGCTGCCGGAGACCGTGCGCTTTGTGATGGAGGAGATGCTCTGTTCGGCGAATTTGTCGTTCAGCATGTATCCCGGTCTGTCGCACGGGGCGTGCAGTGCATTGATCAGCCACGGATCGGACGAGCTCAAGGCGCGCTTTCTGCCCAAGCTGATCGATGGGACGTGGGGCGGGACGATGTGCCTGACCGAGGCGCATGCCGGTACCGATCTGGGCATGATCACCACCAAGGCGGTGCCCGCCGCCGATGGCACGTATTCCCTGACGGGCACGAAGATTTTCATTTCGGCCGGTGATCACGATCTCACCGAAAACATCGTGCACCTCGTGCTGGCCAAGCTGCCCGATGCGCCCGGTGGCACAAAGGGGATCTCGCTGTTTCTGGTCCCCAAGTATCGCATGACCGACGACGGGGCGCCGGGGGCGCGGAACGGCGTGACGTGCGGATCAGTGGAGCACAAGATGGGGATCAAGGCGTCGGCAACCTGCGTGTTGAACTTCGACAGCGCCACCGGCTGGATGGTTGGCGAGCCGCACAAAGGCATGCGGGCCATGTTCGTCATGATGAACGGCGCGCGGCTGGCCGTGGGACTGCAGGGGTTGGGACTGGCAGAGGTGGCCTACCAGAACGCACTCAGCTACGCCAAGGATCGGTTGCAGGGGCGGTCGCTCACGGGCGCCAAGAATTCGTCGGGGCCGGCCGATCCGATCATCGTGCATCCCGACGTGCGCAAGGGACTGCTGCGCATGAAGGCGTTGAACGAAGGGATGCGCGCGCTCGCCTATTGGGTGGGGATTCGCATTGACCTGGAGCACCGCCACCCCGATCCGGCGGTGCGCCAAGACTGCGAGGACATGGTGGCGCTGATGACGCCGGTGATCAAGGCGTTCCTGACCGACAAAGCCTTCGACAACACCAATATCGCGCTGCAGACGTTGGGCGGGCACGGGTACATCCGGGAGTACGGCGTGGAGCAGTACGTGCGGGACGCGCGGATTGCGCAGATCTACGAGGGCACGAATGCCATCCAGGCGCTCGATCTCGTGGGGCGGAAGCTTCCCATGGAAGGGGGGCGCCTGGTGCGCCGGTTCTTCGAGCTGGTGAAAGCCGATGTCGACGCCGCCAGCGGGGGCGACCTCGAGGAGTTCGGGAAGCCGCTCGGTACGGCGCTCCATCAACTACAGAAGGCCACCATGCTGCTGGCCGAGCGCGGGTTCGCCAATCCTGATGAAGTAGGAGCCGCCGCCACCGAATATCTGCATCTCATGGGATACGTGGCGGTGGGCTGGCAATGGCTCCGCATGGCGACCGTGGCCACGGAACAGCTCGCGGCAGGAACCGGCAACGCCCGGTTTCTCGAGGCCAAACGCAAGACGGCGCGCTTCTACTTTGGGCGGGTGTTGCCGGAGGCCGCCACGCTGCTGGCAGCGATTCAGGCTGGTGCCGCCCCGATCATGGCGATGGGCGCCGAGGATTTCTGATCGAAAAGTGGGGCATCCGCTCAACTTCTGGCAGGGGCCTGCCGATATCCGAAAATAACCCCTCACCCCGCCCATGTTCTTTAAAAAGCTCTTGCCTGAGCCACGTCCCATGGATGAGCGAAGCAGCTCACCCGGCACGCCAGGCTCCTCCGCATTGACGGCCGGCTCCACTGCTGCCGGACAGGTCACCCCTCTCTCCATGGCATCTTCCAACTCCGCTGTTGTCAGCGATGCCAATCTCGGATTGGTGCTCGATGCGCTGGGCGGCGTCCTGTCGGCGCTGTCGCGCTTTCCGATCGATTTGCCGGATCGCCCAAGCGAAGAGAGCGCCAAAGAGCTTTCCAAGTGGCAGCGCCACGCAACCATGGGCTGCGGCCTGGATGATTCCGCCGACGCCACGTCTGTCGGTGTGCACGAGCGCGACTGGGGCGGCGTCGTCCGTGCTGTCACGGAGCAGCGACGGGATGAGCATCAGTACGTGGATTCCTCCATCACCGAGCTCCGCGAGGCACTCTGGGCGTGCGTCGAGACCGTGCACAACGCGGTGAAGGTCGATTTGACGACCGACACCACCACCGACGCACAGATGGATCGAGCCAAGAATGCGCTCAAGCGCATGCAGACCGGCTCGATCAAGCAGGAAGTGTTGGGGGCGGTGTTGTCAATCGAGGGAGCGCTGCAGACGCGGCGCGATCAGCAACAGGAGCAGTACGTGACGCTCGCTACCAAGCTGGATCGCCTCGGGCGCCAGCTGGAAGAGGCGCGGAAAGAAAGTACGAGTGATCCGCTTACGGGTATCGGCAATCGCAAGCTGTTCGACCTGATGGCGCCGCGCGCCATCCAGATGTACTCACTCGGTCGGCAGCCGGTGGTGCTGTTAATGATTGATATGGACAAGCTCAAGCTCGTCAATGACATGTACGGGCATCAAGCAGGCGACGCGGCAATCGCGACGCTGGGGAAGGCGCTGTCGAAGGTCTTCCTGCGCCAGAGTGACGTGCTCTGCCGCTACGGCGGCGACGAATTCTCTGTCATTCTGCACAACACCGACTGGAAGATGGCGCAGACGCTGGCGCGCCGACTGCAGGAGCAGCTCCAGGCACTGCCGGCGCCGCATCCGGCCATGGAGTTCTCCATCGGCGCCAGCGTGGGTGTGGCCCAGCTGGAGCCGCAGGAGGACGTAACGGAATGGGTGGCCCGGGCCGACAAGGCGCTGTACAAGGCCAAGCAGAATGGGCGCGAGCGGGTGTGCGTGGCGGAGGGGTCGGTGCCCCTCACGGCGTGACATACTGATTCACCGCCCCGGCCACGACCGGGGCGGTTTCGTTTCTAGCCGTTGCGCCCGGCCGAACTCGCCCGCAGCGCATTCAAGATCACCGCCACGTCGATCACCTCCTGCGCCAAGGCGCCCGCCACGGGCGTCAGCAGTCCGGCCGCCGCGAACACCATCCCCACCAGACTCAGTCCCAACCCCACCCCGATACTCTGCCGCGCGATGCGCAGGGCCCGCCGTCCGATCACCACCGCCTCCACCACGCGGCCCGGATCGTCGACCAGGAGCACCACATCGGCCGCTTCGGCTACCACCCCGCCGCCGTGCCCAGCCAGCGCGATGCCTACACTCGCGGCGGTGAGTGACGGCGCGTCGTTCGTGCCGTCGCCCACCATCAGCACGCGGCGGCCGCTTTGCTGCAGCGCGTTCACCCGGTCCACCTTGTCCGATGCCGACAGATCACCCGCGAATTGCGTGATGCCCACCTCGGCCGCAATGCGCGCCACATTGGCCTGTTTGTCGCCCGACAGCAAAATCGCGTCACGGATGCCCAGCGCCGCGAGTCCGCTGAACATCGCGCCCAGCTCCGCGCGCAGTTCATCGGCAAACTCGATGCGCGCCAAGGCGCCACGTTCACTCGCCACGTAGGCGCGAAGCCCGTCAGCCGTGGCCTCCATAGCCACCAGGCGCGCCGCCACGGCCGGAATACGATCCCGCACATAGTCCGGTGACCCTACGGCCACCAGCGCCCCATGAACGCGCCCCGCGATGCCACGCCCGGCGGTTTCGAGCAGGTCGCTGGCCATTGTCGTCGCGACACCGCGCGTGGCGGCCTCCGCGACCACGACACGCGCCAAGAGATGCCCGGAGCCCTGTTCCACTGCCGCGGCCATCGCCAGCGCCTCATCCTCGCTGAGTCCGTCGTCGACCACCACGCGAGACACACGAGGCTGCCCCACGGTGAGCGTGCCGGTTTTATCAAACACCGCCACCTGCGCCTTCGCGAGCGCCTCGAGCGCGCCACCGTGCCGCACAATGATGGATCGCCGCGCCGCTCGATTGATCCCGCCGATAATGGCCACGGGCGCCGCCAGAATCAGCGGGCATGGGGTGGCCACCACCAACACCGCCAGCACCCGGGTCCAGTCGTGCGAAATCAGCCACGCCACCAGACAGGCGCCCAGGGTGAGTGGCGTGAACCAGACCGCCCATTGGTCGGCGGTCCGCTGCAGCGGACTCTTGGATGCCTGCGCCGTGCGCACGAGCTCCACGATCTGCGCGTACTGGCTGTCCTGCGACGTACGGATCGCGCGCAGGGTCAGCGCGCCTTCCTGATTGACACTGCCGGACAGCAGCGTGGCGCCCGGCCCCGCATGCACCGGCATTGGCTCGCCGGTGAGTCGGGAGGTGTCCACCAGGGAGGTGCCGGTGAGCACAGTGCCGTCACAGGGCACGAGCTCGCCCGGTCGTACCAATAACTCGTCTCCAGGCGCGATGTCCGTCGCTTCGATGTCATGGACGACCCCATCCATCACCCGATGGGCGACACGCGGGGCATCGGCTTCGAGCGCTTTGACCGCACTCGAAGCCCGCGCCACCGCATATGCATCGAGCGCCTCGCCGCCCGTCTGCATTAACACGACCAGCAACCCGGCGAGCGGCTGCTGCAGCAGGATCGCGCCGAGAATCGCCAGCATGGCGACCACATCGGCGGCGAACTCGCCGCGCAGCATTCCGCGTAATGTTTGCAACACCACCGGCAGCCCGGTCACTACAAGGCCGGCGTACCACACCAGCGTGTGCCATTCCGGGCGCCCCGTGACGGTCGGGAGCAGCCACAGCAGGGCTCCGATAACCAGAAACGCTAACGCCGCCGCAGGAAGGCGCGGGACGGCGGACCAACGCATCAGCGGCATAATTCCACGTGATTGCTCCGAAAGATAAGATCTCCGCTGGAAAGATACGGCATCCCGGAGCTATTCTCGAATGACATGACTGATCATAACTCGCAAGCCGCAATCGCCGCGATCGCCGCCATTGTCGACATCGCGGCGGACGCCATCATCGCCCTTGATGACGGGTTCCGCATTGTCCGCTTCAATCGCGGCGCGGAGCAGATGTTTGGCTGGACGGAGGCCGACATGGTGGGGCAACCACTCGACCGCCTGCTGCCCATGGGCGCCCGTACGGTGCACCGTGGGCATGTGCGGACCTTTGCCGAAGGGCACACGGACGCCCGGCGCATGGGCGAGCGTCGGCCCATTGGCGGACTCCGGCGGAATGGGGATGAGTTTCCCGCCGAAGCCTCCATCGCACGGGTCACCATCGATGGCGTCCGTACGTTCATGGTCACGCTGCGCGACGTGAGCGAGCGCCGCGCGGCCGAGGAGCGCCAGCGACTGCTGGCCACAGCCGGCTGGGTACTGGCCGCATCGCTGGATGTGGATTCCACAATGGCGACCGTGACCGAGTTGCCAGTGCCGCTGCTGGGCGAATGGAGCCTGCTGGAGCTCCTCACGCCTGAAGGGAGTATGCGGCGCGTTGCCGCGTCCCACATGGACCCGCGGCGCCACGACGAAACGTCTGCCCTCGTGGCGCGCTCGGCGCCAACGGCGGGGACAGAACGCTCCGAGGCAAGCTCTTCTCGCGTGGCGCATGAGTCCGAAGCGCAGCGGATCACGGATATGTCGGCCTGGATGGACGCCAACTTCCGTGACGCCGCCGAACGCCGCTGCGTGAGCGCACTCGGTGCGTCGTCGGTGCTGTTGGTGCCGCTCCGCGCCGGCGGGCGGTCGATCGGGGCCTTGCATCTCGTACGCACGCGCCCCGGCGCCCTGCATTCGCCCGATGACGTGGCGGTCGCCGATCAGTTTGCCGGTCTCGCGGCGCTTGCCATGGAAAACGCGCGGCTGTATCAGGAATCGCGCCGTGCCGTGCGCGAGCGCGATGATATGCTGGCCATCGTTTCGCACGATCTGCGCAATCCAGTGAACGCGATCGTGATGCTCACCGGGGCGGTTCTCAGCCGGGAGTCGACTCCTGCCGAGCGCGAGGGTGAGCCCCTCATGCTACGTGACGAGGTGGAAGCGGTGCGCTCGGCGGCACGGCAGGTGGACGGGCTCATTCAGGATCTGCAGGATGTTTCACGGATTTCGGCCGGTCGACTCCGTGTCGAGCAGCGACGCCTCGCGCTCGACGAGGTGCTGATCGAAGCCGCCGAGATGTTCGAGCCCGTGATGGAAGACGCGGCACTGCGCTTCATTCGGCATATTGACACGGACCTCCCTGCCGTCACCGCGGATCGCAGTCGTGTGCTGCAAGTGCTGTCCAATTTGCTCGGCAACGCGGTACGCTTCACCCCGCATGGCGGGCAGATCACGTTGTCGCTCACAGCACAGCAAGACACGCTACGCGTGGGAGTACGGGATACCGGCCCCGGCATCTCACCCGACGACATACCGAGGCTCTTCGAGCGCCACTGGCAGGCCCCGCGGCTGTTACGCGCCGGCTCGGGGCTCGGCCTGTTCATCGCGCGCGGTATTGTGACGGCGCACGGCGGCGAGATCGGCGTGGTCAGCCAAATGGGCGAAGGGAGCGAATTCTGGTTTACGGTGCCGTGCACGGTGCCGTAGGAGCGTGTGTGGCTAGCGACACCGTGCGCTGGGCGGACCGGATCCGCGCTATTGCTGCGTTTTTCTGCTTCGAGGCTGTTGCGCTAACTAAAAAGGTTCTTCGGGGAACTGTACGGGTAGCTCCGCGCCGCGTTCCCGAAGGAACACAGCGTTCGATAAAGCCTGTGTGACAACGCACACGTCGTCGAGACCGACAGGCTTAGTGCTTGGCGTCAGCGCCTGCCGCAGCCGGCGCCCCGTCGTGCGCTTCGGCAGGACCGTGCTCCGCGTCCTTGCTGTCGGCCGCATGATAGACCTGCCTGTTCATAGGGTCACGCGGATGCCGATACGAATCCTTGTGAATCGAGTAGGCCCCAAACAGGAGGCCGGCCGTACACACACAGGTCACAACGGCAGCGCCCCAGCCTTGTTTGTTCGGATCGTACGCGACACTCATGGAAATAACCCCGTGGGGAAAACACAGCCGGTGAAAGCCGGCATGGATGAGCGCCCCTCAGCGGGGGCGGGACCGATCAGAAGATACACGGCACACGGTCATTCTTCCACCCTCGGTCCGAGATCGTGCGTCGGATCCACCAGGCGGGCGGGGAGAATCGCCGATGCCCCATAACGCGCCCGGATGCGATCGAGTGCCCGGGTGAGCGCGCGATCCTTCTCCCCCTCGGCCGGGTCGTCGCTCGCGACGGGCAGCGCCGCGCTCGCAAACAGGGCCAGCTGCGCGCTGGCCGGATCGATCGGCAGGTCATCGAACTGCGAGAGGCCAATGCCAAGCAGCCGCACGCCCACCCGCCGTTTGGCACGCAGTTGACGGAGCAGGGCACGCGCAGCCTTGACCACCGACCGCTCGGACTCGATCGGGGCCACGAGCGTCCGCTGCGCCGACCGCGTGCGAAAGTCCGCGTCTTTGAGCTTCACGGTCACCGTGCGGGCGCGCAATCGCTGCTGGCGAAGATCGGTGGCAACGCGAACGGCCAGTCGCAGCAGCTCGCGTTCGATGAGCTCATCGTCGTGCAGGTCTGCAGCGAACGTCTCCTCGCGACTCACCTGTTTCTGGCGGTCCCGTGGCGTTACGAGGCTGTCGTCGTCCCCGCGTACCCGGCGGTACAGCCAACCACCAGGCCGCACTCCGAGTCGTCCTTCCAGCGCCTCGCGCGTCCAGCGCTGCGCCTCGGATACCGTGACCAAGCCGATCTGTTCCAGCGCACTCGCGAAGCGGGGCCCGACCATCGGAAGGTCCGCCAGCCGGAACGACGCGAGGAAGTCAGCTTCGTGGCCGGGCGCTACACAACAGACGCCGTTGGCCCCCGAACCCGGCTTGGGCTTGCCCCGCTCCACGGCCATCTTGGCCACGAGGCGCGACGTCCCACCGCCGATCGACACCGAGAGCCCCGTAGCCTCGTGCACCGCCGCGCGGATCCGCTGGGCCGTGTCGGCGAGCGCCTCGTGCTGGTAGAGCGCTTCCGTGCCGCCCATATCGCAGTACCACTCGTCTATGCTGGACGCCTGCACCACCGGAGCGAACCGGGCGAGCACCTGCTGGATGTCCCGACTCCGCGCGCTGCATGCCGACCGGGGCACGGGGACGCAGAGGGCATCCGGGCACAGCTGCAGCGCACGACTGATCGGCATCGCGGAGCGCACGCCAAAGGTGCGGCATTCATACGAGGCACTGCACACGACACCACGCGATCCCGGGCGCCCGCCCACGATCAGCAACGGCGCCTTGCCAGCCCCGTCGGGATCGACCTGCCGCGCGACGGCCACGAAGAACGCGTCGGCATCCACCAGCAGGATGCGTCGCGCCGCCACGACGGTCATCACGTGGCGGGAAAAAGTCGGAAGCACATGGCGCGGTACGGGGTCACTCGTGCAAACTAGCAGGATGACCCCCGCAATCCTGATGGTGCGCAAAGCGAAGGTGGAGCACGAGGTGCTCAGCTACGAGCATGACCCGAACGCGGGCTCCTACGGGCGCGAGGCGGTCAACGCGCTGCAACTCGATCCGGCGGCGGTGTTCAAGACGCTGGTGGCCGACGCCGAAGGCGTGGGCTTCGTGTGCGCGGTCGTGCCGGTGCTGCAGATGCTGGATCTCAAGGCACTCGCCGATGCCGTGGGCGCGCGCCGCGCCCGCATGGCCGAGGGCGAAGACGCTGAGCGCGCCACGGGCTATGTGCTGGGAGGCATCAGCCCGTTGGGTCAGAAAAAACGGTTGCCGGTGGTCATCGACGGCAGCGCGCTCGGACTGGAGCGCATCTACGTGAGCGCCGGCCGCCGCGGCCTGGAGATCGCGATAGCCCCGATGGATCTGGTGCGACTGGCAAATGCAAGGACGGGGAGAATAGCTAAGAGCTAAGAGCTAAGAGCTAAGAGCTAAGAGCTCAGAGCTAAGAGCTAAGAGCTCAGAGCTCAGAGCTAAGAGCTACAGCAGTAAGCTCTTAGCTCTGAGCTCTTAGCTCTTAGCTCTTAACTCCTCCTCACCCCTCTGGGCCCGATGTCGGCGAAATCATGCGACGGCGCGCGGCCGCGGGCCGCCACTGGCCAGCGGGTTTCCACAGCATGGCCGCGGACGCCGATGATCTCATCGAACAGATGCACCACGATGCACACGTGGTTGGGCACGATGCGCACCTGATCGCCGAGGCGCGGTCGGAACGTGCTTCGGGAGATATCGAGGACGCCATGCTCCTCCGACATGCGGGAGACGACCACCTCCGGGTGGTCGAGCAGGGCGCCGTACCCCTCGCCGTCCGCCCGGAGTGGCTCGCGTCCGAGCGACTTGGTGCCGGCATCTACCACGACCTGACCCTTGACCGACGTGCTGATCACGGTAGCCAACACGGTGAGCGCACAGTCATCCCAATCACAGGCGCCGACGCGTGCGGTGGTACGGTCGTTGTACACGTAGGTACCGGGCCGCACTTCGGTGACGCCGGGTATCTCGTGCATGCGCCACGCCGCGGGGGTCGAGCCACCACTGATGACCTGCGGCGGCAGGCCGACCGCAGTCAGCGCGTTGCGGTAGCCGGCGATGTCTGCGCCGAGTTGCGAGAGGGCGGCGCCCTGATCGGCGACGGCCTCACGAATGTGACCAGGGTAGAAGAGCAGGCCACCAAACGTGAGGGCACTGTAGCGTTGCACCTGCTGCGCGATGGCGACGGCCTTGTCCGATGTCGCGACGCCGACGCGGTGCATGCCGAGATCGGCTTCCACGAGCACGTTGAACGTGCGGTGGCCAAGGCGCGCCGCGACGTTGAGCGCGTCAAGCGCCAGCGCGTCATCAAGTGCCACTGACACGCGCACCTCGGGGGGCAGTTTCGCCATCCGCTCCAGGCGCGCCGCACCGATCGGTGGGTAGGCGAGGAGGAGGTCGTCGCAAACGTCCGACATTACCTCCGCTTCACGCAGTGTGGCGCAGGTCAGCCCCACCGCGCCCAGCCGAAGCTGGTCGGCGGCGATGCGGGGTGACTTGTGCGTCTTCACATGCGGACGCAGCCGCAGCCCGTGGAGGGTGACGTACGCCGCCATCCGGTCCAGATTGAGCGATAGCCGGTCGAGATCTACCACCGGAACCGGTGTCTCGAGCTGTTCGAGATACGTTGACACCCTGTCTCCCTCTGCACGCCTGAATGATGCCTGAGCACGAGCCGCACACCCGCCACTGGACGCCGGTCATGCTGCCGGATCTTCCGCCGCCTGCGGGAGCCTACTCCCCGGGCGTCCGCACCGCAAATCTACTATTCGTCTCGGGGCAGACGCCGCGTGACCCCGCCAGCGGGCAGATCGTGGGAACAACCATCGAGGAGCAGGCCCGCATCACGTTGGACAACCTGCTGCGCATTCTGCACGCCGGCGGAGCGCGACGCGAGGATGTGGTGAGCGTGACGGTCTATCTCGCCGACGACAACGACTGGGGGGCGTTCGACCAGGTGTACCGGAGCATCTTCACGGCGCCTTTTCCCACGCGGGCAGTGGTCGGTGCTTCGCTGCGTGGCATTCTCGTGGAAGTCTCAGCCATTGCGGCCATTGGCTGACACAATAGCCGCCTCGCCGCTCGTGTCATCGATCCTGGTGGCGGTCCATGCGCCCGACGACGTGTCCCGCCGTGACATGGCGGCCGCGTTCGTCGCCGCTGGTGCGCGGGTGCGCCGTTCGCGTGCGCAGGCGGAGCTGGTCAAGAATCTGGCGGACGGCGCGGTGCGTGTGGTCGTTACGACCCATGCGCCGCTGTCCATCGCTGACTGGTCTTCATGCCCCGTGGTACACGTGGCGCCCGCCGACACCTTACCGGACGTGGTGGCGCGGGCGCTGCGTGTGGCGACAGCATCGGCGTGACCGCAGCGGACGCGTCGTGTGGTCAGGCGGCGTCGAGCGCGTAGCCTTCGCCGCGCACCGTGCGGATGTCGACGGTGCTTCCAGCGTCGCGGAGGCGCTTGCGCAGCTGTGCGATGTGCACGTCGACCACATTGGAGCCCGGATCAAAGTGCAGGTGCCAGACGTGCTCGAGCAGACTGGAACGCGTGACGGTCTCACTGGCGCGCATGGCCAGAAACTCGAGCAGCGCGTACTGACGCGCGGTCAAGCTTACCGGCTTGCCCTGGCACTGCACCTCGTGGCGCACGCGATGGAGCACGAGATCGGCGATGTGCACCGTCTCCATCGAGCGCGCACCGCCGCGCCGGATGACGGCGCGCACACGCGCGGCCAGGACTTCGTTGGGGAAGGGCTTCTGGAGATAATCGTCGGCGCCGGCGTTCAGCGCGCGGACCACGTCCTGCGAGCTGCTGTGCCCGGTGGCTACCACGATCGGCGTGGTTGAGCCCTCGCGCCGCATATCCTGCAGAACCGTCATGCCGTTGCGATCGGGGAGTTCCAGGTCGAGGACGATCGCGTCGTAGGCGTGTTGCTGCGCTAATTCACAGCCTGCAGCCGCCGCCGCGGCCACGTCCACGGTGTAGCCATCGTTTTCCAGCACTTGGCGCATGAGATCGGCGACCAGCCGGTCGTCTTCGATTACTAGGATCCGCATGGGCCATAGTCTAACGTGCCCAAATACTTACGGCGAGCGGGTGTCTGGGAATTCATGAAGCGCACTGGCGCCTCACTGGCGCCTCAGTCGTCGCCTTTCAAGCGGCGTATGGCCCGCCGGTCCCGCTTGCCCGGCCGGCTGTCGCCAAAGGCGAACGCGACTGGCGAGGAGCGTAACTGTTCCTGCGTGGCGTCGCGTTTGCGGCGGCCTTCTGCCGTCTCTTCATAGAGCCGCTGAGCGATCTCGGCGGAACCACGCCGTTCGGCGACGTCGCGCACGAGCAGCTGCCACTCGATGGGGCCATGCCGGAGTTGCACGATGTCACCGGCCTGTACGAGCCGGGCTCGCTTGGCCTTGTCGCCGTTGACGTCCACCTTGCCGCCGTCGATTGCGTCTGCGGCCAATGTTCGCGTCTTGAAGAAACGCGCCGCCCACAGCCACTTGTCGAGGCGGACTTTCCCCGCCGGCGTCAGCGCCTCGGCGCCGGCATCACGCGTCATGGGGGAGATCATCATCGTCGACGTCCAGATCGTCGTCATCCGAGGCCTCCTCGTCCGCCTCGTCCGGTGCCCCTGCCTGCAACATGTCGTGGGCTGACGTCGGCGCGCGGGCCTCGGCATCGCGCACCTCCTGGATCCGCGTCGCGGCGCCGATGTAAACCGCACGCACGGGTGGCATAGCGCTGTGCGCGGAGGCCCGCTGTTCCAGCAGCGGAACCAATGCGCCGATGGCGCTGAGCACGGCATCCGCATCGTCATGGAGCGCGATGGCTGACAACATGGTCACGACCTCGTCACAGGCTTCCGCCATACGTTGCGACGTGGCGGCATCGGGGCCGGCCGTCTTGATGCCGGGCTTGAGCGTGTCGGCGCGCTGCCGCAGCACCTCGGCATCCGTGCGGAAGCGATCGACCAGATAGTCACGGGCGGTCTGAGTCATGACGTGCAATCTAGCGGATGGGAATCAGGCGAGGTCCATGCGGCCGAGGCCCAGTTCGTCGCGTGCGGCGCGCCACGCGCTCAGCCACGCGTCGTTGATGACCGCCGGCGCAAGGCCGATGCGGGCGCTGCGGGCGACCACGTCGTCCCACCATCCGTACTCCATGGCGTCCAGTACATCCACGAGCTGGCCGAGGCCGTACTGGCGCTCCAGCAACACATCGTGCAGCAGGGGCGGCAGACCTAGTCGATCGGCCAGGATCGGCGCTGGTGCGCCGAGCGCGAACTCCAGCACCGACAGCAGCCCGGCCACGACACGGGCGCGGGGATGCGGCGCGTTGTCGAGGGCGGCGCCGACCCGCTCCATGGTGCGCGCCCGACGCAGCGCAATGAACGCCAGTTCGGGATCATGTCCCGCTTCCCCGATCAGTCGCGCCGTCACAACCACGAGACGATCCATAATCGCATCGCGACCCAGCATGGTCATGGCGTGCGCCACAGAGCGCGGGCCGCGAACGCCGAGCGCAGCGGAACTCATGGCTTTGAGGAGCGACGCGGCCAGATGCGTGTCGTCGCGTACGAACGCGTCGAACGCTGCATCCGGCGGTCGACCGTCGGCGAAGGCGGCCAGCATCGCAAGCGCCCGCACGACGCTATCCTCGGTGGTGCGATCGACGGGCGTGCCCGCGCCGCGGGCCAATAGCCGACCGCCAAAATGTGCAGCCCCTGCGGCTAGCACGCGATGTCGCGTGACCCGCTCCTCCACACCGCGAACCAATGGTCGCAGTCCAGCCTCGAGCAGCGCACGGATCCGCGTGTCGAGTAGCTCCGGGGTCAGCCGGAGCGCATCGAGCACAACCGTGCTGCCGATGAGCGTTGTCGGGAGCGGGTCGCCCTCGGGGTAGCCATCGAGCGCGAAATTAAAGCCGGCCCCCAGCAAGCGATCCACGGCGCGACGCGTCAGCGCATCGTCCAGCGATTCGGTCGCGATCAGCCAGACCGCGTCACTGGAGGCGAAGCGGGTGATCGCCCCGTCGCGCACCAGTGCTGGTGTGACGGGCACCACCAGACTTCGCGCGGCCAGCCGTGTCAGCGCCCCCACCATCTCCACGGTCTGACGCGACTCCTCGTCAGGATCCGCGAGCCCGTGCCCCCCGTCCCGCGCCACATCCCGCGGAAAGGCGGAGAGCTGATACCCAATCACCCGATCACGGCGATCGCGGATCGGCATCAGCGAGGCTAGCACGGCCGCAAAGACTCAGCCATGATCCGGTCGCGCCAAAACAGCGTTAACATATTCCGGCTCTCCGGTTACGTCGCGCACAATAAACGGCTGCAACCACGCCGGCGGCTCGGCGACATCGTCGATCCCCTCGAGTTCCACTTCCGCCAGCACGAGATCGCGGTCTCGAAAGACATCGATCTCCCACCGGTGACGACCGTCGGCGACGACATGCCGATGCTTGCGCACGCGGGCGTCGGCCGTCAGTAGCCAGAGCGCGTCGAACAGTGCCGACGGCGTATGCTCCTCAATCTCGATGCGCGCGGCCGCTGGCCCCATTTTGACGGTGCGCAGATACTGCACGGCGCCGTCGGGCCGTACGGTCCGGCGCAGTCGCTCGCGCAGCGTGGTACCGGGAAGCCAGCCTTGCTCGATCAGCACGGGGGCCGCACTCATCGCCACGGGCGGACAAGCGCTGAGCAGGTATTTGCGCTCGATCTCCATGGGCACGCCATCGGCATTCACCGGCGTCGCCAGCTTCCGCAGTTCGGCCACTGCGGCGTCGAGGGTGCGCATTACCTCATCGAGGCGTTTGCACCACGTGAGCGCAAACGCGTCGTAGTGCGCCATCGCGACATGACGAAGGGCCGCCTCGAGCGCCGGTAACTTGGCGTGCGCCGCGCGCTCGGCCAGCAGATCCGCGTCGCGCACGGCACCCAGCAGATCCTGCCCGCGAGTAGCGAACTCGAACCACGCCGCGAGAGCCGGCAACTGTCGTGCAAAGGGGGCCAGCATCGCCCGCTGCCGCTTGAGGCGGATACGGACCTGGTGGATGGCCTCCTGCGAGTGGACCCCTTGGATACTTTCCAGGTCGCGGCGTAACCGGAGGCTGGCGCGCTCGATGCGCGTGGCGAGGTGTCGCGCGAACGGAGTGGGCGTGGTGGCGAGCCCTACGCGCCGCAGCTGACGATAGGTCGCCAGTTGCGCCTGCAACCGATCCGCGATGGGATCGAAGTGCTTCTCGAACGCCCGTGACACGCTTCCCGACGCGCGTACGGCGCGCGCGTCCAGCTTGATGCGAAGGCGCACGGCCTCGTCTCGCGCGGCGGCGGGCAAGCCTTCAGCCTCCGCTGCGAGCCACGTGCGCTGCACGTCGCTGTCGCGCATGGCGTTGGTGGCTTGCCCCAGCGCGCGCAAGGCACGTGCCGAACGGCGATCGATCACTCCATCGAGCGCACTGGCATGTTCACGCAACACCGCACGCAGACGCCGAAGCGCGACACGGGCCCGGTGCAACGTCTCGACGTGCCGCGAAGCATTCCCCGCGACGCGCGGTCCTTCACGTGGCCTCTGCAGCGCGGACTCGCCATCCGCTGGCGTTTGCAGCGCGTGCCATGCGCTCCGCGCTTCGGCGAGTTGCCGTAGCCAGTGCAGCGCCGCCAGGCGCGCGCCTTCCTGCGCGGGCGCCCGCAGCGCGCCATCGAGCAAACGTTTGATATCGGATGCCGAGAGCGTACGCGGGTCAGTCATCGTAGGCGTCATGATCATCGCTGGCCTCCACATGCACGTCAGCGGATCCGTCTTCGTTGTAGCTCACCGACACAGACCACGGCCGACAACAGACCTGGCAATCCTCCACGTATTGCTGATTGACTCCCGATCCCGGGTCGAGTGCGATCTCCACCGGCTCGCCGCAATACGGGCAGAAGACGTCGGCGCTCAAATCGGCCACGCCGTCGCCGAGCGGAAACTCGTCGTCGAGCGCCCCATCGTCGTCCGTGTCGTCGGGCAGGTCCCAAGGTTCGTGGTCGGTCATGCGGGTCGGTGGGTGAGAGTGTCCCTCAATCTTATCGTGTTGGCGTCAGGAGTGTGCGGTCACCCGTGGCCACGACCAACGCACCGCGGGCACCGGCGATTTTCGCCTCGAGGGCAGCGAGTTTGATCGATTCATCCAGCACGAGCCGTTCCCGGATGTTGACGATCAGCAGCGTGCTCTCGCCATTGTCGAAGCGGATCTGTTCGGCGTCCCGCAGCAGCCGGGCATTGCGCACGTTTGCGGTTTGCCGGTCCAGCAGTCGTTCAAGATTGGCGAGGTCAAAGATGGCCTCGCGTGCATCGAACTCGACATTACGCCGCAGGCGATCCTCCTCCAGCCGCTGAAATGCCAGCCGCTGGCCGGCCGCAGAAAATCGGCCGGTCTCCTTGAGAAAGAGCAGCGGCGACCTGATCGACAATCCGGCCTTGTAGTTGTTGTCCAGTCGTGCGCCGTCGAAGAACCCCAGGTCGCTCTCGGTGCCCTGCTCGGCCAGGCCGCCCAACTTGGCCTCGGCAAACGGCAGCAGCCCCTGCAGGGTAAACAGGCGCTGCGCTTCGGCTTGCCGGACGCGCGCTTGAATCTTGAGCAGGTCCGGATTGCGGCGTGTGGCCAGATCGAGCAAACCCGCGAGGCGGGTGGAGTCGATGCCCGCGCGGTCCACCCCATCGAGACCGGGAATCGCATCCGCCGGCAGCGCGGCCGGATTGCCGGTGTCGTCCCACAGGTAGGCCGTCACACCCAACGTGGCGACGTAAAAGGCGGCTTCCGCTTCGAATCGCGTGACTTGGCGACGCTGCACTTCAAGCAGCGCTTCGAGGGAGTCGATCGGGGCACTCTCGCCATTGGTCACCCGACGCCGTACGGCCTCCAGGCGGAACTGCGCGAGCGCCTCGCCCTCTTCGCTGATGGCACGTCGGCGCCAAGTTTCGTACCACGCGCCGTAGTCTTTGGCCGCCGAAAACAGCAGCTTGTTCACGATGGCCGTCTGGTCGGCTGCGCCGGCATCTCGGGCCGCACGCGCCTGCTGTAATGCGTTGCGACGTTCGTCGGTGACGATCCGTTGGCCAAGGGGAATGCTGATGCCCGCCGCAAAGGTGCCCTCGCCCACCGTCCGTCGATCGGGGTTGAAGAAGCGACCCATGGTGCGGTCGAACGCCAGTGTGACATCGGCGCCGATTGGCAGCGGGATTTTTACTTCGGCGTCGAAGTACTTGTAGTACTGCGTGCCCCCGAAGGTCTTCTGGTCCCACGTGGCGCTCACCGTGGGATCAAATGCCCCCCACGCGGTGCGCAGATCACTCCGGGCCTGCTCGGCCACCAACTGCGCCTGCTGTGCAACCGGATGCCCGCGCAGGATCAGGTCCAGGAAGACCGGAAACGGGAACGGCACCCCCGCCGTGTCGAGTACCGGCATGGGCAGGGCCGGGCGCTGTCCGGCCGCCGTCCCCTGTCCGTCAACCACAAGTAGCGCGCACAGGCCGGCGATGACCGTCCACGAGCGACGTCTCACTTTTTGGCTCCGCCCTTGTCACCGCTCGAACCGGCCACCGCATCAGGGGACAACGCGTCGGCTTTGTCGATCGACAAAGGGAAGCCGTTCAACTGACGCCAAATCTCCCACCCGACGGACACGTTATCGAGCATGGCCCACCCCTCCGCGCCGGTGCCCAGTCGCAATTGCGCCGGCCACGGCTCGTCGTGGGTCATGTCGGGCACGAGCAGCACGCGGAATGTGCCGCCAGCTCCCGGGAACTGATCGATGACCGCGACCTGCGCACCAAACGTGCCGACGGCAACCTGCGGCCAGCCCGACACCTGGAGCGCGGGCCACCCATCAAAGAACACCCGCACATGACGGCCCGGCCGCAGCAGAGCCACGTCCATCGGCTTGACGAAGAGTTCGACCGCCTTGTCGGGACGTGCGGGCTGGAGCGTCACGATCGGCTCGCCCGCCTTGATGATCTCGCCTTGGCCGGCGCGTGCGGCACGCACCACATAGCCATCCTGCGGCGCCTCGATGAGATAGAACCCATTGCGCACCGCAATCGAGCCTACCTTGTCGCGGAGCTTGGCCACCTCGGAGCGCCCTTCGCTCACCTCGGCAAGCGTTGCGGCACGATCAGAGCGGGCTTTCGCGATCTTTTCGCCGTACTCCACGGGAATGCCGGACAGATCGATCTCGGTGATCAACAGCATCTGCTGCTTTTCAATCAACTTGGCAGAGGCTGACTGCACACGAATCTGGAAGGCCTGAAGCTCGTTGACCGAAACGAGGCCGAGCACATCGGCGAAGAGACTTTCCCGGCGACGGAGCTGATCGCGCGCGACCGAATCTTCGAGTGTCGCCTGCCGGACTTCCGCGCGGTACTGCTCAAGCTTGTTCCCGGTCTGCTGCAGCTTGAAGTCGCGCTGCAGCTCGAGTTGCTCGATCAGCACGACGAGTGCCGCCGCCTTGTTCAGCTTTTCGCCAATGGCCGATTCCTTGGCGTTCTGCTGCTGCGTCGTCAACGCAAGCACGTTCGGATTGAGGTATTCCTCCTTGATTTCTGAAATGCGGGCGATCGAGTCGCCCTTTTTCACGAACTGTCCTTCCTGCACGTACCATGCTTCGATCCGCCCGTCGATGCGCGTCTGCAATTGCTGCGGGCGATCGGTGGGGTCGAGCGCCGTGACCATGCCTGTTCCCTGCACGTTCTGTTGCCACGGAAGGAACATGATCGCAATGACCACCGCGAAAATTCCCAGCAACCAACGGGAGACGACGCGTCCCGTGCCGGCCTTGCCGAGGAGCGCCGTAGTCTCGAGCGGGAGCTCCTTGAGTTCGCGATCAATATTGAGGTCCGAATTGGCCATGATCAGGTCTCCGATGGCATGGACGTACCATGCATTAACGCCTGACATACCGGATCGTGACGAAGTTCACTGAACGGACCATCAGCTACCACGGCGCCGTTGCTCATGACTACCACCCGATCGAAGGCGTCCAGGAGCAAGGGATCGTTTGAAACGGCGACCACCGTCCACGTACGCTCGGGGTCGGTGAGCAGCTGAATGATCAGCGCGCGCGATCCCGCATCGAGATTCTGGAAGTAGTCATCCAGCACCACCAACCGCGGATTCCCGCAAATACCCTGCGCGATCAGCAGCTTGTTGGCGAGGTGGGTTGGCAGATTCCGTCCGCCGTTCGTGAGTTCCGTTTGCAGACCCTGCGGCAACTGTTGGATCTCGTTGGTGAGGTCAAGGTCGTCGAGTGCGGCGCTCACATCCCGTGGGGTAATATGCCGACGGCCCACGCTGATGTTCTCGGCGATCGTACCATCGAAGAGATCGGTCCATGACAGCATCTGGCCGATGCGCGCGCGCAAGGCCGGCCGATCGAGGTCACGCAATGTGACCCCGTCGTAGCGAATCGTGCCGTCATAATCGTCCATCAGCGCGCCAATCAGCTTGACCAGCGTGGAACGTCCTGACCCGTCGAAGCCCATGATGGCCACGCGCTCACCCGGCTCGATCCGAAGCGAAATGTTTTCCACCTGCGGCTGGGGCGATGCGTTGTACCGGAAGCGCAAATCGCGTGTTTCAATCGCAATACCGACGCCCGGGGTATGCACAGGGGCCAACCCACCGCGCGCTTCGAGGGGGAGATCAGCGACATGCCCCGCCTTGTCCACCGAAGTCAGGATGTCGTATACCGTTGAAAGGCTACCAATGATCTTCTCCACGCCCACCAGCACCGTGATGATCACCACCTCGGCGGCCACGAATTGTCCGAGCAGCAGCCGATTGGTTTGCACGAGGGTCGTACCAAGGATGAGAACGGCCGCTGTAATGAACGTCTTGAAGCCGATGAGCGCGATGGTTTGCTTCACGATGACGGCGAAGTGTTTGCGCCGATACTTGAGATACCCGGTTACGACATCGTCCATGCGCTCGAGGGGCAGCGTGGAGTCACCGGCATACTTGAACGCGTGGAACGCGCGGGCCATTTCTTCGACCCAGTGCACGGCCTTGTACTTGTACTTCGATTCGATGATCGAGGTGGAGAGGCCTTCCGGGCCGGTCCAGCGGATGATCAGCCAGAGCGACACCGTTACGACCACGGTGAACACCGAGAACCACGGCGAGTAGAGCGTGAGCAGAATGAGGCTGAACAGAATGGTGAGGAGCGCCGTGGGCACATCGAGCAGCAGCTTCTGTACCGCTTTCTGAATGGCGACAGCTTCGAACAATCGGTTCATCTGCTCTGGCAGGTTTGTTTCCAGCGACGTGGCGTAGCGCATCCGCGGCACGCGAAACGCAAATTCCAGCGCCATCCGCGCGAATACGCGTTGCTGCAGCCGTTCCACCACGCGCAGAATGCCGATCTGGATGATACCGGCAAAGATGGTCCCGATAATCACGAACGCGATCAGAATGACCACCGGCTGCAAGAACAACCGACCCTGCACCAGCTGTACGATCCCACCAACGGCCAGCGGGAGAATCAGGCTGAGCGCACCCGCGAGCGTGGCGTAGAAAAACACGGTCAGAATCTCGCGCTTCTCGCGCGCAAACATCGCGAAGGTCCGGTCGATCGGCGACTGATGCTCGTGATTCGCCTCGTCCTCGTGCGTACCGATCGGGCTGTGAGGCTGACCATCGGTCATCACACTCAGCGCCGAGCGGAGTGCGAGCGGCGCCAATCCGGTGATCTGCGTGGGATTGCCCAGGATGGCAAGTATAGCGTCCGCCAGCGCGTCGCCAGTTCCGGGTATCGCCTCGTCGGTGCCATCCCCCTGCACACACGTTGCGACGACCAGATCGTCGCTGTCACGGAGCAGTACCACGGCAGAATGACCAGGCGCGGCGAGCAGCACCAGCGGGGTGGTCTTCTCCACGATGGCGGCGCGCAGCGCCTCAGGCGTCAGTTGCCGATCAAGATACCCCACATCTACGGCACCGCCGACGGAACGGATCCGATCGGGCAGGGGGTCGTTGAGTGAGATCTGTCGGGTAAGCGCACGCCAGCGGGTTTGATCGACCTCGAGGCTGAGGGCTTTGCTGACCAGTTGGTTGACACGTGTGGCCTGAGCCGACATGGCACAACGGGGAAAGAGTCGAAAAACGAGGTGTGTCGGGCGGACACGCCAAACCAGCGGAAGAATGACGAAGAGATCTGTCGGGATTCAAGCTAGTACCGCGCTAAAAGTTACCGCACGGTTGGAGCTTTCCGTGACACTTTCCGGCAGTCTTGACGTAGTAGCATAATGCATACGCTTGCGATTCTCCGTTCATGACCAAGGTGGACACGTTGACGAACTCTCTGCACCAAGCCCGTTGCCAGGGCTCTTTTCGCCGCACCGTGCTGCGGGCGCTTCTTCGGCCGGTGCTTGGCGCCATGGTTCTCTTCCCTTCGCTGGCGCAGGCGCAGGAGGCGCCGAGCTCCGGGCGGCTCTCCGGGAGCGTCCACCTGCAGCTCTCGGAGCCACGCGGAGACTTCGGGCGGAACACCGGCAATGCGTTCGGCCTCGGCGGCTATCTGCTCACACGGCTCGACAAGTCGAGTGTCCTCAACCTGCGCGCCGACTTCAGCTTTCTGAGTTACGGCATGAATACGCGCCGCATTCCGCTGGCGAACACCGGAGGGCTGATCCGGCTCGATCTCCGCACCACCAGCAGCATCGCCTCCGTGGTGGCCGGACCGCAGCTGTTGGGCCCGACGGGCTTCTTCACCCCCTACGCCACGGCGCTGGGCGGTTTCAGCGTATTCTGGACGCAAAGCACGGTGGAGGGCTCACAGAATGTGAATACGCCCTTCGCGAGCACTACGAACGCCAGCGATGCCGCCTGGGCCTACGGTGGCGCGGCGGGGGCCTACGTGCGCGTCACCAACGGGACGCGCCCCATCCGTCTGGACCTGGGCGCACGATATCTGCGCCACGATGACGTGCGGTATCTCACGGACGATCGAATCGAAGAAGCCTTCCGGAATGACCGTGATCCGGTGCCAGCCCGCGGACGCGCTGATTTTTTGACCTATTATGTCGGTATCAACGCAATCTTGTTCTGAGGCGCGCTGTACTCAGTCGTCGGGACCGGAGCGGCGCTGCCGCTTCGTGTCGCCCCGTTGCTTCTTCTCAGTGAGCCGCCGCTCCACGGCACCGCGGGTGGGGCGCGTGGCTTTCCGGGACTTCGGCACCATTAATCCCCGCGCCACGATCTGCACCAGGCGATCGAGCGCCTCCCGCCGATTTTGTTGCTGACTGCGGTACTCGCCCGCCACGATCCGGATGTTGCCGTCGGAGTCCAGTCGGCTCGCCAGCTTCGCGAGCAAGCGGGCTCGCTGATCCTCGCGCAGCGCACGGCTGTCACGCACATTCCACGTGAGCGCCACCCGAGTGGCGCTGCGGTTCACGTGTTGGCCTCCCGGTCCGCTTCCCGTCATGGCCCGCATCTCGAGCTCACTCATTGGGATGCGCACCCCAGGAGCTACGGTGAGCGCCTCAGGAGCCGGTGCATGAAGCGGCGCCCCCGCATCGACATCAGCCATTACCAGGCGCGCGACAGGGGCTGGCCCGGAGCGCCTCCGAAATGGCCGCCGGGGTGGGTCGCTGCGCCAACGCCGGTGCCTCGAAGATTACCACGTATTCCTCGCTGGCGGTGCGCCGGAACGTCACTTCCCGGTAGCCCACGGCCTTGAGTTCGCATCGCAGTAGTTGAGGGGGCGTGCCGTGGCCGTACGTGGGACGGTCGAGGTCCAGAATGAGCAGGCGGCCACCCGGCTTGAGTGCAGTGACCAGATTCCAGAGCAACGCAAACGGATGCTCGATCTCGTGATACATATGAATCATGATCGCGAGGTCGATGGTTGCGGCGGGCAGCCGTGGGTCATGCGCCTCGCCGAAGACCACCTGCACGTTGGCCAACTGGTCGCGCCGGACGCGCTGCTGCAGGATGCGCAGATACTCTGGTATGATGTCCTGCCCGTACACGCGGCCGGTCGCGCCCACGAGGGGTGATAAACGGGCCACATAGTAACCGTCCCCGGCGCCGATATCGGCCACCTGAAGCCCCGGGCGGATCCGGGCCAGCTCCGCCACCCTGCGGAACTCCCCGGCGTCATCGCGACTGTCCTCATCGGTCCAGCGGGCCGCGACGATGTCCGCCACCGGGCGTACCGGCGCCGGGAACGCGGCCGCAGGCTCCCCGGGGGGCGCTGCGGGCTTGATGGTATCCTGGCCCAGCGTGAACCCCACGCTGCCGTCGGGCAGTGCGGTGCGTTCAGCGCTCGCGCCACAGGCAAACACGAGCAGTGCGCATACGGGCGCGAGGAGCAGCACGCGAGACGTCATGAGGAGACCGGTTGTGGGACGATGCGTTTAAGCACGCGCAGGGCCGCCACCCGACGACCGTCCATGGCGACCACCTCAAGCTCGCCGTCGGGGTAGCTGACGCGATCTCCAACGTGGGGCAGCCGACCCAGCATGGCGAAGACATACCCCCCCAACGTGGACCAATCGCCTTCAGCGATCGGGAGGTGGTGGTCGGAGCGGACGTCAACCAACGACATCGACCCTGCCAGTTCCAGCACGCCATCGGAGAGCAGCGCGTCGCGGGAGAATTGGTCATACTCGTCGGCGATGTCCCCGATGACCTCTTCCACGAGGTCTTCCATCGTCACGATGCCGGCCGTTCCGCCGTATTCGTCGAGGACGACGGCCAGATGGGCCCTCGTGCGGCGCAGGTCGTCGAGCACCCGTTCGGCCGCCCGCGTCGCCGGCACGAACAGTGGCTCGCGCAGATGCTCGCGCAGCTCAAACTGCTCCGGATGCTCGTGCAGCCAGAAATCTTTAGCAAGAAACACGCCGACGATATCATCGGGGGTGTCGCGGTACACCGGATACCGGGAGTATCGCTCGCGGCGCAGAATTTCCACCAATTCGTCCCGCTCCACGTCTTCGGCGATCGCCACCATGTCGGTGCGTGGGCGCATCACGTCGAGCGCTTTCTTGTTGTGGAAATCAAAGACGCCCGCCAGCATCGCGGAGTCCGACTCATCGAGGGTGCCGTGAGCGCGGGCCTGCATGACCAGTAGCCGGAGTTCCTCCGGGCTGTGCACGTGTCCTCCCTCAGAGACCGGCTCGACACCCACCAGCCGGAGCAACCGATTGGCCGTACCATTGAGTACGGCGATGAACGGCGACATCGCCTGGGAGAAAAGCATCAGCGGCCGCGCCACCCAGCGGCTGACCTGCTCCGGCTTGGCCAGTGCGATCGACTTGGGGGCCAGTTCGCCCAGTACAATGTGCAGAAACGTGATCACCCCGAACGCCACCGCGATCCCGGCGCCGGTGTGCAACGCCCCCGGATCGGGGGTGATGCCAAAGACCCGCAAGGCGCGATCCACGAGCACCGCAATCGCTGGCTCGCCAACCCAGCCCAGCGAAAGGGAGGCGAGCGTGATGCCAAGCTGCGTGCCGGAGATATACCGATCGAGTTCGCCCAACGCGCGCTGCACGACGACCGCACTGCGGTCGCCCTCCGCCGCCATCTGGTCGATACGGCTTCGCCGCACCGCCACCAGCGCGAACTCGGCCGCCACGAAAAATGCATTCAGCAAGACCAGAAACAGCACCAGCAGCAATCGCATGGAGGCGACGCCGAAGGTGATGTCCACTGCGGGGGACAACGGAGCTTCGCTTAGCATGAACGAAAGGAAACGGACAACGGGCTGATTCGTCAGGGTAGTGCAATCTGCAAGACCGGTGGGCATTCTGCCGGTCTGGCATTCTGCGACGGGCTCGGTGCGAGCTCGCGACCTCTGTACAGCGAATCCGTGCGGTATACCCCGGCGTTCCCACACGATCCCATTCACGAAATGCTCGACCCGCGCCGTATGCTGCGCTGGGTCTGGCTGGGCCGCGTGGTGCTCTCGTGCGCCATTTTGGTGGCGGCCGTCTTTGTCTGGAACCAGGCCGACCCAACCGACACGCTCATCGCGACCCTGGCGTTTGCCTTTGCGACACTGACCACGGTCGCCTCCGCGATTCACGGCGAGATCGACCAGCGGAATTATGGGCGCGGCTTCTACGGCGTGCAGTGCCTGATCGACCTCGTGCTGGTCACCGCCGTTGTCCATATCACCGGCGGTTGGAGCTCACAGTTCGCGGCGCTCTACATTTTAGTGATCGCCAGCGCCGCGCTGTTGCTGCCGTTTCGCGAGGGCTTGTCGGTTGCCGCCGGCGCCTGTGTGCTGTACGCCGCCGACGTGCTTTGGTTGCGGACGGGCACCCAGTATGCGGGGGTGACCGTCCAGATCGCCGTCTTTGTCGTGGTGGCGATTGGCTCCGGCTATGTGTCGCTCCGTCTGCGGCAGGCCGGTACGGGCCGGGAGGCGTTGGCCGCGCAATTGGTGCGTGTGCAGTTGGAAGCGGCGGATATACTGCGCACGATCCGGTCCGGCATTGTGACGATCGATGCGCAAGGACGACTGCTCTACGCCAATCCCGCCGCGTCCGAGCTGCTGACGCTAGATCTCCGGAGTCTCGTGGGACGTCCCGTGCTCAGCACGCTGGGCGCCACGGCGCCTGAGCTGGCCCATCTCTTGGAGCGGTCGTCGCGCGATGGCGTCCGGACGATTCGCGCCGAAGGTGTGATCCGTCGCGGGGATGAGGAGATTGAGATTGGCGTCACGACCACCGTCGCAGACGAAACGCGCCCGGTGGGTGGCGTGACCGCGACCGCAATCTTTCAGGATATCTCCGATAGCAAGCGGCTGCAGGCGCTCAACGTGCGCACGGAACGGTTGCAGGCCGTCGCAGAGTTGAGCGCGTCGCTCGCGCACGAGATCCGCAATCCGCTGGCGTCGATCCGCAGTGCCACTGAGCAGCTGGCGCGCCGTCGGATCCGCGACACGACGGCCAGCGAAGACGACGACGAAAACGTGCTGCACGGACTGGTAGTGCGGGAGGCCGACCGCCTCAGTCGGCTACTGGCCGACTTTCTCGATTTCGCCCGCGCGCGCGTGTCCCAGTTAGTGCCCGTCGACCTTGGCGGGCTCGCGCAGGCGGCCGCCATGCTCGCCGCGTCGCATCCTGATCGGCGGGAAGGGGTTACGGTGCACGTGGACGTTGCCCCCGGTCTCCCGCCGGTGGACGGCGATGAGGATCTGCTGCACCGCGCGGTGTTTAATCTGGTGCTCAATGCGGTACAGGTCGTTCAGCCGCCCGGGCACGTCTTCGTGCAGGTGCAGCGTCATGCACCGGCTGCGGACGCGGCCAGTACGCGCGTCTCCACGATTACCGGCGAGCTGCTGGCGATCAGCGTCACTGACGATGGGCCGGGTATTCCGCCCGAACTTCGTGATCGACTCTTCGAACCGTTCGTGACCGGACGCGTTGGCGGCACCGGTCTCGGGCTTCCGGTTGTGCACCGCGCGGCGGAGGCCCATCGCGGCGTGGTCCTCGTGGATGCACTGCCGCGCGGTACCCGCTTCACGATGCTGCTGCCCGCGAGTTCGGCGCTCACCCCGATGCGAGCGTCTGCCGCCGTGCGTGATGATTCTTCTCTTCTGGCTGGAGCTGCTGCCGTATGACCCCGTCCGCGAATGCTGGTGATGCCCCACGTGTGCTCGTCGTGGACGATGAGTCGGGGATTCTCGACTCCCTGCGCATTCTGCTCAAAAATGAAGGGTTTATCCCGTTCACGGCGCACGGTGGCCGTCAGGCCATCGAGCGCCTGCCGGAACTACGCCCGGACATCGTACTGACTGACGTACGGATGCCCGATGTCAGCGGGGTGCAGGTGCTGAGTATGGCCAAGCAGGTGGATCCGGAGACGCCGGTCATTCTGATGACGGCGCAGGCCACGTTACAATCGGCGATGCAAGCGGTGAACGAAGGGGCGTTCTATTATATCCAGAAGCCGTTCCGCAACGACGAACTGCTGGCGATTTTGCGGCGCGCGGCCGAGCATCGGAAGCTGCGGGTGGAGAACCACAGTTTGAAGCAGGAGATCAAGCGTCGGGAGCGTTCCGTGTCGGGTCGGCCGATCGGGCAATCGCGCACGTGGCTCGATGTGTTGCGGCTGGCGGAGACGGTGGCACCGACCGATTCGACGGTGCTGATCACGGGGGAGTCCGGTACCGGCAAGGAAGTGATTGCACGGTACATTCACGATCTCAGTTCCCGCGCCGAGAACAGTTTTCTGTCGATCAACTGCGGCGCGCTGCCGGAGTCGTTGTTGGAGAGTGAACTCTTTGGTCACGTGAAAGGCTCGTTCACCGGCGCGGTCAAGGACAAAAGTGGCCTCTTCACGGCGGCCAACCAGGGGACGTTTTTCCTCGACGAAATCGGCGAAACCACACCGTCCACGCAGGTCAAGTTGTTGCGCGTGCTGCAACAGCGGGAAGTGATCCCGGTGGGGGCGACGGAATCGGTGGCCGTGGACACGCGCATGCTCGCCGCTACCAATCGTGATCTGGAAGAGGAGATCAAGCGCGGTGGATTTCGCGCGGATCTGTTCTACCGCTTGAACGTCATCGCGGTGCATCTGCCGCCGCTCCGGCAGCGTCAGGACGACATTCCGCTGCTCGCGGAATCGTTCCTCGCCCGTTCAGCGGCGCAGCGCAAGGAAGCCGTGAAGCCGATCACCGAGAGCGCCCTCGATATCATGATGGCGTATCCCTGGCCCGGCAACGTGCGTGAACTCGAAAATGCGCTGGAGCGCGCCGTGATCCTCGCGAACGGCGATTCGATCACGGTGGAGTCGCTCCCCGAGCGGGTCACCGCCCGGCGCGCCGAGCCGCTGGTCAGCGAGCGGATCCCCACCAGTCCTACGTTGGAAGCTATCGAACGCGCGTATATCCAATGGGTGCTACAAAACGAGGGTGGCAACAAAAGCCGCGCCGCCGACATGCTCGGTATTGATCCCTCCACGCTGTACCGCAAGCTCGCGCGCTACGGGGAAGCCTGATAAAACGCGGTGCTGTTATGCCGGCGGCACCGGTGTTTCAGCACCGCCACCGGGCAAAATCACGCCCTGTTGCACGATGCAAGGAACCGTGCGAAAGACCAGAGGCAATGGCAAGATCCTGACGGCAATGGAATGATGTAAGTCTATGTTTTTGAGAGCGTTACCATTCCTTCTCCGGCGTGGCCCACAGGTTGCCATAGCAGAGGGTGTGGCGCTGCACTTCGCTCCCGAAGGCAACGTCGAGTAACCCCCCATCGGAGATTTCCCATGCAGCGCACGCGTAAGGGCTTTACCCTGATCGAACTCCTGATCGTCGTCGTGATCATCGGCATTTTGGCGGCCGTCGCAATCCCGAAGTTTGCTGAGACCAAGGAAAAGGCATACATCGCGTCGATGAAGTCCGACCTGAAGAACGTCGCGACGTCGGCCGAATCGCATTTCTCGGATGTCAACACGTACGTAGGTTTCGTGCCGAGCCCGGCGTCGAACGATGGGCTGCCCATCACGTTCGTTCCTGATGGTGCGGCTGGTTGGACCGCCACGGCCACGCACGCGGCCGCCCCGGGTTGGACCTGCACGAACCGCGCCGGTAGCACCGTTCCTGCGGGTGAGCCGGACGGCGAAGTCATCTGCACCCCGTAAGCAGCGTGCCACGCTGAACCAACGCCGGTCCATCACAACCGGGCAAACAGGGGTCGAGCGAATGCTCGGCCCCTGTTTCGCGTGTCAGCGCGTACCTTACAGCAAAATCGCGCGGTGAGATCCCGGTGGGGAGTTGCCAGCAATCATCTCATCCCGCATCGTCTCCTCATGCTGCCCCCCCCCATCCCGCGCATCCGCCAGCGCTTCACCCGCGTGCTCTTCACGGCCAGCGCCACCGCCCTCGGCGCCGTGGTGCTCGCCATGTGGCTCTCCGAACAGCTCGACCCCGTGCTCCGATGGCCGCTGGTCATTACCGTGGTGGCGCTGGTGGCCTCCGTCTGGACCAGCGTGCTTCGCCGGCAGGTGATCGATCTCGTGGAGCTGCCGCTGGCACAGTGCGTTGAGGCCGCCGAAGCCATCACGCGTGGTGACAGCGCGCGACGGGTCCCGAGCGGGCAGACGGAGGAGTTCAAACTGTTGGCGGTGAGCATCAATCGCATGACGGAGCAGATGCTCGCCGCCACCCAGTCACGAATGCGCATCGAAAAACTCGCTACCATGGGGCGGATTGCAGCGGGGATCTCTCATGAAATCGGTAACCCGATCTCCGCGATTGCGAATTATGCGCACGTCTTGCGCATGCGCACCGAGAACGTACCCGGTACCACCGAGCCCATTGATGCGCTGGAGCGCGAGATCACGCGCATTGATCGCATCATGCGCGGGCTGCTCGATTATGCCCGTCCGCGACGATTGACACCCAAGCCAATCGTGGTGGACGACGTGGTGCGCGACGTGCTCCGGCTGCTCACGGATCAGGGGATCACGCGGCGCTTCCGCGTGGCCACCGATCTCGAAGCCCCGGATGGCTTGGTCTACGCGGAGCGGCATGACCTCGAACAGGTTTTTGTGAATCTGCTGCTCAATGCGGTGGATGCCATGGACCGCGAAGGAGACATCGTGGTCCGCTCGCAGATCAACGAAGCGTCAGCACTCTCCGAGAACGTCGAGAAGCGCCGCACTGACCCGTCGTCTCAACGCTGGTCCCATCGCCCCAGTAAACGCGCCCTCGCGTGGCTGGCGCGCCCGGAGTCCCCGGCGCGCTTCCTGCAGCTGGTACTCGCCGACTCCGGACTTGGTGTCGCCCCGGAGGATGCGGAGCGGATCTTCGAACCGTTCTTCTCCACGAAGCAACCCGGGAAGGGCACCGGCCTCGGTCTCGCCATCGTGGCCAGTACGGTCGAAAACCTTGGCGGTACGATCTGGGTGCAACGCGCGCGCGAAGGCGGGGCCGCGTTTGTGATCTTGTTACCGCTGCACGCCAGCGGCATCACGACCATCGCCGATCCCGTCGAGCCCAACATGCCATCCTGACCAAACGCCGCGTCGGCGTTGCGAAGGTAGGACCCGCCGCATTCGGATGACAGTGGGCGTGCCGCGGGGGCCTACACTGGTGGTGTGCCCATCTCCTCCTCTTCCTCCGCCGTCACCGCGCCGCGCCGCGGCCGCGTACTCGTTGAATCGCTGGTGGCCTTGCTCTTGCTGGGCGGTCTCTCCGCGCTCAGCTTCTCCAGCGTGCAGAGTGCGGCCGCGTTAGGTGGCGATGCGCGACAGATCGCGCTTTTGCAACAGGCGCAAACCGCGGCCGTCGAGCGGCGTCTGCCGGCCGCCTGCGATAGCGGTGCGGCAATCGCGTCAATACCGCGTTGGTCGTGGCCCCGCCTGCACAATCGCGAGACGCTCGTGCCAGGGCCTGCGAGGACGCAGTTGCTGCTCGAGACGCACTGGGACCCGTCGGCTCTCGCACCGCCAGCCGCGCGCATCGCACGGATCAGCGCGGACATCGCATGCCGATGACGCGCACTCGCGGTCGACGCGGGACCTCGCTCGTTGAAGTGCTCGTGGCACTGCCGATCGCGGCGCTTGTTTCGGCGATGGCTGTGGCAGCCCTGCTCCAGAGTTGGCGCCTGGCGCGCCACACCGACGCGGTGCAACGCAGCACCCGCGAGCTGCGCCACTCGATTGCCGTGCTCGTCACCGAACTGCGGCCTCTGCACAGCCACGACGTCACCGCGTGGAGTGATTCGCTGCTCGAGTTTGACGGCGTGGTCGGACGCGGCGTCGTGTGCCGCGCTACCGCGGGCGTTGGAATCGAGGTACTCCCTGCCAACAGTCTCGCGAGAATCACAGACGTGTTCGATGCGACCCCGCAGCTGGGGGATGCCGTGCACGTCTGGCGCACAGACGGCGTGTTCCCCATCTGGTCACGGCAACGTCACGCGTTCGTTGCCGCTACGCTCGGGAGGGCGTGTGACGATACGCCGCAACGCCGCGGTCACGTCGATGGACGCACATGGCGCCTGCGCGTGGCGGATCCTGCCGCCATTGCGGCGCCGGGGACGCCACTGGTCGTGACCCGACGCATACGCTACCAACTGTATCGGAGTGGGAGCGCCTGGTTTCTCGGGCGGCGCAGTTGGTCGGCCTCCGGCTGGGATGGGATCCAGCCGGTCGCCGGTCCGCTGCACGCGCCCGCGCTGGGCGGTCTGCAAGTGCGTGGCTACGACGCACACGGTCAGCCGCTCGCCGCCGGTGACCGTGGTGTCGTGCTCTTCCACCTCGTGCTCCGCGCGCCGGGGGCGCGGGAGCGTGCAACCGGCCGAATCGGGACGGATTCAGCGGAAGTGGAGATCGCCCTGCGGGGCGCCGCTGGACGGGCGAGCGTGGAATGAAGCGTCGGCGCCGATCAGGTTTCATCCTCCCGTTCGTGATCGTGGTCGGTGCCGTCACCACGTTGCTCGCCCTCAGCACGACAACGGCCTCGTGGCGGGCCTACCGGGCGTCACACACCGCGTTGGCCGGACAACGCGCCTATTACGCGGCCGAGTCGGCGATTGAGGCGCAGATAGGCGCGTGGGCAGAGTCGGTGGCGCCCACTCTGCTCGTTGGCGATGAACAGCGGCATCTGCTCCTCACGCCCGCGGGTGATACCGTGGAAGTGCGTACTCGTCGCACCCACCCGCTTGTCGTCTGGTTGTATGCACGCGCCCTCCGTGATCGTCAAGGGGCACCGGTGCGTGCGGTGCAAGCCGTGACACGCGCCATGCGCTTGGCTCCGCCTCGCCTGCCGCTTCACGCGGCAGTCACCGTGCTCGGCTCGGCCGACATTCCGCGTGATGCGCTGCTCTCCGGCAACGACATCCCACGCGCTGGCGACGCGTGCGGGCCATATCGCGAGTCAGCGAGCGTCGGCGCGCTGGCCGTGTCGCACCTCGTGGGCGATACCACACGCGCGGCAATTCGGCTGACGACCCCCGAGTCACTGCGGAGCATCGTAGACGCCGCGTGGCCACGCGTGGCCCAACGGAGCACACGGACCGGACCGTTCGCCGCACCCGTTTCCCTCGCCGCACAAGCCCTCCCTCCCTCACAACCCACTGCGCTCCCTGCGGCGCAGATGATCCTCGGCGACAGCGTCACGTTGGTCGGTCGCTCCGAGTGGCACGGCCTGCTCGTCATCGACGGCGCACTTATCCTGCGCGGCTCACTCGAGGTAAATGGGATACTGGTGGTCCGTGGTCACATCGATTCACGCGCGGGCGAGTTGCTGGTGCGCGGCCAGGTGCTCGTGGTGGACCGGTTCACACACGGAAGCGCCTTCGGAAATAACGATCGCGTGACGTACGACGGGTGCGCGGTGCCGCTCGCCCTCGCCACCGTGGCCGATGCCCGCAGCGAACCGTTTTTCCTGTGGCATACCATGTCGCCATGAGCATACGTCGGTCAAACGGACCGACCACGCCACGCAGTCATCGGGCCGCGACCGTCACGGTGTGGGCGATCAGGCCCGCGCTTTCCCCTCACACCGCCGTTACCTCGTGAGGGGCCGGTCGTTAGAAGGGTGGCTGGGCCCGTTCCGGCCGGTCAACCTGTCCCGTGGTGTCACCGTGGCACCGTGCGGGCGCGATCGATCACCAGCAGTGTAACCCCCCCCAGCCATGGCGCTCTTCGGCCGCAAGAAGGTTACCGTCGGACTTGATATTGGCTCAGGCATGATCAAAGCCGTGGTCATCGACCACAGCTCTGGCACGCCCGAACTCGTCAAAGTCGTCATCACGCCGCTCAACGACACCGCCATCGTTGAAGGTGAGGTGATGGACCACGGCATTGTCGCCGATGCGATTCGCCAGACGGTCGAGGCGACCGGCGTGAAGACCAAGCAGATCGTGGCCGCCGTTGGGGGACGCGATGTCATCGTGAAAAAGATTACGATTGAGCGCGTGAAAGAAGCACAGGCCCGTGAGTTGATGCGCTGGGAAGCCGAACAGCACGTGCCCTTCGACATGGACTCGGTCGAGCTGGACTTTCAGGTTCTGGATCCTGACGGCGACGGACTCGACATGAGCGTGCTGCTGGTTGCGGCGAAACGCGAACTCGTGGAGGCCAAGCGCGCGTTGCTGCACGACGCCGGGGCGCCACCGGCCGTGATCGACGTGGACGCCTTTGCGTTGCAGAACGCCTTCGAACTGAATCACCCCGACGCGATGGTCGGCACAGTGGCGCTGCTCAACATCGGGCACGAAGCCACCAATCTGAATATCCTCGACGACGGCGTTCCCATTCTCACCCGTGATCTCGGTGTCGGGACGCGCCGCTTCCGGGAAGACCTCCAGCGCGAACACGGAATCAGCACTGACGGCGCGGAGGAACTCCTCCGCAGCTTTGATCGGTCGCTCATGCTCGATGGTACGATCGGGCTGCGTGGCGAGGAAATCGCGCTTGGCATGGAGCGGGCCGCCACCTTCCTGGCCACCTCGACTCGCACCTTTGGCCAGATCCGGGCGGTGTATGCCTGCGGTGGCGGATCGCGGGTCCCCGGCTTACTCGCCTGGCTCTCCGACCGGCTCCGGATTCCGGTGCAGCCCGCGAACGCTCTGGCGCGCCTCGCGGTACGTGATGGCGCGTTCGAATTCCTATCCACCGACGAAGTCGCCCCGCTGCTCATGCTGCCGGTGGGACTCGCTCTGCGCGCTGCGGCCTGAGGACGCTGACTTATGATGATCCAGATCAATCTGCTCCCCGGAGCGAAAAAAGTTTCCCGCGGTTCCAGCAAGCTGGCGCTCGCCGATGCGTTCGGCTCCGTCAGCGCGCGTATCCGCGATCCGTGGCTGGTCGGCGCCGTCGGCGCCGTCGTGGTGTCGGTGGCGGCGGTCGGCATTCTCTTCTCCGCACAAAGTGCCCGCGCGACCGAAGTGGAAGGCACGATGGAGCGCGCACTGCGCGATTCCACGCGCTACGCGCGCGTGCTCGATGCGCGGCGCAAGCTGACGATCGAGCGGGACTCGGTGTTCCGGCAGTTGCAGATCATCCGCACGATCGATGACAACCGGTTTACCTGGGCGCACATCCTCGACGAAATCAGTCGAGCACTCCCAGCCTACACGTGGCTGACCGTTCTCGAGCAGACCAGTAAAGCGCCGCTACCACCCGGCGTCGATTCGGTAGCGAAAGTCGTCACGAAGAAGGCGCCGGCCGCAACGAAGGATGCCAAAAAAGTGGTGGTCGTCGACAGCATCGACGTCCATCCGGTACTCGCCTTCCGTCTGGTCGGCCAGACGGTGGATATCCAGGCGCTCACAATGTTCATGCGCCAACTCGAGAGTTCGCCGTTCGTGCACAAGGTCGCGTTGACCAAGTCCGAGATCGTCATCGTCGATGCGAAAGATGTCACGCAGTTCGAGTTGTCCGCTGAGTATGAAGTGCCCCCACCCGGGGTTGTTCGCACGTCGCCGCTTGTCGTCCCTGTTCGCTGATCCGAGGAAACCATGGCTCTTATCCCCCAGACACAGCGTGATCAGGCGAAGCTCCTGATCGGGTTCGCCGCGGTGGCACTCGCGGTCTGCTATTACCTGTATCCGTACAGCACGCGCGAGGCGGCGCTCCTCGCCGAGCAGGAGCACGTCGCACAGCTCGAGGATGCCAATCAGAAGTCGGCGCGCGAATTCGCCTCCGGCAGTATCGAGAACCTCAAGGCGCAGGCTGCAGAAAACCGATCGGCGCTGCTGGTGATGCGCCGCCTTGTTCCCACGGGGAATGAGGTGCCCGCACTGCTCGAGGAAGTCAGCACGTCGGCACGCCGCGCCGGGCTTGATGTTGGTGGCGTCACGCCGGAGCCGGTCATCATCGGCGAACGCTTCGACACCTATCGGTACACCATCACCATCATCGGTGGTTATCACCAGTTCGGCGAATTCCTTGCCAACGTCGGCTCGCTCGCACGGATCGTCGCCCCGGTGAACTTTTCCATCATCACGGGAAGCGCCGGATTCTCGTCCGGGCGCGGTGCGGTGAAAACCTCCGCCAAGGGGTCGTTGGCCGCCACCATCACGCTGCAGACCTACGTCGAGAAAACGACCCCGGTCAGGCGGCCCGCAACCAAGGAGCGCGCCTCATGAACCGATTCCTTTCATTCATCGCGCTGATGGCGATCGCGCTGATGTCGGCAACGGCACCTGCCACGGGGACGGCGCAGTCGGCGACCTCGGCGACCGCCACCGCGAGCGTCCGAACCGTATCGGGCGAGTCGGCCGGGACGGTCGCCGCTCCAAAGAAGACCACCGGCATGCCATCGGAGATCACGTTGCAACGCGAAGTCTTCGCGTACAGTGGCGGGGGCCGTCGTGATCCGTACAAGTCGCTCATGTCCAGCAGCGACATCCGTCCGCTGCTCAGCGATCTCCGTCTTACGGCGGTGGCGTTCGACCCCGACGGCAACAACTCCGTCGCGATCCTCCGCGACGCATTCTCCAACGCGCAGTATCGCATCCGGGTTGGACAGCAGTTGGGTCGCCTGCGTGTCACCGCGATCCGCCAGAAGGCCGTGCAGTTCACCATCGAAGAATTCGGATTCAATCGGCAGGAAACGCTGCCGCTCAGCAGCGACACGACGAAAGTGAGGAACCCATGATTGGACCGACAACCGTTGCGGTGATCGCCACCGTTTTCGCACACGGCACCTTCGCGCCGGCACGCCCGGTCAGCGCCAGCGCTTCGTTCACCTCGATTCCGGGCATCACGATCTCGGACGATCTGCCCATTCGCGGACGCGTATCGGGCATCACTGTCTCGCCAGCCGCGTTGGGCACGGAGGTCGTGATTACACTCGATTCGGGCGTCACGATCCGTCACTTCACGCTTGATGGTCCGTCTCGACTTGTGGTCGACATGGGCGGCGCCAATTTGACCACCCGGTCGAACTACGACGGTAAGGCGCGCGGCGTTATCCGGAATGTCCGCCTTTCTCAGTTCCGTGTGGACACTGTGCGTATGGTCATCGACCTCGACGGCGACCACACATACCGTGTGGCCCGTGAGGACGGTAAAGTGCGCATCCTGCTCGATGGCCCAGCGCCAATGTTTGCAGGCTGGGCGTCAACGGGCACCTCAGCCTCTGTCGTCCAAGCCGCCAACGGTCGTCTCGACCATCCGATCGCCACCGCCGTCGAACTCCCCGCCAGTCCAGCGCCGGTGGATACGCCGATCCTCCGCGTCACGCAAAACGCGCCGGCTATCGATACCACGCCCGCGATGCTCAAGGCACCCGACATCGCGCCAGCTCCCCCGGCCGCTTCCGGCATCGATCCGTCGTCGGCGCCCCTCACCGCCCGTACTCCGGCCACGACCGCTTCAATGGCCGCCGCGCGCCGTCAGCAGCAAAAGCCGCGCATCACGGTGAGCTACGACGGCACCAACATCCGGGACGTGATCGCTGCCTTCGCGACGTTCTCCGGCCGCACCATCGTCGTCGGCAAGGACGTCGACGGCAACGTGACCGCCGACATCTCGGACAAGCCATGGGACGTCGCGTTGCAGGCCATCTTGCAATCGCAGGGGCTCGCGGCCACCGAAGACGCCAGCGGCATCATCACGGTGGATAGCTACCAGCGGCTCGCTACCAATCAGGCGCTGGAGCCGCTCGTCACGCAGATCATCGACGTCAACTACGCCAAGGCAACGGTGCTCACGGGCACGGTCCAGGCGCTGCTGGCCAGGAATTGCACCGGCTTGACCAGCATGCAGGTCGGTCGCGAAATGGGCGGCATGGGCATGCAGCAGGGGGGCGGTGCGCAGCAGGGACAACAGGGTGGTGGCCAAGGGTGTGTGGTCCGCGGCTCTGTGGTCGCCGACAGCGCCACGAACAAGCTGATCATCACCGACTCGCCCTCGCGCCTCCCGGAGATCGTTGCGCACATTCAGGCGCTCGATATCCGGACGCCGCAGGTTGCCATCAAGGCGAAGATCATCTTCGTCAATCGGACCGGCATCCAGGACATCGGCCTCGCCTACGATCTGGGCACCGGCACCAAGCAGTTCATCCAACAGCTCGTGCCGCGTATTGATCCGAACACGCTCACCCCGGTGGATTTGAACGGCGACGGTGTGCCGGACGCCACCGGCGGAGGTACCGCGTTTCAGGGCCCAGCCCGTATTGCGCTCGGCGGCAACGCCATCGCCGGTATCGCCAACGCGAACAACGCGATCAAGCCGAATGCGCTCAACCTGATTTACAGCACCGCGCTGGGTCGCTATCAGCTCACGGCCTTCCTGAACGCGCTGCAGACGTCCTCGCTGGCTGACGTGCAGTCTGAGCCGAGCATCACGATTCTGAACAACCGCAGCGCCGAGATCTTTGTGGGTCAGGAGATCCCCATCCGTGTGATTGACGCCAGTGCAGGCGGTGGGGCTGGCGGCGGCGGTGGCGGTGGCGGTGGAGCCGGTGGCGGCGGTCAGGTCCCCAACGCGGCCGCCTTCTTCCCTCGGGCCGCCGTATCCAAGGAAGAAGCCGGTATCAAGTTGTCGGTGACGCCGCAGATCACCAACAACAAGATGGTACTGCTCGATATCAAAGCTGAGAATTCGAACGCCGAGATTTCCTCCACCGACGTCGGCGTGATCTTCAATCGGCAGCGCGCGCAGTCTCAAGTGCTGGTGGCCGATGGTGAGGCGGCGGTGATCGGTGGTCTGACCGTGACCGAGACCACGCGCTTCCGCTCCGGCATCCCGGTGCTCATGAACCTGCCGTTCATCGGCCGTCTCTTTTCGCAGAACACGAAGAACGAAACCAAGCGTGATCTGCTGATCCTGGTGACGCCGCACATTCTCGAGGACGGTGCGTCATCGCCGCCCCCGGGCCGCTGACGCGACGAGGAAATCGCCAACATGTCAAAGACGCAACCTGGCCGCGCGCACGCGCGGCCCACCATGGGACGCGCCGTACGGCGCGTCGCCCTCCTCCTCGCTTCCGGTTCAGCCCTCGGACTGCTGGGCGCGTGCAGCGGAGACGAAGTCATCGACCCGCCGTTCCGTGATGCGATCAATCCGCGCGTGCAGCTCGCCAAGGGCAACGAGGTGGCGGACACGATTCTCGCCTTCACGGTGAACGCCACCGACAACATCGGTCTCAAGCGGGTGCGCGTGCTGTTGCAAGGCGGCGTTACAGCAACGTTCGACACGGTCTTCACGAGTGCCGTCACGTCGCTCACCATCCCGATCACTATCAAGGTGCCAAGCAGCGCACCGATCGGATCCACCGTGAACGCGCTCGCCTTCGCCGTCGACGGCGCCGGGAATGCGTCGGATACGGCGCGCGTGGTCACCACGGTCGGCAATCTCGAGCCGCCGTCGGCGATCATTACCAGCCCTACGGCGGGTTCGCCGGTGGTCTCCGGGAAATCCCTGGTAATTTCGCTGTCTGGTCGCGCACGCTACAAAGTACGGAATCTGGGATACGAGATCACGGGGGCGTTCCAGCGTAAGGACTCGCTCTTGTTCCGGTCGCCGCTCCGGGACTCGGTGGCAGTGCTGGATACACTGGTGGTTCCCGATACGGTAACCGGAAAGACCATTCAGGTCACGCCGTTCGTCACCGACTCGCTCAATCAGCGCGTGCTCGGTACGCCGGTGTCGTATGCGGTGCAGCGCCCGGACAGCGTGAACACCCTGCCGGTGGTCAAGACCGGTCTCGCTCCGCGCATCGAAGTATCCGACACCGTCTTCGTGGAGGCGACTGACCCGGTCGGTATTGCCGTGCTTGGCTACGAGGTGCGCACCCTCACCGGACAGTTGATCAGCGCAGACTCCGTCACCTCCAACGGTACGTTCTCCACGCTGGTCCGCACCTTCCGGTCGCGTATTCCGGTGACCGTGTTCCCAACGGCGGTTACGATCAGCGGCTTTGCGCGCAATGCCAACGGCCGCCGTGATGTGGCGCGCTTTGGCTCCGGCGCCCTGCGCACGGACACGACGCTCGTCGTGGCCGGCTTCACCAACCCGCTGCCAAGCGGTGGGCAGATCGCTGACGCGATCTACGTTGCGCGAACCGATCGGTTGTACCTCACCAACATCGAGCGCAACTGGCTGGAAGTGTTTAATCTGGCCGACTCCACGTTCCGTGCCCCGATTGCCGTCGGATCCCGCCCTTGGGGTCTGGCCCCGTGGCCGCGCAACCGTGACGGCGTCATGGGCGATACGCTGCTCGTGGCAAACTCGGGTGGCACGAACATCAGCTACGTGGATCTTACCGCCGGCGTATCGGGCCGCGAGGTGTATCGGTATCCGCTGCCGAACCTGATTGCCTACAGCATCACCACAGTGCGTTCCTCGACCACCGACGGTCTGCTCACGCAGCGGACCGTGTACGACTTCAGCGACCGTCCACAGTATCTGGCGTCCACGTGTACGGGCGGAGTCGCTCCCGGCTCGCCGTGCGAAGATGTGGTGGTGGTCTACAGCACCACGCCTACGCCGGGACAGTCGCTGCCGTTCGCGAGTCAGGGCACCATTCGTTGGGAAAATCTCAACAAACGGATGTCGCACTTCTTCTTTGAGCAAGCCATCGGGCAGACGGCGGGCCGATCGGATACGCTCGAAGTGGAACGATTCGCGGCCAATGGCGTCGGTAGTGACTCGGTTCTCGTGCCGGCCAAGCAACGGATCGTGCGCCCTGACGGGTCGACCTTCGAATATTCAGTGGTGGTCCGGCTCGATCGTCTGGCGTTCCGCGATACCACGTATGTCCGCAGTTCGGGCAATTTCCGCCGCGCCGTGTTCGGCGAGGGCGGTCCCGTACTCGGCAGCCGTGCCATGGGCTACGATGTCACCAGGGGTTTCGACCTGACACCGCCACGACCCGTGATCGACATGGGCGTCTCTCGACCGATGGACGTGTCCGATTTCATCGCCAACACGTTCTCCCGCGTGCAGGGCGTCGGCATCAACTTCGACGGCGAGCTGAGCGCGGTGAAGGGAGATTCCACCTATCTCCTCGACCCCACGCTCCGACTGCAGGGCATTCTGCAATCACGGCCCAGTGGTGGCGGTCTCGACTTTCATCCGCTGAACAAGGGCGCCAACTCGACCCCGCTGCGGTCACGCCTGGCCTTCGTCGCGTCGAGCGAAGCGGTGATCGATGTCTTCGACACGTACTGTTATCGGAAGATCGCCTCGGTGCCGATCCGCGATCCCATTGTCGGACCGGTGCGGGCCACGGTGCGTCCGAACGGCCAGCTGGTGTTGGTGGGGGCGACAATTCGCGGCGTGACGGTGGTGGCGCTGCCGGACAACTTCACCACGACCTGCCAGTAACCGACGGGTCGCGCGAAGGTCTGCGAGCAGCAGCGCCACGCAGCACGTCAGGCAAAAGACGCAAAACCCACGCGGCCCGGGAGCATGTCTCCCGGGCCGCGCGGGCGTTTGAGGGGCCCCGCTCCCTTCGCAGCGGTTCCTGCCGTACGTTGAGACAGCGGTCCCGGACTATCCGGGGTCCGATCCATCTCGGCTTTTTGCTCTCATGCTCCGCTTTACCACCGCCGGTGAGTCGCACGGACCGGCGCTCGTCTCGATTCTCGAAGGTATGCCCGCAGGCGTGCCGCTGCTGGCAGCCGACGTTGACACCGAGCTTGCCCGTCGCCAGCAGGGCTACGGCCGCGGGCGCCGGATGCAGATCGAAACAGACCGTATCGAATTCCTGTCTGGCGTTCGGGCCGGCGAGACGCTCGGTTCGCCGATTGCGATGCTGATCCGTAACAGCGACTGGAAGAATTGGTCGGAAATCATGGACGCCGCACCGCGCGAGGGCGACGCCGACGGGCCGCGCAAGCGGCAGGTCACCCGAGTCCGGCCAGGCCACGCCGACCTCACCGGTCTGCTCAAGTACGATCGTACCGATGCCCGCGACATCCTCGAGCGCGCGTCCGCGCGGGAAACCACCGCGCGGGTGGCCGCAGGGGCCATATGCCGGGTGTTACTGCGCGAACTGGGAGTGGGGGTCGGATCGCACCTCGTGCACCTTGGCGGGGTCGATGCGGCCCGCCCCGGGCAGCTGCCGGGTGATCTCAATGCGGCTTCCGACGCGTCGCCGTTGCGCACCCTTGACCCCGACGCCGAAGCGCGCATGATCGCGCGCATCGATGCGGCCAAAAAGGAGGGCAACACGCTGGGCGGTATCTGTGAGGTGGTGGTCACGGGCTTGCCGGTGGGGCTGGGTTCGCACGTCTCCTGGGACCGTCGGCTCGACGGCCGGCTGGGGCAGGCGATGTTGTCCATTCCGGCGGTGAAGGGGGTGGAGATCGGGCTGGGCTTCGAGACCGCTCGACGGACCGGCGCTGAGGTGCACGACGAAATCGAGGCCGCCGTCGGCAGCACGCGCACCGGGCATGTGCGCCGCCGGACCAATCGTGCCGGCGGAACGGAAGGCGGCATGACCACTGGCGAGGCGTTGGTCATCCGGGTGGCGATGAAACCGATCTCCACGCTGATGCGTCCCTTGGGGACCGTCGACATCGCCACCGGTGAGGCCGCGTCGGCCGTCGCGGAGCGCAGTGATGTCACCGCCGTACCGGCGATGGGAGTCATCGCCGAAGCCATGGCCGCGTTCGTCCTGGCCGACGCGATGCTGGAGAAGGTCGGCGGTGACTCGCTGGGCGAGGTCCGTCGGAATCTCGCCGGATACCTCACGCATCTCGATGCGCGGGTGGGGTAAGTGCGGTGAGGGAGTTCCAGATCGATGGACACCTCGTGCTGGTCGGACTGCCAGGGGCTGGGAAGTCCACCGTGGGGCGGGCCGTGGCGAAGGTGCTGCGCCGCCCTTTTCTGGACTTCGACTCAGAAATTGAACGACGCACCGGCCAGTCGGTGCCCCGGATCTTTGCCGAACACGGCGAAGGGGCGTTCCGCGCGATGGAGACGGCGCTGTCGCGTGAGTTGGCGGCGGCCCCGCCGATGGTCTTGGCGCCAGGGGGCGGGTGGGTGACCAATCCCGGGGTCATGGCACTCCTGCGACCGCCGGGGCGTATCATCCATCTGCGGCTGTCTCCAGCCGCCGCGTTGAAGCGTTTGACACGGTCCCGGGTAGTACGCCCGTTGCTGCAGCGGGCGGACCCGGCCGCTACCATGGAAGCGTTATGGGAGGCGCGGGCACACCTGTATCAGCAGGCCGACGCCGAACTGGACGTAGAAGATGTTGATTCGCAACGAGTTATAGACGCCGTGGTGGCGCTTGCTCACGACCGGACTGCGGGGCTAGGTTAGGCAATGGACGATCGGTGGACGCCGGTACTGGAAGAATTACGCGAGCGGTTTGCGGCCGACACGGATGTCGTGGAGGTTGAGGCCTACCTTTCGTTGCAAGGATACGACCGGCGACAGATTGGTGAGATCCTTTCGCTGCTCTATAGCGATACTATCTCCGTTCCCGCATGGGACGGGGAGCTGTCACCGCGTGAAGCGCCGCTCCGGGTTCAGGGGCCGCACGAACGCGGACGATTCACCGCTGAAGCCTGGGGCTACCTGGTGGTACTGGGTGGCTCCGGAGCGGTGAGTCTTCACGATTTCGAGCAACTGGTGGAACGTGCGTTGATCCATGTTGATGGCCGTATCGGGCTCACGGAAATCCGCGCATTGGCGGAGGACGTCGGCTTCGATCATGGCGCCACGGGCAGCGAGCGGACCCAGATACACTAGAGCTGATGCCAATCAAGAAGGCGACACCCGCCACCAAGCGCGCGAGCGCGGCGAAAAAAACAACCAAGACGGCATCCAAGGCTCCCGCCAAGGTGTCCGCCGCGGCGTCCGCTACCAAGGCTCCCGCCAAGAGCGCCGCAAAAGCCCCGGCCAAGGTGGCGGCGCGGAAGACCGCGGCCAAGAAGGCCGTGAGCACGAAGGCCCGCGCTCGCGCCGTGAAAACAGACGGCGCCGACGAAGCCGACGACGCAGCACCTCTTGGCGGTACTTCGCTCGTGATCGTCGAGTCCCCGGCCAAAGCCAAAACCATCGGCAAGTACCTGGGACGCGGCTACACCGTCCGCGCCACCGTCGGACACGTGCGCGATCTCCCGGCCAAAAAACTCGGCATCGACATCGAGCACGGCTTCGCCCCGGAGTACGTGACGATTGAGGGGAAGGAAGACATCCTCACCGACCTCAAGAAAATCGCCAAGGGCGCGCGCGAGATCTTCATCGCCACCGACCCTGATCGCGAGGGGGAGGCGATCGGCTGGCACGTCGAGCAGTATTTCACGCAACCCAAACGGCACGCCGTCACGGCGCCCATCCGTCGCGTGATGTTCCACGAGATCACCAAGGACGCGGTCTTCAAATCCATGGCCAATCCCATGGATATCGACAACCGCAAAGTCGAAGCGCAGCAGGCGCGCCGCGTGCTCGATCGCCTCGTGGGCTACAAAGCCAGCCCAGTGCTCTGGAAAACGGTCAAGAAGGGACTCTCCGCCGGCCGCGTGCAAACGGTGGCGCTGCGCATCATCGTGGAGCGCGAACGCGAGATCCGCGCCTTCAATCCGGTGGAATACTGGACCATCGCCGCCGACCTGCAGAAGGGCACGCAGCCCTTCACGGCGAAGCTGCACCAGGTAGACGCCAAAAAGCCGGAAATCCCCAACGGCGACGAAGCGGCCAAGATGATCGCCGACCTCAAGGGGATCACGCAGTTCACGGTTACCGAGGTCAAACGCCGCGAACGCCGGAAAAATCCGGCTGCGCCGTTCACCACGTCCACCTTGCAGCAGGAAGCCGCCAAAAAACTCGGCTTCGGCTCCAAGCGCACCATGCGGCTCGCGCAAGACCTCTACGAAGGCATCGACGTGGGGGTCGATGGCGCTACGGGTCTCATTACCTACATGCGCACCGACTCGCCGCGTATCTCGGAAGCGGCCGCCCTCGCAGCGCGCGACACGCTGCGCGCCCAATTCGGTGACGACTTCCTCGCCGCCACGCCGCAGCTGTACCCCAGCGGCAAGGCGAATGCCCAGGACGCCCACGAAGGTGTGCGTCCCACCGAACCGTCGCGCCGCCCCGAGGCCATTCAGAAATTCCTCACGGCCGATCAATTCAAGCTCTATCAGCTCATCTGGCAACGCTTCATGGCGTCACAGATGGCACCGGCCGTCTTCGACACCACTACCGTGGACTTCGACACGCCGGCCGGCGGACATGCGTACCTGTTCCGCGCCACGGGCAGCGTCATCAAGTTCCAAGGCTTCCTCGCGCTTTACCGCGAAGCGCGCGAAGAAGGGGACGGCAAGGCGCTCGAAGATGAGCAGGCGCTGCCCATGCTCGAACTCAACGAGACGGTGCCGGTCAAGGCCATTCTCCCTACCCAGCACTTCACCGAGCCGCCCCCGCGCTTCTCGGAAGCGTCGCTGGTCAAGGAGCTCGAACGACTCGGTATCGGCCGTCCGTCCACCTACGCCTCCATCATCTCGGTGCTCGCCGAACGGCGCTACGTGCTGCTCGAACAGCGACGCTTCTTCCCCACGCCACTCGGCGAAACCGTCGAGAAAGTGATGGTCAAAAAGTTTCCCGACATCTTCAACGTCGGGTTCACCGCGCAGATGGAAGAAGAGCTCGACAAGATCGCCGACGGCGCGCTCGACTGGATCAGTGCCCTGGGTGATTTCTGGACGCCGTTCCAGGCCACGCTCAACGACAACGATCTCGACTCACTCATCGGCGAAGCGTACGACTTGTCGGCGCTGGCCACCGAGAAGTGCCCGGACTGCGGCGGGAAGCTGGTGGCCAAGGGCGGATTCTTCGGACCGTTCGTAGCCTGCGAGAATCATCCCAAAGTCTGCAAGTACACCCGTCCCATCAAGGGCGAGAAGAAGCCCGCCGAACTCACTAAGTACCTGTGTCAGGAGTGCGGCGAGCCGATGGTCATCCGCCACGGGCGCTCGGGCGATTTTTTGGGGTGCAGCAAATTCCCCAAGTGCCGCGGCACACGCTCCATGCCCACCGGCGTGCAGTGTCCCAAAGACGGCGGGGAGATCGCCGAACGACGCAGCAAGAAACGCGGAAAGGCGTTCTACGGCTGCGAGAATTACCCGAATTGCGACTTTGTGGTCTGGGATAAGCCCGTACTCGAAACCTGTCCGGAGTGCGGATACGTGGGGGCTGAAGCCAAGAGCAACAAGACGCGCGGGCATTTCCGCAAATGCCTCAAGTGCGCCAACGAGTGGGACATCGTTTCCCCCGACGAAGCCGCAGAACTCGCGGAAGCTGCCGTCGCCTAGCGCCGGCGCATATGTCTCCCGGCCCCCGTTGTTAGTTTGTAGGCATGTCGTCACACGAACTACACATCCTGGGGGGCGGGCTCGCTGGTAGCGAAGCCGCCTGGCAACTCGCCGAGCGTGGGCATCACGTGGTGCTGCACGAGATGCGTCCCGTGCGTGGCACCGCCGCGCACCGCACCGAGAAGCTCGGTGAACTCGTCTGCTCCAACACGTTCAAGAGCACCGAAACCAGCAATGCCCACGGCCTGCTCAAGGCCGAAATGCGACAGCTCGGCTCACTGATTCTCACCTGCGCCGACGAGTCGCGCGTACCGGGTGGCTCCGCGCTGTCCGTCGATCGGGAAGTCTTCTCGCAAACGGTGCACGATCGCGTGCACGCGCATCCGCGCATCACCGTCGTGCGCGATGAAGTCACCACCATCCCCGAGCCGGGCATCATCGCGACCGGTCCGCTCACGTCCGATGACCTCGCCACCGCCATCCGCACGCGCCTGGGCGTGGAATCACTCGCCTTCTACGACGCGATCGCGCCCGTGCTGGCGTTCGACTCCATCAATCAGGACATCGCCTTCCGTGCCTCGCGCTGGGGCAAGGAAACCATGGCAAGCGCCGGTGACGAAGGCGCGTATCTGAATTGCCCGTTCACGCGCGACGAGTACGAGGCGTTCATCGACGCGCTCACCAGCGCCGATCAATTCACGGCGCACGAATTCGACGCGGTCCCGTATTTCGAAGGGTGCATGCCCGTTGAAGAAACTGCCAAGCGCGGGCGTGAATCGCTGCGCTTCGGACCCATGAAGCCCATCGGCCTGCGTGATCCGCGCACCGACAAAAAGCCGTGGGCCGTGGCCCAACTGCGCATGGAAGACCGCGGTGGCCGCATGTGGAATCTGGTGGGCTTCCAGACCCGGCTGCGCAT
>JBBQUH010000011.1:0-78001 GCA_038212625.1 Gemmatimonadales bacterium | reverse complement strand
ACACTCGCCACCGACTTCCACGCAAACATCAGATCGCGGGTCTCGTCGGACGTGGGCTGCCGCGTGGTCACCACGTTCCACTGCGTCGGATCCACCGGAGCGGGCGCGCGATCCTGCACCAGCAGGCCGCCGCGCACGCGCTTGAAGTCCATGCCGCCGGCCGGCCACGTGGCGCGTCCTTGGAGCACGCGCAAATTCTTCTTGCGCACTAGAATCTCCACCGCCTCGTCGGAGAACGACGGGGCCACCACACATTCCACGAACAGGCTCGACACGGCCTCTGCGGCGGCCACGTCCACGGGCACAGTAAACGCAATCACGCTGCCGAACGCCGACACGGGGTCACACGCCAGCGCCTTCTTATAGGCGTTGAGGGCATCCGTGCCGGTAGCCAGTCCGCACGGTGTCGTGTGCTTGATGATGGCGCACGCTGGCTGCTCAGCAAACGGTTCGATGGCCAAGAGTGCGCCTTCGAGGTCGAGCAGGTTGTTGAACGACAGCTCCTTGCCGCCCTTCTGCACGAGCGCACCCAGTCCGGCGCCCGGCTTTTCCACGTAGAAGGCCGCCCGCTGTTGCGGGTTCTCGCCGTAACGCAGCGACTGCTGCTTCTCGAACGCCAGCGGATAGCGATCCGGGAACGGCTCGCCACGCTGCCCGGCAAACCACTGCGCGATCGCCGCGTCATAACCGCTGGTGTGGGCATAGACCTTCTCCGCCAACAACCGGCGCAACGCCTGGTCGTCGTCGCCCGCCTCGATCTTTGCGAGCACGTGTTCGTAGTCGCTCGGGTCGACCAACACCCACACCGCCGGGAAATTCTTCGCCGCCGAGCGGAGCATCGACGGGCCGCCGATGTCGATGTTCTCGATCACTTCGTCGGGATGCACACCTGACTTGGCCGCCGTCTCGCGGAACGGATACAGATTCACCACGACCAGATCGATGGTGCCGATGTTGTGCGTCTTGATCGCCTCCATGTGCTCCGGCAGATCCCGTCGCGCCAACAGGCCACCATGCACCACCGGATGCAGCGTCTTCACGCGACCGTCGAGCATCTCCGGGAAGCCGGTGAGGTCGCTGACGTCCTGCACTGCGAGGCCGCTCTCGCGAAGCACCCGGGAGGTGCCGCCGGTGGACACGAGGTCAAAACCAAGCGCGGCGAGCCGCGTGGCGAAGGGCACCAGGCCCGTCTTGTCGGAAACGGAGAGCAACGCGCGCATGACAACTCGAGAGAGAAGAGAAAAGCAGAAACCCGGTGGGGTCGCGAACGCGCTACCGGGGAAACAGGTGCACAAGATCGGTCGCCAGTCCCAGCGGCCCGCTCGCGGCGTCAGACGTCATCGTGAACCGCCATTCCGGCGCGGTCGGCGGCACAACGACGTCCAGGTGGCCATGGACGCGGTTGTCCTCGCCCAGCACGATGGCGCCCGAGGCCACGGCCGCGACGCACAGTGGCAGCAGCTGATGCTCCACGCGCAGTACGCGCGCCGCCAGCATGGTCGCGCTGTCGCCCGGCAGTACAGGCACAGGCCATTGCGCCACAATGGGACCGCGATCGAACGCTTCGTCCACAAAATGCACCGTGGCGCCGGTGATCAGCGCGCCGTGTGCCAGCACCGCCGCGTGAAGACGATGTCCGTACATCCCCGCACCGCCGAACGCCGGGAGTAGCGCGGGATGAATGTTCAGCAGCCGGCCCCGATACGCCTGCACCACGATTTCGGGTACCAGCTTGAGATAGCCGGCGAGCACCAGCAACTCCACACCGGCGAGGCGCAGCTGGGCCAGCAGCGCCTCGCCGTCCTGGGGCGCGTTGATCACGGCGGTGCCGATCCCGGCGGCGGCAGCGCGATCCAGCGCCCCCGCGTCGGCCCGATCCGAGCCCACCCACACCATGTGGCCGACGATCGCCGCGTCCGCGAAGTGATCGATCAACGCCTGCACATTGGACCCGCCACCGGAGGCGAGCACCCCAAGACGCGATGGGGTCGGCGTGTGTGCGCGCAATGCGGCGCGTAGCGAAGTCATGATGCCCACACTAAGCGGACGGGGTGGCGGGGGGCAGCGGCCGCAGGAGGCCCAGCGTGGCCAGCGCGATCGAGACCGCCTCGCGGATGGACTCCGCGACGAACACCCGTTCCGAGAGTGCGGAGCGCGCGGCTTCCATGTCGTCGACTGGCGTCTCGCTGCCGGGTACCAGAATGCCGACGCCACCCAGCGCGAGCGCGGGCTGCACATCGCGCCATCGATCACCGATGTACGCGCTCTGGGACAGCGCAATCCCCAAGCTCGCCTCCGCCTGTCGATACATGCCCAGCCCCGGTTTTCGGCAGTCACAAGGCCCCGTGATGGCCGCCCAATGAGGACAGTGCAGGGTGGCCTCCACCTCGGCCCCCTCGGCGGCGAGCAACGCGTTCATGCGATCGCGTACCGCGAGATACTGGCGCTCGGTGATCAGCCCGCGCGCAATCCCTGACTGATTCGTCACCACCACGACGGGGACGCCCACCGCCGCGGCCGCACACACGGCCTCGGCGGCACCAGGCAGCAGTTTCACCCGCGTGGCGTCCGACAGATAATGCGCATCGGCAATGAGCGTACCGTCGCGGTCGATGAACAGCGCGCTACGCACCGTACGCTCGCTCACCGGCGCCGCGCCGTGGTGTCCCGGCGAATCGTGGTATCACGGCGAGTCGTCGTGTCCCGCCGAGTCGTTGTGTCCGTACGCGCGATGGTGTCCCGTTTCGTGGTCGTGTCCACTGGGGGCGCCTTGGGTGTGCTGAAGATGCGGTTCGGCGACTTCAAGGTGCCCGACAGACTGCGCAGGTTGTTCATTTGCAGGCGGAACTGGGTCTGCGGAGGCAACGCTGTCTCCAGATATATAAACACCTGGTTGAATACCGGCGGCCGCTGCATCTTCGGTGGCGGCGTGGTGTCACGCGGCGGAATCGGTCGCCCGCCACGCAGCGCCGCCAATCGACGAGCCTCGCGATCCGCGCGCTCAACGGCCGCGACACTATCCGCCCGCTTCGCGCGGGCCAGTGTGTCGGCGCGCGCCCGTTGCTCGTCGGTGGAATCCTTGAGGTTTACGGATGCGATCGAATCCGCTTTGGTCTTGCGCGCCAACGTGTCCGCGATGGCCCGTTGCACCAGCGTCTCCACGCGGCGCACGGTCACATCGCTTGAATCCGCTTTCTTCAGGATGACACCTTCCACCGGAAAGAACTGACCAGTGGCGTACGGCTTGTCGAAGGTCACCTTGAGCACCCGACTGCTGTCCTCGATGGCCACCTCGGTGATCCGGATGCCCACCGTGTCGTGTGTGAACGCGTAAAACTCCGCGAGCGTAGACTGCGTGACGGTCACCCGCACGGAGTCCCACGTTTCCAGCGGATCGAGCTCCCGATTGTTGTTGCGGTCGGCGTAGGCCCGCATCAGATACGGGCCTGCCGGTAACGTGCGCAGTTCATACCGCCCGGCGGAGTCGGCGAGCACCTGATACGTGGTGCTGTCCTCTGCTATTGCTTCCACCAGCGCAGCGGGCAAGCCTTTGCCGGCCGCCCAGTCAAATACCACGCCGGTCACCCGCGTGCTGGGTATGGGGCCACCGGTGCTGAACACCACGCGGATGGTGCTGTCGATTGCGTTGTTCCGCAGATCTTGCAGGCCGCGTCTGATCACCACCGAGTACACCGTGTTCGGTTTCCAACCGTTGCGCGGCTTGATTTCCAACTTGGTGCGTCCCCAGCTCACCTCGGGCAGGCCGCTTTTGGGGCTGATGAACACCAACTCTTGCAGCTCACGCGCTCCCACTGGCGTTTCGCTGATCACTTCATCGAACTTCAGCACCAGTGCCTTGGGCGTCGCCACCACCGCGCTATCGCCGGGCGAGATCGACAGCAACAACGGTGGCTGAATGTCCGGAGGACCGCCCGGCGGCTGCGTTTGGTTCGCGCACGCCGTGCCGAGCACCACCGCGCTTGCCCACGCGATCAACCGTTTGGTAGCGTTGGCATGTAGCCCCGCCATGCCCAGCGGACGCTCGGATCCCATCACGCCCCGAGCGCCACGATCTTGGCGTGCAGTTGGGCGCACCGCGTGCGCCAGTCTTCGGCCTTGCCCCGCTCCGCCTCCACCAGCGCCGGCGGCGCCTTGGCGGTGAACTTCTCGTTGGCGAGACGCCCATCGAGGGCCGTCAACTGCATCTGCAACTGCGTGAGCTCCGTGGTCAGGCGCTGGCGTTCCTTGTCGATGTCGATCATACCGGCCAGCGGTACCACCAGTTCCAGTCCGTCGCGCAGAATCACTTGCGCCGATAGGCCGGCAACGGCCGCGGCCGCCACGGTGAGCCGCGAGCGCGACAGCGCCCCTGCGGTAGCCTGCTGCGCCTCGAGCGCCGCGCGGAGTGGCTCGGGCGTCACCAGCGTCGCCTCCACCCACACCCCGGGCTGCACATTGTATTCGCTGCGCACCGAACGGATCGCCTGCACCACGTCACGCACATACTCGAACGTGTCCGCGCTGGGCGTCGGCGCCACACGCGCCACTGGCCACGCAGCCTGTGCGATGAACGCCTCGGCCGGCGTCTGCGGCAGCTGCTGCCAGAGCGCTTCGGTGATAAACGGCACGATCGGCTGCAACAGCCGCAGCGCGCCGTCAAACGCATGCGCCAGCACCGCGCGTGCCACTTCACGATCTGCGCTGGCCTCCGCGTACAGCCGCGGCTTGATCGCTTCGAGATACCAGTCGGCGAGCTCGTTCCAGACAAACCGGCGCGCCGACTCCGCATACTCCGACAGCCGCAATCCTTTGCCACGCTCGGCGTCGGTCCACGCGCTACCGTTGGCCGGACGCGGCGGACCAAGGGCCGCGTCGCAGTCGGCAATGGCCTGATCCAAACGCGCGAGAATCCAGGCATCGGCCGCCGACAGCGACGATGCCGGAAGGTCGGCTACGGCGAGTACCGGTTCGGTACCCACCTGTGTAAGCAAAAAGCGGCCGATATTCCAGAGCTTGGTGCAGAAGTTACGCCCCGGCGCGAAAGACTTTTCCAGGTCGGTCGGGTCGAGCATGACATCCACGCCCAGGCCGAGGCCGGCCACCATCGTCCAGCGGAGTGCGTCGGCCCCGTACAGCTCCACCACGTCGAGCGGATCGATACCGTTGCCGAGCGACTTGGACATCTTGCGATGCTCCATATCGCGCACCGTGCCGTGCAGGTACACGGTATGGAACGGCGGCTTGTCGAGGAACCAGCACCCCGACATGACCATGCGTGACACCCAGAAAAACAAAATTTCCGGCGCCGTGACCAGCACATCACCGGGGTAGAACGCCTTCAGGTCTGGGGCGTTCTCGTTGGGCCAGCCCAGCGTCGAGAAGGGCCAGAGCCACGAGGAGAACCACGTATCGAGCACGTCCTCGTCCTGACGCACCCCGCCGCCGCAGGTGAAGCAGGTAGTAACGTCAGTGCGCGAGACCATCGGCGCCTGCGCGCAACCGGGCGTGGTGCAGTACCACACGGGCACCCGATGGCCCCACCAGATCTGCCGCGAGATGTTCCAATCGCGAATGCCTTCCAGCCAGTTCACGTAGACCGCTTCCCACCGATCCGGCAGGATGCGCAACTCGCCGCTGCGTAGCACCGCCAGCGCCTTGTCGGCAAGCGGGCGCATACTCACATACCACTGGTCTGACAGGCGCGGCTCCACCACCGTGTCGCAACGATAACAGTGACGCACGCTGTGCTGATGCGGCTCGATTTTAATGAGCACGCCGGCGGTCTCGAGCAGCGGAATAATGCGCCGCCGCGCTTCAGCGCGGTCGAGCCCCGCGAGTGATTCCGGTACACGGCCCGCCGCCGCCTCGACTTCGCGCACGATTCCCTCAGCATCAATGATCACGGGCATCGGCAGCGCATGGCGCTTGCCCACCTCGAAGTCATTGGCGTCATGGGCCGGCGTAATCTTTACCGCGCCCGAGCCAAAGGCCGGATCGGTGTAGCTGTCGGCCACGATCGGTATGCGGACGCCATTGAGTGGCAGTTCGAGCTCGCGTCCAACCAGCGCCGCGTAGCGCTCGTCGTCGGGGTGAACGGCCACGGCCACGTCACCCAGCATGGTTTCCGGGCGGGTGGTGGCCACGGTGATTCCCTGCGACGGGTCGTCGGCCAGCGGATAGCGCAGGTGATACATCTTACCCGCCGTGTCCGCGAACTCCGCCTCCTCATCCGAGAGCGAGGTGCCACAGCGCGGGCACCAGTGGATCACGCGATGGCCCTTGTACACGAGGCCGTCCTCGTGCAGCCGCACGAACGCTTCGCGCACCGCGATGGACAACTCAGGGGAGAACGTATACGCCGTGCGCGTCCAGTCGGCGCTCGAGCCGATCGCCTGGAGTTGATTGAGGATCTCACCGCCCGTGCGCGACACGAACTCGGCCACGCGTTGCACGAAGGGCTCGCGCCCGACGTCAAAGCGGCTTTTCCCTTCGGCGGCCAGCTGCTTTTCCACCACGTTCTGCGTGGCGATCCCGGCGTGGTCGGTGCCCGGCAGCCAGAGCGCCTCGTCGCCCGCCATCCGGCGCCAGCGGATCAGGACATCCTGGACGGTATTGTTGAGTCCGTGCCCCATGTGGAGCACGGCCGTCACATTCGGCGGCGGAATGACGATGACGAAGGGCTCGCGCGTTGCGGCCCGTTCGGCGTCGGCGGTGAACACCCCGTGTTCGGTCCAGCGGGGGTACCAGGCGGCCTGGGTGGCCGCAGCGTCGTACGTTGTGGGGAGCGAGTTTGGATCAGGCGCAGTCATGCGGGTAACGTAACCGCTCCCCCCGCACCGTGGCTCGGGGGAGCGGGTACCGGGTCGGCCCTGCCGAATCAGCCTTGCCGGCTGATCCGGACGGTCAGCCGGTTCACCACGCCTGCAACACCAGGCACGCCGCGAGCGAGCACGAGGGCGTAGTCCGTCTCACTGGGCGCCTGCACCCAACCGGCCAGCTCGATGATCCCCGGCCCTACCGCGCCGATGTCGATGGCCCGTGCTGCCAAGGTGGGGTCGTTCCGGAACGCCTCGAGCACCCGTGCTTCTAGTTCGTCGTGGGCCACTGGAATGGTGGGAACACTGCGGGCCGCGCCGACGGCGGCCATCCCATACGCGGGCGTCATGGTCAGGTCGCCCGCGTGCACGTAGTCGATGGACTCCGGCGACAGCTCGCCTTCGTCGTCGGGCAGATGATCAAACGGCGCCTCGTCGAGATCCTCCGCCCACTCGCGCGCGCGCTCACGCGCCGACTGCCGGCGTTCGGCGCGTGCCGAGCCCAGCCGATCAGCGACCACGAGCCCAAGCGCCACACCGGCGGCCGCACCAAGCGCCACCCACAACAGAGTCAGCGACTGCGGAGATCGCCGGGACAAACGGGAACGAGCCATCGAAAAACCCTCAAAGCGCGGGGCAGTGCCCGCACACCGAACGCGAAATAGTCACGCCAATCTTGGCGTCATCAGACGATGCAGGATAACTTGCGCCACCTTGTAGAGCGAGGCTGATCACTTTTTTGGGTCCGGGTTGCTGATGACTGCTGGTTCGCATGCCGCTGGTGCTGCACACGATGCGCCTATTGTCCTGACACTCCCCGATGGCGCGACTCGCGAGGTCCCGGCGGGTACGTTGGCACGTGACGTGGTGGGCGCAATCGGACAGCGCCTCCTTCAGGCTTCGCTGGCGGTCGCGGTGGATGGCGAGGTGCTCGACCTGATGACGCCGCTCAGAAAGTCGGGGGCGTTTGTGGTGATCACCGAGAAGGATCCGCGCGCCCTCGACGTGCTGCGCCACTCCGGCGCCCACATTCTGGCCACGGCGGTTCGCCGCTTGCGCCCCGACGCCAAGATCGGGTTCGGCCCCGCGATCGATGACGGCTTCTACTACGATTTCGACGTCGCGCAGCCATTCACGCCGGAAGATCTCGCGGCGTTCGAAGCGGAGATGAAAAAGGTGGCGGCGGAGAAATACCCGTTTCTTCGCGAAGAAGTTTCGCTGGCCGAGGCGCGGGTTCGATTCGCCGAAGACCCGCTCAAGATGGAGCGCCTCGCCGATTTCGAGGGCAGCGACGAGATCATCTCCACCTACACCGACGGCCCGTTCATCGACCTGTGCCGCGGTCCGCATGTGCCCGATACGTCCTATCTCAAGCACTTCAAGCTGCTTTCCATTGCCGGCGCTTACTGGCGCGGTGACGTGAAGCGGCAGATGCTGCAGCGCATCTACGCCACAGCGTTCCTCAAGAAAGACGATCTCGAGCAGCACCTGCACAACCTCGAGGAAGCGAAGAAGCGCGACCATCGCGTGCTCGGCAAGGCGCTTGACCTGTTCCAACTGTTCCCCGTGGCGCCCGGTGGCGTTTTCTGGACGCCCAAGGGCACCACGCTGTACAACACGCTGGAGGCCTTCGTACGCGAACGCCAGCAGGAGGCCTTCAAGGAAATCAAGACGCCACTGCTGTACAACAAGGCGCTCTGGGAGCAGTCCGGACATTGGGGCAAGTACAAGGAGAACATGTTTCTCGTCCTCGATAACGAGACGGGAGAGCACGACATGTCGCTCAAGCCTATGAACTGTCCGTCGCACCATTTGTACTTTGCGTCGCACAAACATTCGTATCGCGATCTGCCCATGCGCTACGTCACATTCGACGTGTTGCACCGTAACGAACTCTCCGGCGCGCTGTCGGGGCTCACACGCGTTCGCCAATTTTCGCAGGACGACTGTCACGTGTACCTGCGTGAGGATCAGATCGCCGACGAGGTGAAGTTCCTCATGGACTTCATTCTTCACTATTACGACACGTTCGGCCTGACGGCAAAGCTCAAGTTCGCCACACGCCCGGAACAGCGCATCGGGAGCGACGAACTATGGGATCGCGCCGAAGCCGCACTCAAGGCCGCGCTCGACAGTACTGGCCGGCCGTATGAACTCAAGGAAGGGGACGGCGCATTCTACGGCCCCAAGATCGACTTCGATGTCATGGACAGCATCGGCCGCGCGTGGCAGCTGGGCACCATTCAGCTCGACTACAACGCCCCCGAGCGGTTCGACCTCACGTACACGGGCGACGACAACGCGCCGCATCGTCCGGTCGTGATTCATCGCGCCGTGAGCGGCTCGTTCGAACGGTTCATCGCCATTCTGATCGAGCACTTTGCCGGCGTGTTCCCGGTGTGGCTGTCGCCGGAGCAGGTGCGCGTGATCCCCATCGCAATCGACTATAACGCGCACGCCGCAGCGCTCGTGCAGCGGCTCAAGGATGCGGGTATCCGCGCCACGCTCGATGCCCGCAACGAGACGCTCAACTATCGGGTGCGCGAGGGTGAGATACAGAAGGTGCCGTACATGTGTGTGATCGGCCGCCGCGAGGCCGAGGAGGATACGGTGGCCTTGCGGACCAGGGGGGCGGGCAAGAAGCAAGACATGCTGACCGCCGACGCGTTTGTGGAACGGGTGTTGCACGAAATCCGCACGCGGGCGCTCTCGCCAATCACTGCCGATGCGCCGTCCGAGGCGACGATCGTCAGCGAAAGCGACGCCACTGGCACCGCAGGGGGCGGCGCGTGACCCCCGAGGCGCTGCTCGACCTGTTTGTGCTTTCACCGATCGGCCTCGTGGAAGTGGACGAGGACGGCCGTGTCGAGGTGGCAAACCTGGCCGCGCGGCACCTCCTCACGCCGTTCACGCGGGCCGGTTCGCTCGACGATCTGTTCCTCGCGCTCAGCGCCGTGGCTCCCGAACTCTCCGCACGCGTGCGCGGCTTCGATGGCCCGCGAGGCGTCATCGTCGACGGTCTCGAACTGCTGGCGCCGGGCGAGCGGCGCGGGGTACGACTGTCGCTCGTGAAAGTGGCGCCTGGGCGCATTGTCGCCATGGCCACCGACGCCGGTGATCTCGCGGAATCACGCGGCCGGGTGGCCCAGCTTGAGCAGCGTCTCAAGGGCATAGAGGGGGCGGTCCGTGACTATGCACTCTTCACCCTCGATCTCGCGGGACTCGTCGACAGCTGGAGCGAGGCGGCCGAGCGTGTGCATCAGTGGCCCGCCGCGACCATCGTGGGCAAGAGCATGACTGCGCTCTTGCCCACAGAGAATGCAAGCGATGCGCATTTGCAAGACACGTTGGCGCTGGCCTCGCGGAACGGCTGGTGCGAGGAAGAAGGACACCGGCAACGCCTTGACGGCTCGATCTTCTGGGCGAGCACCGTGGTCACGGCGCTGCGCGATACCGACGGCGCCGCGATCGGTTACTCGATCGTCACTCACGATGTGTCCGAACAGCGGAAGCTCGAGGAGCGTCTGCGCGACGATGCGTCAAGTACCACCGACTACCTCACCGGCGTGTCCACGCGACGCGCGTTCTTCGACGTGGCCTCATCGGAAGTGGCCCGTGCCCGGCGCTACAGCCAGCCGCTCACCATGCTGCTCGTCGACCCTGATCAGTTCCGCCCGGTGGTTGACGCACACGGCGAAGACTTCGGCAACGAGTGGCTCCGCGCGATCGCGTGGGTGTGTCGCCAGGAATCACGCACCACCGACGTGGTAGGACGCGTAGGTGGCGAGGCATTCGCCGTGCTACTGCCCAGCACCGAATTGTCAGGCGGCTTGGTGCTCGCCGAACGTATCCGCGAGCGCATGCAGCGGCACGTGTTCCCCGGCGACCAACCCGGCGTTCGCTGTACCCTCTCCATCGGTGTCGCAGACGTTACCGACGCCGTTACCAGCGTCGACGGCCTGCTGGCGACCGCAGGAACCGCCGTGGCGCGCGCCCAGCAAGCGGGGATGAATCTGGTCGTGGGGTATGATGATTGAGTTTAGAGCTAAGAGCTAAGAGCTAAGAGCTAAGAGCTAACAGCTAAGAGCAAACGCCAGAAGCTCCGAGGCGGGTGCAGTAAGCTCTTAGCTCTTAGCTCTTAGCTCTTAGCTTTAGTCCCAATCCACGCTTCGAGCTTGCTTGCCATGAACGCTTCGTGTTCGGCCGGCCAGCCATCGGCGTGGGCGACGTCCCAGAGCATGCCCGCCAAGGCCACCTTCTGCTCCTCGTCGTACTCCGCCAGCACTTGCCGGGTGAACGACGCATCGCTGGGCTCCTTTTGCAGCTGCGCCTCGGCCACCTCCACAATCTCGGCGGCGCCGCGTGCGTCCACGCCGAAGTGCGTGGTCAGTGCTTTCGTGATCACCAGGCGTTCGTCGCGCGAGAAGCGCGCATCGGCATAGGCGACTTCAAGCAGCAGGGCGCAGGCCGCGACGCGGATGTCCGTGGCGAGAATCGGCGGCTCGGCGTCGGGCACGGTGGGCAGACTATCGGCGAGCAGCATTCGGATGGTATCCAGCACGGTGGCGCTCCAATGGGAATTTGGTGATGAAAATGAGAGGGCATGCCGCAGGATTGGCGTGTCGTAACGGGTGGTACCCCCTATCGGTCGACTGTTCCGACCGCCGGAGGGTTCAGATCCAGAATAATGAGGGGCAACTTGCCACGGCCTCCCGCACCACGCGCCGCAATCTGTTATTTTGAAAGGCTGTCCTATCGTGCTCGACTCCCCATGGAGCCCTATGTCTGATCTCTCCCGCCAGCCTGTGATCGTGGGTGCCGCGCGCACTCCCATTGGCCGGTATCTCGGGGGCCTTGTCTCCCTCTCGGCGCCGGAGCTTGGCGCCATTGCGATTCGTGCGGCGCTCGCGCGCAGCGGCGTTGCGCTGGCCGATGTGCAGGAAGTCATCATGGGCCACGTGCTGCAGGGTGGCACCGGGCAGGCGCCTGCGCGGCAGGCAATGCTCAAAGCCGGCGTTCCCTCCACGGCGTCGGCTCTTACGGTCAACAAGGTGTGCGGGTCGGGCCTCAAGGCCGTCATGCTCGCCGCGCAGGCCATCAAGGCCGGTGACGCGCAGGTCATCGTGGCCGGTGGTCAGGAAAGCATGAGCAACGCGCCGCACTACGTGTTCGGGATGCGTGGTGGCGTGAAGCTCGGTGATCAGACCATGGTGGACGGTATGATCAAGGATGGGCTCTGGTGTGGCACGTGCAACGTACATATGGGATCACACGCCGAGTACACCGCCACCAAGGCCGGTGTCTCGCGGGCGGCGCAAGACGCCTTCGCGGCAGGGTCGCACGCCAAAGCCGCGGCGGCGCAGCAGGGGGGCAAGTTCAGCGCGGAAATCGTGCCGGTGGAAATTGCGGGGCGAAAGGGCTCCACGATGGTATCTGCCGACGAAGGGCCGCGCGCGGATACCACGGAGGCCTCGCTGACTGGGCTCCGGCCGGCGTTTGGCGACAAGGGCAGTGATCCGGCCACGCTTAGTGTGACGGCGGGCAATGCCTCATCGCTCAATGATGGCGCGGCGGCCGTGGTGGTGACCTCCGAGGCCTATGCGCGCGAACATGGGCTCACGATTCTCGCCCGCATCACGGGATACGCCACCGGCGCCGGCGATCCGCGCGACCTGTTCTTCGCACCGATCACGGCCGTCAAGAACCTGATGGCCAAGAGCGGCACCACGATCGGCGACTACGATCTCATCGAGGCCAACGAAGCGTTTGCCTCGCAGGCACTGGCTGATGGCGAAGGACTGGGCTGGGATGCGCGTCGTGTAAACGTGCATGGTGGCGCCATCGCGCTTGGGCATCCCATCGGTGCCAGCGGTGCGCGCGTGCTGGTCACGCTCCTGCACGCGCTCATCGATCGCGGGCAGCGCACCGGACTGGCGACATTGTGTCTGGGCGGTGGTGATGCCGTCGCGCTCTCCGTGGAGCGGGTGGACTGACTACCGCGCGACCGCTCGCTACGCGTGGCCGGTGACCGCCACACCGTTTCCCTGGGCTACGGTACTGCGCGTGCCGTGGCGACTGTTCAGCTTCGGCGTCGCGTGGATTCTCGCGCAGGGGATCGCGGAATCGGTGCTGGGGCCAGTGTTTGGTCTCATCTCGCGTGGAGTGGGCGAGTCAGTCCCGATGTATCCTTGGACCATGCTCATCGGCGTTGCTACCGCTTGCGCGGTCTCGCTCCGGTTCGTAGACGATGTGCCGTGGACGGTGATGGGGCTGGGCGAGAGCAGTTGGTCGCTCACCCATCTGTGGCGCGGATGGCTGCTCGGCACCGGTGCCATTGTCCTCACCGCCGCCGTGCTCTGGGTTTCGGGGTTGCTTCGCTGGGAAACCGTGGCGCTGCCCGGTGAGCTGGGGGCGGCGTTGGTGCAGGACACGTGGGGCGGCGCGGCGCTGCGTCTGTTGCTGCTGCTGGCACCGGCGGCGCTCTGGGAGGAGTTGGTGTTTCGGGGCTACCTCTACGCAGTGGCCCATGAAGCGGCCGGCCGGCTGGTGGCGCGCCTGAGTTCGAGTGTGGCGTTTGGCGTGGTGCATCTGCTCAACCCGGGCGCCAACGTACAAACGACCTGCATTGTGATGCTCGCCGGCTGGTGCCTCTGTGTGATCCGCGAGCGAACCAACAGTTTACCCGCAGCGTGGAGCGCACATCTGGCATGGAACTGGGTGATGGCCGCAGTGCTGCACGTGCCGGTGAGCGGACTGCCGCTCAGTAGTCCGGGGTATCGCGCAGTGCTCAGCGGGCCGGCGTGGATTAGCGGTGGCGCGTGGGGGCCGGAGGGGGGCGTTGTAGCGGCATTAGTGTTAGGCGGCGCTGCGTTCTGGGCGACGAAAGAACGGACTACACTCAGGAGTTGAGGAATATGGCCGACGGGAACGGACAGGGAACGCTCATTCGCGCGGCAGTCGTGGGCGCCGGACAGATGGGCAACGGTATTGCGCACGTGTTCGCAACAGCCGGACACTCGGTCACGATGATCGATGTCAGCGCCGAGGCGCTGCAGCGGGGCAAAGACACGATCGCGAAAAACCTCGATCGTCAGGTGAAAAAAGGCGCGCTCGATGTCCTCGCCGTCGAGGCAGCGCTCGGCCGGATTACCACCGCTACTTCGCTGGAGGCTGTCGCGAACGCCCATATCGTAGTGGAAGCGGCCACTGAGCGCACCGACCTCAAGTTCAAGATCTTCGAAGAGCTCGATCGGTTTGCACCGGCGGGCGCGATTCTCGCCAGCAACACCAGCTCCATCTCCATCACCGAAATCGCCGCGCGCACCAAGCGCCCCGAGCTCGTGATCGGCATGCACTTCATGAATCCGGTGCCAGTGATGCAGCTCGTGGAGGTCATCCGTGGCCTCGCCACCAGCGATGACACCACGCAGCGCGTCATGGCCCTCGCCACGGCACTCGGCAAGACCCCGGTGGAAGTGAACGATTTCCCCGGCTTTGTGGCAAATCGGATTCTCATGCCGATGATCAACGAAGCGATCTACTGCGTCATGGAGGGCGTCGGCACGCCGGACGCCATCGACACGGTGATGAAACTGGGCATGAATCATCCCATGGGCCCGCTTGCGCTGGCCGACTTTATCGGGCTCGATACCTGTCTCGCGATACTCGAAGTGCTCCACGACGGGTTGGGTGATCCCAAGTACCGTCCGTGCCCCTTGCTCCGGAAGTACGTGGCCGCCGGTTGGTATGGCCGCAAGTCCGGTCGCGGCTTTTACCAGTACTGAGTCGTTCATGTCCTTACTCGCTTTAACCGAAACACAGGCCGAGATCCAGAAGCTCGCGCGGGACTATGCGCAGCGGGAACTCGTACACTTGGCAGGCGAGCGTGACCGCGAGTCGCGCTTTGATCGCGCAATGGTGACGCAGATGGCCGAGTTGGGCTTCTTCGGCATGCTCACGCCGGAGCACTATGACGGACTGGGACTCGATGCCTCCAGCTATTTGCTGGCCCTCGAGGAGATTGCCGTGGCCGATGCCTCGGCGGCCGTCCTGCTCAGCGTGCACAACTCGCTGCCCATCCAGATGATCCTCAACTTCGGCACGGAGGAGCAGCGAACCCGCTTCCTGCCGCCGATGGCGCGCGGTGAATTGCTCGGCGCGTTCGCACTCTCCGAGCCCGAAGCCGGCTCCGATGCCGCCGCGCTGCGCTGTCAGGCCGTGCGTGACGGCGACGACTGGGTGCTGACTGGCACCAAGGCATGGGTGTCCCACGGCAATGAGGCGGGCGTCATTCTGTGTATGGCGCGTACCGATACGTCGGCCGATCGCCGTGGTACCAAAGGTATCTCCACCTTCATTCTGACCCCCGATCTGCCCGGTTTTCATCTCGCGAAGAAAGAATCGAAGATGGGACTTCGTGCATCGCCCACACTGCAGATCAACCTCGACGGCTGCCGCGTACCCGCAGATCGCCTGCTCGGCGAAGAAGGCAAGGGACTCGTGTACGCCTTGGGTTCGCTCGATCACGGTCGATTGGGTATTGCCGCGCAAGCCATTGGTATCGCACGCGCGGCCCTCGAGGCCAGCGCCAGATATGCCGGCGAACGGCAGCAATTCGGTAAGCCGATCGCGGATTTCCAGGCCATTCAGTTCAAGATCGCGGACATGGCCACCCGTATCACGGCCGCGCGCGTGCTCGTGCACGCTGCCGCGAACGCGAAGGAGCGTGGTGAAAAGATCACCCGCTTCAGCAGCATGGCGAAGGTGTTCGCGTCCGAAACCGCCATGTGGGTCACCACGCAGGCCATCCAGATTTTTGGCGGCTACGGCTACGTGACTGATTATCCCGTCGAACGCTATTTTCGCGACGCCAAGGTGACGGAGATCTACGAGGGCACCTCGGAGATCCAGCGCATCGTAATCGCGCGTGAAACCCTGGCGGCCGCGTCTGCTGCCGACGGATCCATCCCAGACTGACCTCGCACTTTATGCGTTACTTTGATACGATGGCCGAGATGGGGCACGAGCAGGTGGTGCTCTGCCACGATAAAGCTTCGGGTTACCGTGGCGTTATCGCCATTCACGACACCACGCTCGGCCCCGCCCTCGGCGGCACGCGCTTCTGGAACTATGCATCCGACGAGGAAGCCATCGTCGATGCGCTGCGCCTGTCTCGTGGCATGACGTACAAGAATGCCGTAGCCGGACTCAATCTTGGCGGCGGAAAAGCCGTCATCATTGGCGACAACAAGATGCCCAACCGCGAAATGATCTTTCGCGCGCATGGCCGCTTTGTGGATTCGCTCGGTGGCCGCTACGTGACTGCGGAAGACGTGGGCACGACAGTAGAAGACATGGACTTCGTGCACATGGAAACCAAGCACGTAGCCGGTATAGGGTCGCGCTCGGGTGATCCATCGTCGGTCACGGCCCACGGCGTGTTTCGCGCCATTCAAGCGTCGGCGTTCCAGAAGTGGGGCGCGGATACTCTCGTCGGCAAAACGGTGGCCATTCAAGGCCTCGGCAACGTGGGCTCCCACCTTGCGCACGAGTTACATCATGCGGGGGCCAAGCTCATTGTCACCGATATTGACGCGGCACGCATTCAGCGCGTAGTGGATGCCACTGGCGCTAAGGCGGTAGGGCTCGCCGAGATCTACGACGCGCAGGCCGACATCTTCGCGCCCTGTGCGCTGGGTGGTATCATCAACGACGACACCGTGCCGCGGTTGAACGTGCAGATCGTGGCCGGTGCGGCGAATAACCAGCTGCTCGAAGACCGCCACGGCGACATGCTCGAGGCGCGCGGCATCCTGTACGCCCCCGACTACGTGGCGAACGCCGGCGGCGTGATCAATGTGTACAGCGAGCTCACCGGCTGGAGCCGCGAGCGCTCGCTCCGCAAATCCGACGAGATCTACCAGACGGTGCTCAGTGTATTCCGTCTGGCCAACGACACGGGGATTCCCACCTACCGGGCGGCGGATCGAGTGGCTGAGCAGCGTATCAGCGCGGTTCGCGGTATGATCCGCACGTGGCCGCAATATCCGAACAAAGATTCCTGACCCGCTGATTCCGTTTCTATAAGCCGAGCATCCTGACTATGGTGGACGTCGCACACCCGGGGGAGCGTATTCCGATCGCTTCCGATCACGCCGGTTTCGAACTCAAGGAGCGGTTGCGCGCGGCGCTGACCGAGCTGGGCTATACCGCAGCCGATATCGGCACGCACAGTACGGCCAGCACCGATTACGCCGATTATGCGCACCCGTTGGCTCAGGAAGTGGCCGGGGGGCAGGCGGAACGTGGGGTCCTCCTCTGCGGCACGGGCTTGGGCATGTCATATGTAGCCAATCGGTACCCGGGGGTGCGTGCGGCGGTGGCGTGGACGCCCGAAGTGGCCGCCCTCGCCCGGAAGCACAATGATGCGAACGTTTTGGTCCTCCCGGCGCGTTTCGTATCCGACGAGGACGCGATCGCCATTCTCAAAGCGTGGCTGGATACCCCATTCGAGGGTGGCCGTCACGAGCGGCGCGTGGAAAAAATCGAGCGGGATGACGTTGACCTGGAGGCTGCGGCCTCGGAGAGTGCCTGATGAACAGTACGGGAGCGAGTGCGCAGTGGTCGTTGTGGGATCGGTTGCCGCCGGGAGACGCGCTCCTGCACGCCGACCCTGTCATCGCGCAGCTGATCGAAGAGGAGATCAGTCGCCAGAATGACGGTCTCGAACTCATCGCGAGCGAAAATTTCGTGTCGCCGGCGGTGATGGAAGCGGTCGGGTCGCCGCTCACCAACAAATACGCCGAGGGCTTGCCCGGCAAGCGGTACTATGGCGGGTGCGAAGTGGTCGACAAGATCGAGCAATTGGCGATCGACCGTCTGAAACTGCTGTTCGGTGCCGAGCATGCCAATGTGCAGCCACATAGCGGCGCGTCTGCCAATGCCGCCGTCTTCCTCGCGTTTCTCAAGCCGGGGGACACGTTCCTCGGCATGGATCTGTCGCAGGGCGGTCACCTTACGCACGGCTCGCCGGTCAACTTCTCCGGGATGCTGTACAACGCCGTGTCCTACGGCGTGACCGAAGACGGGATCATCGACTATGAGCAGATGCGCACGCAGGCGCGCACGCACAAGCCCAAGATGATCATCGCCGGGTACAGCGCGTACTCGCGCGTCATCGACTGGCAGGCGTTTGCGGATATCGCTAAAGAAGTGGGCGCGATCTTCATGGTGGATATGGCCCACTTTGCGGGACTTGCCGCCACGGGTGTGTATCCGTCGCCGGTGCCCTTTGCGGACGTGGTCACGAGTACCACGCACAAGACGCTGCGCGGCCCGCGCGGTGGCATCATTCTGTGCAAGGCGGAGCATGCCAAGGCCCTTGATAAGGCCATGTTCCCCGGCATGCAGGGTGGGCCACTGGAGCATGTGATTGCGGCCAAGGCGGTGGCGTTTCACGAAGCCTTGCAGCCGGCATTCACGCAGTACACGCAGCAGGTGGTGGCGAACGCGCAGGTGCTCGCGCAGGCGTTGGTGGAGCGCGGCTATCACATTGTGTCGGGCGGCACGGACAACCACCTGATGCTGGTCGACCTGCGCAACAAAGGCCTCACCGGCAAGGTGGCGGAGAAGGTACTGGATGCGGCGGGGATCACGGTCAACAAGAACACCGTGCCCAAGGAAACGCAGTCGCCGTTTGTGACCAGCGGTATTCGGATCGGCACACCGGCGGTGACCACCCGTGGCATGGGCGCCGATGCCATGCAGCAGATCGCCGCGCTCATCGATCGGGTGCTCAGTGCGCCGGACGATGAGCAGGTGGTGGCGGCGGTCAAGGTCGATGTGAAAGCGCTCGCCGATCAGTATCCGCTCTATGGCGCAGTGACGCACGCCTGAGGCGGCGCGTGTAGCAGGTAGTGAGTCCCCCCGCCGCGCAGAAAATCAGAACACCCTGCGCGCGCCGCGCAAGGAGTTGTGGCCTGTGGGGGGAGCCTCCAGTATTCAAGAGCGCACCGCGTCCATCGTCGTTTGGTGGTCCGTCCGTTGGTCTCGATAACATCAGGAGCAGGGCAGTGGCCGAGTTGGCGTTCCGTGAAGGCATCATGGATCAGATCCGTCTGCGCGAGCAGCGGTTCGATGAGCGCGCGTACCTGTTCGTACTCGCGGGACTGGAGCATAGTCAGGCTACGCTCACGGAACGTCGGCACATCACCGGCCCCGAACTTGCGCGGGCCTGTCGCGATCTCGCCATGCAGCGATTCGGTGTCACGGCCCGCCTCGTACTTGAACATTGGGGGCTGCGTTCGACGCTGGACATCGGGGACATCGTGTTCACCCTCGTGGACATGGGCCTGCTGGTCAGTCAGCCGCAGGATTCGCGCGATGATTTCTTCGGTGTCTTCGAGTTCGAAGCCGCGTTCGAGCGTGAGTATCCGTGGAGTACGGCGCACGTTTAGTGTGCGTCTGTGGCGTTGTGGGCACTAGCGCATGAGTGGCCTGCGGGTCACCACAGGCGCCCAAGCGGGAGCGCGGGATCTCGCCGCCATCCGTGGTGGCACGGAGTCGTTTGTGCTTATGGCACGGGCGGGCAGCGCGGCCACGGAAGTGCTGTTGCGCGACTATTCGAACCGGCTGGCCGATGGCGTAGCCATCTACGCCGGTGCCGGCAACAACGGCGGTGATGCGTATATCGTGGCGGCGCAACTGACACGCGCCGGGGTCACGGTGCGCCTGCACGCCACCGCGACGTCCACCACTCCCGACGCGCAGCGTGCCGCGAGTATCGCCGCGCCGCTGCTTACCGCGGGCGCCCCCACCGGCGCCGAACAGCTCGTGGTCGATGGCCTCCTCGGCACCGGCCATCGTGGGGCGTTGCGTGCGGCAGTGGCGCAGGGGTGTGCGCGCATGCGCGACGCACAGCGGCAGGGGGCGGTGGTCGTCGCACTCGATCTCCCCTCCGGCCTCGAGGCCGATACCGGCATCATCGCCGAAGGGAGTGTCGCGGCCTCGTGTACGGTGGCCTTCGGCACCATCAAGCGCGGTGTGCTTCTCCAGCGCGCGCACACCGGCCAGCTGGTGGTGGTGGACATCGGACTCGGCGACCACGCGATGCTGCCGGATGACGCGTGGCAGTACCTCCACGGGGCCGACATGGCGTCTCGGCTGCCGCTGATTGCGTGGGATGCGCACAAAGCGCGACGCGGTCGTGTGGCGCTTGGTGGTGGGCAGCGTGGTATGGCCGGCGCCATCGTATTCGCGGCCCGCGCCGCGCTGGCAGCGGGTGCCGGTCTCGTGCACGCCGTGGTGGATACGCCCAGCGTGTCCGCCGTGCAGCAGCTCGTGCCGCAAGCGCTCGCGCATGCCTGGCCGCGCGCGGCGGGGGGTGACGACGAGAGTCGGTCCGACGGCGAGATGTCAGAGCGGTTCGACGAGCACGATGCCGCCTCGAAGCAGCAAGAGTCCGTACACCGCCGGGGCGGCGACCTCACCCCCGCCGCAACGATCGCCGCGATTCTCGATGACGACATGCTCTCGCGCGATCCAGAGGACGCCGTAAGCATCTATCACGCCATCGGGCTCGGACCGGGATTGGGCCGCACGCCGCGCTCGGCCCGTGCGCTGGCGACGTGGTTGGCCGAGCATCGCACCGCGGCGATGGTGTTCGATGCCGACGCGCTCTGGCTGGCCGCCGAAATGGCCCAGGAAGTCGGTGGCGACGCCGCGTCGCTCGTTCGCCATTGGTCACGCCATGCGCGCGCCGTGGTGTGCACGCCGCACCCCGGCGAGTTCGCGCGGTTGATAGGGGCGCCGCTGCCGGCCACGTGGTCCGAGCGCGCGGATGCGTTGCACCAGTTTGCCGATCGAGCACAGGCCACGGTGTTGCTGAAAGGAACGCCGACCCTTATTGCGACGCCACGAAGCAGCACCCACGTGATGTCGCCGCTGACGGTGGTGCCGCACGGCACGGCGCTCCTCGCGACGGGTGGCAGCGGCGATCTGCTCACGGGGATCATCACTGCGCTGCTTGGGCAGGGGCTCAGCGGCCCTGACGCGGCGCTGTGCGGAGCCACGGCGCACGGCCTCGCTGCCGAAATCGCCACCGCGTCACTTGGCGGTGTACGCGGTGGAACGCTGCATCATGTGCTCGCGGCCCTGCCGGCCGCGTGGCGTGCGCTCGAGCAACCGGCGGCGTTGCCGCCGCATGTGCTGGCCACACTCGCTGCACCGGTTGTTTGATGCGCACGCTGCGTGAAGTGCGAGCGGTGCGCGCGACCTGTGTCTCCCGTATGCGCGCCCGCGCGGTCGTCGTGATCTGCGCCGCCGCATCGCTGGCGTCGTGCGCGACAACGGGCACCGGAGCTGGCGGTGGGGTGTCAGTCGGCAGCGGCGCTTCGACCAACCGCAGCTTCGGGCGCGCCGATGAACGGCAGCGCATCGGCAGCTTCGCCTCGGTGCAGTCGGTGGCCGTGTCGCGCCGGTTCGTATATGCGGCCACCGGCGGTGGCATTGCGATTTACGATCGACTCGCCGAGTCGTGGATGCCCCCGCTCACGCGCGATGAGGGCTTTTTCGATCAGCAGATCACCGTCATGGCCGGTGACCCGGTGGAAGACGCGCTCTGGATCGGCGTGCCCGGTGGCGTGGTGATCTACCGGCCGCAGACGCAGCAGTTGCAGCGCACCATCATCACCGGCGTGCCTGATGTCATTGCGTTTGATCGCAGCGGCAGCGGCGATGCGTTCGTGCGGGCGGGCGGCGCGTGGACCCGCGTGTCGCGAGTGGGCATGACGCTGCCATCGTCGGGGCCGCCACCGGCCAACAGTCTCGTGCTACCGCGTGGTCTCGATGCCGTGTATCAGCAGTTCCCCGCACTGCGCTCGCAGAGCGCCCTGATGTTCCGCACGCAGCAGTCTGATCGTCCACTGCGCAACGCGAATATCGTGAGTGGCGCCGCCTCTCCCGAGCGCGCCAGCGAAGTCTGGCTCGGCACCAACGGTGACGGTCTCTTTCGCGTGGATCCCACGTTCCAGCAGGCTACGTCGCTCCCGTTCGGCCTCATTGCCCCGGGCGCCGGCGCCCTCGCCCCGTCGGCCGATGGCGTGTGGGTGGCGGGACTCGGGGTGCCCTCGATACGCAGCGGTCTCACGCTGGCCAGTCTCGACTTGCAGCGTTGGCGGTGGATCGAGGGTACGATCAACGTGCCACTCATTGGCATGCGCACCTATGGACTGGTGACGCGTGCCGATCGCGCGTGGATGGCCACTGATCGCGGCGTGGTACGCGTCAAGCTCGATCGCTCCGAAGCCATGGTCGCGTGGACCACGCTCGATGGCTTGCCCGATGATCGGGTGTATGCCGTGGCGGCGCGCGATGATGGCGCGTGGGTGGGCACAGCGCGCGGGGCGGCGTACATCACCGACAGCAGCGACGCGCGGAATCCGCGCACGCGGGGTATCGGTGCGCGCGTATTGGAGAATACCCCCGTGTATGCCTTGCAGTTTACGGGCGACACGCTCTGGATGGGCACCGAGGGCGGGCTGCTCGCCCTGCCAACGCCCAGCGGCGTGACCGGCGGCTCACTCTCCCGACCGCTCGGCGTTGACCCCGCGCTACGGCGCCCTGTGCGAGCGCTTGCTTGGAGCGATACCGTGCTGCTTGCCGCAACCGACGATGCCGTGCTTGCCCTGGCGCCGCGCGGCGGTCGAGAGCCGCAGCGCATCGACGTGCTGGACACGCGCCTAGTGGGGCAGGTGACGCGACTGGCAATCGACGAGCGGACCATGTGGCTGGCCGGTACTGACGGTCTCGTGATGACCGTGCGCGGCACGAATGCCGTGCGTGTGCTGCGGGTTGGTGTCGATCTGCCGGGGCCAGCGCTCGATGTATTGCTCACGCGCGATTGGCTTTGGGTGGCCACGCCGCAGGGGCTCATGCGTTTTCGCCGCGCGAGTGACGGCGGGTTGCTGTGATTCCCGCGGATACCGCGAGCTCTGAATCGGCGAGCAGCAAGCCCCGCGCGCATCAGGCCATGGGCAGAGGCCATGAGTTCGACACCATTCGGTTACTCATGGCGCGCTGGGGCGATCTCGCCGAGGATATCGGCGACGATGCCGCCCTGCTGCCGCCGGGTGATGGGTCGCCGCGTGTGGTGAGTACCGATGCGTGTATCGAGGCCGTGCATTTCCGGCGTGCGTGGCTGTCGCCATACGAAGTGGGTGCGCGGGCGATGGCGGCGGCGCTCAGCGATCTGGCGGCCATGGGCGCGCGCGCGGAGTGTGTGCTGGTGGCCATGGTGGTGCCCGACGCGTGGCGCGAGGTGCTGGGCGAGGTGGCCGACGGCATCGGGTCGCAAGTGCGGGCGGCGCGCGCGCGTATTGTGGGCGGCAATCTCAGTCGGGGCGACGCCTTCAGCATTACCACTACGGTGATCGGTGCGGCCCCGCGCGTGGTGCGGCGGCACGGCGCTCAGGTGGGCGACCTGATTGTGGTGACTGGCGTGTTGGGCGGGCCGGGTGCCGCCGTGGGTGCGTGGGATGCGCAGTGCGAGCCCTCGGCGTGGGCGCGTGCGCGCTTCGCGGGGGCCGCGCCGCGATTGGCGGAAGGGCAGGCGCTGGCGGCGGCGGGGGCCACGGCGATGATCGACATTTCCGATGGCCTCGCCGCCGATGCGCGGCACCTGGAAGCGGCCAGTGGCGTGTTCATGGACATCGACGCCTCCCGTGTGCCGCTTGGCCCCGGCGTAGCGCCCGCGGACGCCCTCGTGAGCGGTGAAGAGTACGAGTTGCTGGCGACGGTATCGCCCATCGCGTTTGCGGCGCTACAGGGGCGCTGGGCGGCCGCGTCGCCGCGTTTGCTCACCGTGATTGGTGTGGTTCGGCCGAGTTCGGTGTCGGGCACGGCGGCCCCGCTCCGCGAGTTGCCCGGGCACGATCATTTTCGTGAGCCCGCGAGCGATTCCTGACGCGCGGCGTCGTTGAATTCGGGTTCCGAGTCAGCGACGTTTCACGCGATGCGAACTGCGCTGACTTTTGTTGCTTTGCTCGTGGGAACGCTGCTCTTTGGCGGGCTGGCGCTGCTGGCACAGCTGTTTCGGGTGCCGCAAGGGCCGAACAGCATTTACGAGAAGTGCCCCCAGTGGTGGGCAACCTGGCTGCTCACGGCCGCCGGGGTGAAGGTGATTCGGCACGGGGGCGACGGGCTGCCGGCGTCGTCACCGCGCGTGTACATCGCCAACCATGTGAGCTGGTTTGATATCCCCACCATGATTCACGCGCTGCCGCACTATGGCTTCATGGCCAAGCGAGAGCTCGAGAAGGTGCCGTTCTTTGGAGTGGCAGCGCGGGCAACCGGCGTGATCTATATCGATCGCGAGAACCGTAAGGCGGCATTCGGCGCGTACGAAGACGCGGCCCAGAAGATCCGAGCCGGCAACCCGGTGCTGGTGTTCCCCGAGGGCACGCGGGGGATGTCGTATGCGCTGCGTCCCTTCAAGAAGGGGCCGTTTGTGCTTGCGATCAAATCGGGGGCGCCCATTGTGCCGGTGGTGGTGCACGGCACCATCGAGGTAAACCCGCGTGGCGAATTCCGTGCCTCGTCCGGCACGGTCAATGTGCACCTGCTGGAGCCCATCCCCACCGAGGGGCTGACGTACGACCAGCGTGACGCGCTGGCCGAAACGGTCCGTGCGCGCATGGCCGAGTGTTTGCGTGCACATTACGGGATAAATCCAGCTCTGACGTAATCTGTTTCGTCGCCTGATCTGACGCCTCTTTCGTCGCCCTTTTTCCCCCTCACTGCTCCCATATCATGTCAGCCATCATTTCCATTGTCGCGCGCGAGATTCTCGACAGCCGCGGCAATCCCACCATCGAAGTCGATGTCGAGCTCGAGTCGGGCGCGGCGGGTCGCGCGGCCGTACCAAGTGGTGCCAGCACGGGCGAGCGCGAAGCCGTCGAGCTGCGCGACGGTGACGCGGCGCGCTACGGTGGCAAGGGCGTACGGCAGGCCGTCAACAACGTGAACACCGAGATCGCCGACGCGCTCGATGGCATGGACGCGATCGATCAGATCGGCGTGGACCGTGCGATGATCGACCTCGACGGCACTGAGAACAAGGGCCGGCTGGGCGCGAACGCGATGCTCGGCGTGTCCATGGCCACCGCCCGTGCCGCTGCGATCGACGTGGGCATGCCGCTGTATCGCTACCTCGGCGGCCCCATGTCGCGCACGTTGCCCGTACCGATGATGAACATCATCAACGGCGGCGCGCACGCCACGAACACGGTGGACTTCCAGGAGTTCATGGTGGTACCCGTGGGCGCCGAAACCTTTGCCGATGCGCTGCGCATGGGCACGCAGGTTTTTCACGCGCTCAAGAACGTGCTGGTGACGCGCAAGCTGAGCACGGGTGTAGGCGACGAGGGCGGGTTTGCGCCCGACCTTGGCAGCGACGAAGACGCCCTCATGATCATCATGGAAGCGATCGAAGCGTCCGGGTTGCGCCCGGGGCAGGATATTTGCCTTGCACTGGATGTGGCGGCCAGCGAGCTGTTCAGCAAAGGCCAGTACCACTTCAAGAAGAGCGGGGCCGCGTCGCGGAGCGCCGAGGAGATGACCGAGCTGTATGCGGGCTGGCTCGAGAAGTATCCGATCGTGTCGATCGAAGACGGCCTGGCCGAAAACGACTGGGACGGCTGGAAACATCTCACGCAGGCCATCGGCGATCGCTGTCAGCTCGTGGGCGACGACCTGTTCTGCACGAACAGCGACATCCTTGCCAAGGGTATCGAGGCCGACGTCGCGAACGCGATTCTGGTGAAGGTCAACCAGATCGGCACACTCACGGAAACGCTGGAAGCGATCGAGTTGGCACGCGCGGCGGGCTACAACGCCATCATCTCACATCGCAGCGGCGAAACAGAAGACACGTTCATTGCCGATCTCGCGGTGGCCACGCAGGCGGGGCAGATCAAGACCGGCGCCCCGTCGCGCAGCGATCGGGTGGCAAAGTACAACCAGCTGCTGCGGATTGAAGAGCAGTTGGAGGGGTATGCGGAGTATCCGGGTGGCGCGATCTATGGGCTTTGAGAGCTAAGAGCTAAGAGCTAAGAGCTAAGAGCTAAGAGCTAAGAGCTAAGAGCTAAGAGCTAAGAGCTAAGAGCTGAGAACTGGGAGCTAGGAGTTGTATGAGTGCTTCGTGGCGGGTGGTGGTGGGGGTGGCCGGTGGGCTGGCGGTTTTGGTCTATGCGGTGGTTGGTGGGGAGTACGGCACGGTGGATCTGCTGGATCAGCGGGATCGTGCGCGTCGGCTCGCGGCTGAGGTGGCGGCGTTGCAGACTGAGGTGGATTCGTTGCGGGTGGAATTGAAGGCGGTGCTCACCGATCCCGTGCGTCAGGAGCGTATTGCGCGGGAGCGGTGGGGGATGGTGCGTGGTGAGAAGGAGTTGCTGTACCTCATGGGAGGTCCTGATCGCTCAATCGTGGACAGTGTGCCGCGCGACAGCACGGATGTCTCCGATTCGGTGTGAGCGGGGTTGACTCTCGGGGTTTGGTAGCTAATATCCCAGAACTGCCGCGGGGTGGAGCAGCCTGGTAGCTCGTCGGGCTCATAACCCGAAGGTCGCGGGTTCAAATCCCGCCCCCGCCATGTTGCACTCGGCCGGTCCGAAAGGGCCGGCCGTTTGCGTGTCATAACTGCCATATTTAGCGTTGATGGCGATGAGAAGTGGGGCAGGGTAGCTCAGCCGGTTAGAGCGCACGACTCATAATCGTGAGGTCGAGAGTTCGAGTCTCTCTCCTGCTATGAACCAACAAGTGCCAGCACCGCACCAACACCACGCAGAAGCCGTGAAGTCGCAATGACTTAGCGGCTTTTGTCGTAGCACCCCATGCTCCGGTCACGCTCCACACTTTAGCTACCGCTGGAGGCCAACATGGCCAAATATGCGCATAGTGCACCCTTCGTGATCATAAACCCGATCTTAAAACGCGACGTGGCAAGCGGGTCGTCACGCGCGAGCGATCGGATGCTCCATGAGATCAATGCCGCGTTCGCCGCGCTCAAGCGCGATGATCGCGCATGGCGCGAGGAGCAGGCGGAGTGCACAGCCGGAGATGGCACCGCCTTGGACGGCGCGACGCGTGAGTAGTGGCAGTGTCGGGCCCGTCACGCCTTCTCGCAGCGAGGTGTAGATGGTTGACGTCAGCCCGACACGCGGGCGCGTACAATCCGGGATGCGCCCGGCGCTCGTCGTGTCGGTTGACAGGTTCGACCACGGTCCGGCGGACTTGGTGATCGTGGAGCCGATCACGAAGACGCAGCGGTCGATCCCGACGCACGGAATAGCACCGGCGGGCGAGGCGGGGTTGACGATTGAGAGCTACATCAAATGCGAGGATCTGCGTTCCATCTCGAAGGATCGCCTGGTGCGACGAATGGGCGATATCACGTCTCCGCGAATGGAAAGCGTTCATCGGTACGTTCGTCTCCTTCTGGGCTTGTAGACGGCATATACACGCGGACGTCGACCAATGAGGCGTATCGTCTCGTTCTGTCCAAACCCACACACCGTCTAACGAGTCCAACGATCAAGAAGCGCCCCACAGCTCGGCGATGGTGCTGTTTCGCACGTCCGGAGGTCGCGCGCGAATCAGATCGCCGGTGATGCGCACGACCTGTTCGCGTCGCGCCATCGCCCATCCGGGCGAAACCGACAAGGATAGAAATTCTATCCGATCGGGGCGGCGACTCGAGTAAGGACGGCTCTTAATTCTCGCAATCGAAATATTTGTTCAACGTTGATCGTTTTCGTAGTCGGTGCGCAGCGCAGGAGAGGAAATGCAAGTGGACTCGGTTGAGTCTCCGGCGACCATACAGCGCGCCGGCCGAGCCCACGCGGGTCGGCCAGCGCGCAGCGGTCTACCCGTCGCCCGCTGCCGCTCCTCGTCGGCCGTCCGGACGGCGTGATGGCTGGTAGCCTCCAGATCCTTTCTTGTTGCGCCGTTAAGGATGGTAACAAATATCCGGTGCGCCGCACTGCACATGTCGCGAAGCTGATCTGCGAGAAGTTCTTACAACGTAGAAACGGCGGGCGTGTCGGCTACTCATCTCACGGACCGTGTGACAAAAAACATGAAATGCTCTTTCTCAATATCCTTCGGACGAGCCGACGCGAGATGAACCGGCACTCGCCTCGGGGATGTTGTCCTGGGATTGCCATACATGTTCGATATTCCTACTAACGTCGCTCAGCACGGAGGCATCAGCGGGTAGCCCCTCGTCCTTGAGGAACCTGATGACCGCGCGCGGTACGATGTTGTGAAGGGTCCTGGCGGAGTTCGCGTGATCCTGCAGGTGTGACAACGCCACGGTGGCAACCTCTACGTCTCCCAATGCCAGCGCCGCAGTGTGCAGCATGACGTATCCGATGGAAGCCAGCGATAACGCCGCGTAATCATCACGGAGATTCTTCGGCGATTTGTCGCTGCGGGCCGCGTCAATTGCGGCGGCCCCTAAACCTAGCACCGACGCCGCCGCATTTTTCACCGTCTTGGAAAGACCCTGCGCTCCGATCTGGCGGCGCTCGGAGAGTTCATTGAGAACAACGATGTGTCGCTGAATCGTACTGTGCACGTGGCGTAACTCATCAGCAGATTCGTCGTTTTCCGAATTCTTGACCTGTCCGCCAAATGCTTTTTCGAGATGCTCCTCGAGTGCTTGCATGTCTGTGATGTAGCTATTGATCGCTTGCTCTGTATCCTTGGACATTGAATTCTCCGATTTGCGTGGTAGAGTTCGCCAGAATTCGACGGGTATGACGTCTGCATGCCCGAGGTCGGGTGTAATGAAGGTTGAGGAGTTGCAGAGCCGCACGCTATTGCCCGCAGGGAGTACTCCTGCAGCGTGTACGAGCGGAACGAACCGGTACACTTTCGTAGGCTTGAGCACGTGTTTGGCCGTCGCTGCACATTGTTTCAATGGAATCTCAAGGCGCTCACCAAACTTGGCATACTGTGGCGGTGTGTGTCGAGCGACGGCGTGGCGTATGATGTATGAACTCGTGCGCGAATGGCGGTTGTGGGCTGCTATTTCCACGCTCTTCCGCGAACTCTCGGATCCAATGGATTTGGTACGCGACGCCTTTGGCGGGGGGAAGGTGTCGATGCCGCCAATGTGAGTGGTGTTGGTCCGATCACGGTGCGCTGCGTGGTGCAGCGAGCAGCGCGCTGCGATGTTCCGCCACGAACTCTGCGAACTCGACCGGAGCCAGTCCTGTGAGCTCGGCCACGGTATTCGTTACAGGCGGCGTTCCAGTAAATCGTGGCAGCATGTGCAACAGCAGCATGACGAGAATCAGGCCGGGCTCGCGACCATCGCGTCGTAATGTGCGGTAAAAGCCCCATGGGCCGGGCGACTCGTAGCTGATCGGTGTACCCAAACCGATCGACAATTGCTCGGCCATCTGCGCAAAGGTCAGAGGGATCGCCGAGGTGAGCGTGTAGGCGTGCCCGTGGTGCTGCGTACCGGTATGCGTAAGCACCAGCGCGGCCACTCGGGCAATGTCGCCGACATCCACGAGCGTAAATGAGGCATTCCCAGCGGGAAGGAAGATGCCATGGCGGAGCGCCAATTCCTCGTGTAGCGTACTCGTGAAGTTCTGCATGAAATAGGCGGGCCGCAGCATGGTGTAGGGTACACCGCTGGACATCAGCCGCCGTTCAATCCGGTGATGTGGTACGAGCCAATTCGACTCCGCCCCTTGCACGGACAGGAAGACAATGTGCCCGACGCCACGTGCACGTGCCCGAGCGATAACGTCACCAAAGTCCGTGTTGAGCTGCGGCGGACGCAACAAGAAAAGACTGTCGCAGTCGGCCAGCGCCGCGTCCTGACTCGCGGGGTCGAGAAAATCGAAGGCCACCGGCTGCACGGAGGCGTCGCGGCTCCAGTTCGCTGGAGCGACTGTTACGTCGCGCACCGCCGCGCGAACGACGATGTCGTCCGCGTTGCGAAGAGCCGCAATCACGGCTGAGCCGACTTGACCCGTGGCGCCGGTCACGAGGATGTGTTTCATATGGCGTTAGTCATCATAATGACTTGTCACATGCGCCGCCCGCCGACGCATCGTCCTGACGAGGGTACACCGTTACTCACGGCACCGGGATGCGGTGGCCGCGCACCGGAAATCGACTATTAAACTGAAGTGGCTGCGAATCGCCACTGATCAGCGCGTCGCCCGAGCCTTGGCTCTGTGCGTGGATGGGCAGATGCGGTTCGCCGCTGTCGCCGGATTTTCCCACGACACCGAGCCAATCACTTACGGCGACGTCGGCCCCCACAGCACCTCGCATGCTGCCCGGCTGCAGGTGGCCGAGCCGCACATCCGCCTCGGCACCGCGCAACAGTATGTGGTTGCCAGCGGGGTTGTCACGATCAATGATGGGGATCTGCATGTCGGGCAGTCCGTGTATAGCGACTAAGCGGCCCGCGCAGGGGGCCAGTACACGCGCTCCGTACATGCGATGGGCGCGATGGTCGGTGGGTTGTTTACCGTAGGCCCGCAGCCCCATTCTACCGATCGCCACGAGGTCGACACCGTACGATAGCCCACGCTGTGCGCGATAGCGGGGAACGGCAATGTTCAGCGTTTCCCAGAATGCGTTAGTTCTGCTCTCGCTGCCGCCATTGACCACAAGATAGCGACCAGGCTTCAGCGGGATTGCCAGATTGACGATGGCTGGCCCGGGCCACGGTCTCCGCGTGCCGCTTGAGTACGCCGGGAACTCGCGACTCAAATCGCTCGTCGGCTGGTAGGTCCAGGTATGCACGTGCTTTGGAAGCGGCCATGGGCCTCGACTCTGTCGTTTCTGTTCGACGGCGCGCGCCTGTTGTCCGTACTCAGTACAGATGTTCGTACATCATACGGGTGAGATGTCGGCGTCAAGTCGAGCGTCGCCAGTCGCCGGCATGCCCGCCGCAGCGCGCACTGCGCTTGTGACGAGTCCACCGCGTGATTAGCTTCTCATCATGCCCCTGCTTCGCCGAAGTCTCAGCGTGCTCTCGCTCGGCAGTCTCACCCTGCTGAGTGCGTGTGGGTGCAATCTTGTCGGCTGTTTCGACGGACTGACGGTGGCGCTCTCCGTCGCACCAGTCGGCGGCTATCGGGTGGAAGCCCGTGTGCTAGGGTCACCCGCAGCGTTTGTGTTTGAGTGCCCGGCCGATCAGGACTGCGGGGCGCGCGCGTTCTTCGCCGACTTTACGCCCGAAGTGGCGTTCATCACCGTCATCACCTCCCGTGGTACGGTGCAGCGCGAGGTGCGGCCCGGCTACACCACGCAGCAGCCAAACGGTAAAGGATGTGAGCCCCGCTGTATGCAGGGCACGGTGACGGTGGAGAGCCCCACGTAGGGCCGCTGGGTTGACGAATGCCCTGCCGGCGGATCGATTGGCTTTGGTCCGCGGCGCCGGGCGCTGGTTTCCCTTGCGCCGCTTGCGTGAGCTTCCCCCTTGGTGTCCCTCCCAATGATCGATCGCGTTGCACGTGGCCCCGTGGCGAGCTCCTTACATCACCTACCCGACCTACCCGTGGTTCGGTGGTTGCCGGCGTGGTCGCTGTTCCTGCTCGCGGCATGTGGCGAGGGGACGACGCCGCCCGCCCCAGTGGCGAGTCTCACGCTGGTGGTACCGGCAGGCGCCATCGTCGAGGGTAGTAGCTACCAACTCAGTGCCACGGCCAATGATGCGGCCGGTGCGCCGCTCGCGGGGCGTGTCATCACGTGGTCGTCGGGCAACCCTGTCGTGGCCACCGTGTCCGCGTCGGGACTGTTGGCGGCGGTGGCGCCAGGTGCCGTTACCGTGAGTGTGGCCGCTGAGGGACAGAGCCGCGCGGTGTCCATCACCGTGGTGCCCATTCCCGTGTCGTCGGTGGTTCTCGCAGCGGTGACGCCGAGCATGCTGCAGGGTACCACGCAGCTACTGACGGCTACACTGCGCGATGCGAACAATCGCGTGCTCGCCGATCGCACGGTGTCGTTCACGAGCGACGCCCCTAGCGTGGCTACGGTAAGCGTGCGTGGCGAGGTTACCGCCGTTACGCCTGGCACTGCGGTGCTGACGGCGCTGAGTGAGGGCGTCACGGGCACCGTGAGTCTGACGGTACGTGAGGTGCCGGTGGCAACGGTCGTGGTGTCACCAGCCACGGCCACGCTGATTGCGTTCACGACGCAGACGTTCTCCGCGCAGCCACGGGATTCAGTCGGTGGCGCGCTGAGCGGTCGGTCGGTGTCGTGGAATTCGAGCGCTCCCGCCGTGGCGACGATTTCGAGCGCCGGGCTCCTCTCGGCGCTCGCGCCTGGCACCACGACGATCGCCGCGAGCAGTGGTGGACAGACCGGCACCGCCTTGGTGACGATTGTCCCGAACAGTGGGCAGCCGGCGATTACGTCGGTAACGCCAGCCACCCTGCTTCCCGGGCTGACGGCGGTCGTGCAGGGGTTCAACTTCGATACGCTGCTGACCAACAACTTCGTCACGATCGGCGGCGCGCCAGCGCGTGTGACGCAAGCGTCGGCAACCCAGTTGATCGTGGTGGTGCCGTGTGTGCAAGGCGGTAGTGCGGAGGTGCGCGTTCGTCGTGAGGGGCTCACGAGTGCTCCGGTGCTGCGTGAGGTGACTGTGACCACGCGGACGCTCGCGGTCGGGCAGTCGCTCATTCTCCCCAACTCGCCCCAGGCGGGCTGTAACGAACTCACGGCGGCGGGCGGCTCGGCGCGCTATCTGCTCACGGTGTTCAGCGCGGCGACGTCGGCCAATACCATCACTGGCTTCGAGATCACCGGGAACGGCGGGGGGAGTACGGTCACGGCGCTGCAGAGCGGACGTGCGTTCGTCACGACGCCGGTGCCGACATCACCGCGCACTGCGGAGGAGGAGAAGCTGGCCGGCTACGAGCGCGTGCATCTGCAGCATATGGAGCGCGATCGGCGCGAGTATGACCAGCTCGTCGCCCGCATGCGCACGATGCCGCGTGGCGCGTCGGTGCGGCAGGCGCGCGCGGCCGATACGGTGGGTGGAGCACGCGCCTTTTTCTTCACCTTCGGCGGCGGCTGTCAGGACGTGAGTCGCATCATGGGGTCGAAGGCCGTGTTTGTCGGCGCGCGCTCGGTCATTTGGGAGGACACCGCCAATACGTTGCAGTCGTCGGCGAACGCGGCGCTGGCCGGTTTTTATGAGCGGCTGGGGCGGATCTATGAGCAGGACCAGCACGATGCCGTCGCGATCAACTTCGGCGATCCGTTACGTCGCGATGCGGACACCGATAACGACGGCAAGTTGCACATGATCTTTTCGCAGCGGCTGAACGGCTCAGGGGCCGCGGCGTATGTCACCTCGTGCGATCAGGCGCCGGCGACGGTATCGGCGGGGAGCAACTTCGGTCAGTTCTTTTACGGGAACGTGCCCACCGTGGCTACGCTCAACCTGAATAGCACCGCGTCGCCCGACGGGTGGTTTGCCTTCATGGCGCGAACGGTGGTGCATGAGGTCAAGCACGTGGCGTCCCTGTCCGCCCGGTTCGCCAAGAGCGTCCCCTACGAGCAGAGCTGGCTGGAAGAGGGCACGGCACGCATGGCTGAAGAGATGTGGATTCGCGCCGCACTGCATAACGTGGCGTGGAAAGCCAACACGGGATTCGGTTCCGCAAGCACCAATGGGATTTTCTGCGACTTTCATCTTACTGATGCCACGTGTAACAGTGCTGACCCGCTGCGGCGGCCCGGTTGGGGAATGCGTCGGCAGTTCAACGAAATTCGCGAGAAGTTGATCGCGCCTTGGAACTGGTCGCCGTATGGTGACGGCACCGGGCAAACCGGTGCCGTGTTCTACAACAGCGTGTGGTCGCTGGTGCGTTACGCCATTGATCGGTACGCGCTGTCCGATGCGGCATTTCTCACCGCGCTCACCGATTCGCGCACCAACGGCGTCACCAATCTGACCACGACGGCGGGTGCGTCACTCGATCAGCTGATCGGCGGCTGGGGGATGGCGCTGTACACCGACGACTATCCGGGTCTCTCTCCAGAGAACCGAGATTTGCAGATTCCCACCTGGAATTTCCGCAGCATCTATGCGGGGCTGAACGCGTCGCCCTCGTGGAGTACGCGCTTCAACACGCCGTATCCGGTGCGCCCTGAAGCGTTCGCGTTCGGGCGGTTTCGGTCGGTCGTGCCCACGCTGCGTGGCGGCGCGCACGCGTACTTTGAGCTGTCGGGTGCGGCGAACGCATCGCAGGCCATTGGACTGCAGGCAGTGGGCGGTGGGCCGCTGAGCACCAACGTGCGCCTGGCGATCGTGCGACTGCAGTGAGGCGCATTGCGGTGGCGATCCGACGTGCGCTGCTGATGACTGGCGCCGCATGTGTGGTTGTGAGTGGCTGTCGGCGCGAGGCGTCCGTGCCGGCGGTGCTGGACGCTGTGACGGATACCGTCACGGCACAGACGGCGAAGATGACAACAGGCACGGCCCCAGGTGGCGATGCCGAATCTCCGGTTGCACTCGACACGCTGCGCGGTGTGGTACAGATCGTGGGCAACGAACCGGTGACGTCCGTGTTACTCGTGCCGCGCGACAGCGCCACGGCGCCGGTGGTGTTACGTGGCGATGCGCTGAGCGTGGTGCGCCAGGCGAACGGCCTCGACGTGATGGTGCAGGGGCAACGAACCGCAGAACGGGATGTCGCCGCGTCGCCAGGTGGCCCACCGGTCTTTGTGGTCACTGCGTTTACCGTGCGCGCCGCCGACGGCGTTACCGCAGTGGACGGCACACTTGAGCAGCACGGTCCCGGCTACGCGCTGCGCCTGGCCAACGACTCGGTGCGTGTCATCGGGACGCTGCCGCTCGCACTGCGCGACGCAGTGGGCGCGCGGGTGTATTTGGTCGGCTCGCTCAACGCCCCGTCGTCCTGGGGCGTGTTGCAGCGGCGTGAATAGCGCCACGCCGCCCGCAGACCTCCAGACAGAAAAACAGGGGCGCGATCCAATGGATCGAGCCCCCGTTCCGTAGTACCGGCGACCGGCCACTCTCAGTCGCCGAAAACCGCCGAATGCCGATCAGCCGCTTCGCTGCCGTAGGTCACCGACTCGGGCGGTGGCTCGGCGCCAAGCCGCGTGGCCATGGCGAAGCCGCCGAAGGAGAGAAAGCAGACGGCGATCGTCATAATGGCGCGGTGAATAACCTTCATCGCGTGCGCCTCGTGGGCGTCATCGCAGAGTTCGTTCCACATGGGTCAGTGACGGGTCAGGCGTGGTGGATGGAGCAGCGGGCCTACACAGGGAGTATCGGCAGGTGCAGGGGCCGACGGGAGTCCCTCCCCCATGAAATCTGCCCATCCACGTGCTGTTTATGGGACGATTTTGGCTGGCGGCACGATCTTGATCCCGTCGGCGAACGTGGCCGTGAGCAGATAGAGCAGCTTGGTAGAGGGCAGGGCAGTAGAGGCGAGCGCATACTCGGTGAGCTGATGCGCGCCCGATGCCTTGGAGCCGCCGATCGCGATGCTGGGAATCTTGCGCACCACGCCCGGGTTGGCGTCGGTGGCGCCGGTGGCGACGGCCTCGGTGGCACCGGGCATGCCCACGCTGATTCCCAAGGCGCGGTTGATGTCGATAGCCGTCTGCACCAGTGGATGGGCCCGCGCGCCTTCCAACTGCTTCTCCGTGCCGCCTGCACCACTCTTCTGTTCCACTTCCACGCGCACTCCCACCTTCTGCTGGTCCGCGACTTCTTGTACCGACCGCGTGATGGTGCGATCGAGTGAATCGAGGAGCGCAGGATCCGAGCTGCGCAGATCGACGGTGAAGTACAACTCCTGCGGCACCGAATTGTAGATATTGCCGCCATGTACCTGGCCGATGTTCATCACCGCGCCATTGGGCAGCGCATCGAACTTCAGCTGATAGAGCCGATCGATCGCTTCGGCGAGCGCTTTCACAGGCGTGGGCTTGCCGCGCGACGCGAGCGTGTGCGCGCCGGGATGGGTGAAGACGTACTTGGTCCAATAAATGCCAAGGGCCCCGTACGCCACGCTTCCGTACTGACCGTCGGGAACAATGAGCAGGTCCGGCTTCGGATTATGCTGGAGCCAATACTCCATGCCCTTGAGACCCAGCTCTTCCTGGACGGTGCCAATGAAAACGATGTCGCCTTTGCTGGTGAACTTCGTGGCGTTCATCACGCGCAACGTGGCGAGCATGTTGGCGACCGACGCGGTATTGTCGCCGACTCCGGGGGCAAACAGCGTGTCGCCCGAGCGACGCACTTTCGTATTCGTTTCCGGCGGGAAGACGATGTCCATGTGTGCGGCAATCACGATGGTCGGCCCGCCACCCGTGCCTTTACGGACACCGGTGATGTTGCCGATCGAGTCGACCGACACCTGAAGTTTCTCCTGCTCGAAGACCCGCTGTACGTACGCGCCGCGTGCTTGCTCTTGCTGCGACTTGCCTTGCAGTTCAGTAATGCGGATCCACTCCTCCACCTGTTGGGGGAAGCGCTGCTCCAGCAGGATGAGTGCCGATTGTACGTCGGCGCGCTGCAGGAGCAGTACGTCCCAGCTGGAGGGATACATCGGCTGCGCCAAAAGTGGTGCGCGCAAGGGCGCTGCCATTGCAAGGCACGCGGCGAGCGAAGCGAATAATTGGAGGCGCATGGATGGTGTGGGAGCGGGTGAGGGTTGACGAATGATCCGTCTTAAATGGCGAGCCGGACTGCAGGACGCTACTTGGTACAATAGCCGCTTGTTCCAACGCTGAACAAATCAGCCCCCGCTGGTGTATCATTAAAAAGGCCGTCCCTCGCGGAGACGTTTGGTATTTGCCTGAACATCACTCACCATTGGAGTTTCTATGCGTACAGTATCCTGGCGGACCTTGCAGGGCGTTGGTTTTGTGGTCGCACTTGGCGCGATCAGTGCGTGTGCTGGCGAGAAGGAGGCTGCTGCCGACTCCACCATGACGGCCAACACGACGGCGGATTCCGCCGCCATGATGCCGACCTCCGGTAAGTGGACGGCTTCCCTCATGGCCATGAACGGCACAAACGTCGCCGGAAGCGTATCGGTAATGCCGGGTACGCTTGGGGGCACTACGGCCGTTGAAGTGAGCATCACGGGCGCCCCGGCCAATGGTGTGCATCCGTGGCATATCCATGTAGGCACATGCGCTTCGGGTGGCGACATCGCTGGTCCGGCCGCCGACTATCAGCCGCTGAACGCCGATGCGAATGGTACGGCAACGAACACTGCGACCATCAACATGCCGACGCCGACCACTGGCGAGTTCCATGTCAATGTCCACATGTCGCCGGCCGATATGGCCACGATCGTCGCCTGCGGCGATCTTGCCTTGGGCGGCATGTAATTGGCACCGCGGTAGTTCTTCCATGTGGCGCGGTCATGTCAGACGCGCGTCACGTGGGAGGTTCCGCTCAAAGACCGCCTTGTGTATCCGGCGCGCCGACTAGGCGTGCAATGGCTCGCACCCCGTCCTCGCCCACGTCGAGGCTGTGAGAATTGACGTACAATTTAATGTGTGCGGCGCACACTTCCTCAGACATTTCCTGCGCGTGCGCGAGGACGTAGCTGCGACTCGCCCCCGGATGGTCAAACGCGTACTGCACCGAGGCGCGAATCGCGCGCTCCGCCGCAGTTGCCATTTCGACATCGAGATCAGCGCGAGCACAGATCGCCGCCAGTGGCACTGGTAAACCCGTGTCGCGCTCCCACCAGTCGCCGAGATCAACGGCTTGGACCAAGCCATGGTCGGCGTACGTAAAGCGGCTCTCGTGAATGATGAGCCCGGCGTCCACGTCGCCCGCCCGCACGGCCGGCAGGATACGATCGTAACGCATTTCCACCGCCTCGCCGACTGCGGGTGCGGCCAAGCGCAGCAAGCGGTATGCTGTGGTGTCGCGGCCGGGGATGGCCACACGACCCCGCACTGCCTCGGCGAGTGACATGGGTGTGCGGGTGACGACGAGCGGTCCGACGCCGTGGCCCAGTGCGGCGCCGCTCCGCAGCATCCGGTAGCGATCCCCGACGCCGGCGAAGGCGCCGACGCTGAGTTTGGTGAGATCGAACGCCCTCTCATGAGCGCGGCGATTGAGCTCTTCGATATCGAGCAGCACCGGCACAATGCGAAACGGCAGATCCAGCACATCGTGTGAGAGCGCGTGAAACGCGAACGTATCGTTGGGGCAGGGGGAATAGCCGAAGGTCAGTTCACGCATCGGCGACCTCTTGAGATATCACGAGGGGTGACGAACCACTCAAGGTAATAGAAAGCGCCCGCTGCAGTGCGGCCACGAGATGTGGCGTCGCGCTGGTAATGGCGGCGAATGCCACCGCAAAGTGCCAGCGCGAGCGATCAGCTTCTTCGATCTCGTTGGAGATCGCGCGCACCTCGAGAGCAGGGACACCGGCTAATTGCGCGGCGCGTAGCACGCCGAAACCCTCCATGGCTTCCACGTCGCAGTGGCTCGTTCCGCCGACGTGTGCACTCGTGCCGATAGGGAGCACCAGCGCACTGGGTAGCGCCGCGCTGGCGGCAGCCACGAGCTGCGTGGCGGCATCAACGATGTGCGGTGCCCACGCTGCGGGCACATGCAAGTCGCAGTAGCGCGACGAGCTGCCGATAACCAGCGATCCGGCTGCGAACGCCCGATGCCGTCGCGAGCCCGCAATGCCCACGTGCAGCACGGCAGCCGGCCGCCAACGGGCGATCGCGGCGGCAGTGGCTGCGGCGGCCTCAACCGGACCAACGCCGCAAGTGAGCGTAAGCCAGCCGTTGGGCCGGGCCATCTCGTGCTCGGTGGCGGCGACCACCAGAATTTGTGCAGAATCCATACCTTGGGAAGTCTAATACGCGTGCCGGCAGGGCGGCCGCGGGCCGTTCACAGCCCCGATAAGAGGACATCCAGAAAGGCGTCCCCGTACCGCTCCAGTTTGAGCTGGCCCACTCCCGGCACCTGCAACAGCTGACTCGGCGTTGTGGGCCGTCGCGCGACCATTTCCAGCAGCACCTTGTCGCCGAACACGATGTATGCGGGTACGCCGTCTTCGTCGGCGAGCTCGCGCCGCCGAGCGCGAAGAGCGTCAAAGAGCGCGCGATCGTCAGGGTCGAGCGTCCCGGCGTCGAGGCCTGTTCTCACCTTCGCAATCGGCGCACGCCACGCCGATTCCACCGACAACTCGCGCGATGCGGCTACCCGTGCTTCCACGGATTCTCCCGTGCAGTGGTCACACGATTCGCCGCACGCCTGAATGGCTTCGTCGAAGTGCGCTACCAGCACCTGATGCCGGCAGGTGGCGCGTTCGATCACGTTGAACAGCGCGACCGTGGACGCCCTCGTGCGCGCACGCAGTGCGTCGTCCTCCAAGCGGTCAAGAAAGCGCTCGTGCTGTTTGACGTCGGCCCACGAGTAAAAAAGAATACAATCGCTGGGTAACCCATCGCGGCCGGCGCGTCCGATCTCCTGATACCACGACTCCATGTCCTTGGGCATATCGCGGTGAATCACGAAGCGCACGTTCGACTTGTCGATGCCCATGCCGAAGGCCACGGTGGCCACCACCACGTCGACATCGTCACGTTGAAAGCTGTCCTGGTTGCGCGCGCGTTCGTCGGGCTCGAGCCCGGCGTGATACGACACCGCTTTGACACCGCTGGCTACTAGAAAGTCGGTCATCTGCTCAACGCCCTTGCGGCTTTGGCAGTACACGATGCCACTCTCTCCCGCATGCGAGCGCACCAGGGCCAGGATCTCGCGCCGCGTGTCACCGCCTTGGCCTTTCTTGCGGACGCCGATTCGCAGGTTGGGGCGGAAGAAGGAGCCTTTGAATCCGGCCGGCTTCTTCATGCCGAGCTGCCGCAGAATGTCGCGGGCCACATCACGGGTGGCCGTGGCGGTGAGCGCGAGCACGGGCACGTTGAGCTCCACCTTGAGCCCGTGCAGCCGCCGGTAGGACGGGCGGAAGTCGTGCCCCCACTGACTGATGCAGTGGGCTTCGTCGATCACCAGCAGCGCAATCGGACACTGCAGCACCACGTCGCGCAGTCCGCCGTCGAGTGCTTCAGGCGCCATGAACACCAGCTCATACGCGCCCGCGCGGAAGGCCTCCAGGCGCGCGCGCCGTTCGTCGGGGTCGAGCGTGGAGTTGATGGCGGCCACTTTGAAGCCAAGGGCCGTAACCGCGTCCACCTGGTCCTTCATAAGCGAAATCAGCGGCGAAATGACCAGTACGGTGCCGCTGAGCAGACGAGCGGGCAGCTGATACGTGAGCGACTTCCCGGCGCCGGTGGGCATGAGCGCGATGCAGTCTCGGCCCGCCAGCACCGCGTCGATGACTTCACGCTGGCCGGGGCGGAATTCGGAGTACCCGAAGACGTCGCGGAGGACCGTTTCGGGAGGACTGAGCGTGCTGGAGGTGGACAACGGGGCAGGGGCGGCGGAAAGACGAGCGAGCAGGGGGTACGCCACCTAAGCTAGTCACCGTAGCGCCGAACGACGTGCCCGCAGGCGGCAGGTCGGATCGCGGCAACGCATCGTGGCTACGATCCGTCTTGCAGGCGATGCGCTGCCACGGTGTGCGCGAGCAACTTACCGCGGTCGATTGAGCGAGCGCTGCAAGAGGTTGGTGGTCACCTCAATGTCGCGTGCGCTGGTGCGCGTACGCATCAGGATCTCACGCCCGTCAGCGGTACGGCCCAACGATCGACGGCGGCTCGCGCCCGGACGTCGATAATCGTACACCCCGGCCGGCGCGCGCTCGAAGACGTCGGGCAGAATCGGCAGACAGCGTGTGTAGCGAAGCTTCGGCCCTGAGCGACTCGAATGTGCAAGCGCGCAGGGCCGTGGTGCTGGCATCGACCCGGTTAGTGTACAGGCTGTTGGCGGCGTCCCCTTCAGGCCGACCACAAGGCCTGGCTGGCGACCATCGGTACGGCGCTCGACGCCACCGGGCTCTCGGCGCGCCGGTCAGCGGCGAGCCCCGGCGGTAGCAGCTTGTAGAGCACCGGCGGTGGTGCTGACGATGTGGAGCTTGTGGTTGGACCTGCAACGGTACGGGAAGCGGGTCGCGCTGAACAAGGCGCGCTGAGTCGGTCGCCTTCGCGTCTTCGAGGGCGTCGGTGGGCACATGACGACCGACGACGCGTCGACGATGCCTGCTCGGAGTTTACCGCTCCTGCGTACCCGTTGTATCAGTCAGCGCCTTCATGAATGCCACCAACTGCTGCTGCTCACGCGGTGTGAGATCCAATCGATCCGGCGGTAGCGTTTGATTGCCGAGACGGATGCCGATGCCTGCGCCGCCACCCCGATTGTAGAAGTCAACAACCGACTCCAGCGTGCGATACGCACCGTTGTGCATGTACGGTGCGGTCAGCGCGACGTTCCGCACCGATGGGGTTTTAAAGGCGTACCGATGGGGCTCGGCGCGCGTGAGCCGAAAGCGACCGATATCGGGATCGATGGTGGCGTTTGCGGTCACGGCGCGTGATGGTGTGCCCAGCACTTCCACCTCGGCCTCCCGATACGCGGGGGGCACCATCCCATTGGTGAGCGGCAAGAAATGGCAGGTGGCGCAATTACCTTTGCCCACGAAAACGTTGAAGCCGAGTCGTTCGTCTTCGGTGAGCGCCCCTGTCTCGCCGCGCAATGCGCGATCGACCGGTGAATTCAAGCGTGTGAGACTCCGCTGATAGGCGGCCAGCACCGTGCGGATATGTGCCGCGGTCACCGCAGAATCGCTGCGCGCGGGCGTGCCCGCGAACGCAGTGCGGAATTGCGTAACCAGCGACGTATCTGTCGAAAGGCGGGCAGCGATGCTGGATAGGCTGCCATGCATTTCATCCACATTCTCGACCACATCCGTGACCTGGTCCTCGAGATACGTGGTTCGGAGATCGGCGAACGATCCGAGTTGCAGGCCGCTGTTGATGACGGTGGGCGTATTGCGCGCCAACGGGGCGCCACCGCGCGCCTGGTTGACGGTGATACCGTCGGTGAATGCCTTGTCGGCGAGGTGGCAGGAACTGCAGGCGCGTTGGCTGTCGCCGGAGAGCTGCGTATCGTGGAAAAGTCGTGCGCCCAGCGCGACCTGCTCGGGCGTGCCGGGTGTGGCGTCGAGCGGAGCAAAGCCCATTACGTCGAAGGCCGCGCTGTCGAACACGGTGGCGGCGTCCATGCGGAATGCGCGTCGCTCCGCAGGCAGTCCAATGGCCATGCGGAGACGGACAGACTGCATCGCATGACCGAGTGGAACGAGCCGCTGCGCAAGAAAGGTGAGGTGGTCGAACGCGTCACGGTCGGACGTTGCCATCAGCATGGCGCGCGTGTCGGTCATGAGCGAATCGACGAGCCGCCACGTGCTGTCGGCGCCACGATACGGCGCCAGCGTGCGCAGCACGCCCTCGAGCGCGGCGTCCGCCTCGGATAGCGAATGGCCGGCCACCGGCGAATCGAAGCCAGTGATGCCGAGTGTGGCGATGCGAGACAGTTCCAGTTTCACGGCATCCCAGACATGCGCGTCCGTGGCGTGCTGCGCGCCTATCATGGTCTGCGCGCGCGTGACCAGCGGGCGTAACGTCGAGGTTTCCCGGAGGATGGCCTCCTGCTCACCGATCGGGTCGTCGCCGTACAGGCCTTCTTCAATTACCTGAAATCCCGTCGGCGGAAAGACGGCCTCGGGGCCCTCTTCTTCGTCCACTTTCGGTAATGCCGGGCCGTTCATTTCCTTGGCCGTGCTGGGGGTGTAATACTCCAGCGCCAGCTCGACAAGTTTGAAGGTGTGGCGCGCGTTGACGAAAGCGCGCTGAGCGCGCGGTACGTCAGCTACCGTGCGGAGTGCCATCGCCGCCGAATCCAGCTCGGCAACCCGCAGCGCCAACGTGTCAATGTGCGCGCGCCACACGACCACGCTCTGCATGGCGCGCGGGTCATTGCCTGACGATGACGAGCCCGGCGTTGGTGACTCGGTGCCGGATGGACTGCAAGCGCCAACGGCCACCGGACACGCGAGCGCGAGGAAGCAACGAAGCCTGATATTCATAGTCTCTTGAAAGATGACCGGCCCGGAGCGCGAAGCCCCGGGCCGGCAGTAGCAGCAGGAATGCGAGTTAGCGCGGCAGGCCCTTCACCAATACCATCATGCTCGCCTGATTCTCGTTCGGACGCAGCGTGCCACCGTCCACGCCACGATATTTGTCAGCGCGCCAAGAGTGCGGCTGGAGTGAGATCATGAAGGTGTTGGGTTGTCCCAGCTGCGTGGATACGTCGACCATGGCACCGTACTCCCATCCGGCACGGCCCGCCGGACGTGCGTTGACCGCGTTGTACAGCGCGGCGTCGGGCATCGTACGGCGATGATCCAGCTCGAGCACCGGCTTGATTTCACGCGTGGCGATATTGTACTGGTAGATCCAGCCGTCGTGCGTTTCGTCGCCGTAGCCGTTGTCATCTTCCTGCCAGTACACGAAGTTCGTGCCGACGTAAATATTGTCGAGGTTCTGGAAGGTGCGCGCCGGGTTGGTGGCCGACTTGTCGTCGCCGTCGGCAAGCAATTCCAGCGTGCCCTGCAGCGGATTGGTGGCATCGAGGCGCAGGCGGTAGGCGCGGCCGTACTTGGTGCGGTTGTAGTCGGCGTTGACGCCCGTGTTGTTCTGGCCCGTGGCCACGAAGTAGATCTCGCGGTTGTTGGCGTCCGAACCCTTGCGATAGTCCACATCTTCCACGCGGGCAAAACGCATCGCGTTCAGAGCCGCACCTGCTACGTTGATCTGGCGGCCCGTGAGCGTCTTCTGGTTGGCGATCTGACGGAACTGTACCGGATACGTCTGCCCGATGGCCATGTCACGTTCGCGGCTGTTGTTGTCGGTGCGCGCGAGGACGTACAGGTTGCCGTTGTCGAGATCGCCCACCGTGTTCGACAGGTACATGGCCACTTGGCCGCCTTCCGCGCCCGAGTCGTCATCGCCGATGATGATGACGGTACGATTCGGGAACGCGACCTTGGGGAGCGGTACGGCGTTTTCCGTATTAAACCGTCCCAAGGCCGACAGGTACTTGGGCGTGTTGGCCGGGCCCGATGGATCGACCGCGAGGATTTCCGACTCTTCGTTGCTCTCGCCTGCAGTGATGAAGGCGCTGAATCCATGCTCTTCTACTGTGGCCAGCGTGGCCGAACAGAGGCGGTAGCGGCCGGCCGTGGAGTTCACCACGTAGTCGCCGGAGATCGGCTTGAGGTCCTTGTCGAAACGGATGCGCGAGACGGCGAAGTTGTCTTCATGATTGATGAGCGTCGTGAAGGAGCCATCGCCGTTGCGGATGAAGGCAGCGCCATCGGCCGAGCCGCCGAATACGAACGATGGGGAGCCGGTCAGCACGTCATCGCTGCTGACCATGCTGTAGATCTCGACGCCCGGAACGAGCGACTTGATCAGGGCCGGTGTGACTGACTGGTTCTTGAGTGCCACCGGCGACGGGCCGGGGGTTGGATTGAGCACGCTGCCGTCGTTGTCGTCGCCGCAGGCGGACAGAAGGATGCCGCAGGATGCGGCGAGAGCAACGCGAGTGAGAAGTGCCGAGCGCATAGTGATGTGCCGATTCGGTGGATGAGATGCGGCAGCGGATCAGCTGCACCCGGGAAGCATCGTCTGCGTGTGTGATGAACTGGCGATCAGCTGGTCACGTCAGTGTCACGGCCGTGCAACGGTCACATTTTTTCACCACGCGGAACGTCCGCTGGTCGGCCCGCCATTGGATGGCTTGACGGCTGAGTGCTATACACATATATAGCACCAATGCTCATCGTCATTCGCCCCGGCTCCGACCTGCCCATCTACCGCCAGATCGTGCGACAGGTGGTGGATGCCATTGCCGGTGGGCGGCTGGTGGGGGGCGAGCAGCTACCGTCGCACCGCGAGCTCAGTGAGCAGCTGGTGATCGCGCCGCTTACGGTCAAGCGTGCGTATGACGAGCTCGAAGCGCAGGGTTACCTCGCCACGGAGCGCGGTCGCGGCACGTTTGTGCGCGAGCGTTCGCCCCGAGCGGCGCAGCGCGCACAGTCGGTGGCGCTGCACGAGGCTGCACGGGCGCTGCTCGCGCAGGCGTATGTGGCCGGGCTGACGCTCGGCGACGTGATTGCGGTTTTGCGCGATACCGATCGCGCGCTGACCCATGACTCGGCCCCTCGCGGCCGGAAGGATGACTAATTGACACACGCTGTGACACGCCCTCTGACACGCACTGATACCGTCCTGGCCTTCGATCGGGTCGAGTGTGGGTACGTGCGCGGCAAGCCGGTGCTGCGGGAGTTGTCGTTCTCGATGCAGCGCAACGAGATCGTGGCGCTGCTGGGAAAGAATGGCTCCGGCAAAACGACGCTGGTGCACCTCGCGATGGGACTGTTACAGCCGCAGCGCGGGTCGGTGCACACGTTCGGGCTGGTGCCGACGGAGCATGCGGTGAAGGTGAAGCAGCGCATCGGCTACGTGGGGGAACAGCAGCAGTTTCCGCCGCCGCTTACCGTAACGGACATGCTCACGCTACATCGGCGGCTATTTCCTACGTGGGATGTGACCCTCGAACGAGAGCTCCTCGACCGGTTCGGGCTCGGCGCGGCGCGTGGGAAGCTGTCCACGCTCAGCAAGGGGCAGCGGCAGCAGGCGGCACTGCTCTGTGCCATCTGTCATCGTCCCGAATTGCTGTTGCTCGATGAGCCAGCAGCCGGACTTGACCCGTCCACCCGGCGCGAGTTTCTGGAAACGTCTATTCAGTTGCTTAACCGCGAGGGTACGGCCATTCTCTTTTCGTCGCATCATCTGGGTGACGTGGAGCGACTTGGGGGGCGGGTGCTCCTACTCACCGAAGGGACGATACGACTTGACCGACCGCTCGACGTGCTGCGTGAAGCGCACTGTCTGGTCGTCGTCCCTCGGCATGTGAGTCCCGACGGGGAGCGGCTGCGCGCCCAGGTGGGTGTGCTGCATCTCCGGTTGGTGGGGCAGGAGTGGCATGCCATCGTGGATGGCGAGCCGCTGGCTACGGAGCTGCGGTTCCGTGCGGCGCTTGGTACGATGGATCTTCAAGCGGCCGCACTGCCGCTGGAGGAACTGTTCATAGAGATGGTGGCGTCACCGGCGCCGGTTGCGCCTTCCGATGCGCGCAGCGCGCCGGATGTGGGGACGGTCGCGTGATGCGCACGCTGATGCGGTGGACGATCCGCAATCCGCGGCGGCTGCTGATGTTATCGATCGCGTTGATCATTCTCGGCGCAGATGCGTTCGCTGGCTTTCTGATGGCACTCCCGGTCTTTCTGTCGATGGTGATTGTCGCACAGTTGCCCGTGGCGGGTTTTGAGGCGTCGCTGCCGGTACACGGTCGAACCCTGGTAGCCAGTCGTGTGCTCGTGCTGTCTCTGCTGATACTGGTTCCCCTGAGTGTGTGGGCCGTGTGGACCAGTATGCGCGGTATCGAGTTGGAAATGGGGCGTACGGTGTGGGATGCGCTGGGTGTGGCGACTTTCATGATTTTGACGCCGGAGCTGGCGCGCGGTGGTGCGGCGTCTGCGTCGTTCCGACCGCAGCTCGTGGCATGGACTGGGTTCCTCGTGGTCAGCGCGGCACTGATGTTGGTGCCGGTGCCTGCGGTGCGCGCGGGATTGGCGTTGCTGCTCGTGGTGGCGGTGTTGATCCTGTTGTGGCGGCGAATACCGGAGGCGGTGCTGATTGCTCCACTGGTGTCCGGGTCGCGAGCGGAGCGTGGCGTGGTGCCTCGCGAGTCGCGACGTGGCGCGCTGCGTTCTCTGCCAGTAGGCGCTGGCGATGTTGGTGGCGCCCTCACGTGGCGTGATTGGTGGCTGCTGACGCATATAGTCGCGGTACCTTCCCGCTGGTACTTTTGGTTGCTACTCACGGGCTTTGTTGCCTTCTCTCAAGCGTGGACTCTAGCCCTGTACTTCGTCTTAGCCGCCCAGATGCTACCCGCCGCCTTGCATTGGCTGTATCCATTGCCATTGTATGCGCGTGCGCGTCTTCATCTGCTGCTTCTCCTCGGGCCAATCGGGATGAGTGTAATGATCGCATTGGGCGCAAATTTCTCTTCGGAAGACCTGATGAATATGAACCACCTTTCTGCTGGGGCGCCGTACGCCGACGAGCCGGGTGCGTGGTTTGATAACCCAACCGAGGTGCCGCTGGCGTTCTGGGAACGCGCTCCTGCAACGGGTGAATCGAGAGGCCAAGCACCGAGAATCGTGGCGCCGTGGGGCGAGCGGGTGCAACCGTTCACGCTCCCCGTTGCAGGCTTCCTGTTCTATAACCCGTATAGCACGCGTCGCGCCAGCAGCGCACAATTCATCGACTGGCAAGTTTCTCGCGCCACGCAGGCTGTGTATGGACGCGCCATATCGCGGACGGAAGAGAAGCGCGGCCAGCGGCCTCGTCGTCTGACCCGCTCGCTGCGCATGCAGGTACTGATGGGGGCGGCGTGCCTCACGTACGCCATGTTGGCGTTCTGGATGGTGCTGTACACGCGTCACGTCGCGTCGCGATGGAGCGCCCGCGGGCGAGTCATCGGCGAGTGGCTCAGCATACTACCGGTGTATCTACTGTTTGGCGCGGAGCTAACATGGGGCTTGAGAAGCGGCACGCATATCGTCGTCCCACTCCTGCAATATCTGATGCTGCACCTCTCTGATGCACTCAACCATTCTCTACCGCTCATTGCCGTGGTCGCCGCGCTCCCCGTCTCGGCCGCTTACTGGGCCTTGCGTTGGCTGTATCCCAAGATCGAGCCGATGCCGGTGACGGTGGCGGCCAAGTATTGATGCCGCGAGGCCAAAACGGATAGACGGACACCGTTGGAGTCGATCGTCCCCCACGGTACGGCGCAGGAGTGACGCTCCTTTCGTGATCGGGTGTTGAGCGAGGAATTTGTCGCGCTGAATAACCGCGCAATCGCTGGTGATGTCACGGCGACCATCACTCAGACTCGCGACCGCTCATAACTCGTGGAAGGTCGGCGACCCGGCGTCGACGCCTTCTCACTCACGGCGATCGACGTCACGCGCTGATACCACGAAGGTCGCGTAGCACGCCAACGTCGATCGCCCGCAGTGCAACTGCGTTACTTCACCACCCAATCGGTCTGCAGCATCACCCGATCCCAACCAATCTGCAGCACACCCGTCTGGGCGCCCGGCGCCGTGGACGGCACCAGCCACATGCTCAGGCTTTCTAACGGCGTGGCCAGCATGCTCTGACGCAGCGCAATACGCGCAGCGTCTTTCTTTTGGTCGTACGGCCCGACGTTGACCTGCGCGGCACCGCTGGTCTCGGCCTGCAGGATCAGCGTCCAGCCGGTCTTGGTTGGCAGGACCTGCGCCACGTAGCGTCCCTTTGGCACCGCTTGACCGCCCATTGTAAGATCGACGTCAGTGCTGAAAAGCGTGGCTGCATTCGCGCCCAGACGCCACACTTTGTCGAGCGGTACGAGGCTATCGGTGGTGATTTGACGACCGCGGAGGTGCGGCTGACCGTAGTCCAGGCGTATCAGCGCCTGCTTGCCGGCCGCGCGCTGCGCGGCGGTGTCGGCAAATGCGAGTGCCACTTCCGTGGTGGCGCGGGTGCTTGGCGCAGCGCGGCGGGCGCCGGCTTGCGCCTCAAGCGAAAACGGCGCGAGGGTTAGCGCCGAAAGGGTGGCGAATGTGAGAACTGAGCGCATGGAAGAGTCGAGGAGGGAGGGAGAGGGCAGTAAGTCGCGGTAGTGACTAAAGACGGCTGCTGGTGCGTTGTAACGCGAGGGTGACCGCCGCATACGCGTCGATCACGCCGCCGGTGCGTGATAGGCTGCTGAACTTTACCGGGGCGCCACCGCCCGGTGGTGTCACGTTGAGATCGGGAAAGGTACGCACGGATTGCAGCAAAATGTCCTTCACCTGCGCACCCGTCAGCTCCGGAAAATACGCCATGAGGAGCGCGGCCACACCACTCACCACCGGCGCCGCCATGCTGGTTCCACTTTCGCGTCCCACCGTACTGCCGGGCAGCGTGGAAAGAATGTCCTCACCGGGCGCGAAGAGGTCGACCCGGTCCTTCCCGTAGTTTGAGAAACTGGTGGGCAGGGTAGGGAGCCCCTTCCACGACGACGCCCCCACCTCGATCCAGAGCGACGACCGCGACCCGTTTTCGAACACGTTCGTGGGGAACGACGGCGTCACATCGTTGTTCGCCCCATCGTTGCCCGCCGCGTGTACCAACAGCACGCCCTTCGACTCGGCGTAGCGCACCGCACTGTCCACCACGGACTTGTTCGGCGAGAAGCCTTTGCCGAAGCTCATGTTGATGATACTGGCCCCTTCGTCGACCGCGTAGCGAATCGCGCGCGCTACGTCGACGTCGCGTTCATCGCCGTCTGGCACGGCGCGTACTGCCATGATCGAGACATTTGGCGCGATACCCTGCACGGTGCGCCCGGTACCACGCGCGGCGCCGATAATGCCCGCCACGTGGGTGCCGTGCGAAGCATCGGGTCCCGTGACATCGCGTGAACCCAATGATGACGCGCCACTGCGCGGGTTAAAGAGCGTATCCAGCCCGTAGCGAGCCTGGCCGTCGTACGCTTTAAACGCCTTCGCGAGTTCTTCGGTGGAGAGGCCTTGCTGGTCAAGCTGCAGCCAGATGTTTTTCGCCTGGTCGAGCTGCGCCGAGGTTGGCGTGTAGGCACGTACACGGGAACTGGTGAGCGGGCCACTGCCAAGTGCCTGCTGGAGGGCGGCGGATACCATCTGGTGTGTGGACGAAATACTGCGGATCTGACCGAGGGTGCCCGTTATCTCCTGGCGCTTACTGCCATACGCCCGCGTGACGGTCTCGCACTGCGCGTCGGTGGGTTTGCTGATACCACTGCCCGCCGCTTGTCCACGGCATGCCGCATACAGACGCGTGACTTCGAACGTGTCGTAGTGCACCGCCTCACCGGTGGCCGTGGCGGTGAAGTTCCAACCGAAGCTGTCGTCGACGAGACCGTTGTTGTCGTCATCGCGACCGTTGCCGGCCAGTTCCTTGGGGTTCTTCCAGAGCACGGGGGCGAGCATGGTGTGCGCGGTGTCGATGCCACCGTCGATGACTGCCACGATGACGCGGCGTTGGGGCTGGCGATTGGCGAGCAGTTCGCGCAGCGCGCGTTCTGAGCCCACGCCAAGCACGCGATCTTGTGCGTAATCGAGTCGGTGCCAGTCGGTGCGTGCGCTGTCACCGACCTCGGGCGCGAGCGGCACCACCGCAATCGGCGGCTGCTGCACGGGCTGCATGGTGGGCTCTGGGTTGACCGCCGCGCGGGCGCACGCTGACAGCAGCAGGGCCGCGGCGATCGGCACGATTAGCGCGCGGTACGCGAAATGCTGCAGGACTGGCGATAAAAGTGCACGGGACTTCTGCACGGTGCGCATTAGAGAATCGGGCTGTGCGTGAACTAGCGGGAGACGAACAGAAAACAGCGGGAAACGAATAAAAACAACAGCGGAAACACGGAGAACGACGGAGAAACGAGGAGAAAGACGGAGAACAACGAACGACAACGAACGACAACGAACCTCAACGAACCTCAACGAACCACAACGAACATCGGTGAGAGAACGTGGTGTCGGTGAATAGGGAGTCAGGAAGGGATGATGGGATTGGCCGCCGGCTCGAACAAGGCACACACGGCACCGGCCGGGTCTTCAATCACGGCGAATCGACCGGACGGGCCGGCGATTGTGGCCGGACGCACGATCTTGCCGCCGCGCAGCACCACCTGCGCCAGTCGTGCGTCGAGGTCGGTGACGGTGATGTACACCAGCCACTGGGCGGGAAGCCCCGCATTCTGGCCGCGCGCGTGGCAGACGCCTGCCTGCGGTGTGCCATCGGGGGCATTCATCATGTAGTCGTCGTACTCGCCCATAGCGAGCGATTGCGGGGTCCAGTCGGTGACGGCCGCGTAGAAGTCACGCACGGCGGCGGCGTCGGATACGGTAAGGTCTACCCAGCCGATACGGCCGGGTGCGGGAGGCGTGTAATCGCTCATGAGACGCTCGGCTGAGGAGTGACACAGGAGTCTGCGGGTGAAAGATGCACCGGCGCTCAGCGTGAGGGGGCGTCGAGCGGGGTGCGGCGACTCCCATGCTTGGTGTACACCCGCCGCGCCACGCCGGTGCGCTGCGCGGCCTGCTTGATCGCGTGCATACGGTCGCGGGCTGCGGCATAGGCGGTTTCATGGTGCACAATCGGCGTCGGATAGATGTCGCCGACGATGCTGCCCGTCATCTGTTGCATGAGTAGCGGAGTGTGCTCGGGGCGCACGAGGTCGGCATCGGCGAGCCCCGCCAGTTCCGGTACCCAGCGGCGCACGAACGTGCCCGAGGCGTCATGTTCCTCGGCCTGTTTATACGGGTTGTAGATGCGGATGGTGTTGATGCCGGTGGTGCCGGACTGCATCTGGCACTGGGTCCAGTGGATGCCAGGTTCGTAGTCGGTGAACCAGCGCGCGAGTACCGGGCCGCTGTGGCGCCAATCGAGCCAGAGGTGATAGCTCGCGAAGCTCATGACCATGGCGCGCATGCGAAACGTGAGCCACCCGGTCACGCGTACCGATCGCATGCAGGCATCGACCAATGGGTAGCCGGTGCGTCCTTCGGTCCATGCCGCGAGTCGGTCGAGGTCTGGAGTCTCCGGCCGGAGCCCGTCAAAAAGGGGTGCGTAGTGACTATGCTCAAGACGCGGCTCGTCTTCGAGCTTTTGGATGAAATGACAGTGCCAATGCAGCCGAGAGGCAAAGCTGACGAGGCTCTGCATCCAGTGCGCACGCTCTGCGTCAGGACGCGTATTGTGCTCGTCGCGTAGCACACGGGCCTGGCGTCGCGCCGCCTGGTACGCCTGCCGCACCGAGAGCGTCCCTACTGCCAGATGCGGCGAGATGCGGCTGCAGGCATCGGGAGCTTCGTTCGGGGACGACATGGCACGTCGATAGTGTTGGCCTCGCCAGAGCAGGAAGCTGGACAGCGTTTCATGCGCCCGAGCCTCGCCGCCACGCTGCCACTCGGCCCATGACGGGCGCTCCACGGTGGACACTGGGGTGGACACCCCGTTGGCGCGGGTCGCTTCGGCAAGACGGGGATCCGCGAGCGCTGCCGCGAGGTCGTCCGGCGCGGGTGCGACGAGGCGATCAGGCGGCTGGATGGCCGCTGCGCGCATGCGCGCCTGCCAGCGGTCGCCCCAGCCATCGCGGTCGGCGAGCCGTCGCACGACGCCGTTGCTGGGGAATTCGTGCAGCGGGAGACCCACCGTTCGGGCCCAGGCGCGCACCTGACGGTCGCGCGCGTAGCTCAGCGCGTTGCCCGTTTCTTCGTGCGCCCAGATCGCGGCCAGTGGCATCACGGTGTGGAGACGCGCGAACACGTCGGGGAGCGCGCCGTACAGCTCCACCAGCGATCCGCCCCGAACCGCGAGCGCGCCGTGCAGGTCGTCGAGCGCGTCGCGCACGAACAGCGCATGGCGCACGTCGTAGTCGGCCGCCTGTCGCTGCTCCGGTTCGTGCACGTACACAGCCAGCACCGGCCCCGCCGCCGCAGCGGCCGCTAACGGCGCGTGGTCGGCGACGCGCAGATCACGTTTGTACCAGACAAGCTGCAAGGACACCATCAGATCCGATGAACGTTACGGCGCAGCACGGGCGTTCCCCCGCGATCTGCGCTTCGGCGTCGCCGCGCGGTGAGGCGCGCCACGCTAAGTTTGCTCCATTCGCTCCGCCGCTCCTTGCGACCCCGCTGAGCGTCGCGCTGTTCCTCGCTGAGGTACCCGCCGTGGCCGTGCTCCAACTCGATATGATCCAGACCTTGGCGCTCGCCGCCGTGGTCCTGTTCCTCGGCTACGGGGTGCGACAGCGGATCGCGGTACTCGACCGTTTCAACATTCCCGCCCCGGTCATCGGCGGCTTTCTCTTCGCGGCCACGGCGCTGGGCTTGCGGCAGGGCGGGGTGTTGGCCTTTGACTTCACGACCACGCTGCAGTCTCCGTTGATGGTGGCGTTCTTCACCACGATTGGTCTCGGTGCGAGCCTGGGGCTGCTGCGCGTGGGCGGCCCACAGGTGCTGTTGTTTTGGGGGTTGGCGACCGGGGTGGCCGTGCTGCAGAACATAGTCGGAATCGGGCTGGCAAAAGTGCTCGGCGTCTCCCCGCTGCTGGGGGTGCTTACTGGCTCGATCACCATGTCGGGGGGACACGGCACGGGGGCGGCGTTTGGCAAACTCATGGAGGAGCAGTACGGCTTCCCGGGTGCCGTGACGCTGGCCATGGCGGCGGCAACGTTCGGATTAGTGAGCGGCGGGTTAATTGGTGGTCCGATCGGCACACGGCTGATTCAACGAAGCGGGCTGAAATCGGCGGGGGCATCGAGTGTCATACGTCCAAGCGGCGTGCCCGATCTTCGCAATGCGTCGCTCGATGCGGAGATCGACACCGAGCCGGCGGGCGAGGCAGCCACGGCCTACACGTTGCTTCAGACGCTGACGATCATTTTAGTGGCGATGTGGGCTGGCTCGCTGCTCAGCGGGTGGCTCGGGCAGTTTCTGACGCTCCCGGGTTATATCGGAGCGATGCTCTGTGCGGCGGTGATCCGGAATGTGGCGGATATTTCGGGCAAGCTCGTGCTGCCGCAGCGCGCGATCGACGACATCGGCACGGTAGCGCTTTCGCTCTTTCTTTCGATGGCGTTGATGTCGCTCAAATTGTGGGAGCTGCTCGATCTCGCCTTGCCGATGCTGGTGATTCTGGCGGTCCAGGTGTCGATGATGGCGGCCTTTGCCTATTTCGTCACGTTTCGCGTGATGGGTCGTGACTATGACGCCGCGATCATGTCCGGTGGGCACTGCGGGTTTGGGCTCGGGGCCACGCCCAACGCCGTGGCCAACATGACGTCGCTGGTAGAGCGATTCGGCCCGGCGCCTCGCGCATTTCTGGTCTTGCCAATGGTCGGCGCATTCTTCATAGATTTCAGTAATGCGCTGGTGATCACGACGTTCATCAACCTCGTGAAGCCCTAGCCCCATCGCGGGGGGAGTATGTCGGCAGGCAGGGTTCGTCTCACGCTCATCGAGTCCGCGCGGCGCTGGTCGACGCGCGCGGTGGGTACGCAGGTGAGCAGCGCTGCCACGCAGATCGGATTGCTGGTGGGTGGCTTCGTCGCCTACGGCGTGTGGGGCGCCGCCCGGCTTGGGTCAGCGCCTGAGGAGGCGCCCTCGTTCATTGCGCCACTCAAGCGCCTCTCGCCGCGTGCGCAGCAGGAACAGCTCCGTTACGTGGGGCTGCCGAGCGCGGAGTCGCCGGTGATGGGCGACAAGATCGCCGCGCGCGACGAGGGGCGGACGCCCATGGCGGTGGAACGCGAGGGAGGGCCGCTCACCGACCTCGCGAGCGCCGTGCCGCTGGAGGCGCAGGCTCCGTCGCGCCCGTTGTCTGACGTGGAGGTGGACTCCACGGTGGCGCGCGATCCGGAGAGCGCGGGACCGGAGTATCCAGCCATGATGTTGCTCGGTCGTGTGGAGGGTGGTGTGCTCGCGCGCTTCGTGGTGGATACGAACGGTCGCGCCGATTCGGTATCGTTCAGGGTAGTGCAGGCCACGGACACCGCCTTCGTCCTCGCGGTGCGCGCGGTGCTGCCCCGCATGAAGTACCGTCCTGCGTTTCTCAACGGCGTGCGCGTGGCGCAGCTGGTGGAGCAGTACTTCACGTTCAAGATCTCGCCGACTGTCGACGGGACGAGCGAATCGATGTCAACGATCGGTGTAGCGACGCAAGGAGCTGGCGACGCTGCTCTTGATCGAAGGTCTCGTGAGGGTAGCGGGTAGAGAACTGAGCAAACGTTCAGACTCCGCGCGGGAGTATTGCCGCGGATGACCCCGAATCACCCGTAACCGAAAACACACCAACGGGGGGATTGGCGCGGCCCCCCTGAGTTCGGTGGCGTTCCCCCATCCCGCTCGCGGGCAACGAGAGAGATATTCAGTGGAGCGCGCCATGCTGTCCGGCCGCAAGAAATCTCGCCGCTCTCGACCCTCTTTGCAGGAGTTGCTCCGTGTCCGATCGTTTCGATGCCACGCTGGACCTGTTGGCGCAGACGGAGGCCGATCTGGCCGCTGCCGATCCAGGGGATGGGGCAAGTGGCGTCGATCGCCGGCAGTTCATGTTTCTCTCACTGGTGGCGGCGGCGGCGAGTTCGTTTGGTGTCGACGCGGCGCGTGCGCAGGGTGCGGTGACTGGCGCGGGAGCGGCCGGCGCCGGGGCCACACGGCAGCAGCTGCCCCCGGTTGCGCTCGGCAACGGCGAGGCACCGGCGTTGCAGTTCATGCCCTATCCGGGCGGCACGGGCTCGCTGATGGAGAAGTTGGTGCGGGAGAAAGGAGCGGCAGCATTCGCGCGCACGTCGCATAGCGTGGAGAACTGGACCGGCGCGGTACCGACCAACGCGGAGGACCTGGCGTTCTTGCCGGCGCATCGGATCTCGGCACTGATCAAGAGCCGCCAGATCACGTCGCGCCAGATCACGGACATTTATCTGGCCCGCATCGAGGCGCTCAATCCGCAGCTGAATTTTGTGGTGACGTCGCTCGCTACGCAGGCACGCGCCGAGGCCGATCGCGCGGACGCCGAGATCCGCGCGGGGAAAGATCGCGGCCCGCTGCATGGCGTGCCGTACGGCCTCAAGGATCTGTTCGCGGTGAAGGGCGTTCCCACTACGTGGGGCTCGGGGGACTTCGCGGAGCAGGTCCCCGACTACGATGCGGAAGTGGTGGTGCGTCTGCGCGAAGCAGGCGCAGTGCTGCTGGCGAAGCTCTCCACGGGGTTGTTCGCGCAGAACGATTGGTGGTTCGGAGGACGTACCAATAACCCGTGGAATCCGAGTATCGGCTCGAGCGGTTCGTCGGCAGGGCCGGGGTCGGCCACGGCAGCGGGCTGTGTGGCGTTTGCGATCGGGACGGAAACTCAGGGCTCCATCGTATCGCCGGCGATCCGTAACGGTATCAGTGCGCTGCGTCCGACGTTTGGCCGAGTGAGCCGGTACGGCGGCATGGTGCTCTCGTGGTCGCAGGATCGTGTGGGGCCAATGTGTCGTAACGCGGAAGACTGTGCGATGGTGTTCAGTGTGTTGCACGGTGCGGATGAAAAAGATGCGTCCACCGTGACGACGCCATTCCAGTTCAATCGCGCGCTGCAGCTGGGAGCGTTGCGTATCGGCGTCGATCCGAACGCGCCCAAGGAGTTAGTGGATCAGCTGCGTGGGCTTGGCATGTCGCCGACGCCGATCGGCGCCCGCCCCACGGTGGCTGGCATGGCGGGTGGTGGTCTCAACGTGGAGTACGCGGCGGCGTTCGATTTCTATGTGGAGCGTAAGGCAAAAGAAATCGGTCTCGACCTGAACACGATTTACGACGCCACGCGCACCGGGACCGCACCGTTCGGCAACTCTACCCCGGCTCGCCCGAAGGGCGTGGCGGAAGGTGCGCCCAACCCAATGGCGCCCGCCGACTGGAACCCGCGTTTTGTGGGTGGACGGCTCACGCGCGGCTTTGAGTTCGTGCAGAATCAGCGTCGCCGCATGTTGCTGGTGGCAAAGTGGGGCGAGTTCATGAAAGATCTCGACCTCTTTATCGGCGCACCGAACGCGGATGTGGGGCCGAACGCGCAGACGGGACACCCGTGCGCGGTGCTGCCGTACAAGTTCGAGGTGCCGCAGTTTGGCGGCGGTGGTGGCGCAAATGCGCCGACACCGGCACCGGTGTATAAGCCGCAGCCGATCTGTGCGGTGATCACGGGAAACCTGTACAACGATGACTTGATCCTTTCGGTGGCCCACCAATTCCAGCAGGCCACGGACTTCCACGCCCGTCGCCCGTCGGCCTGAAGCAATGGAACAAGAGTTTCGAGTCACGGCCGCGCTCGACGCGCAACGCGAATCATTCGTGGCGACCCTCAGTGCGGCCTACGCGCACGACGACCTCACGCTTGAAGTGCTCGAGGAGCGGCTCGAACTGGTGTACCGAGCGCGTGACGGTGCGGAGCTGAGAGGACGCTGAGCGTCGTGCGCGGATTCGCTATCGGGACGGCTGAACACGGAGAGCTGCAGACTACCCGATCGGTTTTGGCGGTGCTACAAATACGTTGGGTACACCGAGCCGAGTGAGCAGCGCGTTGAAGCGCACCAGGTCCTGCTGTTCGAGGCGTTGCAGTGTGTCCGTCTGCACTTTCAGCTTGTCGGAAAGATCCGCGAGGATCTTTCCGTGTTGCTGCGTCGGGGCGTGCGTCCCGTCGTTCACCTGCGCGTTCAGCGTGATGAACATCTGGTACAGCCTGATGGGGTAATGCAGTGTGGCCTGAGCGACCTTCGTATTCACTTCGTAGACCGCCGCGCGTACCATTTCCAACTGCTCGCGTAGCGCCGAAGCCGCGAGTCGTACCGAATCCGCATACGGTTGTGTCGACGCCTGCTTGGCGCGTTGGTCGAGCTGTTGCTGCAGTTCCTGAATGCGGGATACCGTTTCCGTGATGCTCGAGATGCGTGTAGTGACCATGCTGGCCGCATCAAACTGTGCGCGATAGTCCGCCGCCGAGATGGTGACCCGAGGATCAGGCCCGATCGTGAACGGCTGCGTCAGCGTGTCGCCGCTGACGATCAGGCGTACCCGGTACGTGCCCGGCACGGCTATCGGGCCATCAAAGGTGCCAAGGTCGCTGATCGAACCCGGAATACGCGATGCGCTCGGCGAGCGGAGGCCCCATACGAATCGGTTGCTCCCCGCGCGGGCATGCACCACCGAATCGGCGGGGAGGTAGGAGAGCTGATCGGCGCGTTGCAAGCGTCTTGCCGCATCGGCGGCCGAATCCGCTTGGACGTTGCCCAGACTGTCGCGCTTGGGGGCCGAGGCGCTTTGGTAGCGCCGGATGAGCGCGCCGTCGGTTGCGAGAAACTCCAGCGTGATCGGGGTAGTCGGCGCACGCGCCAGCCAGTAATCCACCGTGGCACCGAACGGCGGATTGCTACCCACCGCCGAGCTGGCGCGACCGCCACCGCTCACCCAGCGGATGGCCGGTGCGGGGGCAAAGAGATGGACCGGCTGCGCCTTGATCGTGTCTGACAGTGTGCGGAGCGGAGAGATATCGTCGAGCGCCCAGAACGCGCGACCGTGGGTGGCCACGATCAGATCGTTGTCGTGGATGTGCAGATCGCGGACACTCACGCGTGGGAGATTCAGCTGCAATGGCTCCCAGCGCGCACCGTCGGAGAACGACACGTACACCCCCGTCTCCGTGCCGGCGAAGAGTAGTCCCGGGCGTTTCACGTCGCTGCGGATCGCGCGCGTGTACGCACCCTCCGGAATGCCTGCGTCGATGCGTGTCCAGGTGACGCCGAAGTCCGTGGTCTTGAAGAGATACGGTGCGAAGTCGTCCTGCTGGTACCGGTTCGCTGCCAGATAGGCCGTGCCGGCGGCGAACGGTGATGGTTCGATGATCGACACCCGCGTGAACGCGCCAAACGCTTTTGGAGTGATATCCGTCCACGTGGCGCCAGTGTCACGCGAGATGTGCACCAGCCCATCATCGCTGCCCGCCCACAGCACGCCTGCCTGTACCGGCGACTCCGCCAGTGCGAAGATCGTGGCGTACCACTCCGTGCCCGTCATGTCGCCGGTGACCGGACCGCCGGATCGCCCCAATGTGGCCGGAACATGCTTCGTGAGGTCACCCGAGAGTTTCTCCCACGACGCCCCTTCGGTACGGGAACGCCAGACATACTGCGACGCGACATAGAGCACCGACGGATCGTGCGGTGAGAGTAGCACCGGGAATGTCCACTGAAAGCGCTGCGGCACCTCCGCCGCGGCGATTCCGCCGTAGTTGCTCAGCCACACCGACACATCGCGCGACGTCTTCGTGCGCTGGTCATGCCGGTTGAGTGCGCCCATGTAGCAGCCACCGTAGGTGATGTCCGTGTTGCGCGGGTCGATGGCCACGTACGCATTCTCGCAGCCGGCTACCGGGAACCAATCGCGCTCGGAGATCGCGCGGTCATCTGAACGGTGCGCGATGGAGACCGTGGTGTTGTCCTGCTGGGCGCCGTAAATGCGGTACGGCTGCTGCTGGTCGGTGGTCACGTGATAGAACTGCGCGGTGGGCTGGTTGTCTTGCGAACTCCACGTGCGCCCGCCGTCCAGTGAGATGGTCGCCCCGCCGTCGTTGCCGTTGATGAGGCGATCCGAGTTCTTCGGATCCACCCACATGATGTGTGTATCGCCATGTGGCACCCGGATCGCGCGGAACGTCCGTCCGCCATCGATGGAGCGCTGCACCGAGAGATTCATCACGTACACGATGTTTTCGTTGAGCGGGTCGGCGGTCACGCCTGAGAAATAGTACGGACGAATCGCAAACGTCTGCTCGCCGTTGGTGCGGGTCCACGTGGCGCCCGCGTCGTCCGAGCGGAAGATGCCGCCCAGCGAGTCCTGCGCCTCCACGCTGGCGTACACGCGCTGGCCGTTGGCCGGCGACACCGCCACGCCAATCCGCCCGATGAGCCCGCGCGGCATTCCCGGGTTGAAGGTCAACTCGATCCACGTGTCTCCGCCATTGGTGCTTTTCCACAAGCCGCTGCGCCCCGCACCCGCGTCCATTCCCCACGGCGTGCGTTGAAACTTCCACATCGCGGCGTATACGATGCGCGGATTGGTGACATCGATGGACAGATCGGCGGCGCCGGTACTGTCGTTGAGGAACAACACCTGCTTCCAGGTGGCGCCGCCATCGGTGGTGCGGAACACCCCGCGTTCGCGATTCGGGCCAAAGGCGTGCCCCAACGCGCTCACAAAGGCCACATCGGGATTGGTGGGGTGCACCCGGACGCTCGTGATCTGCTGGGTGTTGGTCAGCCCACGCGACGTCCACGTGGTGCCACCGTCGGTGGACCGGTACACGCCCGTGCCGTACGTCAGGTCCTCGCGCGGTTTGCCCTCGCCCGTGCCCACCCAGATCACATTCGGATCGCTGGGCGCCACGGCGATCGCGCCCACCGACGACAGGTCGCTCCGGCCGTCGGTGATGTTCTCCCACGACTGCCCCGCGTTGGCCGTCTTCCACACCCCGCCGTTCACCGCGCCGACGTAGAACACCAGCGGCTTCTCCGGGTCACCGGTCACGGCGGTCGCGCGTCCACCGCGCGATGGGCCGACGTTCCGCCAGCGTAGCGACTTGAAGGCGCTGGCGGTGGTCGTCCCGTCGGTAAAGAGCGCGGGGGAATAGGTCGGGCGCTGCGCCGCCAGCGGAGTCGCCACGGCTGATACCAGTACGGCCGCCAGCATGGGTGGGACGAGCGCGGCGCGGAGCAAACAGGAGCGCGCCGGACCGGCCGGGCGCTCGAAAACGGATAGGGGTTGCATCGGCGCATGTTGCCGCACCGCGCGTCAGGGTGCAAGATCACGTCGTCCCCCTCTTTTCGGAGTGTTCTGCGATGCCTGACGTTTCCCGAGTTCCCGGCGCCCATTTTCCACGTAGCCGCAGCCCCGATCGTCGCCCTTGGTCCGCACTGGCGGCACTTGGCGTCGGCGTGCTAGCGATTACGACATTTGCGCCGCGCTCAGTGTCGGCACAGTCGGCTAAGCGGCCCATGGAATGGCTCGACATGCAGCGCACCCGGTCGGCCGGCGCGGCCGCCGTGTCGCCCGACGGCAAGTGGGTGACGTACACCGTGACGACGCCGGACTGGAAAGAGGCCAAATCGCAGTCCGACGTATTCGTCGTATCGGCAGAGCGCGGGCTTTCCAGCACCCGCCAGTTGACCTTTACGCGCGACAAAAACGAAACGTCGCCCCAATGGACACCGGACGCTTCGGCGATTGTGTTCGCCTCCAACCGCGAGGCCCCCGCGGCGCAGAGCGGTCAGCAGCAGCTGTTTCTCATGCGTCCGGATGGCGGTGAAGCCCGCCGTATTACTGATGCCAAGGACGGCGTTTCCAACTTCGCGTTCAGCAAGGACGGCGCGTGGCTGGTGTTCCGCAGTGGCAAGGCCAACGAAGAACAGCTCTACGCCGTGCCCGTGGCCACCGCGCTTCAGGTGATGGCGCTCGACTCACTCAAGGCGCTGGCCATCACCAAACAGCCCTCCGGTGTGGGATTGTGGCGTTTTGCCCCGGATTCGCGGCGCATCTACTTCGTGACCGCTGATACCATCGACGTCGACAACAAGGCGCGCCTCGAGAAGAAGTTCACGGTGGACGTGCGGAACATGGCCACGCCGACGTCCTCGCTGTGGATGGTGGACCTGAGTACACCAGCACGCCCCACGCGGCGACTCACCACCGACACCTCACTGGCGGTCGAGAACTTCGTCGTTTCTGACGATGCGCAGTACGTGGCGTTCTCCGCCGTTCCCAATGACCGTTACAAGCGCAACATCACCGAAGAAGGCATCTACAGCGATCAGTTTCTCCTCGATGTCAAGGCCGGCACGGTAGAGCGACTCACGAACAACGCCGAAACCAGTGAAAGCCTGATCTCGTTTTCGCCCGACTCCAAGTGGATGGCGTTCTCGGCCTCCGACGACATGTCGGCGTACAACATGAAGAACCGGCGCGTCTATCTGCGGGCCGTTTCGGCAAAGAACGGTGCGTGGAAAAAGCTTGGTAATCTCGATGGCGATGTGACCGTGGGGTGGTGGTCGGCCGATGCCCGCACGATCTATTTCAGCAGCGGGTGGCGCGCCACGTCGCAGCTCTTTTCGCTCGATGTGGCATCGGGCACCGTGCAGGTGATGACCAATGTGGCCGGGGTGCTGTCGGTCGCTCAGAACGACGACACCAAGCGGCTCATGATTTCTTACCAGGACCCGGCGACGCCGTCGGCGATGTATACCGTTGTGTCGCCGGAGCTCGTGGGCACGCGGAGCTCCTGGGTGCAGCTCACGGATCCCAATCCGTGGGTACGCGAACAGCTGGCGCTCGGCGAAGCGTCCGAAGTCATGTGGACGTCGAAGGACGGTCGCAAAGTGGGCGGCGTCCTCCTCAAGCCCGTGGGCTACCAGAAGGGCACGCGGTATCCGCTCATCGTGGCCATTCACGGCGGACCGGCCGCAGCGGATTTGCTCAGCTTCAATGGCGGATACGGCGCGCAGGTGTATGCGGGGCAGGGCTGGATGGTGCTCATGCCGAACTACCGCGGCTCCACCAACTATGGCGAAGCCCACAAGAACGGTATCGTGGGCAACTACTTCGCCCCCGGCTACGACGACATCATGACCGGCGTCGATGCACTCATCGACCAAGGATTGGTCGATGCGAGCAGGATGGGCGTGCTCGGCTGGAGTGCCGGCGGGCATTGGAGCAACTGGATTCTCACGCACACCGATCGCTTCAAAGCCATCTCGAGCGGCGCGGGCACGTCAAACTGGATCTCGATGTACGCGCAAAGCGATGTGCAACGGAACCGGCAGTATTATCTCGGCGATAAGCTGCCGTACGAAAATTTCGACGCGTACTGGGACCAGTCACCGATCAAGTACATAAAGAACGCGAAGACGCCCACGATGATTCATGTGGTGGAGGGGGATCCGCGCGTGCCGAGCCCGCAGAGCGTGGAACTGCACATGGCGCTCAAGAAGCTCAACGTGCCGACTGAACTCTTTGTGTATCCCGGTGCCTCCCACGGCATCCCCGATCCGCGCAACCGACTGGTGAAGAGCATGTCGGAGATGGCGTGGATGAATTACTGGGTGCTCGGTACCGGCAAGAAATTCAGCTGGCAAGAGGCACTGAAGACACTTGAAGAGCCAACAGCGGCGCCGAAGGCGGAGATCAAGGGACTCTGAGGGCGGCCAAGGCGCCGCGCTCCGGACATCTCAGCAGCCCTTCGGCGTCACCGGAGCCGGGCACGTCGTCCCATCGGCCACACATTGGGCACGACGCAGTACGAGGCGGTCCCCGTATCGCGTGATGGGAAAGGGATCGTCCGGGATGCTCTCCATAGCCTCGAGGGCCTCGACCAGCTGTTTGGTGATGCGGTCGGCCTCTTTGATCGACCGCACGCCGGTGGCCTTGGCGCTCCGGCGGAGCGAGGCGAGATCGAAGAGTACCCAGCGGTTCTCGTCGGTGACCTCACCGACTCCGGTGTCGCTGCTGTCGGTGACACCCCCCTCGTGAAGACGCTTGGCGATACTTAGTGCGGAGGTGAACGAAGAGAGCGCTGCGGCTTCCTGACCACCGGCGCGCTCTACCGCCGCCATGCCCTGCAGGAAGGTGATGCTCTCGCGGGTGATGGTGCGGCCCACGCCGGTGGCGTCGCCATACGCGCTTACCAAGACCGCGCGTGCGTCGGCCACTTGACCGCGTTCAGCAAGCAAGCGGACGAGCGCGTCCGCGCTGGTGCGGTCGCCCGCTGGCGCCACGGTTACTGCGTCGCGCAGAATGCGCAGGGCGCTGTCGGCGCAGCTGCGGAGTAGCCACATGTCGGCGCGGGCGCGTATCGCGGCCTGCTCGATGCGCTGATCGCCCGCGTCGTGCGCATTGAGCTTCGACAAGGTGAAGAATACCATTGCGGAGTCGACGCGTCCTTCCAGGGCAAGCAAGCGCCCTGTGCGGAGGTCGCGGATGGCGCGCGCGTCATCCGGCGTGTCCACCTGCGCCGCGAGGCGGGCGGGGACGAGGGCTGGAGCGAGCGCGGCGCCGGCGAGCAACAGCGTGCTCACAACGCGACGGATGGGGCGAACGGTACGAAAGCGCACGGGGCCTCCAGGGTCCACGGGACAACGTGGGGACTCCCAAGTAAGATGGCCCGAAACGTGTCGTGGCGCACGATTCGGGCCGATCTTTCGCGCGCCGGCGGACTCAGCTCAATGCGAGCCCGGTAAGCGGGGATGGGGCGGTGAGTGCATCCTGCGCGGCGCGGAGCACCGCGGCCGGGAGCGGGTCGCTGCCGGCGCGCTTGGCGGCCTCAAGAATCATGGTCAGCGCGCGGGCTTGCGCCGCGTAGGCCGCCAGCAAGGCGCCACCGGCTCCGGGGGTAGACACGATGTCCTGCGCCAGATCATCCAGATGATGAATCAGGGCGGAATTCGCGGCGGCGTGCACGGGGGGGGCGGCTACCTCAGCCGAGGGCCAGGGGGTGGACCGCTCGGCGCCAGACGACTCCGGCTTCAGCGTCCCGAACCATCCCGGAAATGCCGACGGGGCCAAGGCTTCCTGGACCCGACCGTTCCGGGACGCCAACGCGGCCAATCGGCGCCGCGCCACCTGCGATGACTCAAATCCCACGCGAAAATCTCCGGAATGTGCATCTCTGGGGAAAAACCCTTGACAGATGCAGTGCTGTTACATAAATGCGACAGTGATCGTGATACGGGACACGTGGTCCGTACTCCATGTTCATGCGACGTTTCCTATGTAGTCCAGCGTCGCCGTCGTCGGTCCGATGGGTGCGGCTCGTGGTGCCACCACTTCTGGCGGTGCACGAGGCGGTTCGGTTCGAGCCCTCCGGTGGAGAGAGCGGGATGCACGTACTCACCCCAGCAGCTGAACGTGATCAGGCGGCGCGGGAACTGGCGATGCGTGCCAGAACCACCCTCGACGACCATTGGGCCGTCGCCGCTATTCCCGACGAACGCCGCGCGCTGCTCCTTGAGCGTGCTGAGGCGGCCAGTCTGCTTCCCGGCGACGGGCTGGGTGAACCAATCGCCGATGGCCTGGCCCTGTTGGGCACCGCGTACGAGCTCGCCGCACTCAGCCAACTGGAAGCGGCACTCCACCCCGTCCCGTCGGCGGCACGCGATCTCGCCCAGGCCGTGCTGGCGACTGGTGCCGCGCGGGCGTTCGGCTGTGCGGCGGCGCTGCGTCCGCCCATCGACGACGGCGAGTCGGCGATTGCGTGGGCCCTGCGACTGGGCGCCTTGGCCCTCGTGGCCCGGCAGACTGACCGCTACGTCCGCTGGTGGGAGGTGCGCCGTCATGTCACCGACGCGGTGCGCACGGCGGCCGGTCGTCTGGAGACAGCGCCCTGGGAGCCGTACGCGCGTGGCACCCTGTGGATGGCCTGGCTGGGGCTGATGGGCGCCCCAGTGGCCGCTTTGCCGGATCACGCCGGCGAGGAATGGCCCATGGTCTCCGCCACTCGCACGCGATTGGCCGCGTTCCGTGAGCGTCGCGTGGACCATGAGGTGCCGAGCGACGGGCCCGTGCTGAACGCGGCCGCCCTGCGAGCCCGTATGAATGAGTTCGCGATTCGTCATCTGGCGGACGCGACCGAGCTCCTCACGGTTGCCGTCCTGCGGCGGACGCTTCCCGATGTGTCTCCGGAGTTCAAGCTGCACCTGAGTGCGGCGCGCTCCGCTATGGCTGGCGATCATGGGCACGACGTTCTGCTGGCGTGGTTACAGGCGGCCGGCGTTACGCTGGCCGGCGGCGTGACCGCCCAACTCGAACTCCCAGGATTCTAGTCCGCGCGTTCCGGTCGGCGCCCTTGGCCCCCCGCCATACGCGGAACACGGTGCGTCCGGTGCTGCCCACGGGAAAGAGCACGCGGCCGCCGCCCATCGGGATAATGTCGGCCATGAGCGCGCCGAGCGCCCGTTTGGCCTCCAGGTCCACGGGCTCTGCGTCCGCGTCTGCATCGATGGCGAACCATGTGGTGCCCGCCGCGTTGTCGGCGCGTACGAGATAGCGGTCGTCCTCGGTCCAGAATGCCGTCAACGCTGACGCCGCCGCATCCGTGTGGGAAAACAGGGATGTGAGGGGGGCGGGCTCGATGGCGCCAACTGGGGCAGCGCAGGGGACAACTTGCATGGAGTGGACCCGGTGGAGGCAGGAACGTGAGCACCGTCAAATCGGTAACGGGCGGCGTTCGTCGTAGGGGGGTGATGTTATGACGATCCGAGTGACGGCGCAATACACCCACGGTGTCCTAAGTTGTTGACTTTGTTGTGGATAGAGGTTGAAAAGGGTGTGGATAACTTGCTAAGTGGCCGTGGCGATGCAGTGTGCGATCCCACAGCGTGTGGATAAGCCAGGGTGTGAGGTGATGCCAATACGTGGGTGATCGCGGCAGGTTATCCACAGGCCGAGTCATCACAAATATGCTTTTCTCTTGTTTGCTCACACGGGTTGAAGGTGCGCAGCGATCTGTGCGGCGGGCCTCCGCGAGCGCTCCCGCCCAGCTTGGAGTGAAACCGCCTATGGCGGAGGCAGCCGGAATGCCCCATTCTCCCGTGAACACACGCACTCACTCCGGAGCTCACACGTGTCGGTAGAACCACGAATCGGATTGCTCGTTGGACGGGAATGGTCCTTCCCGCCAGCATTTCTCGACGCTGTTGCCCGTCGCCAGTCCGGCGTTACGGCGGATTACATCAAGCTCGATGCGACGCGGATGGGGCAGCCAGTGCCCTACACGTTGATTATTGATCGGATTTCCCATGAGGTGGGCTTTTACCGCACCTTCCTCAAGCACGCCACCCGTATGGGCGTGACGGTGGTGAACAACCCGTTCATGTGGTCGGCGGACGACAAGTTCTACGACGCCACGCTCGCCATCCAGAACGGCATCGCGCACCCGAAGACGATGGTCCTGCCCAACAAGGACTACATCCCGGGGATCTCTCACTCTGAGTCGCTCCGCAACCTCGCGTATCCGCTCGATTGGCGCGGTGTGGCCGAACACATCGGCTTCCCGTGCGTCCTCAAGGATGCCCACGGCGGGGGCTGGCGCGATGTCTATGTGTGCGACTCCATGGAGGAGCTGCTCCACCACTACAACAGCAGCGGGCTGCTCACGATGGTGGTGCAGGAATTCGTGAAGTGGGACGTGTACGTGCGCTGCATGGTGCTCGGGCGCGAGCACGTCCTCCCGATGCCCTACGACCCGCGGGAACGGCGCTACATTCCCGATCCGGGCTACCTCGACAAAGAGGTCGAGGCGCGCTGCATCCGCGATGCGCTCACCCTCTGCCGCGCCTTGGGCTACGACATGAACACGGTGGAGTTCGCCGTGAAAGACGGCATCCCGTATGCCATCGACTTCATGAACCCGGCGCCCGATATGGACATCTACTCGCTCACCCCCGCGTATTTTGAGTGGGTGGTGGAGCACATGGCCGACCTCGCCATCAAGCTCGCCTCCGCGCCGCGTCCGGTGCTGGGCGAAGGGCCACCGATCGGCGAAGGCACCACGGTCACCGGCGCCGGTCCGCTCATCAGCTCGCCCTGATTCCGGTAACCTCACAAATATTTATGTCCACACGAGAAATCGCCCGCTACCATGACGTGCTCGCCGAGGGTGACGTGGCGGCGGCCACGGCCGAGACGCTCGACCGGCTACTGCGGCTCGATGGCCTGTTTTTCGGCGATCGCGCGCTGTGCAGTGTGCTTCGGCCACGCTTCCTCAGCATGGACCAGTACCGCCACATTGCCCGCGCGTCCGCGTTGGTCGGATCAGCGCTCGACAAGCTGCGCCAGGCCGCCATGCAGGACAGCGTACTCCGCTCCCAATTCGGGCTCACCGATTGGGAGGAGCGGCTCATCCACGCCGACCCTGGCTTCGCAGCCTCCAGCCCGACCTCTCGGCTTGACGCGTTCTTTACCGCCGGTGAGAGCGGGCTCAAGTTTACTGAGTACAACGCGGAGACCCCAGCGGGCGCTGCCTACAATGACGCCCTCTCCAGCGCCTTCCTCGCCCTGCCGGCGATGCATGCCTTCAACCGCACGCACATCGCCCTGCCGCTGCCCGCCGCCCCGTCCGTGGTGCACACGCTGCTCGACGCCTACCACGCCTGGCGTGGTGTCCGCGAAGCGCCCACCGTCTGCATCCTCGACTGGCGCGAAGTGCCCACCTTCAGTGAGTTCGTGCTCTTTCAGCGCGAGTTCTCCGCACTTGGCATCACGTCCTTCATTGGCGATCCTCGCGATGCCGAGTACACGGAGGGCCGCCTCCTGATCGGCGGACAGCACGTGACGCTCATCTACAAGCGCGTGCTCATCGACGAACTCGTCACTCGCGAGGGGATCGATTCACCCGTGGTCCGGGCCGTGAAAGACGGTGCAGTGTGTATGGTTAATCCATTCCGCTGCAAGCTGTTGCATAAGAAGGCCTCACTTGCCGTGTTAAGTGACGAACGGCAGGCTGCGCTGTTCTCTTCCCAGGAGCAAGCCGCCGTGAGCGCGCACGTGCCCTGGACTCGGGTGGTCTCTGAACGTCAGACGGCATACGGGGCCGGCCGGGTGGACCTTGTGGCCTTCATCGCGGCGAATCGTGAACGCCTGGTCCTCAAGCCCAATGATGAGTACGGCGGCAAGGGGATCGTGCTCGGCTGGACCGTGGACGACGCCACGTGGCAATCGTCCATTCAAACGGCCCTCGCGGAGCCGTTCATTGTTCAAGAGCGCGTCGAAATACCGTCCGAACCGTGGCCGGCCTGGACGTACGGCGCGCTGCAGATCGGCGAGCGGATGCTCGACACGGCTCCTTTTCTCGTAAACGGTGTGACCATGTCCGGCTGCCTGACCCGCATCGCTACCGACCCGTTGCTCAACGTGAGCGCCGGCGGCGGCTCCAACGTACCCACCTTTCTGGTGGAGGAGCGGTGATGTCCTCGATTTACCGCCCCGTGATTGGGCTGACCACGCAGACACTGCACTCTATCGATGGAATACCGCCGGCACTGCCGGCGTCGTGGGTGATGAACCAGCGCTATTTCATCGCCGCGACCATGGCGGGCGCGGTCCCGTGGATGATTCCGCTGTTCGATGACGACCTCGCGACGCTGCGTGAGATCTATGAGCGGCTCGATGGATTACTCATTCCCGGCGGTGTGGATATCAATCCGGCCGAGTACGGCGAGACCGTGACGCCCCAATGCGGCAATCTCGATCCGGCGCGCGATCGTGTCGAGCTGCAGCTCGCCAGGTGGGCGATGGATGATGGCAAGCCGGTCTTTGGGCTCTGTCGTGGACTCCAAGTCATCAACGTGGCCAGCGGTGGTACACTCTGGCAGGACCTGGCATCACAAAATGCCGCTTTCCACAAACACGACTTCTTCCCCACCGCGGGGTTCGAGCGCGATCATATCGCGCACGAGGTGGACGTGGTACCGGGTACGAGATTGGCCCGATTGCTGGAGTCCACGCGTGTGGGGGTCAATAGCATGCATCATCAGGGCATCAAGCAGCTGGGGCGCGATCTCGTGGTGTCGGCCACCGCTGATGACGGCCTCGTGGAGGCGATTGAAGGCACAGGGGATGCGTTCCTCGTCGGGGTGCAATGGCATCCGGAAGTCTTTGAGATGTCCGACCCGCACACGCGACACTTGTTCGGCGGTTTCATCCGGGCCGCCGTGGATTGGTCCACCGCTCATGGAAGCGCCCGTGTGGGCGTGGGGGGATGATGCGAGCGCCGAGTCTGACGGTAGGTATTGAGGAAGAGTACCAGATCATCGATCCGGTCACCCGCGACCTGACGCCCGGATTTGAGGCCCTGATGCAGAGCGACTCGGCCGTTCTGGCCGAGGTGAAGGCGGAACTCCACCAGTGCCAGGTAGAGATCGGGACTAAGGTCTGCTCCTCGATCAGCGAGCTGCGCTCGGAACTGGTGAACCTGCGGGGCTTGGTGATCAAGGCCGCCGGGCAGCACGGGCTGACCATCGCGTCGGCCGGCACGCATCCGTTTTCCAACTGGATGAATCAGGAGATGACGCCCAAGGAGCGATATCTTGGGGTCAAGGCGGAGTTGCAGGACTTGGCGCATCGCCTGCTGATTTTCGGGACGCACGTGCACGTGGGTATCGAAGATCAGGAGTTCCGTATCGATTGCCTGAACGCGGCACGGTACATCCTGCCGCACTTGCTGTGCCTGTCAACGAGTTCGCCGTTCTGGTTTGGACGCAACACGGGGCTGCATTCCTACCGAAGCATCATCTTCAAGAATTTCCCGCGCACGGGGGTCCCTCGCGTTCTGAACGGGTGGGGTGACTACGCCGACCTCGTGGACACCCTGGTGAAGACGCGCAGCATCCCCGATGGCTCCAAAATCTGGTGGGATGTGCGCCCGCACCATCTGTATCCCACGCTCGAATTCCGGGCGTGCGATGTGAATACCAAGGTGGACGAGGCGGTATGTATCGCTGCCATTTTACAGGCGGTGGTCGCCAAGATGTGGAAGCTGCGGCGCGACAACATGACGTTCCGCGTGTATGCGTCGGACTTGATCGAAGAGAACAAGTGGCGCGCGGTCCGCTGGGGGCTTGGCGGCAAGTTGATCGACTTCGGCAAGAAGGAAGAGATGCCGGCGTCGGTACTCATTCGCGAGCTGATCGAGTGGTTTCTCGACGATGTGCTCGACGAACTGGGAACACGGAAGGAAGTGGAGTATGCATTCACGATCCTGGCCGAGGGTTCGAGTGCGCAGCGTCAGCTCGCGACATACGCCCGGACCGGCGATCTGCGCGCGGTGGTGGATCAGCTCATCCGAGAGACCGCGGAAGGGGTCTGCGAGCCCACGCTCGGGCCACCGCTCACCGGCGATCCGCGCTCTGGCGAGGTCTCCTCGGCGGTCACTACGCCCACCCCGGCGAGCTCGATGCGCGGGCAGTCGGTGCCCTGACCGGGAGGCCATTGGGGTTTTCCCCTACTCGAATCTTGATAGAAGTACCAATGCAGTTGAGCCTGACTGGCGGATAATCTCCTCTCGAGCGCGCGGCCTCGCCGCGTACCGAGCGGAGTTTCCTTTTGTCTTCTGGTGAGCTGCTGATGGTTTCGGGAACGGTCGGACGGGTACGTCGTGCTGCGGGCCGCGTTATCGCGGTGGCGCCGGCGGTGATATTGGTGGCGCTTGGCGCCTGTGAGTCGGAAGCTGATCCCACCGGGCCGAGCACCGGGACGCCAGAAGCGGCGATCAATGAGATCGTCACCGTGGGCCCGATCAACGCAAGTAGCACGGACACGCTGGTGTATTTCAGTTTGACGTCAGGCGGGTTGGTACCTCGTACCGGAGACTGGGACGTCGCATTTCGCCGGTTTGAGCTGCGTCTGAATTCTGCGGCCATTGGGGGTTCGGCTTCACGAACGGTGCTGGGTGTGGGTCTGGACAATAACAAAACGGTCACTGACGCGACCGTGCTCGCCTTGACGGCGGCCAACACGCGGGCGGCATTCGATTCCGTGCGAGCCGACCAGATTCCTGCGGACAGTCTCTTCGTGGCCGATCGCCTCTTGGAGAATCGGCAGGGCCTGTTCAGCTTCGGCGGCGTGCCGACCGCGAATGCGGCCAACTACTGGAAGCTGCGACTCGCCGATGGCAGCTTCGCGCTGCTGCGTGCCACGCGTATTCGTTTCACGCCGCAGTTCCAGGTGGACACGCTCTATCTTGAGACGCGACTGCAGACTGGCACCACGGTCGGCGCGGCACAGACGCTGGCCCTGACGCCACAGAGTCAGGTGCGGTCGATCAGCCTGCGGACGAATGGCGTCGTCACACCGAACGGCTGCAACTGGGATTTCACGTTCAACCCCGCAGCCAGTCAGCTGGCGATCGCGCTCAACACGGCCTGTAACGTGGGGAGCTATCCGGGACCGGCCTCGCCCACGTTTGCCAACGCGACCGCAGCGGGCGATGCGCCACAGTATGCCGCCTTTCTTTCGCAATTGGTGGGGCCTATTCCTAATTCCGTGTTTGACCGGAGTGCTCCATTCCGGTACAATCTCGCGGGCAACGACCGTTTACATGCGTCGTTCAACACGTATTTCGTAAAGACGGGCACGCGGGTTTACAAGCTCCAGGTCACCGACTACTACAGCAATATCGGTGTGGCCGGCTTCCCGACCATTCGGTACGCGCGCATCCGATGAGCAGTGCGAGGGCAGCGCGCATGGGGTGGTACCCGCTGCTGACGGCCGCCAGTATTGCGCTCGCGCTGAGCGCGACGCCGGTGGTAGCCGTGTTGGCGCAGGGTCGCGGTTCCGCCGAGGTTGGCACAGTGGCCGGCGTGGTCATCGGCGCGGGGGACGGTGCGCCCGTGCTCTCCGCCGAGTTGCGCCTGAGCACGGCCGGATCGCGAACGCGTTCCGATGAACGCGGGGCATTTCTCCTGTCCGCGCGCGGGGGCGGTTCGTTGGTGGGCGACACGCTGGTCGTGCGCGCGTTAGGCTTCAGGGAGCAGCGTGTGGTGCTTGCCGACGAAGCGGGCGAACTTTCGGCCATTACCGTGCGTCTCGTGGCGCTCCCTACGGTGCTGCCGGTGTTCACCACCACGGTGGGGCAACGCGTGATCCGCGCCAGCGATTCGCCTCGCAGTGTCACCGTGGTGACGCGGCAGCAATTGGAGGCCGTGGCGGCCGTGTCGGCCAATCAGCTCCTGCGGCAATTGCCCGGCATGCAAGAGTTGCCGTCGCCGCCGTCGAAGACGTCGATCTCCATTCGCGGATTCGATGACTCGCGCGTGCTGGTGCTGGTCGATGGCGAGCCGGTTGCTGGCGGGTTGATCGGAAGCCGGGACATCGGGCGCCTCAGCACCGTGGCCACCGAGCGGATTGAAGTCACGAAGGGCCCGTCGAGCGTGGAGTTTGGCAGCGATGCCTTGGGCGGCGTGATCAACATTGTGCAGGCGGCGCCGACCCCGATGTTTACGATGGATGGTACGGCGCGACAGGGCGGGTTGGGACGCCGCGAGTCGACGCTGGGGCTGAGCAACACCGTGGGGCGTCTGGGATTCCGCGCGAATGGCGGCTGGCGACAGTCGGACCGCGTCACGGGCTATGACGCCGTAGGCTCCACGTTCAATCGAATTTTCGACGTGCGCAGTGACGCGCGCTACAAGCTGAACGATCGCTGGACCTTGCGCCTCGACATGCAGGGGTCGCAGGAGCGGCAGCGCTTCCCGGTTGACGCGTCATTCAACGGCTTTATCGATAATCGCGGGGTGCAGGGTTTCGCTGAGGCCACAGGCACGGCGCTTGGTGGCAGCGTGCGGGTGCGCGCGTTCCAGCAGCGTTTTGTGTACCAGTACCGGCAGTCGCGCGAGTTGCTGCCCATTCGCGGCTCCGCAGATTCTCTCGAGCAGCAGGAGCGTCAGGGTCGCTACCTCGCCTCGTACACCCGCGTGCTTGGTGGGCATACCATCGACGCCGGCTTGCAGCGTTCGCACCGCACACTGGTGGCGCCGGACAAAGTGGACGGTGACAGCGCGCGTGAAGACATCACGGAAGTCTTCCTGCGCGATTCGTATGTCGTGGGGCCAGTGCTACTGACTGCGGGGGCGCGACACACCAACAGCACATTGTGGGGGGCGACCACCAATCCGTCATTCGGTGTGGCGTGGCAGGTGCATCCGCAGTTGCGCCTGCGCAGTAACGTGGCTCGTGGATTCCGCGCACCGGGTTTCAAGGAGATCCGGTTCACGTTCACCAATCCGGCGGGTGGCTACACATTGGTGGGGAATCCGACGTTACGCCCGGAGTCGTCGGTGAGCAGTAGCGCGGGCGGCACGTGGGCGCCCAACGCCGTGCTGTCATTCGACGTGGAGGGCTACACCAACACGGTGCAGGATCTCATCGACTGGCGCTATCAGGGCGACAACGTGGCGGGGTTTCAGATCTACCGCAATGTGAATGTGGCCCGCGCGCGGATGCAGGGCATCGAGACCGGTGTGCGCATCGTGCATGCTGGTACGGACGTTTCCCTCGGCTATGATTTCCTGCGCGCACGCAATCTGAACGACGGATTACCTCTTACGCGTCGTGCCACGCACACTGCGCGTTTGCAGGCAGCCCGTTCGTGGTCGGTGATGCAAGGGCTCGCCACCGATATGTCCGTGCGCTACACGGGGAATGCCCCGCTGGTAGGCATTCCCGCCGGCGCGCCGATCACGGGACCGTTCTCAACGGAATCGGGCGTGATTGGCCGGCAGGGGGCGCTGCTGTCGGTGGATGGTCAGTTCCGGTTGGCGATTTCGAATCTTACCGAACTCTCGGCCGGTGTGAACAATCTGCTCGCGCAACGCCCAGCGCTGTGGACGCCGGCGTTTGATCGCCAGTTTTACGCGGGACTGCGGGTTCGCTACGGCCGCTGACACCCGTCACGTGGCGCAAAGAGTGACTCGCCGAGTTCGACGTAAGGCAAGCCTCGGGTTACCGCGTTGACAGCATCGCTTCGTCGCTGAGGGCTCCCGGGGTGAGAATCACTCGTGCGATCGCATCGGGGAATTCGTGCACGTTGATCTCTCGCTCTGCGCCCGGCTCGGCATGCTCCATGCTGAGTCGCACGGTGAGGGACGGCCCCGCACCGTGCGGCGATCCGGTCAGGCGGGTGATGGCGCCGGTGCGGCGATGCACCAGTGTGGTCAACCAAACGTTGTCGGCACGTGCGATGGTTGCCACATCGTACGTCGCGATGCGCGACTGCGGCAGATTGGCCGCTGCGCTCGCGATGGCGGCGGCCGCCGCGCACCAGGCGGCATCATGGTGGGGCAGGGCTTCCCGTACGAACAGTTCACTGGCACTCCCCGCATTGGGCGCGCCGCTGGTTGCTGACGCCAACCACTGGACAAACTCCGGTGTCAGGCGAGATGCAAGGCCCGTCAGTTCGATCGCGCGCGCCGCATAGCGGAGCACCTGGCGCACTTCAAGGCGATCGACTTCGTCGAAGAACCATGCGCACGACGTGAACGTGCGCAGGAGCGCACGTTCGAGTTCCAGCAGCTCCTGCGCCCGCTGCACCTGCTGCGGCGTGGACTGCTCGTGCACGGCGTGGCGGGCGAAGGCCACGAGCGTCTCACCGTCACGGGAGACCACGTCGCCGTATCGGTCACGGACGTCCCATGGATCGTCACGAAAGAGTGTGCGTCCTTCGCGCTCGAACACCTCGTGACCATGCTGCGACAAGGCCGTGAGTGCCGTACGCAGGGGACCCCGCCACTGCTGCGCCGGTGCCTTGTGATGGTCGAGGCGACAGCCGCAGTTGTTGCGCCACCGCTCCACGCCGTGTGCGCAGCTCCAGGCCGATGGCGAGACCAGCGCCACGGTGGTTGTGGGCGGATGCATCGCCATCATCGCTGCCGCGTTCGTCACGCGGGTGCCCGGTTGCCGCATGGCCATGGCGAGCGCTTCGGTGAGCGTGCTCTCTCCACCCTTGTGATGGTGACCGAACGTTTCGCCATCAGTGGCGAGCGTGGTACATCGATTGTGCGCGGGGTCCTGATGCTCGTGCCGCGCGGTGAGCCGATGCGCGAGTGCCGACGCATTCTGCAAAAGGCCGCCGAACGCCACGTCGCCAGCGAGCGAGCCGTCATACGGCAGAATGGCGATGGTGCGATTGTTCGCGCCGCGCCACTGCACCGGCATACCGGTGCCGTGGTGGCCGTGTACCTGATACGGTGCGAGGATGGTGAAGGTGATGCCTTCTTCGATCAGCGTATTGAGTGTGTCGTCATCCACGGCGCACTCGGGTAGCCACATGCCTTCGGGCTCGCGTCGGAAGCGGCGGCGGAAATCCGCGATGCCCCAGCGGATTTCGGTGCGGCGCTCGCGCGGCGAGGCCAATGGCAGAATGATATGGTGATACGGCGCCGCGATGGCGTTGCCGTGCCCCCAGCGGCGGACACTGGCCGCATCGCCGGCCTGCATGGCCGCTAACGTGGCAGGCGCCTCGGCCTCCAGCCATTCGCACAACGTCGCGCCGACATCGAACGAGCACCACCCGTAGAGATTGACGATGCGGGCCAGACCGGCGCGGGCATCGGGATCACGGGCGGCGGCGCGCTCATCGCGGAGATGCGCTTCAGCGACAGCGAGGCGCGCGTAACACTCACGGTTGATGCGCGCGTTCCAGTCGTGATCGGGGGCCGCCGATGGTTCCGGCTGCACGACTTCGAGCCACGGGTCTTCGCGCGGCGGCTGATACAGATGCTGATGAATGACGACGGAATGCATGACGACCAGGTAGAAGACTGCGCCAGCGCGGATCAGCCGCGGCTGCGGACGATCTCGGCGGCCTGGCGGTAGGCGGCGGTGTAGCGTTCGGCAGAGCGTTCCCATCCGAAGTCGCGGCTCATCGCCTGAAAAACGCGGGGCTCCCAGTCGTCGGGGTTGGCAAAGCGAGCGAGGGCTCGGGACATGCCCCAGTCGAGGGCGCCCGGTTTGAACTCGTCAAACAAAAATCCGGTCACGTCGTCTTCCACGGTGTCGGCAATCCCGCCAACGCGTCGACCTACCGGCAGGGCGCCGTACCGCTGCGCCCGCATCTGCGTGAGTCCGCACGGCTCGTACTGCGACGGCATCAGGAAGATGTCGGCACCGGCCATGAGGCGGTGCTCCAGACGGTCGGTGAAGTCGAGTTGGACACCCACATGCCGCGGGCGCGCGGCCGCCAACTGCGTGAGAGCCCGCTCGTAGGTCGCGTCGCCGGCGCCGAGAAATACGAACTGCGCATCGAGTGTCCACACCAGATGCGAGTTGAGGATGAGATCGAGCCCCTTCTGCGCGACCATGCGGCCGGTGAGACCGAAGAGTGGCGTGCGCCGGCGCTGTGGCAAGCCGAACGACCGTTGGAGCGCGGCTTTGCAGCGCGCCTTATTCACCGTACTCTCGCGCGAATAGTTGGCCGTGATCTGATCGTCGATGGCTGGATTCCAGATCGCTTGATCGATGCCGTTGGTGATCCCGGTGAACCGATTCCCCAGCCACTGAAAGACGTCCTGCAACCCGAAGCCACCGCCCGGTGTGCGCAATTCCTGCGCGTGCGTCGGGCTCACCGTCACCACAACGTCCGCGAAGGTGAGGCCACCCTTGAGGAAGTTGATGCGATCGTACCACTCGAGCTGACGGAAGTTGTACAGCTCGGGAGGAATGCCACATTCATTCAACTGCGACGCGGGAAAGTGTCCCTGATAGCCGGCGTTGTGCACCGACAGCACGGTGGGTGTGCCGGCGTAGCGCGCCCTGAGATCGTCGTACGTACGCAGATACATGAGCGCCAGCGACGCATGCCAATCGTGCGCATGAATCACTACCGGCCCCGCGATGAGCCGCGGGATGCCTTCCAGCACTGCGCGCGAAAAGAGCGCGAAACGTCGCGCATTGTCGGCGTAGTCGCGTCCGCCTTCTCCGTAAAGGCCGCCGCGCCGGAAGGCGCTGGGGACATCCACGAAGACAATTTTCGGTCCGGGTGGTGGCTGCACTTCACGGAAGAACCGCACCTCTTCGGCGCGGAACCCCAGACTGATCGAGACCGGACGCCCCAAGGGGGCGAGATCGGGCGCGTGGTCCCGCACCGTGCGATAGAGCGGCACGAAGACCACCACGTTCGCCCCGGCCTGTACCTGATAATTCGCCAGGCCCCTGACGGCTTCCGCGAGCCCGCCCGTCCGAGCGTACGGGCTGTATTCCGCCGACAGATGGACAATGGTGGGCGAAACACCGGCGGTCGCCCGGACCACGGGCGCCTCGCGACCCGGTGACGACCGCGACGAGCTGTGCATCGGTTACGCCGTTGGTGGATCGTCTGGCAGCGAATCCCCGAGAATGGATGGCGCATAGTAGGCCCGGGCATACTGTTCCACCATGCGCCGCGCGGTGAACTGCTGGCCGGCCACACGAATGGCGTGTTTCATGGTGGTGAGCCAGCGACGCGGCAGGCCGCTCGCATCGCGGTCGTAGTAGCGCGGCACGATGTCTTGCTCCAGCAGCTGGTACAGACGCTCTACCGTGCCGTCCCCCGTCTCGTCATCCACTTCCGGCTCGATCGCCCACCCGTTGTTGCCTTCATAGCCCTCTTCCCACCAGCCGTCGATGGTGGAGAGCTGCGGCACACCGTTGAGCGCGGCCTTCATGCCACTTGTGCCGGACGCCTCGAGCGGCACGCGCGGCAGGTTCATCCACAGGTCCACACCCTGCACGAGCAGGTGTGCGAGATGCATGCCGTAGTCTTCGATAAATGCAATGCGTCCTTCGAACTGCGGATCACGCGTGAACTGGTATACCGACTGCAGCACCTGCTTGCCGGGATTGTCGGCGGGATGCGCCTTGCCGGAGAAGACGAACTGCACCGGACGCGCGCTGTTGGTCACGAGCCGGCGCAGGCGCTCCACA